>CP070826.1:588460-590903 GCA_020344435.1 Candidatus Bathyarchaeota archaeon | reverse complement strand
TAAAACATATCGTTGTCGCTGTGTCTGCTATGTAGCCGTCCACATGAACCCCTATATCCAATTTGACCAAGGAGTCTCCTGGAATCATCCGCTTATCTTTGGGAGGAGAAGTGTAGTGCGCAGCGATTTCGTTGACAGAGACATTGCAGGGAAAGGCGGGCTTGCCCCCCTTTACTCGAATCAAGGATTCAGTCCTCTCACATACGTCAATTATCGGCATACCCACGCGAATACGCCTTCTCATCTCTTCCCGAACCTCTGAGGCGATCTTTCCTGCCTGCTCATGTTTCTGGAGAGCCTCTTCAGAAAGCGTCATTTTCCACCACACACGACCTCTCTAAATCTTCAGAGGTTAAAAAGCTTAGAGGGCTTTAAGGTGCCCTAGGCGCCAAAGCTGAAGCTTTTTCTAGGTTTTGGTTGGAATGTTGATGTTCTGAAGGAAATCGCCAGCAGATTCGAAGTTGTTCAATGGCAGCAAAAGATATATCTTCTAGAATTGTCAATTATTATTATTGAAGGAGAAGGATTATGTATTCCATTTTGTCTGGTGCGGGGCTTGGAAGCGTTATTCTCTCCAGATTCAAATACAGAGACCGCGCGACCATAGTAGGAGACATCCTGGGCACAATCTACCACGATCCCAGAGGAAAAACGAAGACGGGCATAATGAGATCCACAAATCTGAATTTCAACCAAGCGAACAAATACTTAGATTTCCTAATCCTCTGCGACATGGTGAAAGCCACAAATCCTCTCAAGAGTCAGGAACTAGCTAGATACCGGCTGACTGATAAGGGCCTTGTGCTCTTGAAGAATTTTGACGTATGGCAGCTAGTTCTAGAAACATTTCGCCAGAAAATCATCTAGTCACTTCAGAACACAAGTGCAGATCAAGAAGGCGAGAGCTAGCTTCTCATCAAGTTGACTTACGTTAAGTTATACTCACACAACTTCTAGAGTCCTCAGAAGACTCCATCAACACTATACACGTGTGCCCATGGAACATTCCTACATCATCCTTTTATGGGGAAGCTCCAAAATCAGAATAGGCGTTGGGTAGAGTCTTTCAGGAGAGGTGCCGGATCAGCAGGCATATTTACCTTGTTCCTGCTCGATGAAAGCCGCGCGATGAAAAATCACTTGGATTGAGTAATCTGATAGACGCCGAGAAACGCCAAATCCCACTTCCATTCACCTATTCTATATTATATTCACAAGTATTTGTGAAAGCGCAACAACACACACATTCACCTGATAACACAATCCCTCTGTAAATCAGCATCTGGCGCATTCAATCGAAGATTTTTTATCTTCGCTAGGATTGAAGATGTCACCAGGGATCTGTATGGTTATTCGAAAGGTTAAGGCAGAAGGTCTAGCTCACATTTCATATTTCATCGGTTCTGAAAACGAAGCGGTAGTCATAGATCCGCGCCGTGACTGCCAAATCTACCTCGACATCGCTAAGCAAGAAGAGATGAAGATTGAATATATCTTTGAAACCCATCGCAATGAAGATTATATCGTGGGTTCTCTAGAGCTGGCACATTTCACTGGGGCAAAGATATACCATGGCTCCGGTTTAGCCTTCAAATATGGGCGACCGCTAAGCGATGGCCAAGAGTTTAGCTTTGGGAAGATGAAGATGACCGCCATTCACACACCTGGGCACACAAAGGAAAGCATGTCTTACGCCCTGACCGACCTTGACACAGGCAAGGACCCGATAATGGTCTTCAGCGGTGATGCCCTCTTCGTCGGTGATGTGGGTCGCATTGATTTTTACGGGTCCGACGAAGCTCCGCGGATGGCAGAGAATCTCTACGACAGCATCTTCGAGAAGATTCTTCCATTAGGAGATGGCGTTATGCTGCGTCCCGGTCACGGCGCCGGCTCTGTTTGCGGTGGAGCTATCAGCCAAAGAGAAGAAAGCACCTTGGGCATAGAACGCATTCTGAACCCTGTTCTACAGAAGAACAAGGAAGAATTCATCAAGTTCAAAGTATCTGAACATCACGAGATGCCACCGTACTTCCGCAAGATGGAACAATACAACCTGAATGGTCCACCACTCCTGGAACACCTTCCAAATCCTCTCCCGCTTTCACCAAAAGAATTCCAGAAGCAGATGAAGCTTGGAGCAGTAGTCGTGGACACACGTACAGCTCCAGCCTTCGGCGGCGCCCACATAAAAGGCTCATACAACATATGGCTGGAAAGAATCCCACTATACGCGGGATGGGTGCTACCCTACGACAAACCCATCATATTGGTGTTGGAGAACAGCAGAGATCTAGAGACAGCGATTCGTTACCTCATCAGATTGGGGTACGACCAAATAATCGGCCATCTTGGTAATGGGATAGCAGCTTGGTACAACCAGGCCATGCCAACAGAGCAGCTGGGACTCCTGACAGTACAATCGCTCCAAAAGCGATTAAAC
>CP070826.1:585899-588360 GCA_020344435.1 Candidatus Bathyarchaeota archaeon | reverse complement strand
AGGATATATGGTTTGTAGGTGCTGTGGGGCCAAGCAGACAACGAAACGGGATTAAGAAGATGGCTTCAGCGCCTTCTGCCACTCCGCAACGAGAATTATCCACGCAATAATCAGTATCATCCCTAGTCCCATTAGGATAGAACCATTACCCCAAGTCCACCAAGGTTCCCGCAAGCCTGGCAGGTCGCAGCGAATTAACTCGAGTGGTGGAACTTTGTAGAACTTGTCCTTGTATTTGAAGATTGGTTGTTCTTCCTGTAAGAATTGTATGCATTTGATCGTTAGAAAGTGAAATTCTCCATATTCAATTATCTCGTAGATTCCCAGCTCTTCCGGCGTATACCACTCAGGCGGAGGAGTCTCTGATTCGTATTCGTATGCCCTATAGACAACCCCATTGCCTTGGAAATCCATGAGAACTTCACGGTGCCCCAGAAAATGTCTATTGTAGGCTTGAAGATGCTGATACAGAGCAATCGCCCAAACCACCGTAACTGCCAATATGAATATTGTGGCAAGCAGAAGCCGACTTCTACGCCCCACTGCTCTGGGCCCGCTTTGATGCACTTACAGACCACATATAAGACTGCCAAATGAAGCCATTTATCAGTATCTTGTGTGGCAACAAGGAAAATACCTTTTTATACTAGAATCAATTGTTGAAGACTGCGACCAACTATGGGACTGAGATCATTTCTATCGTCATGCAGACGACTGCTGAAACTAGCCACAAAACCAGGTAGAAGCGAGTTGTGGCTATCGATAAAGATATGCTTACTTGGCACCCTCGCGATTGGAGGCATAGGGTTCATAATCAAGCTCATAGCGAGTATAATAACGCCTGGCGGCGGAGGATAGCAGGGAACCCACTATGGAAGGTCGGAAGTTTTCCGCCGCTATATTCGCAGTAAGAACCACGGCTGGACAAGAGAAGAACGTGGCAAATCTTGTGGCAGCCAAGGTTAGAACCAACAGCCTCTCCATAAACGCAATTCTCGTTCCAGAAACCCTGAAGGGCTATGTATTCATTGAGGCCGAGGGGCCACACGTCGTTGATGAGGCAATAGGCGGAATCAAACACGTGAGATCCAGAGTCCCTGGGATAGTGGGCTTATCTGAAGTTGAGAGGTACATTGTTGCAAAGCCTATGATTGAAGAGCTAGATGTCGGAGACATCGTAGAGATTGTGGGCGGTCCGTTCAAGGGAATGCGAGCCAAGATAACAAGGGTTGACCAAACCAAGGAAGAGGTCGTCCTCGAGCTTCTGGAAGCAACTTTCACCCTCCCAATCACCGTACATGCAGACTACGTTAAAGTCGTTGAGAAAGGAAAAGGAGTAGAGTAAGATGAGCGAAAAGAAGGTTGTTGAAGCCCTGGTGAGCGGAGGCCAAGCAACGGCAGGACCCCCGCTAGGACCTGCCTTGGGACCACTAGGAGTAAACGTCCTCGCCATAGTGAACAAGATCAACGAGATAACAAAAGAGTACTCAGGTATGAAGGTACCCGTTAAGATCATCGTAGATGCAGAGACGAAGGAATTCGATGTAAGTGTCGGAACGCCAACCACCTCAGCGCTGATCATCAGTGAACTGGGAATCGAGAAGGGCTCAGGGGCACCCAATACGGAGAAAGTCGGAAATCTCTCTCTGGCACAAGTACTTGGGATAGCCGGGGTTAAAGGTAGTAAACTCTTGGCGAGGAGTCCAAAGGCTGCAGTAAAGGAGATTCTAGGCGCCTGCGTCAGCATGGGTGTGACTGTGGATGACAGGGACCCACGCGAAGTGCAACAGGAGTTAGACGAAGGAAAGCATGACGACTTGTTCGTGGAGAAGGCAGCGTGAGAATCTTTTTATAAAGGCCTTCTATAGGTGTGTGTTTCGAGGCTTCAGAGATGCCACTGGACGAAAAAGGACTCCTCAATACAATCAAGGAAGTTAAGGACAAATCAGAGAAAAGAAACTTTGCACAATCTATGGAACTGGTCATAAACCTCCGAGACATAGACGCGAAAAAACCCGAAAGCAAGATTCAAGAATTGATAGAGCTGCCCCACGCCATGGAAACTGGCAATAGAATATGCGTTTTTGCATCCGGCGAGATGGCCTTGAAGGCGAGAAAGGCAGGGGCAGACTCAGTCATCGAAAGGACTGAGCTTGAGGCGATGACGGGGGATAAGAAGAGCCAAAGGAATTTGGTGAAAGCTCACGATTTCTTCATCGCAGAGGCGCCGTTGATGCCATTGGTAGGGAAAGTTCTGGGTGCAGCTCTGGGACCAAGAGGAAGAATGCCTACTCCAGTGCCCCCAACAGCAGATGTAGCCGAGCACATAAAGAGGCAACGCAAAATGGTGCTAATCAGACTTAGGGGACAACCAGTTCTCCAATGCCGTGTCGGAACCGAAAAGATGCCCGACAAAGAGATCGCCGAGAACATTCAAACGGTGATACGGCGGATTGAAGGT
>CP070826.1:583321-585799 GCA_020344435.1 Candidatus Bathyarchaeota archaeon | reverse complement strand
ACAGGTTTTCCACAGTGCATTATCATGTCGAAGATTCTGCCATAGTATTCTCCCCATTCCCAGAACTTCCAGGGCTTCTTGTTGTATATCTCGGCGTACTCGTGCACGCTCCCTCCAGTGCAGAAGGCTCTGTCGCCGATTCCAGTCATCACTATGAATTGGACGGAATCGTCTCCCATGGCCTTCTCGTAACCAGCTGATATCTCCTTGAGCGTTCCCAGAACGTATGAGTTCATCTCCTCGGGATTGTTAATTGCTATGCAAGCGGTATAATCATACCAGTCAGGATCGTACTTTACATTGCGCCAATCCTTCGGATTCTCAGCGGGGTACCAATCGTATTCTCTCTCTACCAATGTTATCACGCATACCGCAATTACTTCGGCAAATGTATTTAAGACTTATTCGAGACGGGATTCGTATATGCCCCATGATTTCGACAAAAACCGCCTGCTGGCTTGAGCCATGACTCTGAGAAGCGATATCATCAGAAAGCTTACTGAAATCGTAGACCCAGAAAGGATGCTGATGGACCCCGAAGATCTCTACGTATATTCATTTGAACGAGTCTTTGAGGACACAAAATACCCAGACTTCGACGCTGTAGTCAGAGCCAATTCTGAAGACGAAATCATAGAGATAGGACAGTTGGCGGAGGCTGAAGGACTCACCATCATCAACAGGGGAGAAGACACTGTTGCCCATGAGTCTAGAGAGACTAAGGGGAGCGGAACCATCATCTTGGACACTGTGCCCCCCCTGGAGATCGCAGCCCTCGACGTGAAGATAACAGCAAGATTCGAGCAGCTTAGAGAACGTAGACAGAAGCTGATGGACGCATTCCGTGAAGGACCCTCCTACAAGAGCTTGGCCCTGGCGGTAGAATCGCTCTTCCACAGAGGAGCGATTTCGCAGTGCAAAGACTGTGAAATCTGCACGGGATACTGCACCGTGTCACCCCACTTCAACCATGTAGAAACATACTCCGCGAAGGGGAGACATCTCCTGATGAGGGGCCTTATGAGGGGCGAACTGAAGCCGTCAAAGCGACTCGCTGACATACTCTACTCATGCACTCTCTGTGGACTCTGCTACGCCCAGTGCACTCCAGACTTGCATCTCGACGAGGCAATATTGGAGGCTCGTGGAAGAATGGCCAAAGAAGGATTGGCTCCTGAATCAGCCAAAACTGCTCTCAGGAACGTTCTGGAACAGGGGAATCCTATGGGCGCATCGAGAGAATTACGTGCAAGGTGGATGAGAAGGCTGCCACAAAATCTTCTCGAGAAGAAGGCAGATATGTTATACTGGGCGGGCTGCAACACGACGCTACGCTCAGGCGTTCGTTCAACGGCAAACGCCACAGTGAAAGTGCTGAGCGCGGCCGGCATCAACCTAACGACTTTCGGGGAGAGAGAGGGCTGTTGCGGGTTCTCGCTCATCGTTGGAGGCTTATTCAAAGAGGCGAAGAGAAATGCTGAGCAAGTTGCTAAAAAGGTCGATGAAGCTGGAGTTGAAATGCTCGTGACCTCCTGCTCGGGCTGCTACGAAACCTTCACAGACTTCTATCCGAATAGATTGGGCGTTGAGATTCCGTGCCCAGTATTCCACAGCTCCCAGTTGCTGATTCGTCAGGCAAAGAACTATGACTTGAAACTCAACAGATTACCCTTGAAGGTCACGTATCATGATCCTTGCGGATTGGGGAGACACTGTGGAGTCTACGACCCACCTCGGAGACTGCTGAAATCTATTCCAGGTCTGCAGTTGATCGAGCCAGAACTTAGCAGGGAGCGCTCAAGATGCTGCGGGGGCGGCGGTGGACTATGGGGTGTTGACAGCGGAGCCAGCATGAGCCTGGCCATTCAGAGAATAAGAGAGGATATCATGCCACTGAACATCGAGGCTCTCGCCGTGAGTTGTCCGCTCTGTCATACGAACTTTCTCTACACCCTGAAAAGACACGGAGTTGGCTTGAGAGTATATGACATCGTAGAGTTCGTGGAGATAGCGCTGAGAAATGGGAACGCGGACTGATCACGCCTGCAAGCATAAGTGATCAGAGGCTGGAGAGTGCCAAGTCTAGAGCGTGGAAGGCTATTAGAGAACCCTTGATCAAGTCCTTTTGAGTGACGATACCTACGATCTTCCCCTTCTCTGTAACGAAGAGTCTTCGGATGTCTTTGCTAGCCATTATTTCAACGGCTTCGCCTAGAGTTGTTTCATAATTAGCCGTTATCAAAGGTGCACTCATAATCTCCCTTACTTTGACCGAACTGCATGAAGCTTTTGAACAACACTTCTTCATGATATCTCTCTCAGTCAGTATCCCTACGGGTTGGCCTTTTTCAGTTGCAGCCAAGGCGCCTACGTCCTTCTGGACCATCTTTTGCATTGCCTCCTTGGCAGAAGTTTCAACGTCAACTGTTATGAGAGGTTTGGACATCACATGCTTTACGGCATAAACCACTGGCAAAG
>CP070826.1:580741-583221 GCA_020344435.1 Candidatus Bathyarchaeota archaeon | reverse complement strand
TTTGACGAGTTCCCATGGCGTAGAGGTTGTTTTCACATATGAACAGGACTGGAAGCTGCCAGATGGCTGCCATGTTGATGCCTTCATGAAACGTTCCTTGATTTGAGGCGCCATCGCCAAAGAAACAAGCCACAACCTGGTCTGTGCCCCTAAGCTTTATAGAAAGCCCTGCCCCTGTGGCGATCGGAATTCCTGCACCGACTACCGCTGTCGCCCCAAGGACTCCTACGCTGAAATCTGCTATATGCATAGAGCCGCCCTTCCCTTTGCAGTACCCTGTCCTTCTACCCAAGATTTCAGCCATCGTCCTGTCCAACCTAGACCCTTTTGCTATGCAGTGTCCATGGCCTCGATGCGTGCTTAGAATATAATCGTCTTTCCGCAAATTCGCGACCACGCCAACTGCTACAGCCTCCTCTCCTGTGTAAAGGTGGATAGTACCCGGCACGAGGTTCTGACCGTACAACTCGAAGACCTTCTCTTCGAAAAGCCTGATCTCGGTCAATTTTCGATACATTTCGATCATTCTGCCTTTGTCCAAGGCTTCACCCTCTATGTTATCATTCCCTAGAAAGGCTGCATTCACATATAAAAGCCTCAAAGAAAGAAGAAAACGGCTACGTCGGATCTCTAATACGAACGGTGGTGAGGTCTGACAAGCTCCTCAAGAATGCCTAGCATGTTAGGCATCTGTGTCACTATGTCAGTGAATGTAAGAATCCCAACGAGTTTCTCACTGTCCATAACAAGTAACCTCTTAATCCTCTTCCTGGCCATGATCTTAGCCGCTTCATCGATGCTAGAAGTGGCCTGAATGCTTATCACTGGGCTTGTCATAACTTCCCTCGCACGCAAGGCCTCCGGCGCCAAACATGGCTCCACGATTCTTCGAAGCATGTCGCGCTCAGTGATTATTCCTACTGGGCGACCCGCCTGCACTACGACAATGGAGCCTATGTCGAACTTATTCATAGTAGCCACGACTTCTTTGACGAGCGTGTCAGGTCTGACGACCTTTACGTCTTTCGACATGACGTCCCTAACGAGTACTATCCCTGCCATTGGCTGTTTCTCCAAACTTCCCGTTTACCTAACTTGGATTAAGTTCCTTAAGTGCTTTTCAGGAGTTGTCAGACTCGTCTTCCTCTGCTAAACGATATGCTTGATATTCCATTAATCCCTCAGCCGTTATGGAACCGAACTCTTCCTGCATGATCATAATGGTTGCCTGAGGAGGTATGATTCCCCTCTCTGTAACAATGAGGTCGACATATTCAGGAGGAGTTACGTCGAATGAAGGATTCCGCACGGTGACGTTCGGCATTCTCTCCAGTTCCTTCTCAGATATTATCTCCGAAGAATCCCGCTCCTCTATCTTCACAAGTTGTCCCAGCATGGTTTCCGGGCTGAACTTGTACGTCTCCGCAGCCACGAAGAACAGGACTCTGGATTCATGGGCAGCCAAAGCCAGAGTCGAAGTTCCAATCTTGTTGACAACAGCGCCATTTGCAGCCACAGCATCAGCGCCGACAATCGCTTTGTCCATCTTAGTCATGAAGAAGCGCGCTGCTCCATCAACTATCAGCGAAGTGCGAATTCCAGCGTCGCTCATCCTTCTGGCGGTTATGCGACCTTGAAAACGGGGCCGCGTCTCACAGACAACCACAGTGAACTTCTTGCCTTGGGTGTACGCCGTTTCAAGTATGGCTCGGACCGCTGCGCTGTCGCAGTGAGTGATGATTCTGTCGCCATCTTCTATTCGTCCAGCCCCAATCTCTCCGATTCGTTCTATGGCTCTCATGGAGTTTTGGATGAAATCAGTCGCGGTCTTGACTACAAGCTTACGTAAGGCTCCTAATTCGACGTTCCGTCTTTGCCCCTCCTTAACCCTGAACATGATGTAGCGTATGCTATTGGGTAGTGATACGGCTGTTGGTCTGGTGCTTAGAAGAAGCCTCGCTGAGGATTCGAGCTCGGAAGCTAAGGCTGACGGTTTTGTGGCTTTTGATTGCTGAGCCGTTATGAGGAGCGCCTCTGCCGCTGACCTAGCGATTTTGCCCGCTCCTCGTATCTTCATTTTTTCTATGTCTTCGGCGATTCTTCTGACTCTTCCGTGGGGCTGCATTTCTTCTCAAACCATTGTGACTAACTCTGGAGAAAAACTTTCCTACATTACTACGGTACGTGCGTACAGGATTGTACCCATGTACACGCTGAATGGCCCATTTTCCGGGCGGGGAACTGAAATACGTCAGAAAAGGGCTTTTTCGGCGAAAAAGACCTCAAAACCCGGGTTTGCTTGTCACTTTTTTGCGCAAAATTTATAATCTATTAGCAAAGATTACTAGAATTTCGTGGGAACATAATGGAAATGGAAGAGATAGCTAGATGGGCGTATATCATCTTCCTTGTCATAGCTATAGTGGCTGGACTAGCGATCGGAGTGATGGCCTCTGGAGTACATCCGGACGGCTTCAACG
>CP070826.1:578139-580641 GCA_020344435.1 Candidatus Bathyarchaeota archaeon | reverse complement strand
CTGAAAAGCGTGGAGCCTTCAGGAGACTCACTGCGAGACCAACTTCATCTGATTGTTTCAAAAAGATGCGAACAGCTGAAGGACCAATCTTCAGCTAGGCCTGAATAACTGTGGAAAGTCGTGAAACTTCAGAGCATTGTCGATTTCTCGCATGCATTCGTGAAAAAGTCAGGAGTCATAGCCATAAAAGGGCTGTAGGAGAGTGGAAATCTCATTCATAGAAGCTTCTCAGCTTGCGGGCGCGCGACCCTAGCCAAGACCACACCCCAAGCCCCCACCATCCAGGTACGCTTACGCTCCTCCGAGTTGTTACCGCGTGTTTGAAACTTTGTGCTTCGTCACAGTACCATGTGAAGTCGAACTCGAGATATAGTTCTGGTCCTCTGAATATGTATACGCTGATGAATTGTAGATGGGTTTCGTTGTAGAACCCAGCGTCGACTGTTCCCCAAATGAATTGTGGGTGATCGCTTGAATTTTTGTAGCAGCCCGCAAAGTCTAGGTATTCTATCTCGAGAATATCCCCAGCGTCCCAAAGCCAGATCGTTGTATAAGACGACCACATATAGATAACAAGCATCTCACCGTCCCACGTGACCTTCATTAGACCTCTTTGTATCCAGATGTGGGTGTTGGGATCGTCAGGAGTATACGCCCAGTAGTGATCCGCTTCTTGCCTAGCTTTGACTAAGCCTTTGAGGTAGAGTCTGCCTTCACCGGAAAACGTGCCTACCCCATATTCATATACTTCGCACTCGCCCATGGCATAGACGAAGAAGTCGGCTGCTTGGTATTCTACGGTAGGAGCTGAAACAAAGGTAGAAAGCATCGAAAGGGTCAGCAAGGCAACCAACGGAACAGAAGCTAGTCTCACATCCTTCCGCCTCGCGCCAATATTTGGCGTGCATATTGATATAGATAGCGATTTGGTGTTTCGTGACGGTTGCGCGTCTACAGTCGGGAGAGGGAAAAGGCGATCTTGCGTTCTGTCTTTTATATTCCGTTTGTCATTTACTAGCCTAGTTGCGCACATGGTGGTTCAGTTGACGGAAATTATGATTGTGGTGGGCACGAGACCAGAGGTGGTTAAGATGGCACCAGTTATTTGGGCGCTTGAAGAAGTGGGGCAAGATTTTGTCGTCGTGCACAGTGGGCAACATTATGATTACAACTTGTCGCTCCAATTCATTGAAGACTTGGGGCTAGCCAAGCCAGATTATGACCTAGAAGTCAAAGAGCAGTCGCCAACAGCCCAGACTGGGAGAATGATGATAGCTATTGGGGAGGTTGTGGAGAAGGAAGAGATGGGGTTGATGCTGATAGAGGGTGACACTAATACGATCCTGGCTGCTGCGTTGGCTGCCTTCAAGAAGAAAGTTCCTGTGGGACATGTTGAAGCGGGGCTGAGAAGCTATGACTTTCGAATGCCGGAGGAACACAATCGGCGGATGGTTGATCATGCATCTGCTTACTTGTTTGCACCCACCAATCATGCCAAGCAGAATCTAGTGAACGAGAATGTTTGGGGTATGATTTACGTTACCGGTAATACGGTCATTGACGCGGTCATACAACATATGCCATTGGCCGAGAAGAGGTCGGACATTATGAATAGGGTGAAATACAGCGAGTATGCTTTGGCTACGGCTCATAGAGCGGAGAATGTGGACGATTCTAGAGTCTTGAAGAGTTTCGCCTCAGCTTTTATGGAGGCTCCAATCCCCGTGGTTTTCTCTGTACATCCAAGGACCGAGAAGAGATTGCGCCAACATAGAATCTGGAACAAATTGCGGGTGTCTGATAATGTTCAATTACTGCCTCCAGCAGGTTACCTTGACTTCTTAGTACTCATGAAAAACTGTGAAATGATATTAACGGATTCAGGGGGATTGCAGGAAGAAGCCACGGCCCCTCCAATCCGAAAGAAAGTTCTGGTCATGAGGAGATCAACCGAAAGACCTGAGGCGGTTGAGGCAGGATTTGCTAGGGTTGTTGGAACTGAGAAGAGCAATGTATTAGCAGCCATTAATGAGATTCTGGAGGAAAGGAAAGAGATTCCCCTTGGATCACCCTATGGAGACGGGAACGCTGGTCGAAATATCGCTCAGATCGTGAAGAACGAATTGGAGTGTATGCATAAAGAAAGCGGAGTGAGGGCTGAATCTAACCATTCTGAAGATCCAGTCCTATTCAAAGTTCCCGGTGGGCGACTCAGCAGTGGGTCCATGTGAACTCCTGACCGCCATAACCCCATAGGTAGCACACGCTGAGTCGGGATAGGCGCCCTTAACCTTGACCGGGGTAAAACATAACGCGCGGCGCCTTCGCGTTGTTGCAGACGCAACAAAGAGATGCATTGCGCGCAGAGTTAAAATACTCTGATGCATTAGTCCAGACCGATTGAATGTGACGGAGACTGATGCGGTTCGGGTGGCCAAAGGATCTGCCCTTCTTGTTGTCCAGAGCGTAGCTTCCATGATGATCAGTGCTGTCGGATTTGCC
>CP070826.1:575534-578039 GCA_020344435.1 Candidatus Bathyarchaeota archaeon | reverse complement strand
TCTACCCACCTGTAGAAGTCAGCCAGCTCAACGTAGCCGTTGTTGTCGAAGTCTGGATCTACATCCTGACCTGGAAGATATTTCCAATCGTCTGGATATGTTCCAAGCCAGCCTCTCCAAATGTAAAAGTCGTCTAGGTCAACGAGTCCGCTGAAGTCGGCGTCGCCGATTGGTCCCAGCGTGTAGTCACTGCCAACCTGCGAGTACTTCCACATGTTCATGTACATCTGCGCCTTCGAGATATTGTACTCGTAAGGCTGCAGATCCTCGTTGAAGAGGTGCACCGTCACATTGGATGGATCAGTATAATAGTGGAGAGGAGTCACCAATGCCTTGCCTCGATACGCAGCATCGATGCCCCCGCTTGGCAGGACATGGCTGATTATCTGTGAGTATGGGATCGCATGTGCGATGGCCTGCCTCACATATCTGTTGCTGAGGTATGGATTGTTGAAGTTAAACAGCACAGGATTGCTGACAGGGCTGTCATATTGCCATACCCTCAGGTGGGGCCATTTCGTCTGGTTCATCATGTCCTGGAATACTTCTACTGGCGCGGTTGGGTACTCGCCGAAGTCAACGTCGTTGGTCTGTAGAGCCAGCATCCTTACAGCCGCGTCCGGTATCCAGTCGAGTATTAATGTGCTGCAGTTGTATGGTCCCCAGCCTAGTCCATAACCATAGTAATCGTTGTTCTTCTCAAATGTAACCTGATCATCAGGAACGATCTCCAGCGGCTTGTACGGACCACTGACGGGCATCCACGCACTTGGGTCACCAAAGGCAGTATTGGATGGGTGGGCTCTCAGACCATCGACTGGAATGTCTTTGAGAAAGTGATAAGGCAGGATGGCCGATCCCCAGTTGTCTGAAAGCAGGGTCATTAGGTCAGCGTAGTGTGGTGCACAAAGGATGAGATCAGCACAGGTCTCATTCACGATTTCCACAGATTCCACTACGTGCGAAAGCTTGCCATGCGCAACAGCCTTGGCAGCGGGGTTAAGGATGAGATCAAGGGTGAACTTCACATCCGTTGCGTTAAGCTTCACACCGTTGCTCCAGTAAGTGTTGTCCCTTAGAAGAATCCTCGCTCGGGTGTTGGGTCCGTTGGGACCATCCATGAAGACGGGAGGGGCAGCAGCCAAGGCAGGCTTCGAATAGAAGTCCCACGGTGCAGGCTCCTGTCCGGTTGGTGGCCACGGCTCAATGGATAGGTCGTATAAGGTGTCGAACCAGAGAGTGCACATCCACTCCTCAGTGCAGGTCTCCACGAAAAGGGGATTCATTCCCCACAGTGGCTCACTGACTGCGTATATGAGCGTGTTCGGGTCGCGGTCGGGGCGGATTTCCGCAAGCATCGTATTGTTGAGAGTCAAATGCGAGATGTCACGGAACCGCACAACTGCATCCCAGCCTCCAACCCAATCAGCAATCACCTCATAGAATCTCGGATAGTAGAGGTTAGCCATGGGAGGGTTGTGCATGAATTGCCCCTGCCAGAACCACAGGTACATCTTGCGCTGATCTGCATTGAGGGTGTGCATTCCCTCCCACAGGAGTTCGTCAGCTATTTCATCCAGCCATGGGAAGATGTTGCACCCTTCAGGAGGCGTCAACCAGCTGTACACTAAGGGTTCCATTTGGGATAATCCACTGGGCATCATCCACCATTCAATGAGAGTGAGGTCCCATCCTTGAACACCGTTGAGCGGCGGTGGAAGAAACTCTTCACCTGACACGTTCCATCCACTTCCCCAGATAACTTCCCACCAGAGATACTCATCATAGGTGCGAAATTCAAGGTTGATACCTATCTTCGAGAGTTCACTCTCGATGTACATCCAGATATCGTGATGCAGGTATTGCCACATTACCCCCTCGGGAATCACTACGTACAGAGTGAAGTGATATGATTCCACCTGTGCACTTGCCACTTCACCCCCAGCAGATGCAGTGGCCAACATCAGACAAGCCAGCGCCATCAACCCGCGTTCCAGGATTCTCCCGAAAATGTGGAAGACCCTCCTTTCCTAATCCTACACAATATATCTCAAACTTTTAAGAATTTCTGCTTTTCTCTTTTGCTCAAAACATTTTCTAAACTCGAATTGAAGATTTAAACCACACATACATGCATCGTAGTTCACGCATTTCTCACCTGCGCCAAACCCTAATGAAATCATAGCTAATCCGCTTCGAACGCCGAGCAAGAATGTATATATCTCCTCGCCTAACCTGCATGCAAGGTTGGGATGAAATGAACGGTGTTATTGTTGACATTGATGACACGCTGATAAACACTCGGCGGAGAATGCACAGAGTCTGGAATCTCCTGCTCAATCGTGAGGTTCCAACAGAAGCTGTAGAGACCCAGGGGCTGGAGCAGATCTTCATGAATTTCGCCTCCAAGGAACAGAAATCCCAAGTGAAGGAATTTCAGAAACGTTTCTGGAACATTCTATTATGCTTGGACGAGTCTGGAGTAGAATCGCTTAAGCTCCATAA
>CP070826.1:572924-575434 GCA_020344435.1 Candidatus Bathyarchaeota archaeon | reverse complement strand
ATCATAAACGACGAATTCAGAGCCATCGGAAGAACCGGCATGGGCGCAGTTATGGGGTCCAAAAACCTGAAAGCCGTCGCTGTTCGCGGAACCCACGATGTAAACGTGGCGGATCTCGAAGGCTTTGTAGAATTCGTGAAGATGATACATGAACGTATGAAGGGTCCCGCTACGCGAAAGTACAGAACCTTAGGGACGCCAGAAAACGTCCTCGTTCTTAACGCCATAAAAGCCCTGCCCACAAGAAATTTCACCGAGGCTAGTTTCGAAGGTGCTGAGAAAGTCAGCGGAGAATACTTGAACGAGCGTTACATCAAGAAGATCATTGGATGCGCGACGTGTGGCATGCGTTGCGATCATATTGGAGTCGTTTCGGAAGGGCCATACAAAGGAACGACAGCGAGAGTGGAATTCGAATGTTTATGGGCCGTTGGACCAAATTGTGGTGTTGATCGTTTAGACGCAATCATCGAAGCAATTTATCAATGCGATCATTACGGCATGGACGGTATCTCCACAGGCGTTATTGTAGGCTTTGCTATGGACTGTTACGAGCATGGGATCTTGACCGCAAAGGATACCGATGGTTTGGATCTTCGCTTTGGCAATGCAGAGGCCTTGGTAGAGCTGATAAAGAGGATAGGCTCTCGAAAGGGATGGTTGGGAGATGTACTCGCAGAAGGAACTATGAGAGCTGCAGAGAAGATCGGCAAGGGCGCAGTGAAATATGCCAACCATATCAAGGGATTGGAGTTACCTGGCTATGAACTTAGAACGTTGAAAACTGCCGCCTTAGGGTTCGCTGTCTCCTTCCGCGGTGCTTGTCACCTTAGATCTGGAGCTTATTCACCTGATGTGAAGGGGAAGGTTGACCGCCTGAAGATTGAGAAAGGACGTGGGAAGATCATTATGGATGGCGAAGATCTTTACAATGTTATAGACTCGCTCATCTTATGCAAGTTTTCAAGAGGCGTATATTACGATACATATGAAGACATAGCGAAATATTACGTTCTAGCCACAGGGATCGAAATAACCCCTGAGGAACTCGTGAAGGCTGGAGAGAGAATAAACAATCTGGCAAGAGTAATAAACATACGAGAAGGCAAAGGGACAAGGGAATACGACCAGTTGCCACCCAAGATAATGGAAGTGCCAGTGCCCGACGAAGGATTCGCAAAGGGAGCTCGCGTAAACCAGAAAGAGTTTGACATAGGCCTAGACGACTACTATGAGGTACGAGGATGGACAAAGGAAGGAATTCCCACCATAGAGAAGCTCAAAGAACTGGACTTGCAAGATCTTCTTCCAATCATAAAGAAAAGGACTGCAAAGAAGAAGGAGAAGGGAGGGAAATAGCGTGGCCACAATGCATGAGCGAAAATTCGTCTCTGGCGACCCTGCCAAATGCGTCGGCTGCTGCGTCTGCGAATATATCTGCTCAACAGAACATGAAAAGACCTTCAATCCGACGAAATCTCGGATACGGGCTGTTCGCCTGAATCCATTCGTGAACATAGCCATCGCTTGCAGACTCTGTGAGGATGCTCCATGCGTGGCCGCGTGTCCACGAGACGCGCTGGAGCAATCCGAGGAGAACGGTCTAATCCTGATTGACGAGGAGAAGTGCAACGGATGCGGTTGGTGTATCGAAGCGTGCGACTACGGGGCCATCCAACTACACCCCGAAACCAAGGTGGTATTCGTCTGCAATCTCTGCGATGGTGAACCCAAATGTGTGGAATGGTGCCCCGAGGAGGCTTTGGACTTCACAACAAAGGATATTCTTGCGCAAAAGGCAAGGGTTGCCGTTGTTAAGAAGCTGTTCCAAGAAGCCCTCAAATCGACAGTCTAGTTGAATGGATTACCGCCACTTTCTCCAGTATTTCTATGCTCTGTCGTTGCCTGAGACCAAGCCAGCAAGCTTACATTGTTCTATGGAAGCATTCTCGACAGAAGATCCGTCAAGTCTAATGCGGTCTTCTTCAGTTTCATAGTTAAGCCTTCTCCAAAGCCAGCGTCTTTGGGTTGTATCCCGAGCACAGCGATCTTAGCTCCAGTAGTTTCTACAAGATATCTACAGAAGATCTGAAGAGGCAAGGCATGAGTCGATACGGCCGGTTGGTTTGCCAGTTGATCTGTTCCCACAAGCTTCGAAGACCCTGGCTCCTGGCCAAGTATGGCTGCATCGATGAGCAATATATGAGTTGGACTGAATTCTATGATCGATTTCATAAAACTCTCAGGTACAGTCTCACACTCGATCAAATAGACGCTCTGTGAAACTCTACCCCGTAACCTTCTCACGATTGCAACTCCCACAGAATCGTCTTTTCGAAGCGGATTCCCTATTCCTGCAACAACTACCCTTTCAGCATCCGAAAGCAGAATTCTGAGTTCGTCTTCAATCTCACCCTTTACAGGTGTACTCTGACCTTTCATTCACATTTCACGCTTTCAAATGCATGTATTGAATGCCACAACTTATATGTTAACGCAACTAATCCCGA
>CP070826.1:570312-572824 GCA_020344435.1 Candidatus Bathyarchaeota archaeon | reverse complement strand
GTTCCAGAATTGGATTGCCACTATATCTGGTCCAATAGAGCGGAAATGAAGTATAATTCGCCGTCGCCACGCCAATACGGAATGTACTTCCATCCCCACCCATATAGTATAGAAAGTAAGTGCCATTATGGTACACTATTGGTCCTTGCACGCGAAGCCACTCTGCATCCCAACCGGATGCATTCCGACTGATTATCGGATTGCCATTATTCATCAGGACCCAGGGTCCTGTGAGGGATGATGCGTTCAACATGTAAATGTCCATGGTTGGGCCACTAGTTCCACTCGCCATAGCCATATAGTATGAACCGTTATGTTTCACGACCTTGCTGTCTTCGGTGCGCATTCCTGAGCCGAAGAGCGAGTCACCATCGATGATGGGGTTACTAATGCTGGGTCGGAAATCATATATATCGGAATAGTTTCTCCCAGCCCCACCTGTTTCATTCGTCCACAGCCACGCCCAATCCAAACCAATGTCGTCGTATCCCTGAGCGTAGAGCCTGAGATCCTCCCCCACACCTATTACTGTTCCATTAGCCGGGCCGGCATTTCGATGTTGCGGCGCGTGCTCCAGATTGCTTGTGGCTAAGCCTATCTTCGGGTCGCTGCCAAAGACAACGCCAGTACGCCAAGCGCTATAATAGAGTCTCATCTTGCCATCGAAGAGAACTATCTGGCCTGTTGGATCAACTATTGGGCTTGAACGATAAATATGCACGCTATCCCAAGCTCCGGGTGAACCCCTTATCAAAACTCTGCCTTGATCTGCCCATGATATTTTGTCGGTAGATGTTAAGAGGGCCAACTCATAATTTGTTGAGCTAATCAATTCTCTGTCAACATATATATAGTACGTGGAACCAAACTTGGAGATATCTAGATGGCCACATCCACTCTTGAAGATACTGTCAGCCGCCAAGTCAACCAGGGGATTGCCAGCATTTCTCTGGAAGCTTTGAATGCTATTGGTGCTGTTGTCCCAAGTGAATGTTGCCAGTCCAACTTTGCCTCTGTTTTCGCCAGGTGTCCAGGTGCAGTAGTAGAGGTAGAATGTTCCGTCTTCGTACAGCAAGGTCGGCTCTGTGAGTTTTGAGTATGAGTCAACATACTCCCAGGATTGTTTACCATCGTCGGTCCCGCTGAGGATGTAGGGAGCGGTGTTATTGTTGATTGGGGTGCCATTGTACTTAGTCCAGTTCTTTCCATCTGTTGAGTGTGCAAGCCAGATCTTCGACTCGTCTCCACCCCAATAGGTTGTACTGACCATGAAGAACATGTTCACAGCCGAAACATAAATCATGTCGGGGTCTGAATCAAGAGTGCCCTCGCTAGCCACAGGATTTGTTATGCCCGTGTCTGTCCATGATATTCCATCATTGCTTCTAACGATGCACGGGGCGCGCACAGGCTCGAAGGGTGTGTAAACCATCCAGTATTCGTATCCATCCTTTCCTCCGGAAAAGTACAGAACATCCGGATGAACCACGCCGCTGCCATTATACAAGGGAATCGTTGTCAAAGGATTTCCGGCATACTTCTCGAAGCTTCCCCCTAGCAACAGAGCCTCTGCTGGATTCACAAATCGCACTGCGACAATCACCGGAAGCAGGAGCGTCAGAATCGAAAAGCCTGTCATTAACTTGGGCTTTGTAGACTTCAGTCTAGACAACAGTGTATCTTCTCCTTTCTCTACATGCGCGTACGCTTCGATAGAAAGCATAGTAGGAAAAAAAGGTTTCCTCTAGCAAGGAAACTTGCCAGCAGACGTGCGCGTATATGCATGTATACTAGCTTTTCGAATATGGTCAGAGCTTTCTCCATTTCATATCATAAACTGATATCGTGCCAATGATATTTGTCTTCTGGGCTTTCGTGTCAGCTACGACCAGCACTGCGTTTTCATAGAGTCTAGGTGAAACGGCGTCCCATTGTGAACCGCTTTCAACAACCACCGTAGCCTTCAGTTTCCCTGCAATGCTTGCAATCGTTGCATTTTTCTTCTCAAGTATGGTCTGATACTTCTTCAAGATGTATGCGGAGTGACCATTTCTTGTGACTATGAGAAAATCAGCATCGTTGTCGTCCCTAAGTTTTCTTGATTCTTTGACAGTGCTATTCTGATCTATTGTGTTAACGCGTCGGCGGGCTGTGTCAAGTACCAAAAGGCTTATATGGGATTAATATGAAGTATTATTCATATGAAAATTATTTCAAGGAAGTGGTCTGGATGAAACGCGGATTAAGTGAAACCTGCAACCAGTTCTTCTCAACACTGGCAAATCCAACACGGCTGGCCATACTGGAGCTCCTCCGTGAGGGGCCGAAGAACGTAACAGAGATCTCCAAGACTCTAAACCAGGAGCAGAGCATGATCTCTCACAATCTCAAGCCCCTCGAGAACTGCAACTTCGTCTTTGCGAAGAGAAAGAAGAAGGAACGACTCTACTCGCTCAACAAGGAAACGATGGGCCAACTATTCAAGATATTCGCCTACCACGCCGAAAAATAC
>CP070826.1:567694-570212 GCA_020344435.1 Candidatus Bathyarchaeota archaeon | reverse complement strand
TCTTTCGTCATCTTTGTTTCTCCTCTTTGCACAGGTTTTCAGACAAAGCCAGCTTCTCTAGAAACTTCAGCATGGCACAACTTTCAATAAGAACCTTTCGCTGGAATCCAGAAGGACTAAGGGATTCCGAAAGTGACTTTCTTCCCTCTCTCTCGAGGGGCTACTCTCATCCTACCTTTCTCAAATTCTGTCTTGAGGCCCTTCCCTCCAAAGAGCCTATCAAGAAAAATCGCTAGGGCAGCTATCTCAGAGTGGGGCTGGTTGCCTATAGCGATGTTGTAATCTGCTAGCTGAAAGGCGTCCTTATGGACCTTTTGAGAGCCGACTACGGCTAAGACTGGCTTCTCTTTTGGAATCTCGCCAAAGCACTCGTTGATATTGATTCCGTACATAGTTAGGTGGCACACTACCCCACGTTCCTTCCAGTTTTGCATCATTCTTCTCCAGTCTCGTTCATACTTAACTTCGAAGGGGCCGCCCCATCTGTCCACTACACCTTGAATTCTCTCCTCTAGACTCTTATCGCGCTGTCCAGAATATACTGCCTCTGAGACGGAGAGTGCCCTAGATGCTAGGAGTACGTGCATGGTCGCCCGCTCATCTCGCTCTACCCTATGGCCGAGACGCAGCACAGAAATCTGTGGTCTAACCATTTTTCACCATCAACTATTGCAGATGCAGAAGAGATAATGAAGGTTTCCTTGACAAGCTGCTTTCTACCCGATAGCATCTACATATCTCCTGTATGAAGTATGATTTCAATACGTCACCGACATAGATGGTTTGAAACTGCTTCGAAAGTGAAAACGGTATCATGGATTGTGTAAAAGTTAGATAGATTTAAGTTTCTAGATTCGCATTTATTATTGTAGATGCAATGCGCGGCAAGAGGTTGTTCCAGTGGTTTCCTTTGTAGACGATGAAACGATAATGAAGGTTGCAGAGGTCTTAGGTAAAGAAGAGGCGGTTCAGATCACTGACATCCTTAGGAACTCTAGCGAGATAACAGATGATGAAATAGCGAACAAGACAGGCATAAGACTGAATCATGTTCGTAGGACCCTCTATAGGCTCTATGACCATTCCCTTGTGGGGCTGAGGAGATCAAGAGATCAAGAGACCGGTTGGTTCATCTTCCATTGGCGACTGCAGCCAGACCAGTTTGAGGGCTTCATCACCAATCAGAAGCGTCACGTCCTTGAGAAGTTGCAGGAGAGACTTGAGTACGAAAAGGACCACGACTTCTATTACTGCTACACCCAAGGATGTAGAAGGATTCCTTTTGAGGATGCAATGGAGATAGTCTTCAGATGCCCAACATGCAGCAAACCGTTGAGGCACTATGAAAACGGAAAGATAGTCCATATTCTTGCCGAAAGGGTTGATCATTTGAGAGAGGAATTGGGTGAGTGAGCGGTTACCATCTGTTGACAAGACCGTGGAACTTCTCTCTCAAAGCGGATGTTCACTTCAAGTTATAAGACATTGTAAGACCGTTTCCTCCATCGCCATACAAATCGCCAATACATGCCGTGAAAGAGGGTTTGATGTTGATATGAGGCTTGTCGAAATTGGAGCTCTACTCCACGACATCGGACGCTCAAGAACCCACAGTGTCGATCACGTAATCATAGGCGCTGAAATCGCCAAATCACTAGACCTGCCAGAACCCATCATATCGATTATTGAACGTCATGCAGGCGGGGGCATATCCGTTGAGGAGGCTGAGGAGCTGGAATGGCCAGTTAAGAGCTACATTCCAGAGACACTGGAAGAGAAGATAGTGACATACGCGGACAAGCTTGTTGAGGGAGGAAGGAAGGTGCCCATAGAACAAACGATCAAGAAGCATTCTAGGAAACTAGGCGAAACCCATCAATCAATCAGAAGACTGAGAGAACTTCACAGAGAGTTTTCAAGAATCATCGGAGATTGCGATGATAGCAGCTGCAATACCTGAAAAAGTCTACGCTCCCTTTGCATACAACGAATAGGTAGACCATTTTGGTGAGAACCACTTTCCGTCAGTGGCTGTGAGAGTTTAAATGCATGTAATCGTTCAAGATTCGCCAATCTACCTCTGTATTGACGCAGCCGTCTTTAAGCAGAGCCACGCCCTGTCCTGCGATTCCAAACTTCTCGCAGGCAAAGCTTCCAAGCATCAGCTCCTTCAGGCACGCTACCCCCAGAAGGGCATTTGGTTTCTCTTTCACTAAGATCTTTTTTGAAACGCTACCGCCTGGCAGGATGAATATGTCCTTGTAGCCTAGACTCTTGGCCTCCAGAATCACTCTCTCTATTCGGCACTTTCCACATCCTTGACAGTTGTAGCCATACTCGCTCAATTCAGCTTGGCAGTCTTTGGAGCGCAGGCATTGAGGTAGAAACAGTATTCTCTCTGAGTATGGAGTGGCTGCAAACTTCGATCTGTAAGCCTTATTCTTTGTCTCTACATAAAGTTGAAACAGATCCTTTTCGTCCACTCCCATTCTCGCAGCGAGTTGCTCCAACCGCCCAA
>CP070826.1:565046-567594 GCA_020344435.1 Candidatus Bathyarchaeota archaeon | reverse complement strand
CCTCCAGCAGATCGATAACCTTGGATGCAGCAATCTCGTATGTCTTAGGGCCAGTCACAATAAAGGCGGATTCTCCAAAGCCAAGCCTGCAACAGATTGAAGCGACATCATCCAATGTTGAGCTTCCCACTATGACCTCCCTTGGAAGCTGCATTTGGTGAACTCGCAAAGTCAAATGAACTCACCATCAAGCCGAAGATGCGACAACGCTATAATCACCACGAAATCTTTTTAAATCAGTCGGTAAAGTATAGAAACGGCTATCTTCCCAAGGAAGACACCTCGAAAGAGCATTTTCGGTTTTCGAAGAGGCTTGAAGATGCAGGATAAATCAAACCAACTAGTACTCAAGGGAACAACTACGGTCGGCGTCGTTTGCAGCGACGGCGTAATTCTGTCTTCTGACACACGAGTAACCATGGGCACATTCATTGCACACAAGAAAGGGAAAAAAATCCACCGCGTTGACGACCACATTGCCCTTACAATATCTGGGAGTGTCGCAGACGCCCAGCGAGTCGTCGACATATTGAAGGCAAACGCAAAGCTGTACAGAATGAACTTCGGAAGACCTATCCCTGTGATGGCCGCTTCAAGACTTGTGGCAAATATGCTGTTCTCATCTCGATATGCTCCTTTAATCGCTCAAGTGCTTGTAGGAGGAGTCGATGATGAAGGCGCACACGTCTTTTCTTTGGATCCTTTGGGCAGTCTAACCGAAGAAAAATGTGTCGCGACAGGCTCAGGCTCACCGGTCGCCTATGGAGTCCTAGAGGACAAGTATAAGGAAGGAGCATCTACGGTAGAACTGCTACCTGTGGTTGTCCATGCAGTCAAGGCTGCCATGAAAAGGAACATAGCGACAGGTGACAGTTTCGACGTGGCCATAATAGGTGAAGAGGGATTTCGGGAGCTCAACGATGAGGAGAAAGAGCACGTGGCGGAGACGGCGTCGAAGTCGAGGAGAAAAGTGTGACTTCAGTTGGCAAGAGCGAAGCAGATATTAGTCAAACAGTTCTGAAACACATACCAAAGGAAGCTGAAGTAACAAGAATAGAATTCGAAGGACCAGCATTAGCCGTCTACACAAAGAGACCCGCGGTTCTCGTGGAACAGAGTTCCATCGTTGCCAATATCGTCAGCCAAATTCGCAAAAGGATAGTTGTGAGATCGGACCCATCAGTTAGATTGTCCGAGAAGGAAACTGAGAACGCCATCGGAAAAATCGTTCCCAAAGAAGCTGAGATCACCAGCATAAACTTCGACCCCAGTTTGGGTGAAGTGATAATCGATGCAAAGAAGCCTGGGCTAGTCATAGGTAAGAGCGGAGTAGTACTCCAGGAGATCGTTAAAGAGACGAGATGGCGCCCTCGAGTTCTGAGAAGTTCTCCCTTACCGTCCAAAATCATCACTCACATGCGACACTATCTTCATTCCGAAAGCAAAACCCGTGAAAGAGCGCTGCGCAACATAGGTGAGAGAATCTTCCGACCAATGACAAATGACGTTGGTGACGTCAGAATCTCAGCTCTTGGAGGTTGCAGAGAAGTCGGGCGCTCTGCGATAGTTCTGCAGACAAGAGAAAGCCAGATACTCCTGGACTGCGGGATTAACCCAGGTTCGGCAAATCCTCTTGAAGCTTATCCTAGGCTTGACGTGTCCCTGTTTGATGTTGACACCCTCGACGCCGTGATAATAAGTCATGCTCACCTTGACCATTGCGGCTTCCTTCCTTTTCTCTTCAAATATGGATATGATGGGCCGGTCTACTGCTCAGCCCCCACATCCAACCTTATGACTCTGCTGCAGCTTGACTACTTGGATGTCGCAAACAAGCAAGGATATTCCGCCCCTTATGACCAAAAAGACGTTCGCGACTGCGTCCTTCACACCCTTCCACTTCGACATGGAGCAGTCACTGACATCTCACCTGACATCCGTCTGACTCTTCACAACGCTGGCCACATTCTAGGATCATCCGTATCTCACTTGCATATCGGAGAAGGCCTGCACAACCTAGTCTACACGGGGGACTATAAATATGCTAGAACTACTCTCCTTGAAGCAGCTGCTGCGGACTTCCCTAGGGTTGAGACCATCATCACAGAGAGCACGTATGGTGCTCCTAACGATTTGATGCCTTCAAGAATCGAGGCTGAAGAGAGACTTGCCTCGATGGTCAACAAGACTCTAGAACGCAAAGGAAAAGTGATAATACCTGTTCCAGCCGTCGGTCGCGCTCAGGAGATTCTGCTAGTTATCGATGGATATATGAAGCGAGGTATGATGAAGGAGGCTCCTGTATTCATCGAGGGAATGATTTCTGAGGCTACGGCGATTCACACAGCTTACCCTGAGTACTTGTCTAGAGACGTGAGAACCAGCATCCTGAGGGATGAAGTGAACCCGTTTCAGTCAGACTACTTCACCATCGTAGAACACCCGAGCGCTAGGGACGAAATCGTGGAAGGAGAGCCATGTATCATCATGGCAACCGCAGGAATGCTTGAAGGGGGGCCAGTGATAGACTATTTCAAACGCTTATCAT
>CP070826.1:562396-564946 GCA_020344435.1 Candidatus Bathyarchaeota archaeon | reverse complement strand
CCCGCTATGCTCAGCGTTGTCAGGGCCAAAACAGTCGCTAGGCAGAAGATTGCCTGTATCGTCGCGACTCTTCTTCTAACCAAGCCTCTATAAGCTATCTTGAATGTGAACCCTAGTTTCGAGAGGACGGGTCTACCCAACTGGGAGACCATCCCAAACTCGTGGAGAGAGGACAATGCTTCAGCGGGCTTGGTTCTGATCGCTTTTATCACAGGCCATATTCCAAAGAGGTGAGAGCATACTACGAAGGCGAAGAAGACGAGAGAGATCGCGTTGAGGTTGAGGGGCTTCTGCGAGATGGAGAACGCCAGAGCGTTCAAGACTTGAATGCAAACGAGATTAGCCAATATCCCCAGGATTGTACCAGCTATGCAGCCGGCAAAGATGACGGTGGAGAGTTCTGTCAGGAAGTAGCTGAAGGCAGTGCTTGTCACACAACCAGTTGCCTTCATTATCCCGATGTCTCTCATCCGCCTGGACATCATTATGTAAACGAGAAACGATGTTATCACGGTTCCAGCAAGCAGATTGAGAAGGCCCGTGATGCTGACGAAGCCGGATAGGGTATTAGATAATCCAATTGAGAGGCTTCCAACTGTGATGAAGGCAACCTCAAAACCAAGAGTCTCCCCAAAGATTGTGAGAAACACTGTTGCGGCGGTACTTATGGTCAGACCGATGATGATTAAGCTTGTTTGGAGTCTTCTCCGCGCCAAATCTTTTGCTGGGAAAGTTATCTTACTCATTTATGATTGACTTTCCTCCCATCTTTCAGGCGTAGTGTCCAATCAGCCAGTTGCATTATCCTTTCATCGTGGGTGGCGACAATCAGCGTCTTCCCTCTCGCCTTCAGGCTCTCCAGTATTCGGACGATCTCCATGCCTGTCTCCAAATCCAGGTTTCCCGTCGGCTCATCAACTAGAATCAATGGCGGATCATTTGCCAATGCCCGGGCGAATGCAACTCGTTGTTGCTCGCCCCCGCTCAACTGGGCGGGAAAATGATTTGCACGGTGAGAGAGACCGACAAGCTTCAGCAGCTCTTCCGCGCGTCGTCTGACGCGATCCCCAGCCCAACCAACCAACTCCAAAGGAAACGCGACATTCTCAGAAGCCGTGAGCGTGGAGATCAGATTGTAGGATTGGAAGACGAATCCCACGTAGGCTGAGCGGAAAGTCGCAAGGAAATCCTCGTCATAGGTGGTAAGATTGTGTCCGAAAACCGTGATCTCTCCGCTGGTAGGCGCATCTAAACCCCCGATGATGTTGAGTAGAGTTGTTTTTCCAGCGCCTGAAGATCCATAGACCGAGACAAACTCACCCTTAGCAACCTCAAGATCTAAGTCTCTTAGGGCCGTGATCGCTAAATCGCCAATTCGGTATTCCTTGCATAAAGAGGAGGCTTGGACTGCCTTCTCGGTCTCTTCCATCTTCGCAGCCAACTTCGTATACTACTTGAGAAGAGGAGAAATAAGCTTAGTCTTGTCCAGGAACATGAGTGCACTAATGGGCACACGCACAAAGGAAAATTGTGGTGCATATCTACATCGTTTTGCCTTGAAGACCCATTCAGGCTTGTCGTTGTTAACACGTGGGTTTAAAATGCGCCATTATCACCTGGAATTATTGGTCTCGCGCATACATAGTTTGCAGTAGTCTTGCATATTAACAATGCAAAAGCTGGGGCCTGACTAGTAGGTTACTCACTTCTTCCAAAACTTGGGGCATCCATGTTGACTGAGCAAGAAGAAAAACTAGAACGGATATTCCAAGGCTATACGCCCACTGTTAAGACGAAGCTTACTCTGCTAGGGGAACCTGAGGCCGAGTATATCATTCTGGGGAGAAGCAAAGCGACACACGACGAATGTGGGAGAAGAGCCGCATTATACATAGGAAGAGTATGCGAGAAGACCGAGGGATACTATGGATACAGAATCTTCTTGGATGCCATCCGACCCCACAGAATCTTCATCTGCGGCAAAACTGGCTCTGGAAAGTCTTACACGATGGGAGTCGTTGCGGAGGAACTAGCCAAACTGAACATTGGGGTTGGAGTCGTCCTGATTGATCCCATGGGCATCTTCTGGAGCATGAAGTTTTCATGCAAAGCAGGAAAAGATCTATCTCTCATTTCTGATTGGGAGCTGTCGCCACAAGGTCTCAAGAACGTAAAGGTATTCGTTCCCGTAGGAGTTTACCACAAAGTCCCGAAGAGCACCAGGGATTTGGCATTTGCGATTCGCCCGAATGAACTCGGCCCAGAAGATTGGTGTAACACATTCGGCTTAGACATGTACAGAAGTCCTCAAGGAGCAATGTTAGTTGACATAATTGAAGCCGTCAAGAAAGGGTATATTGCTGAAGAAGAGGAGAAACGGAGATCAGTCCCTCCACAAGCCAATTACACAATAGATGATATGACGTATTGCGCAAGGCATAATGTTGGATTCTCCAGCAAGTACAAAAGCGCAAGTACACGGGCGCTGATAATGCATCTTGAAGCAGCCAAAAGCTGGGGAATCTTCTCAACTACAGCCACTCCGATCCA
>CP070826.1:559746-562296 GCA_020344435.1 Candidatus Bathyarchaeota archaeon | reverse complement strand
CGTTCCGTATTTCAAGCCGATTGCAATGACCCCGCCTGTTAAGGCGCCACACAAGGATCCTCTTCTTCCAACACCTCCACCAAAAGCCGAGGCCACCTTTGGTTCTACAGGGTTTCCTATGTTCCAAAACTCTTGCATAGCAAGTAAAACGCTTTGAGCACAGTTGTAGCCTTCTTTGAAGTATGATGCTGCATTTTCAGCATAGATAGATCTTTCAACTGTCAAGGCTCACCGTCACATCTAAAGTGTCTCCTCCAACGTTATAAAATGTAAACGTGGAAAACCAAGATCTACATGGGTGATTAGCTGGCAGCGGGCTTGTTGATCTCATTTCAGTAGTTATTGTTCCGCTCTAGACTCCTATTCCAGCCGCAAGTATGACATGTGGCATGTTTGCCTCTGATGTCTATATCTAGTCGGTTACCACAAACAGGACATCTCATGTTACAGCCTCTTCACATTTAGCTTGTGTCACCCTTTCACAAAACATGACTCACGTTTCTTAGAGAATTCTTTTCAGTTCTTCTAATCGTTTCCTCGTTCGTTGGTGCTGCAAAGGCTACTCTCATTCTCGTAGGCTGATGAGGGCACCGCACATATATAACGGAGCAACTCTCGTTTTTACAGAAATAGATACTCCTACCATTTCGCCTAGCCAGGCGTTTTCCACAATGTGGACAGTTAACCATTGTTATCACTTGAACGTAGAGAATGTTCTCAGAAATGATTATAGAGGTTATTTCAGACACAGAAATATATTGAAGTCTGATAATCTCCTGAATTGCGACAGATTATTGTGAACATATGTGTGTACCTAAAGATTTCCTTCAGTGAACCGTTTCGTCAGTTTTTCAATCATATCTTTTGTCAGAGACGCTAAATCATACCTTGGCTTCCAATCCCAATCCATGCGAGCTGCACTGTCATCAAGTGACATGGGCCAAGAATCAGCGATCTTCTGCCTGAAATCAGATTCGTATTCGCATTTGAATCCCGGAATGTACTTTCTAATCTCAGTCGCCAGTTCGCCAGCAGAGAAGCTCATTCCAGTCACGTTATAGCTCATGTGACATGTGATTCTGGAGGAGTCAGCTTCCATTAGCTCTATGGCTGCTTTGATGCAGTCTGGCATGTACATCATTGGCAACATAGTTTCCTCCCTCACGAAACATGTGTAACGCTTTTTCTTGATTGCTTCATAAAATATTTCCACAGCATAGTCTGTCGTACCTCCCCCTGGAAGAGTCTCACTGCTTATGATGCCTGGATAGCGTACACTTCGAACATCTAGGCCGAATCGGAGGAAGTAGTAGTTGCAAAGCAATTCACCAGCAACCTTTGTGACACCATACATAGTTCGAGGGATCAGAACTGCATCTTGAGGCGTATTGTTGCGAGGTGCCTCAGGACCGAAAACAGCGATGGAACTAGGCCAAAAGACTTTCATCAACTCGTGTTCCCTAGCAATCTCAAGTATGTTGTAAAGGCCATTCATATTCACATTCCAAGCAGTCTGCGGTTTTTCTTCACCAGTAGCTGAAAGAACTGCCGCAAGATGGTAAATGGTGTCAATATCATAATGTCTTATGGTTTTTTCGACGCTTTCTCTATCGGTCGCATCGATGTACTCGAATGGGCCTGACCTGAACAATTTCTCGCTAGGCTTTCTCCTATGCCCAGCCGCGACAATATTGTGGCTGCCATATCTCTTTCTCAGTTCCATAGTCAATTCAGACCCAATTTGGCCTGTAGCTCCGGTAACAAGTATCTTTCTCACGTCTTTTCTCGACATTTAGTAGCCTCACTAGGGAAGGAGATGTTAGAATATTCTGGATATAAGGAACTTTCGGATGAGAGTTCACAACTTGTGGAATAGCTCCTCGATGGGAGTTTCATGACTGTCAACTGCTAGTCTGATTTGCACTTCTTTCTCACTAATGATAATTAAGGCCGCTGATTTCTCTCCTCGTCTGTCCCCACCGCTTTCGCTGCCTGCTTTCAATGCTCGGGTCATTCTCCATGACAGGTCTCCACGGGAAAGTTTGAACTCCTCAGCCATGCTTCTGACAACATCTTTTCTGACGAGCATGTTTCCGATAGCAACATATTCTTGGCGTACAAGTTTCGCGTGAGACTCTGGAACCTTTTTCCCTGTGAAAGTTGCTTTTCTCCTCTTGAAATCCATGATTGCGACTTGTCTCAGTTCTCTATCATGGTCTTCCTGCAAGAGTCTGCTCAGTGTTTCTTTTGGAGACAATCCATTCGACATCAGTTTCATTCCACTGATTCCATAAGCCACATTTGTGTATGCCTGGGTGGCTATGACGCCGATTCCAGGTTTTGCGTGTGGAACTCTATCTCCCACTGACTTTGTGCCCGAAGCTACGGCAATGCCCATCCTCTTAGGTTTAGATGATATGGCTATAATGGAAAAGGTGCCGATTGTTGGCTCACTCATTAGACTAGCACCTCCGTCTTGTCAAAAATAGTTTATAGCTTGCGCAATAAATCTTGTCAATCGTGAAGATTATGAGAATGGGGCTTGTGGTG
>CP070826.1:557076-559646 GCA_020344435.1 Candidatus Bathyarchaeota archaeon | reverse complement strand
AGTTGCTCCAACCGCCCAATCGCTATGCCACTAATCTTTGATTTAGCAAGCTTAGCTGCAATCCGCATAACCGCCGTGTTTTTGCCTCCATTCACAGTTTCTGCTTCCTTCAAACCCTATTATGAGGTTTTCCTTGGATCGTTGGCAGTTCAACATCCTATTTATCCAATATAAATGTTCACCGTAACCGGCTCGCGCAACGCTGGCGGAGCATATCGGTGCATACGACTTCTTTGCCTAGAATCCCATGTGCATACATGCGAGCAATGGGCTTACTGACCACATTGAATCCCACTAAATGCATTGTATGCACTAGATATTTCACCGAAAATTTATAGTTGGCTGTTCAGTTAGAAGACTACAGTTCCTATTGGTGGAGATCTCTTGTCAGACCCAATTGAAGAGACTGCTATGAGCATAAAGCGCCTCAAGGTACAAGGGGCAAGAAACGTGGCAATTGCAGCTATTAAAGCGATACAAGAACTAGCGAAGGAAACAGAAGCGAAAGATAGGAACGGATTTTTCACGGAGCTGCTGGAGGCACAGGAAATTCTCTTCTCCTCAAGAGAGACGGAGCCACTTATGAGAAACGCGGTTCGATGGATAACGAACCTAGTGGAAAAGAGTGACCGCGAGAAAGTCGAGGAGTTGGCTGAAATAGTCTTCTCGGCATCACAACAATTCCATGAAACTCTCGAAGGCTCGAAAGAGAAAATCGCGGAGATTGGGGCTAGAAGAATCAAGAACGATTCTGTGGTTTTTACTCACTGCCACTCATCTACCGTCACTCACCTGTTGAGGAGAGCTAAACTGGAAGGACGATCCTTTGAGGTCATCTGCACCGAATCTAGACCTGTCTTCCAAGGCAGGATGACGGTGAAGGAGATGCTAGCATTGGATGTGAAGACAACTTTGATTGTGGATTCAGCTACCCGCTTCTTTGTGAATAAGGCTGATCTCGTACTTGTTGGAGCAGACGCAATAACATCGGAGGGAAACGTGATAAACAAGATTGGCACAAGCATGATCGCCTTGGCAGCTCATGAAGCTAGAGCACCCTTCTACGTAGTTACCGAGCTTCTGAAATTCGACCCAACAACCATGTACGGTAGCTTTGAGAAGATAGAGGAAAGGAGTACAGATGAAATCTGGAAAGGGCCCCCTAGAGACTTAATCATAAGAAATCCAGCGTTTGATGTGACCAGAAGAGATTTCATCCACGGCATAATCTGCGAAGAGGGCATAATATCTCCTCACTCAATAATCGAAGTCATAAACAGGAGATATCCTTGGGTCCTTGAATAATAGGAACGCTACATGTGGCCTTCCCAGAGTTGAAGCGCAATTCTTAGTTCCCCATGACCTTCAGCATATTCACTCAACGGTATCTCCTTCAAAGTAGCATCTACTGCTTGCCGCATAGCTTTTGCACCAGCCAAAGTTCCGTCTCTGTGACCGTGAATCCCACCTCCAGCCTGAATAATGAAATCCCTATCAAAGAAATCAACAAGCGCAGGAACCAATCCCGGATGCAGACCTCCTGAAGCTACGGGTAAAACCCGCTTCAAACCATCCATTCTCGCCATTACCGCATCACGATTCTCCTCAACCTCCACGCGGGTCTCGGACATTTTACCGACAACGGCGCCCACATGAAGCTGATCTACACCTACCATCCTGGCTATTTTCGCAATCACTCGCATGGAAACGCCATGCTTAGGATTCTTCGTGAAAGCAGCATGTCCAGCTCTGTGCCCGTGAATCACAAGATCAAAATCTTGTTCACGCAATTCTTGCAAAGCTGAGAAACCACAAGTCAAAATGTCAACCATAACGTACTCCCCACCCTGGGCGAGAACGAATTCGGCTCGCCTCACCATCTCCTGCGTCACGCCCGTAATGTTAACCATGTAGACTTTTCGTTCACCCGTCTCCTCCTCAGCCTTATCTCTGGCCTCCAGAGTCTTTGTCAGGCGATCCTCAAAGGGACTAAACTCTTGACTACTCAGATTCTCATCGTCCTTCACAACGTCACATCCGCCAATCCAAGCCTCATAGGCAACTTGTGCATGATCTGGCGGGTTCAAGCCGAGCTTGGGCTTAATAATCGTCCCGACCAATGGCCGATTATGAACTCCAAGAAGCTTCCGAACCCCCTCAATACCATATTTCGGGCCTTTGAAGCTTCTGATGAGCTCTGGAGGAAAGTGAACATCGTCGAGTCGTAGGTTGTTGAGGGCTTCCAATCCGAAGACATTCCCAGAAATGCTGCTAAGTATATTGGGCATGTTTCCTACCTCAAAAAGTTCGAGGGGATAAGCTATCTTCACGATGCTTCGTTCTATATGGAAGACGGTGGCGGCAAGTCTCTCGACATAGGGCTTTGCGGTAGTCAGCTCAGTCCATGTTCCTATTGAGCTCTCAGCAGCAACTCCTCCTGCAGCTTCCTCGATACTGATGGCTTTTGGCTCGACGAAGAACGTGCAAATGACCTCTGCCTCCGTAGGCTTATACGCTAAATTCACAAAATCCACATATTTCAAAAAGAATCACTCCGCTCAGCACTGCAT
>CP070826.1:554403-556976 GCA_020344435.1 Candidatus Bathyarchaeota archaeon | reverse complement strand
TCGCAAACCACGACATCTTCGAGGTAGTGAAGAATGTTGATGAAACAACAGATAAGGTCTCCCTCATAATCAGCGATGAAGCAGCTAGGATAGGTCTCAAAATAATTGACTGCGTCTTCGAAGGGGTCAAAATACCCGAAGAGGCGAGGAGATTTGCCACAGGAGTCGGACGAGAGGCGCTGACGATGCAGTACATGAAGGAGACAGCAGCAGAGCTCCCAGAAGGAGGGGGTGGAGCAGCAGGAGCAGGAGTCGGAGCAGGTATGGGCTTGGCAATGGGGACAACGATGGCTGAACAGATGAGACGTCCCACAACCCCTGAGCGGCTAGTAGTGTGTCAGAGCTGTGGAGGCGCAAACCCCCTTGGAACAAAGTTCTGCGGGAACTGTGGCAAGAGCCTTGCACCAGTGCCCAAAGTGAAGTGTCCAGAATGTGGGGCCGAGGTTGAGGCGACGATGAAGTTCTGCGGTAGCTGTGGGACCAAAATGAAGCCTGAGGGAATCGATTGCCCGAAGTGTGGCACAAAGAATCCTGCAGGAACAAAATTCTGCGGCGAGTGTGGGAAAAAACTCCCATAATCCCCTTATTCTCTCATTTTCCGGAAACTCCTCGCCTATGCACAGTTAGTTCTTAATTGTTGAGCCGCAGTTTACACAGAACTTCACAGTGACTGACATCTCTGAACCGCACCTCATACATGTAGTCCTTTGAGGAGGATAGAGGGGATGCCCTCAACTATTGCAGGACTTGTTTTCAACAGGATTCTTCGCCAAACATTTCTCGCGTAGAAGTGAAACTCTTTTAATTGAACAGATTGATTAATGAAGTGGAACCTGCAAGAAGGAAAACTCTGGCAATGCCTAAAGAGATTATAGGTCATGGAACTTGGTTTGACAAAATGGCTGTTGAAATACTGGAAAGGGAGCGCAGCCTAGGCAGGAGCCTCAACTTAATCAGAACTGAAATGGGAATTACCGCCTCAGGCTTCCCTCACGTGGGCAGCTTTGGCGACGCTGCAAGATCATTTGCAGTTACATTGGCGTTGAAGGCACAAAAGCATAACTCAGAACTGATCGCCTTCTCAGATGACAAGGATGGATTGAGAAAGGTTCCAGCCGGAATGCCCCAATCCTTGAAGAAGTATCTAGGCTTTCCAGTATCATCCATTCCAGACCCCTACAAATGTCATAAGAGCTACGGAAAACACATGAGTTCCCTTCTTTTGGAGGCATTGGACAAGTGCGGAATAGATTACAGGTTCATGTCTGGGTACGAAGCCTATAAGACTGGACTGTTCAACAAGGAAATCGAAACAATACTCCTAAACGCAGAAAGAATTGGAGAAATCATCAAGGAAGAAGTAGGGCAGGAGAAATTCACCGAAGCCCTCCCATACTTCCCGGTTTGTTCCAACTGCGGACGCATCTACACCACTCAAGCACACAACTTTCTCCCCAAAGAAGACAAGATCCTCTACTCCTGCAAAGGCATGGAGATTAAAGGCCAATGGATGGAAGGCTGCGGACACAAAGACGAAGCAGACTACACTAAAGGGGAGGGAAAACTCAGCTGGAAGGCAGAGTTCGCAGCCAGATGGAAAGTTCTGGACATACGATTCGAAGCCTACGGCAAAGACATCGCAGACTCCGTCAGAGTAAACGACCGAATCTGCCAAGAGATCTTGGACTATACCCCACCAATGCACGCAAAATATGAAATGTTCCTGGACATAAGCGGCAAACGATATTCCAAGTCTGCTGGACGCATATTCAGTCCCCAGCTCTGGTTCCGTTACGGGTCACCTCAATCCCTACTGCTTCTTATGTTGAAACGGTTTGTCGGCGCCCGAAGCCTGTCGGTTACTGATATACCAAAATACATGAATGAACTCGATGAACTCGAAGACATACACTTCGGAAAGAAAGAAATCACCGACGAGAAAGAACGTGCCAAGCTCAATGGCATCTACAAATACTCTTGGATGTTGAAACCCCCCGCAAGACCAAGCTTACACATCCCATATAACCTGCTTACCTACCTGGCGAAGGTTGCTCCAAAGGACTCTGAGACTGAATTCATCACAGCGAAACTGAAGGAGTATGGCTACAAGACAGAGAGAGATTCTGAAGACTTGGAACGAAGGATAGTGTATGCCCTAAACTGGGCGCAGGACTACATAGAAATCAAAGAAACCACCACAGAAACAACTGCGAAAGAAACAACAGCTCTCAGAGAGTTCATACAGACTCTACAAGTTGAAAAAGGAGAAGATCAGATACAAGGCGCCATTTTCAATATTGCACGAAAGCATGAAATCAAGCCAAGCCGATTCTTTCAGATTGTATATACGATCTTATTGGGGGCTCCACAAGGTCCGAGACTTGGCTCCTACATCATTGCCATGGGAAAGAAGAACGTAACGGCAGCGCTGAAAAAAGCACTAGCGCAAGGGTAATCGCCAGATCTACTCATATTAATACACATTTGACTAAAGAGACCAGACCAGAATTGAAACCGTCAAGTATCATTTTCGGTCAAATGTGGTCTCTCCCCCGGGTTGAGTCCCTCTAGAA
>CP070826.1:551708-554303 GCA_020344435.1 Candidatus Bathyarchaeota archaeon | reverse complement strand
ACTATTGACAGCCTCTCGGCTCACAGACAAGGATTTGATAACGAGACATGGGTCAATCTAGACTTTGTCGGCGGTCTTCCAGAGGTTTATGTCGATCTCTTGGCCCTTCAGAATGAAGCTGCGAACTTCTCCGCGACCGAAGTTCCTGTGGGGAACTATACTATGATCCGGATGCACATACGAACTGCCAACGCCACATTTGCTGACGGCAACACGACAGATTTGGAGGTTCCGAGTGAAGATCTCAAGGTGATTATCCATTTTGAGATCGAGGAGGGCGAGGAAAGATGGTTACTCATAGATGTTGTGGTGACCGACTGGTTTGCCATCAGCAAGACTGGAAAGTTCAGACCAGTGCTGAAAGCTACAATTCTGTCCTAACGAGGCCACCGTCCTGTTTTCTCACTTCGCTTGTGGTTAGATTAGGGCTTTTGTTGCCACGCCCTTATCGTTTCGTACCAAAGGATAGTGGTGGCTAGGATTCCCAATATTAGGGCGTAGAAGCTGTAGAAGTTGAGGGTTTTTAGCTGGGTTATGTAGAAGATGAGGAGTGTTGTGAAGAGGGTTGCGTATAGAGTGTAGCGTGGGAGGATGAGAGTGCCCAGTCTTATGAACTGCTTCAGGATCCCGACATCGACCTCTCTGACTAGGTGGTATTCGCCACGCTGCTTTTCCACGAGTCCCAGTGTCACGAGCTTGTTCAGATGGTAGTCGGCCAAGGCTGGACTTGAGAAACTCAGTTCTCTTTGGACTTCTCTTGGTCCAGCGGTCTTTTGCGTGTTGCGCAGGAGATGCCAATACACGCGTAAGGTGTTGCCCTTTAGCTCGCTCGCCACGGCTTCTTCATCAGGCTGTGGGTCTCTCAATCTAGGATGTCCTCTATGCAATAGATTTCTGCTGCCATCAACAAAAGTGATATGAATTGCGTGTATGAATTCAAAGTAGTTCAAATGACTTTAATATTCTCATCGTAGTCTATTGTACCAAAACGTAGTGGAAGCTTTGCCAAGTTTCTTCATCTGCCCCAAATGCGAAAGATCTCATACGATGGAGGAGTATAAAGAGAGTCACTTCTGTCAAGAATGCGGCAAGCTTCTCACTCTAGACAACAAGGTACACAGAGCCAACATTGCAGAGAGGCGGGGAGAGCGGAATGCAGATGCCCCAAGGCTGTTCCCATACAATCCCTATCCCCCGCAGCTAGAGTTCATGAGAGACATAGAAAGTGTTGTGGGTAATCGGGGCGTGCTAGTGGCTGAGGCCTGCAACGGTTTTGGAAAGACAGTCTGCTCCCTCGCAACAATACTTTCAATAAATCATAAGATCATATACGCAACAAGAACCCACGAGCAGGTGCGCCAAGTCCTCCTCGAAATCGAGAGAATAAACCGCCACGCAGACACACGCTTCTCAGCCGTGAACCTTGCCAGCAGAAAACACCTCTGCCTAAACGACAAGTGTAGAAGACTGCCGCCAGTCGAAGCTTATGAGGCCTGCAGACTGATGAGAGACGCGGGTAAGTGTCCACACAAATGGAAGATTAAGACAGTGCCCACTTCGATTCCTCCAGTGCTGTCGATGAATAAGCTGCGCAGGCACGGCAGAATGCACAGGCTTTGTCCCTATTTCCTAGCCCGAAAAGCAGCTGAGAAATGTACAGTGGTCGTTGGTCCATACCAGTACGTCTTCAATGCGTTCATAAGGGAAAGGATGAACATCCAATTGGGAAACAAGATTCTCATATTCGACGAGGCACACAACGCCGACAAGATCAGTCTAGAAGTCCTCAGTGACACACTCTCCGAAAGAAGCCTAGCTAGGAGCAAGGAGGAAACAGAACTCGTTAAGGCACCATCCGACTTCATCAACGACCTCGCCGAATACCTGGAGGAAAACGTCTCTGAAAGGGCCAAAGCAAAATCCGGCGCAGAATTCCGCAAAGATCTAGAGCGGGCTTTGAAGGTGAAGGACATCTCACTGCTGGTTGAGTCCTTCTCTGATGTTGTAGAGGAGATTAGAACCTACAAGATCGAACGCGGAGATAACCCCGCCTCCTTCTTGAACGGTGTGCTCAGGTTTCTCTCACTGGTTGCCTCAAGCCCCAGCGACAGCTACGTGGCCGTTTACAGAAGAACATTCTCCAGCCTCAATCTCATCGAGTACAAATGTCTGGATCCGAGCCTAGCAACAAAGCCGATTATCGAGGAGGCTTATGGAGCGCTGATCATGTCAGGCACACTTTCGCCAATAGAACTGTTCGCAGAGATCATGGGACTACCCGACGCAGAGACCAGAACCTACACCGCAATCGCAGATCCTGAGAACGTTCGCACAATCCTAGACGGCTCAGTGACCACAAGATTCACCGAAAGGAGCGAAAAGATGATTCAACGCTACGGAGAAGAAGTCCTCAAGCTGGCTTCAAGGATTCCCAATGGGGTTCTAATCTTCTTTCCCCAGAGAGGATTCATGTTAAAAAGCTTAAAAGAATGGCGTGAAAGAGGGATCATAACCGGAAGACATGGCAAGCTCCTTCTAGAAAAGAAAGCTGTCTTCATCGAAGGCAATCAGGCAATGGAAAACAGGAAGATAGTT
>CP070826.1:549013-551608 GCA_020344435.1 Candidatus Bathyarchaeota archaeon | reverse complement strand
CATACTGGTGCTTGCCACCGTCTTCTTAGTGAGCTCCCTAGCCATTGACCTGATCACTCCAATATGGCCAATCTACATAAAGAGTTCTCTCAGCGCATCAATGATAGAACTCGGGCTCTTGTTCTCTGCCTCCAACGCTGTCGCGGCGGTAATGCAAATCTTCAGCGGCTTTCTCTCTGACAAGTACGGTAGAAAACGAATACATGTGTTAGGTACGCTTCTAGCTGTGTTACCCCCAATAATGTATGCATTCGCAAGTGATTGGATGGACTTAATCCCATGGATTCTGCTGTCTGGTTTTGCTACAGGCTTGTACCTGCCAATCAGATGGACAATCGTGGCCGATGTATCATCAACCAAGACCATGGCATCAGCCTACGGCTGGACTAACATTTCTTGGCTCGTGGGTTCAACGATTGCTCCTTTCGCCGGTGGAATCCTTGCAGATTACTTTGGCATACGCTTTCCCTTCTTCATCTCCTTCATATTTCTGCTTGCCATCTTTCCCGCTACCCTTCTCATTCAAGAGACGCGGAGAGAGTTGGAGGAACAGGATGCAAGCCATAAGAATGAAAGAACGAATAGGCGCGGTGAGTACCTGCCAACGATTATTTCATTCTCGATGATTAATATAATTCAAGGAGTTGCGCTGGGCGTGACAAACCCAGTGATTCCAATCTTTGTCGTGGCGAACTTCCAAGTCGACTTCACGTTCATAGGTACACTGTATGCAATCGGTTTTGGAGTCGCCTCCATAATCGTGCAGATTCCCGGGGCCAAGCTCAGTGACCGTTTCGATAGAAGAAAAGTCATGTTTGTAACGTTCGTTGCTTCAACTCCGTTCTTCTTCTTGTTTGCGCATTCTCGAAACACACTGGAATTGATCGCTTTCATGTTTCTTTCGCGCGTTGTGCTGAACCTTCACTGGTCTTCATTCCAAACCCTGATGATGGATTCCACACCATCTTCCAAGTGGGGTCTAATGAACGGGATTTCGGCAGCAACCTTCTGGATAGGGCTCTTGACAGGGAACGCTCTCAGCGGCATCCTCTGGGACACTTGGGTGATGGCCCCATTCTATACTTCCACATTTGCCATGGCACTGTCAGCCCTACCGTTGCTCCTGCTAAAAGAGACGAAAGGGAATTAGTAAGTGGAATGACCACGTGCAACTCGACCTGCCGAGAATACCTTCACTGATCTCCCCCCTCTTCCTGACTATGCGTCGGAACCACGGGTTTTAAGACCAACCCGCGAAGGATGCATTAGCAAGAGCGACGAATCACGGATGTGTAATTTGTGGAAGGTGAAACTGAGACTAAGAATGATGATTTAGCAGCCCTTGAAGGCGTTGGATCCGCCATAGCCAGCAAACTCAAATCTGGCGGAATAACAACGGTTGAAGCGATAGTCGTGACTCCACCCAGAGAGATAGCGGAGAAGACTGGGATAGGATTCAACACGTGTCTAAAAATCGCTGCTGCAGCCCGAAAATTGGTTCACGTCGACTTCATCACGGCTGAGGAACTGTGGAAGAAGAGGCAGAATATGCTCAGATGCTCCACAGGCTCCAAGAACATAGACACGCTTCTAGGAGGAGGGATCGAAACTCAGGCCATGACTGAGTTCATAGGCGAATATGGTGTGGGCAAGACGCAAATCTGTTTGATGCTCTGTGTTTTTGCTCAACTCCCCTCAGAGAAGGGGGGGCTAGACGGGAAAGTGGTCTACGTCGACACGGAGGGAACTTTCATGCCCGAACGAGTATATGAAATAGCCAACGCTATGGGGCTTGATTCACACGAGACCTTGGAAAACATCTTTCTTGCGCGCGCCTATAATAGCAGCCATCAATGCCTATTGATAGACCGCCTCTCCGAGTTTTGTCCTGAGAACAACATAAAACTTGTCATCGTCGACTCGATGATTGGTCACTTCCGAGGCGAATACATAGGCAGAGAGCATCTCTCTGAACGCCAGCAGAAACTGAATGGTCTACTCCACAGGCTGTTGCGACTCACAGAAGCCTTCAACCTTTCCGTGGTAGTCACAAATCAGGTTCAGGCAAACCCCGCGCAATTCTTTGGAGACCCAAACAGACCGGCGGGTGGACACGTCATGGCCCACGCGTGCACACACCGAGTTTATCTCCGCAAAGGAGGCAAAGGAACAAGATTAGCCAAGGTTATCGATTCTCCATACCTGCCAGAGAATAGCACACGGTTCAGGATCACAGAGAAAGGCATCGAGGATGTAGAAGACTAGACCAGATTCGCCAACGAATCATAGGAAGTCGTTTCTTGGATAAGGTCTATGTTGAGCATCCTCTAATCTGGCCTGAAACCGTGGAGGCTAGACTGTATCAGCAGACTATAGCAGAGAAGATTTGTCAGAAGAACACGATGGTGATCCTGCCCACGGCCCTAGGCAAGACGGTGATCTCCGCCCTGGTTGCCGCTCACTTCCTCCTTAACCACTGGGACATGAAGATTCTGGTCATGGCCCCCACCAGACCTCTCGTTTTACAGCATAGGGACACATTCGGCAAGTTTCTACGGATCAAGGCTGGAGACATGGTGGTTCTCACAGGCAAGG
>CP070826.1:546292-548913 GCA_020344435.1 Candidatus Bathyarchaeota archaeon | reverse complement strand
TTGGGATCGAGCTGTTCTTGTTTGCACGGAGGGTCCCCGCTACGAGACTCCAGCTGAGATTGAAATGTTTAAGCGGCTGGGCTGTGATGTTGTGGGTATGACAGGCGCACCTGAGGCTGTGCTCGCTCGTGAGCTTGAGATGTGTTATGCGACATTATGTTTTGTTTCGAACATGGCGGCCGGCATGCAGAAACGATTGACTGCCAGTGAGATTGCTGGTGTGGCGGACGAGAGACAACCAACCATTCAGCAAATCTTGAGGACGACAATCAAGAAACTGCCGGAGAATCGCGATTGTCCGTGTGCTTGTGCTTTGGAGGATACAAGTTTGCAGCAGTCGAATGAAGCATAGTCTTCTTTCTGGGCGCCCATAATGTACGTATCCAGTTCTGTCATAAATCTTAAGAGTGAGAGATCATTATTCCACTTGATGTACATGGCGATTTTTCTTCTTGGAAACGCATACCTAATCTTCTACCCCAAACGGGGCACTCACTCCACTTCGCGTCTATCAGACGAGCGCTTTTGGAAGAGGAATAGTAGCCCAGAAATTAGAGGTCACTCTAATGCTTAAATCTCTACTGTCTCTACTTGGCATTTACAAGCTGTATGAGAAATGGCTCTGGTATCAGATCAAGAATGGAAGGAAACCTGAGCACATCGCTCTTATCTTAGATGGAAATCGTAGGTGGGCTACTGGACTCTCGTTGAACCCTTGGGCTGGTCACCACCACGGCGCTAGGAAGACCGAGGATCTACTTGATTGGTGCTTGGATCTTGGTGTAAAATCAATCACGCTTTACGCCTTCTCCACAGAGAATTTCCAGCGCTCTCGCAAGGAAGTCGATGAGATCATGCGAATTGTTGAGGAGAAGCTGGGTGAGCTCCTGAAGGATGAGCGTATTCACAAAAACAAAGTAAGGGTCAAAGTCATTGGGAGACCAAATCTTCTACCTGAGAACCTACAGGAAATTACTGAGCGGGTTGAGAAGGCCACAAAAGATTATGACATGCATTTCTTGAATCTGGCCTTGGCATATGGCGGGAGAGCCGAGATTGTTGACGCAGCCAAGGAAATCGCTGAGAGGGTTAGAACAGGGGATTTGGCCACAAATGAAATTGACGAGGCGCTTTTTGAGAAACATCTTTATACTGCTCACATGCCTCAACAGGATTCTGATCTTATCATTCGAACTTCTGGTGAGGAGAGAATGAGTGGCTTCTTATTATGGCAGTCTGCCTACAGTGAGCTGTGTTTTCTAGATGTATACTGGCCAGCGTTTCGCAGGATCGATCTGTTGAGAGCAATAAGGACTTTTCAGATGAGAAAGAGGCGTTTCGGCCAATAGGTGCACATATCAGAACCATTCAATGTTGGCTTACACATATATCCCCCGTATTTGATCGATAAATCGAACATCTTTCAGACAGTTTGATGTTGGTTTAAAGTTGTTCGAATCATGTTTGATGGCAGAATCAAACAGTTTGATGAATGAATCAAAGTGTTCGATGGTAAATCAAATGTTTGATGAGAAAAATCGCGCGGAATCCCACATAGGAATAGCTCCGACGACCATGCAACTACCACTTGGAAATAATGGTGAAAGCACGGAGAGGTCCCTTTAGCTCGTAGAGGGGCCTAACCCTGATTCCTAGTAGAGATTGGAGTTGAAGTTGAACATCAAACAAATCAAACGTTCACTTATGAAAGGCATGATTTGCGCGCTATTGTTCAAATGCGTACATGAAGCTCGAACAGAGCGTGCGCATACACAGAAAATTATCTACCCTCTCTTCTTTGCGCTTACTATCGATATTACATCTCTGTCTTTTAGCACATGATTTTCTCCAATCCTCTGTCTTTCGCGGGCTTCAACAGCGTGAATGAAACTCTCTCCTAGTTCTGTGTGGATTATGTATGCCAGCTGACGCGCCGTTGTTCGACAAGGCACTATGTAGGCATCGGGGAGCACCTTACCTTTGTGGTCAGCTAGGTGTTCGAGGTCCTCGACTGGATAGACGACTATCATATTCAGCAGCTGAAAGAAAGCTATGTTTATGGCTTCTTGGACGCCAGTCGACCCATACTTCCGTAATATGTTCTCTCTGATTGCCTGCAATGCCTTGTTTTGATCTATTGTTAATATCTTGGGCTCTATGACTGTGAAGTCGGAGTCTCCAGGCTTGTAATCGATCAGCTTCTTCTCAGCCGCCCTTCTCAGCGCGAGTTCTGCTTCCGCGCAGCATGGAATCACTGTGTAGTTCAGCTCTTTCAATCGCTCGACATTTTCTTCTGCCGTTTGGATATCTATCTTGTTTGCCGCAATCAGCATGGGCTTAGAGATCGATCGCAATATATCTATGAACCCAATGATCTCGTCTTCACTCCATGCGGTTGGTTTGTCCGCGTTAAGTTCCGTCTCTTTTAGAGCCTTAAGTATATGCTTTTTTCCTATTGCCAAGCCGCTTAACCGATCTTCGAGAAGACTTGGCAGATCACCCTTTCCCGCCTCGGTTGTTCTGGCGATTTTTGGCCAGTCCCTCTTCAAAATCTGGTGGAGCCACATAGTTATCTCCTTCTCCAGAAACTCCACATCTTCAATTGGATCGTGAGTTCCTCG
>CP070826.1:543551-546192 GCA_020344435.1 Candidatus Bathyarchaeota archaeon | reverse complement strand
GACTTCCTCGCTATCAAACCGAATATGCCAAGGGGAATGGCTGCGAGCAAAAAACGATATCCCACCAGGACTACGGGGTCAACATCCTTCAGTGCATCCTTTACGATGAAGAAGGTTGATCCCCAGATGGCTGCTGAATAGAATAGGCCAAGCTCTGATAGCAGTTTCTTGTATCGGGTTAAGCTGTTCATTGGCTAACCGAAGTTGACTTGATTGCTTTAAATAGGTTTGCGAGCCCCAGCAGGACTGCCCTTGCGCAATACGAGTGTCAGTTTAGATTGTGAACTCGCCGTCTTTGTAGATTAGTTCGTCGTCGGCATAGACTTTGCCGTTTTTCATGTCTTTCAGGATGTCCCAATGGATGGTGGATTGGTTTTTCCCGCCGGTGAGTGCGATTGATCTGCCGAGGGCTAAGTGTATGCAGTGTCCCATTTTTTCGTCGAAGAGCATGTTCTTTGTGAATCGGGTGATTCCCTTGTTTGTTCCTAGGGCGATTTCGCCTATTCTTTTTGCTCCTGCATCAACCTTCAGAAGTTCCTTTAGGAGTTTCTCGCCTTTCGCTGCCTTTGCTTGCTTGACTTCGCCATCTTTGAAGGTTAGGGTTATGTCTTCTATTTCTCGTCCCATGTAGATGCCGGGATATGTGAATCTGATTTGTCCCTGGGCAGAGTCTTCGATTGGTCCTGTGAAGACTTCGCCGCTTGGCATGTTGACGTGGCCGTCGCTGTTCATCCATGTTCGGCCTTCAACGTCTAGTCGGAGGTCTGTATCATCCCCTACGAAGCGCATTCTCTTGGCCTTATTCAGTCTTTGCACGATTTGCTCCTGTTTTGCAGATAGTTTTCTCCATTCTTTGACCGGGTTCTTCCTATCTAGAAAGCAGGCTTTTGTTACGAAATCTTGGTAATCAAAAAGGGACATCTCAGCTTCTTGAGCGAATGCTTCTGTTGGATATGGGATTATGGCTAGACTGCCAGGCTTAACATGTTTCATGAAAAGCTCCATTACCTCTTTCTGTGAGGAGGTTCGTTGTCTGATCTTCTCTGGGGCTACGCCTGAGAATCGTTTCAGATTGGTTTGCGCATGGATGTTGATTATCCCGTCAATCTTCTCCACGAAGAACTTCTCGAAGGGCGAAACAAATGTAATCTGCTTCTCGTTTCCATAGCTGAAGAGCAGTTCCCCAAGGCCATCTGCAGTGATTCGAGGTATCGGATGTCCACCTCTAAGAATTATCTGCTTGAAGAGCTGCTGGATGAGGGGTGTCGCAACAGCATGCGCTATAATACCTATCTTCTTGCCTTCAGTAACGGGTAGACAGTATTCAGCTGTGAGAATGGCGAGCTTCTCTACATCAAACATGGACTCTTTTCACCGAGATAGCATCTTCCAAGACTAGGTTTAAAAGCTTGTCTGCCTGAGCGCTGAATGCACGCGTATCTTAGCCGCCTTCCGCAAGGCGGAACAACTGGATCTTTTCAAACTCGGGGTTGAAGGTGAATACCTGCTTCCTCCTGTTTGGTGAGACAGCAAACGCCACCCAGCCTTTACGAGTGTACTCTTCGAATTTCTTCTTGGCTGAAGCTGTTTCGTTTGGATCTTTCTTGTTCCAGGAAAGCGTTATCCGAAACGTTTCTTCAGCCGAAGAGGTCTCTGGAATTGCCTTCTTCCTCCGGCGGTGGGTCTTGTGGTTTGATCGATCAGTTCTTAAATGGAATGTTATTTAATTGTTGTGAGCTGATATGCCAGATTGTGGTGGATACGCAGGCAAGTTTCTCAGGGTAGATCTAACCAATGAGAAGACCTCAGAAGTCACCTTCGATGAGGAGCTTCTGAGGCAGTATGTTGGGGGAGCGGGTATTGGTGCTAAGATCCTGTATGAGGAGGTGAATTCCGAGGCGGATTGGTCTGATCCTGAGAACAGGCTGATTTATGCTTCGGGTCCACTGGGGGGAACTAGAGTTGGGGGTTCCGGCAGCTTCTCCCTGGTTACGAAGGGTGCGCTCACGAATGGAGCGACCTCTGTTCAGGCCAACGGCTTATTCGGAGCATACATTAAATTCTGTGGGTATGACGGGGTGATCGTGCAGGGCGCTGCCTCGAGATGGCTCTACCTCAATGTCAACGATCACGGGGTTGAGTTGAGAGAAGCCAGCTATCTTCTGGGAAGGGATACCTACGAGACCGTTGACTTGTTGACTGAAGATCTCGGAAAGAAGGCGAGGCAAGTGAGCGTGATCTCCATTGGACCTGCAGGTGAACATCAGGTCAAGTTCGCCGGCGTGTTTGCAGAGAAGGGACACTCAGCCTCCCACAACGGACCAGGCGCGGTGATGGGGTCGAAGAGGCTGAAGGCAATAGCAGTCTCAAGAGGAAAGGAAAAAGTCAAGGTCAAAGATGAGGAAAGGCTTGCGAAGATCGTGGAGGAGCTCTATCAGAACGTCAAAACATTCTCAGGGACAGTCGGCGGGGTCTATGGAAGCCACATGGTGGGCAGGGGAACGCTGCCGATCAAGAACTACCTCACCAACATTTGGGATATATCCGAGGAGGAAATCGAGGGTTTCAGCGAAGAGTACGTCAGGAAGACCTACCATCCCAAGGCAAACCCATGCTGGGCGTGCAGGCTGAACCACGCTAC
>CP070826.1:540796-543451 GCA_020344435.1 Candidatus Bathyarchaeota archaeon | reverse complement strand
ACCCCTGGCCCTTCAGGTCTAACAGAACATTAAGGATCTCCCCCTGAATCTGCTGAGGGGTTTTAATTGGTGCGGAGGGTGGGACTTGAACCCACGCAGGCCTTCGCCAACAGGTCCTAAGCCTGTCTCCTTTGACCCAACTCGGACACCCCCGCCATCAGCAACAACTAGCAAACGTCCAAATTAACGTTTTTCAAAACAGCCCGAATGTCCATCTCTCGGTCAACAGGCTGTAAACGCTCTCATACTGGATGCTTTGACAGCAAATCCTCTATCTCAAGTTCCTTAACAGTCTTCACATGCTTGACTAGCTCTTTGATTGCTGTTTCAAAGACCTTCTTTCCCCGCTCTATTGATGCGGTGGAGGCTTTTCCGAAGACGCCTGAGCTTGTGTAGTCTATGGTGTCGAAGATCCAGCCTATAATGCCTGCTGTCTCAGCTGGGGGTTTCCGTGGCTTCTCATCCAAAGCTTTCTCCATATCTACCAGATGCGGATGTATAGCCAGATTCACAGAAGTTTCCTCCGCTGCTGCGTGTCCTCGCTCTTCAGAGCTGAATATGTTCGGCAGGAACTCTCTGGATGCGGGCCACCACTGAAATATGGACACGAACATCCCTCGCTCCCTGAATTCCCTAGCCACCTCTAGGAGAGCGCTTGCATTCCCTCCGTGCCCATTCACAATAACCACTTTCTTGACGCCATAGTACTTCAGAGAAAGACAGATGTGTCGTACGTATTCTCTGAGGACTTCTGGCTTGACGGAGATTGTTCCCCAAAACTGCTTGTGATGAGAGCTCACGCCAAAAGGAACGACGGGAAGACATAGGGTTCCAGTCTGCTTCGCGGTCTCTTCAGCAAGAGCTCTGGCGATCAAGTGATCAGTTCCCAGCGGATTCTGAGGACCATGCTGTTCAGTGGAGCCAACGGGCAAAAGAACTACGTCATTTTCAGCGAAATACTTCTTTGCCTCAACCCAACTATTTTCTTGAAGAAGATATTTCTTCAAACTTCCACCTCGAAATCGCATATCCTTCATGAAGACGCAAATTTAACCTTTGAGCTACGCTACAGCATGAGTAAGATTCGGTTTCCGCGAGGGTGCACCTATGCAGCGTTCTGGAGTGTGTTATCGCTCAGTCACAGTGTCTGCTCGAGTCTATCAATGAATTCTTCAGCTTGCTTGATGCCTTTCTCCCAGAATCCCTCATCTGTGATGTCAAAGCCTACTTCAGCAGCAAGCTCCCGGGGAGATTTGCTGGAGCCCGCGGCCAAGAGCTTCTTCAGTTTGGAGACGAAGCTTCTTCCTTCCTCCTTGTAGAGTCGGTACAAGGCGAACACAAACAGCTGAGCGAAGACGTAGGGGTAGTTGTAGAAACGATAATTTGCCATGTAGTAATGTGGCTTCATCGTCCATTCCCATTTCATAACTTCTAGCCAATCAACCGAATCTCCATAGATCTTGTCTCTCGCTGCAACCCACAGTTTAGCAACTGTCTCGCCATCCAAGAACTCGCCCCGCTCTATGAGGTCGTACATACTCTGTTCAAAGAAGACGCGTGCGGAAACTTGGAAGGCTGCCATGCCAAACTCGTCCAGTACATTGGCGAGGATTGCCTGCTTCTCCTCTTTTGTCTTGGCTTTGGAGAGCAACCGTTCAGTTAGGAGTAACTCGCCGAATGTGCTTCCGGTTTCTGCGATGCAGCTGCCTATTTCATAGTTGCTGGGCTTCTGTGTCCTTGAGCCGAGATATGCATGGACGGCGTGGCCCAATTCATGAACCAGAGTGTACACGTCACCCAATCTCCGATTGAAGCTTTGCAGGATGTAAGCGCTCTTTCCAGCTAGCCAAGAACTGCAGAACGCGCCTGAACGTTTTCCTTTTCGGACTTCGCCATCAATATGGCGCCTCTCAAACATCTCATCGACCCAGCCACCCAGCTCCCCATCGAATTCTCCGTAAGCTTCGACAACTTCCCCTCGAGCCTTCTCCCAAGCATAATCCATCTCGGGAGCGTTCGGTAGAGGAGCAACCACGTCGTAGTTGGCCAACTTATCTAGGCCCATCAGCTTAGCCTTTAGCCTGAGATATCTCTGGTACAGTCCCACGTTCTTCTCAATAGTGCTCATCAGGCTGTCGATGGCCTGTTGGTCAACGTCGTTGGCAATCACGCTTTGGGTCATCGCCACGGGGTATTTTCGCAGTTTGCAGATCTGCAGGTGGTCTTCGCATACCGCTCGGAGAGCACTTGCCCAGACGAGCTCATCCTTTCCCAGTTTCTCATAGACTATCTGATTCGCTCGTTTCCGCAGATCACGGTCTGGACTCTGATAAAATCCTATTATCTCACCGTAGGGAAGCCTCTTCTTCTTACCTTCAATTTCTATGTCAAAGGTTCTGGTGGAGAGCCAGTCACCCTGAAGCATCTGCCAGGCACCGATCCCGCTCTTATCTTTCATGATTATCAGTTGTTCCTCGTTCTCTGAGAGCATGTGTGGCACTCTTCTCAGTATCCTTTCGAGATAATGCTTGTACTCTCTGAGTGTCGGATCTGTGACCAAAGAAGGCTTTTCTGCAAGGAGCTTGCCCAACTCGATATCTATGAAGGCTAATGTTTGGCCGACTTTCATGGATGCCCTTCGTCCAGCATCATTCA
>CP070826.1:538040-540696 GCA_020344435.1 Candidatus Bathyarchaeota archaeon | reverse complement strand
TCATGAGAGTTCCCTCACGATTGCTGAAATGGAAGATCTGAAAAGATCCTGGAGCCCATACGATTGATGCTATGGAATCTTCAAGCGAAAACATGCTCCGCTTTGCCACGGAAACCTTGAGTGTGATGCTCTCAGCGTTTATCCTATTGACTGCAAAATAGTATGTGGTGGCGACAAGTAACGTGAGGGAAACAAACATCACTAGGAAAGTCACTGGAATAGCGATTCCTTTTCTCGATTTCCAGATTGTTTGCGTGAGTTTTCGATTCTCTCTTCCATCCAACCGAATCAGCTCGCTCAACCATTTACTTCTGGCGGCATCACGCCTGAACTTCGGCTAGATGAAGATAAGATGATTTGTGTGTATGCAAACACTACATACCGAGTTGTGCGCCTATGGCCAAGTGAAGAATGAACAAACTCACCCTAGAACATCCTGTTATGCGTACATGCAGTCTAGTCAGTGGTGGAGTGATTCACATTACCATGTACGTAAAAAAAAAGAAAAAGGAGGGTCCGTGACCCTAGCTTACTGTTTGGACGTTTGTTTCTTTGTAGTAGATTGCGTTGCTTGAGTGGACACCTATTGGAACAGGCGTACCAATATCAAGGGCGTCAATCGTATCAGGATCGTCGATGTAGACAAGCAATGACTGCCCAGTTTCTAGACTTATGTCCTGTGTAGCTTGCGCGAAGGTCCAAGAATCGATGGTAATGCCGTCTACTAGCGGTCCGTTGGTATAGTTCATATCATCTGTGACTGTACTAGTGACTATGACGTAATACACGTCTCCCCAAGGGATGTCTTGGTAGCGCACCGTGATTTTGTCTATCAGTGCGTCTCTTCCACCAGTGTTCTTGAAGAGAAAAGCAGCCTCTGAGGGTTGGGTGCTGCCGGTTGTGGTGTTTACCCAGATGTGCAGTTGTGTTATTCTGCCGTCTTCCTGGATTACTCTGGTACTGACAATGTTCATAGCGTAGTAGGTGACGACTGTTGCTAGCAATACTGAAATTACCAAGATTATTAGTGTGGTCACCACTGTGCTGAGTCCCTTCTTGCTTTTCAAGAGGTTTTTCATTTTTTATTTTTCTCCGATTTTTGCCGTATGATGCATTACGTCTGCAGATATGATATATACATTATGAACACCCAATTCAGATTCGAAGTTAAAGTCGGATTCGGAGCAGCACACCGACTTCATCAGATGGTCTGTTCTTTGATTGGCATTGGCATGGGGCCAGCGGGCTCAGTATTCCACAGTTGCAGGAAGAATGTTCTGAGGATCTTGACGAAAGGGCCATAATTTGTCCAGAGAGCATGGATTCTCTGTTTTTTCTGTCTTTCTGGTCCATTATCGACAGCATTCTCCTTCAGGCAGAGGAGTACTTGTGTCTGATCATATGTTATGAAGCCGGGGAGGTCTCTGATATCTGGAGCACGTACGTATTTGACTTGAGGCAGTTGCATCTTTTCAACGAAGAAACGATTCTTGCTTGAATAGTCTGTCATGAGCCGAACTTCTATAGGGGTTCTGGAGGTTTCCTCCAGTTCGTCTGTTATTCCCCAATGGTAGAATAGCATCAGAGCTGATTCAGGAGCAAGTACATCGATTTCTCTCTCTGCAGCTCTTAACATTTCCTTTGACTTCAAGGCGATTTGTTCTTTGCCTTCCAATACTTGGAACCCTTTCTTCTGGATATATCCTCTGTCAAACTTCGGAAAGGAAGACCATAGGTTGAGAAGATCTTTCTTTTCTCTCTCCAGAAGGTCGATCTTTGTTCTCTTCGCTTCAATAAGGTGGTCCATTGCTTCATCGAAGGGGACTGCCAGAAACTTCATAGGTTTCTCAAACATCGATGAGATTAACCCGCGTCGTTCCAGCGTTCTTAAGATTCTGTATGTTTCAGTTCTATGGATAGAAAGAGAATCTGAAATGTCACGCGCCTTGCGAGGAAACCCCGATCTCGCAAGGAAAAGGAAGATCCTTATCTCATTCTTTGAAAGATCGAATTTCTCAAACGCGTCTTCTATGATTCTAAGAGACTTGTGGGACCCCTTATCCTTCATGATGAATTTCTGCCCAACAACATTCTGATCATACATGGCGACCAGATTTTCCGAAGTTCGCCCCAATATCTACACCACCACAATTTCAAGAAAGTTAATTCCAGTGCTGAGCTCGATCCCACATCTATCGCACCCGTTCTGAAAGCTTCTCTATTTTATGGTTACGAATTCACCTTCCATATCAGAAATCTGTATTCAGACTACATCCATCGCCATTTCACAACAACCAAGTGTTCACATGACAAGATGGCGAAACACCTTCACGCGCGCGTCGTTCTGCCCATTTCTTTCGAGGTTCTCTCAGACCAATTGTTGCTTTCTGTGTGTAGCAAGCTGTTCTAAACGAATCCTCATATTCTTCATTCTTGTTGATGAAGAACCAAACAAGCTCTCAATGAGTGGTTCGGTGCTTAGGTGATAGATGATGTCTAGAAAAGGACGTTTCGGAAGAAAGGCGTTGAGAAACAAGGGACTAGGAAGGGGCGAGGCTGAAGAAGATTCTGCCTTTCCATCCTATCTCTGGCCTAATGGTGAGCAAGGAGGGCAAGCAGAACGAAGCGAGGACAAGAGGAAGGAAATCGAAGAGAA
>CP070826.1:535279-537940 GCA_020344435.1 Candidatus Bathyarchaeota archaeon | reverse complement strand
CGAGAGGCTGGCGCCTCTCTCTCCCACGCCCACACCCAGATAATCGCCGCCCCATTATCTCCAACGATCTTGGAAAAAGAACTGATTGCGGCTCGAAAGCTATGGAGAGAAAACAAGGAGTGTGCCTTCTGTGATATTCTAAGGAGGGAAAAGAACAGTCAGCGACTCATCTATGAGAATCAGAATTTTCTAGTTTTCGCCCCTTGGGCGAGTGTGCACCCTCTAGAATTCTGGATTGCACCCAAAAGACACCAGCAATCATTGCTTGAAGCAACGGAGGACGAGGTCAAAGATTTAGCAGAGGTTTTGAGACTATCTCTTGGAGGATTAAGATCCTTACTGAACGATCCACCGTACAACTATGGATTCCACATCTCACCAAATGATGAATATCAGGAGTGCTATCATTGGCATCTGGAGGTCTATCCGAAGTTAGCCATATGGGCTGGCTTCGAGAAGAGCTCTGGTATGTTCATAAACACGGTGCAGCCTGAGGATGCGGCTGTCGATTTGAGAGACGCGATTCTGCAGGAAGAGAAAGAGCTTCAGTTAAATAATAGGCATACATGGACAGTTTGATTTGCGTGCAGGTATTGCTTGATGAGGTTCAAGAGTACATGCTCAGCACTTTTCTCATACCGCTGAGCGTGACGTGATACTTGGTGGTGCCATCAGCTTCTATGGATTGGATGAATCCTTGTTTGGCGAGTTTCTGGAGCTCTGTATCTATCTCTGAGGCTTCAGTTTCTGTCCACTCCGAGATTTCATGGATTGACAGGGATTTTTCAGGCTTGGTCGCGCCAATATTGTGTAGCATGCGGAGGAGACGGAATTCCTCGGTTCTTTCGAAGGGGACTGAAGGCTCATCCGTTGAGTTGTTGGGCATATTCTATCCAGCCACCTCCTTGTAGACCTTGGCGGTTCTCATAGCGATGGCTTCCCAACTATAAGTCTTTTGTACCATATCCCTTGCGTTTCTGACCAGCCACTCAGAGTGGTCAGGATCAGACAGAACTCTCTCGATAGCCCACGCGATAGACTCTGGGCTCCTCGAATAAGCCAAGATTCCAGTACGTTCATGTTCTACAATCTCTGATAAGCCTCCGACATCGCTGACGACCACGGGAACGCCAGCCGCCATCCCCTCCAGAGCAACTATGCCGAATGGTTCATAAATCGATGGAACAACTAGGACGTCGGCACTGTTTAGAAGGGCTATCAATTCACGATCAGGAATCCAGCCTGTGAACGTAATCTTGCGTTGATATCTGGTTGATCTGGCGATGCGCTCCAGATGACCTCTGAGCCATCCTTCGCCTACGATTATTAGCCTCGAGTCGCGATGGCTTTCAGATATCTGAGGGATCGCGCTAATGAGATATTCGATCCCCTTCTGGGGAACTAGTCTTCCGACACAGAGAATCAACTTCTCGCGAGGATTGACTCCGTAGCGTCCTCTCACCGCCGATCGATTGACAGGGGCGTTATACCTCTTCGGATCGATCCCGTTGGGGATTATCTCGATTTTCTCCTGCGGTAGGTGAAAGTGGCCGTGAACCTCTCCTTTCATGGAATCGCTTGTCACGATTATCTTGTTTGCCTCATATGTCGTCCACCATTCTATGCCGTCTATGGTAAATGAGTCAGGATTATGCAGGCCCTGTGCCCGCCCAACTTCCGTTCCGTGTATCGTGGCAACCATGGGCTTCTGCATCTGATGCTTGAAGGATATGCCCGCGAAGCCTGTCAACCAGTCGTGAACATGAACAACGTCAAAATCCACCTTCCTGTTCACACCAGCTATCTTCTTCTCTATGAAATGGTTGAACAGAAGCGCCCATGTAAGGAAGTTCGGGTGACCAAGTTCAGTCGGTGTGCGATAGATCATAACCCCATCACACTCTTCATAACTCGGTGTGCCGGGGAAATCCAAGGTTATGACGTGTATCTCATGGCCGTTGCGAGCCAGTGCTTTGGCTAGGCCGTTGCAGTGGCGTGCTATCCCTCCGACGATTCGGGGTGGAAACTCCCAGGTTGCGAAGCAAATATTCATCAAGAACCACCGATGCCCATGCTAGGCTTATTAGTATTCTGCAGCTCTTTGATTCTGTCTTCAACAATCTTCAAAACTCTTCTACGTAACTTCTCACCACTCACCCCCTTCTTGGGTATACCCGCCACCTCGTCCGCCAGCTTCTCGTCACCTACAATCTGACGCAGCCACCGCTCAAAATCCCCATATTCCATGTGAAATCTGATGGTCTTCGCAGCCACAGTCTTGAGAGCTGAGTGAAATTCGTCTAAGCCGCAAACAGTTAGCCTAGTTGGTCTCGCGAACTCGTGGAAGAAGGTGAAGCCCCTACCCACCGGAAGCCTGCGCAATAACCTCTTCTTGATGTGCTCTGGCTTCTCAAGCTCTTGCAGAATCCTCAACTCAAGGTCGGAGATTATCCTTGAATACATCGTGAAGGCCTCGACAGGGCTGTTGAATGGACTGAAGTAGTTGTGTACGTCCCCTGGACCGCCGCCCTTGCTGCTCATGTAATAAAGATGGTCGCTCATCTGCAGGTAGCGCCACAACCTCAGCAATTCCTTATCATCTACTGCTTTCACTGGCTTTTCCATGGTCTTCAGGGAGTCATAGCACATCATTTGCATCGG
>CP070826.1:532516-535179 GCA_020344435.1 Candidatus Bathyarchaeota archaeon | reverse complement strand
CGGAGAAGTATTGCTTGTCCGAGCATAATATTGCTTGTTATGCCTCCTAGCGTTTGGAATCGGAGGAAGCCGGTTTCTTCGATGAAGGTGGCCATAAAGGCAACTTCATCCATGTGTGCTGCAAGCATTACGTTGGGGTAGTTCTCTCTTCCACGATGGTGGAAGAGGATGTTTCCAAGCTTATCTATCTTCACTTCATCTGCATGTTCCTCCAGCTCTCTCTTGAGTATTTCGCGGATCTCGTCTTCGTACCCAGGTGGGCCAAAGGCATTTGAAAGGGCTGCAAGAAGTTTCTTCTCTTGAGACATATCATCCACCATCCTTCTATACCCTCTCTTCAGTGGATCTTCTTGTTCTATGTACGAGTTCAAATGAGTTATTAATAATTCTGTGCTGAACCATGCGAAGTTGTCTTTCTGAGCTCTCGACCTGTTGGGCTTGGCATTTCTTCTACGGGCAGGTGCATCCTTAGGGAAGAACCGATCTCACTTGGAGTTTTGGGCGTGCCGCTTCTATTCGCATGTATCATATATGCGCTAGGATATGTATGCAGAAACCATAGTTAAACTTCGCAATTGTTTTATGCATTCTCAGAGAGGGTAGGTTTGGACTAGTCATGAGAATTAAGAGATTGATGGTCAGAGATGTTGTTACTGTGCAATCAGATGATTCCGCTTATGATGCTGTGAGACTCATGAATAGGAATCGAATAGGTTGCCTAGTGACTACATATGATGGCAGGATTTATGGAATTTTGACTGAGAGAGATCTGCTTGAGAGAGTTTTGGAGAAATGCAGGAATCCGAAGGAAACAATGGTTTCAGAGATAATGACGAGCGGGGTTATAGTTGGAGACCCGGATATGCACCTTGACGAAGCCACGAGGCTCCTGTTTGAAAACAAGGTGAAGAAACTGCCTATAGTGAAGGGAAGTCAACTGGTAGGTCTGGTTACAATGACCGACATAGCTCGTGCCACCAGTATTGACAGGAAAACCGTGGAACTATTTGAGAAATTGTCAAATATCCACACGATCTAGAAAGATCATGCAGACGCGCGCAAGCTAATGAAGATACAACTTGCCTTTTAGAATGATTACTGCGTTTCCGATCAAGTCAACGGTATCATCATCTTTCACCTTCACAGAGAGTATGCCTCCCCTGGTTGACGCTTGATACGCCTTCAGCTCCCGCCTATCTAATCGTCTGGACCAGTACGGGCCTAAGACCGTGTGGGCTGCTCCTGTGACAGGGTCTTCGTCGATGCCAACCCATGGTGCAAAGAATCGTGAGATAAAATCGTATGGTGGAGAGCCCTCAGTGGTCACGATCACCCCTTCAATCCCGCTCTCCGCCCCAGCCGATTCCATCAGCCCGAAGTCTGGTGATAAGTCGCGAACAGCCTTTTCGGAAGGCAGATGAATCAGCAGGAATTTCATCTTTTTAGCATACTGAGCGTCGAGGACTCCTTGAGTTCCAACAGCCCTCAGGAGGGGTTTTGGAGGCTCAATGCTTGTTGGATTGTCCGAGGGAAAATTGAGACAGATCCCCTGTTCATCTTTTCTCGCCTTCAGATTGCCGCCTCTTGTTCTGAATTGAACTTCCCTGGCGTCCAGCTCCGTTTCACGAAAGAGGACTGCCGCGGTTGCCAGTGTAGCGTGGCCACAGAGAGAAACCTCGACCTTTGGCGTGAACCAGCGAAGCGAGAACAGCCTTGCATCTTGAAGAGGCTTCTCTTCAAGAGATTTCACAAAAGCCGTCTCGGACAGATTCATCTCTGCCGCAATCTTCTGCATAGTTTCACCTTTCAACTCGTCTCGTAAGATGCAGACTGCTGCTGGGTTTCCCCTGAAAGCATCATCCGCAAAAGCGTCAACCTGATATATCGGAATCTGCTTAGGAACACTTCTCTTCATCCAGAACATCTCCGCCTTGTCAAGTATAATGAGGTCTGATGTTGCCTTTTTGCCTGTGGAAGATCCGAAGCTGAGCTCATGCATGAACCGTTCAAGTAGATTTCAAGGCTTTTTCAGCGGCGTCTCTACCAAGCTTGCGGCACTCCACCAGCCCCTTCTCATCAGGCGCATATTTGATGAGCAGCGGCGGTTTCAGTACATCCATTCTAAACTTGTTCTCCATCACTTCAAGGACAAATCTTGGTGCTTCACCACTCCAACCATAGGATCCAAAGGCAGCTCCAACCTTTCCCTCCAGATTGACTTCATGGAAGGCTATCTCCTCAAGTAGCTTTCTGATGTTTGCAGTCATATTGTGCTGATAGGTCGGTGCTCCTATCAAGATTGCGTCGAAATCGGCTAGCTTCCAAGGTGACGCTTGGCGTTTCAATTCCACCTCGACTCCTTGAACTGCCTTAGCCCCCTCCGCTACAGCTTGGGCCATCTTCTCGGTGTTCCCAGTGTGGGTGTAATAGACAACAAGTATCTTGGACATAATCTCATCACCTATGGCTAATCTTCTGTTCGGAATTATATTAGCTTTCTATGGAACGCCTATAAGAAGGCTTAACCCAAGCACGATACAAGTAAACCAATAGAGACTACTACAAAACCTGTAATGTTATTGGACAGAGGGGTCTTGATGAAGATAGCGCTCATCCAGCAGCATGCGACAAGAGATAGGGAACATAATATTGCCCGAGGGCTG
>CP070826.1:529741-532416 GCA_020344435.1 Candidatus Bathyarchaeota archaeon | reverse complement strand
CAGCAACAGGACGCAGCTTATGCCAGAGTCCCACAATCTTCTCTGAGAGCACCCGCCTCTGGGAGAATAGGTATAGGAAAATCACAAGCCACGAGATGAAGAGGACGTAGCCTATGAAGTAATGAATCTGTCCTCCAACACTAGATCCGTAGAAGATATCTGCCACGAAGATTATGACCAAACGAATCACATTCATAAGGAACACACCCAAAAAACCTACCACTGCCCACAGGAATTTTGTCCGTAATCTGGCAGATTCCTCAAACAACGTGACAACCAACAATATCGAGAAGAGCAGCATGCTATTGACTCCAACGCATTCCCATACAAACCCAAGAATGAGACCCCCCTCCACGGTCTGCAGCATGATAGCGTCAGGGGGACGAGTTTCTGCTCCAAACCCCATCATATTCAATATAACAACAATAAACTGTACATAATGGGGGACGTACCAGCTGAAGTAATGCTCCAGCCACTGGGACACCACGCCAACCGAGCTGGCTGCCAACAGCAGAAATATGGGGCTGAAAGCCTCCCTCAACGCTGAGAGCTCGAAGAAGATTAGAAACAAGCCGAAGAGGTAAACGGCGTAGTTCACACCACCATAAAAGCCTGCAGACGCGAATAACGGAACCAAAGCGTAGTACAGAAAGAAACTGCTGCCAGCAATGAGTACTCCAAGGACGCTCTGAACTCCTTCGCTTCCCAAATGTGATGATAGATCATCCTTTTTTATAAGGACAAGAATGAAGCCGTAGACTGGAACGAGAATCGCGAATGGCCATCCGAGATGCGTAATCACAACCAACAGCAGCGGAAGGAGGGATAGAATGAGGAAGAGGTTCAATCTGTTCATGATCTGCTTCATTTCCTAACGCGCGACAAGGCTTCTCTCAAGGTTGAAGCCAAGAAATCCAGCTCTTTCTTGGTTAGCAACGGAGAGTTAGACACGTAAAACCCTCTCTGATAAGCATCTTTAGCCACCGAACACTTGCTGTTGTATTCACGCTTGTAGGGAGGCTGTTCCGGTATGAAGGATAGTAGCGGCCTCGTCTCGATTCCTTTATCCTCCAGAAACCAGATGGTCCTCGTCTTCTCTCCATTCAGAAGAAGGTGATATACGTAGTATACGTTCAAGGCGTAATCTTCTTCATGTGGTAGCCTGACGTCCAAGTCTCCCAGTTCCCTGTTGAGATAGGCAACGTTCTCCCGCTTCCTCGTTATATAACGGTCCAGCTTCTTCAGCTGTGTGACACCTATTGCGGCGTGGATGTCAGACATCTTATAGTTGTAGCCCAGAAGGGGATGATGGAATTTTCTGTGTTTGTCGGATCCTAGATTCCGGAGCATGCGCATCTTCTCCGCCAATTCAGCATCATCTGTCACAGCTATGCCCCCTTCCACAGTGGTCATAAGCTTGTCCGCGTAGAAACTGAAACAGGCCACATCTCCGATTGACCCCACCCTTCTTCCCTTGTATCGTGCTCCATGCGCCTGAGCAGCATCCTCAACCACGCGCAAGCCATATTTCTCAGCGACATCCATGATCGGATCCATATCTACAGGGTGACCAAAAAGGTGCACTGGGAGGATCGCCTTCGTCTTCTTACTCACTCGCTTCTCTACTTCTGCGGCGTCAATGTTGAGGGTCTTCGGATCCACGTCTGCGAAGACGGGTCTTGCATTCACGTATAGTATGGGGTTGATTGATGCAATGCACGAGAGAGGAGTAGTTATCACTTCATCGCCCGCCCTGATTCCTAACGCAGCCAGGGCAGTGTGCAGAGCAGCTGTCCCACTGTTCACCGCCACCCCATACTTCACATTGCAGTATTCCGCAAAGGCCCGTTCCAACTCTTCCACGCTCTTGCCCTGGGTCACCCACCCAGACTTCAACGTATCATCAACCGCATGTATCTCCTCAAATCCAATGTCCGGCTTTCCAATGGGGATTCTAACAGTCCTCGATGGCATTTCAGTCCAGCACCTAATCGACAACATGTATTAAAGCGGTTTGTCTAAGAAAAACAATTCTCATCTTCGCGTATAAGAATGATCGGGAATCAGCTTCTGATTTGTCTTCTTAGAGGTCCAGGAAACAAGTCCCTCTAGCTGGTAGAGAGGTTTCACCGGTGTTTAGGAGTGAGTGACATCTAGCTGTCACTTTTAAGCAAGCAAAGCGAAGCATCTTATTGTGGAAATGTTATGAACCGTAACAAACCTTTGACGCGAAAGCTGCACATTCTTCTTGTTCTTGAGAAGACTCGTTGGAAGCATGCAGATGCTTATGCGATTAGAGCTAGGCTTATGAAGGCCTTTTGGTTGAAACCTCGTTTGAATACCTTGAGGAAGAATCTGCAGAGGTGTTGGGAACAGGGGCTGATCGCACGGACGAAGATAGCTGGTTGTTACCATTATAGGATGAGCCCGAAAGGTAAGAGGAGACTCGACTTCTTCAAAGGGCGAATGAAGGAAGAGCTGGAGGAGAGGCCAGTCACTCCTCGTACAAACGAGGGACAATCCCTGACAGAAGCCAGCATCGATCCCATGATCCAATTTGCGATCAATATGTTGAATGAACAACAACACAGCGCGCGCAATGTCTTGAATCTAGTCTTGCAATCACGCAGCGAATATGAGACAACCGGCCTCTTCATGCTGCTCAAGCAAGAGCA
>CP070826.1:526959-529641 GCA_020344435.1 Candidatus Bathyarchaeota archaeon | reverse complement strand
TTATGATTGCCTACAAGTATGACGAGTTCTTGGATGTTGACGAGTGGAGATCTGATAACTACTTCAGCGAAAAAACCAACATTACAGAGGGCGGGGCTGTCCATGAATTCAATAGAACTATTGATGTCTTCACCCACACATATCATGCATTGGTCAATTTCACGCACCAATTGACAACTGTAGAGAACGTTAAGAGTTTTGCCAGCTATTACGGAGAGAACACAGAAAAGGCTTTGCTTATGCAATGTTCAGTGACCACAGACAAAGATGTCTACGAGCCGGGAGATTCATTTGTCTTCTATGGTTCAGGAGCATCATATTATGATTTTTCTGAGTTGACTGCTAAGGCCACTGTGACAGACAGTTCAAACCAAGTAGTTAGTAGAAAGAAATATGGACCAGCAAACATCACGGCGGATCAACCATTCAATATGACGCTGCTTGAGGGAACTGTCAAGCCAAACCCAGACGACTACACTATCATGTTCCAGGTATTTTCCCGCTTCGGAGTAATCATAGCCTCTAGCAGCAAGGCATTCGCGGTCACCTTTCCACTGATAGAGTCTTAGCTAGTCAGATTCTAGAAGATTCTCGCGATTGTATAGACAAGGGTTTCCAATGTTTCACAAGCTATTTCAGTTTTCAGCAAGCAAATGCTAGATGAAAATAGCGTGGAGCATCGAGGAAGAACTGGTGAATTCTTTGGACAACACACAAGAAACGGCCATTACTGTGATTATCGCAGCATTGAATGAAGAGGAGGGCATTGGACCTACCATTGCAGAATTGAAGGCTGCATTGGGAGAACCTGTCTTCTTGGTTGTGGATGGTCACAGCATAGACAAGACTGCAGAAATAGCTAGACGAATGGGAGCAAGAGTTCTAGAGCAAGAGGGGCTTGGTAAGGGAGGAGCAATAGAGCAAGCAATAACGCACATTGATTCTGGCACGGATTATGTGGTGTTCATTGATGCTGACTTCACCTATCCTGCTGCATTTGTCCCCCAGATGATTGGAATTCTGGAGGAGACCCCAGAAGTAGGCATGGTAACTGGGAATAGATTCAATCATAAACTCAGATTGAGCTCGATGCGAAGCCCGTACTTCATCGGCAACAGATTTCTTGCTATGACCCAGCGTCTGCTTAATGGTGTAAAACTCAGAGATCCTCTGACCGGTTTGAGAGTGGTTAGGACCAGAATATTGAGAGATTGGACGCCGAAGTCAAGGGGATTTGATGTGGAGGCGGAGCTGAACCACCTAGTTGAAAAGAGGGGATATCAAACAGTAGAGATTCCAATAGAATACAGAAGGAGACTAGGAGAGAAGAAGTTGAAACTCCGCGATGGATTCACCATTCTTAGGAGAATGCTTCTCGAAAGCCTCCGGAGCATTGCTTGAAAGACGGAATACTCCCACGTTTGAAAGAGAGGCTTGTCCTTTGATTGTGGAGGTAACAGCTGCGATAGGGGTGATTCTCTCCTCCTTTTACCTAGGGTATTTCCTGTTGATGTCTATGAAAGCTAGAGGAAACAAGCATTTACATGGCGTTAGTCAGAAAGACTACACCCCCTTTGTTTCGGTGGTTGTTCCGACATATAATGAAGAAGACACCATTCTTTCCAAGTTGGAGGACTTGGAGAAGCAGGACTACCCAGATATGGAGATCTTCGTAATTGATGGTGCTTCAAGCGACGGAACTGTAAGACTTGCAAAGAAGTTTTCCGAAGAGAGCGATCTGAAGGTTAGGTTGATTGAGGAGAAAGAGAGAGGTGGCAAAGCTTCTTCTCTAAACAAGGCGTTCCAGCTATGTACCGGAGAAGTCGTAGTGATGACAGATGCTGACGCAATCTGGGAGAAGGATACATTGCGGAAAGCAGTATCGAACTTTTCAGATCAGAAAATTGGAGCTGTGACTGGAAGGCAAGTGTTGTTGAACCCAGATCAGAATCTAGCAACAAGAGTCGAGAAGACATATAGGAATTTCTATGAGGTTCTGAGAGTTGGAGAGAGCGTTCTGGATTCAACACCAATCTTTCATGGAGAGATCTCTTGCTTTAGGAAGAGTCTGATCGAGAATCTCGATGAATGTAGCATGGCGGATGATTCTGAACTGGCGGTAAAGATAAGAAAGAAGGGGTTCAGAAGCATATATGATCCGAACGTCGTCTTTTATGAGCATGCACCACCTACATTCAAATCCAGACTCGTTCAGAAACTGAGAAGAGGTCAGGGATTGATACAGATGTTTTTGAGAGAGAGGGGAATACTCTTCAATCAGAAATTCGAAAACTTCGGAGTACTTGTATTTCCAGCAGAATTCTTCATGCACGTGATATCTCCAGCGCTTGTACTCGCATTTTTGGTCTCTTTCTTTTTTGCTCTTCTTTCAATCGATTGGTACTTACTAATTGGCTTGGCTTTTGGCGGTGTAGTTCTTTTTGCGGTATTGACTGTTGCGAAGGGATTTGTGGCTAACTTACCCTTGAGTTTCTTGAATTCTCAGCTGATTCTGCTTGTGTCTTTGGTATACCAGATGCTCGGCAGGTCTCAACATAAATGGGCAAAAGTGGACGAGATAAGAAAGTTGTGGAAAAATGATGCTCATCGTGCGAAGTGCGATTCCCGAGAAGATCCCTGATTGTTGTTTGGCCTAGCCACTCACATTCGATCAGCTGTCAA
>CP070826.1:524168-526859 GCA_020344435.1 Candidatus Bathyarchaeota archaeon | reverse complement strand
TTGAAATAGTAAAGAGCTCTCACTATCTGTCTAACATAATCATGATCACCCTGGATATATGGGGGGGTGCCCTCTGGAATTAGCCCTCTAATCTTCTCAGGAAACTCGTAGTCACGATGAAGGTTGTATCTTTCGGGGTCAATTCCATATACATCATGGAGGGGCGATTCTGTGTCAGCTTGGTTCATATCTAACCGTACGGTAATCCTAGCGCCGTTTCGTTTGACGCGTATCACTTCTTCCTCTGCCGCAGTTTCCCCCCGAGTTCGAAGCGACAATGTTCCAGCCCTAAGTGACTATGGCTTCGAGAAGATATAAATATTATGTCGTATGACTTACGACTCGACTCCGTCAAGTGCACGATGAAAGAATCTACGGACCAAAAATGTGTGCAGATGTATGAGACATACAAATCTTTTAATCAATTCTCTCTTCAACTCTGGGAGAGGATGCCTATGAGTAAGCAGTCAAGTGTGCTGGTGAGTAAGTCTAAAGGGACCAAAGAGGTGAGGGTTCAGGCTACCCTTGAGTCGTTAGACGATATTCGCCAAGAAACGGCACAAATATCCGAACTTACGACCGAAGAAGATATGCTCGTTGCAGAATACACGATGGCATTGGTCGACATATTGCGGCCTCTTGCACCTGCAATAACGGTCTCCACCTCAATATTGCCTGAAGAATGGGGAAAAGTGAATGAAGCAAGCCTCGATCATACCGGACAGCTCCTCATACTTGGTCCGGGCAAGAAGATGCGGGCAATAGATCTGACAGCTCGGAAACACCGTGAACTCCTCCTCAAGGTCACCCGGGATATCATGCCAACGCTGAAGAACCTTGTCACTGAATATAGACAAGGGATTGAAGCACGCGTCAGTTTCATGTCGTCCGTGACAGAGGAGCTGCAGAGGACAGCAAAAGCATTTTCACCAGATGATTTCAAGCAGCCAATTAGCTGATTTGCGTTCTCATGGTGGAAGCATTCCCACGCGCATGGCTATTCTAAGCCATTGCCAGAGCTGACGCAGAAATCGAGTGTATCTGGTCTAGAGTCATTGATGCGCTGGTGAGCTCCGCTGTTTGTATGTATCAAGGCACGCGCTTGGACATCGGAACACATATACCGGTTGGTGTTCACACGAGCAATGCAATCTAGTACAAGGAAATTAACGTCGAAGCGATCACCTAAGCAACTAGATTGAGAATGAACAGATGGAACGCCTAACGTCCCCTATACCTTTTCATGTATAGGATAACGATTCCAACCAATCCAATGACTCCCCCAATCATATAGAACTTATACCGTTCTATCCAAGTATCATTAACATGGAATGTTTCTAAACTACTGTAGGAGGAATTGTAACGAAGATTATCACCCTGCAGTTGTACTTGGGCATGCCATAATCCAATAGATTCTGGTTTGAAATCGGTGATGAATGTCCCATTGGATTGAATATCAACACGCTCTTTGAGCAAGGACCCGTTGGGATGTTGATACACAACCATTAACTCCATATTCTCGAAAACCGGCTCAACCCACCCAACTACTGCTATCGTTTCCCCAATGGTAATCTCTTTGTCACTCACGCTGCAATTCACAGACGTATAGCATTTAGACACGCTGAAATTCACATTTTGACTTGACGCAGCGAAGCAGCTATTGTTACCTGCCCATGTTGCAACCACCGTCCACAACCCAGTCATGTTCGGTCTGTAAATCTGTGAATAATCTCCGTGGGAGTCTGAATACACCAGTTTGGACTCCGTCATTTCATTATACGTGTAGTTCAAAGTTATTGTTGCACCTCCGTGAGAGACCGATCCATAGATGGTTGTCTCTTCACCGAAATGAAGCGTGGAGTTGGATAAGGAGCAAGTGAGATTCGTCGGATCCTTGACAACGTAGCTGCTCTGTAGCTCGGCGTAGTTCTCGACGATGTCAGATGCCCTTACCTTATATTTCACCGTGGTTCCAGCAGGCTGTCCTGGTATTGTTCCGATGTATGTTTGGTTCTGATGTGGAGTCATCGAAATTGAAGACCACACCGCCCCATCTGTCGTTGTATAATCCAATCGGACTTGCTTCATTCCAGATTGATCATCCTTGGAAACTGCGACTAGCGTGGTCTGATCGTTGGAAAACGCTGTCACAGGAGGGTTTGACATATTCAGGGTTGGCGCCTTGAAATCTGTCTTCACTCTGAAGTTGACATCGCCCACGCCGTGCTCTCCGATTAGGACAAGATGATATAGAATGTTTCCGTCATCAGGGGAAGTATAGTTGATAAGCATATCCTCTCCGGGAAATTCGCAGCTTGCCATAGCGTCTGGCAGTCTGAATCCTCGGCTGTCCAAGTTGTATCCTCCGTAGATTCCTGACCGATTCCCATAAAGTCCTGGTTCCCACGCCAGCGGTACACCGTTCAAGAGAACGCCCATTTCCCTTGACGGATTTGCCATAGGATACAAGCGGGCTTCATACATGTCAAGAGTGTCGGGAACGTCAATCCATACTTCCACATGCTTGCTGGTTGTGTTGAATTCATATGCTCGACTCGTGTTTTCAACTGGTTGATCGCCTACTTTGCCTTGTAGACGGCTTCTATGCCATTCGTTGCCAGCAACATGTTCGATTAGCATGAATGTAGCTTCTTCTGCACCTTGGCTTTCTCTAGGGTCGTTCTTTATGAG
>CP070826.1:521366-524068 GCA_020344435.1 Candidatus Bathyarchaeota archaeon | reverse complement strand
AGTCTCCCCAGATATCATTCACAAATCCGATGTTGGCGGCGTCACCATAAACCTCAAGACTCCAAGGGAAGTGAGGAGTGCATATGGGAGAATCTTGGCAAATGTCAGAAAGCACGCAGCCGACGCAGAGATCATTGGCATTCTCATCCAGGAAATGGCTCCAGAATCAATCGAAGTCATTGTAGGGGCCACAAAAGATTCGCAGTTCGGTCCAGCTCTCATGTTCGGGCTCGGGGGAGTCTTTGTGGAACTCCTTGAAGACGTAACTTTCAGAATCGCACCAATCACCAAAAGGGATGCCCTTGAGATGATTACCGAAGTGAAGGCCTACCCCCTCCTACGAGGCTATCGTGGCCAACTTCCAGCAGATATTGGCAGTATCGTCAGCATTTTGATCAACACCTCAAAGCTAGTTATGGATTATCCAGAAATCAAAGAACTAGATCTCAACCCTATAATGGTCTACGAGAAAGGAGCAAGAACTGTTGATGCAAGAATCATCCTCGAATGAAGATTCTAGGAAGGTCAGATCGGCAGAACTGTATCAACGGCTGGCTGCCCTCAGAGAAGAACAAGACAAGCTAGACTCCGAAGCAAGAGAATGGGCAGGAAAGAGAGACTCCCTCCACATTGAAATAAGAAAGCTACGCACGAAAGCCACAAAGCTCAGACAAGAACGCGACACCCTAAACGTCAGAGTCCAACAGCTGAAGACAATGCGCGAGGAAGCTAATGAAAACCGCCGAGAAAAGCACGATCGAATCATAAAACTGAAGGAGGAACTCCGAGTCACTCAAGAAGAGCCCCTAAAAGACATGGAGGATCTCCAGAGAGAAATCAAAAAACTCGAGTGGCGAATCCAAACCACATCTCTAGCGCTCAAAGAAGAAGAAACACTAATCGACAAGATCCGACCCCTCGAACACCAGCTACTCATACACAAAAAACTTCAAAACCTACGAGCGAGCCTACACAAGCTTCAAACAGAGGAGGAAGAAATCGAATCCAAAGCCAAAACTTGTCACAAGGAACTCGTGGAAATGGCAGAACGGAGCCAGGGACTACACAAAGAAATGTCGGAAGCCTTGAATGAAGCCGATACTCTTCAAAGCGAGGCAGATGCTCTACACCAAAACCTCTTAACAACGGAAAAGGAAGCTCAAGATTTCTACCAGCAAGCTCAACTCATCAGAGAAGAACTCCACGGTATGGAAGAGGAGGCCAAAGCTAGACAAGAGGTTGAACTCCGTGGAAGACTAGAGAAAAGCGCCCTGGAGAAGCTGAAGCAGGGGAAGAAGCTAACCTTGGAGGAATTCAAGATTCTCGCCGAAAAAGGTATCATATAAGCTTTGAAGCACAGCTGTCTCTTGAAAACCGAAAAGAAATATAGACGAAAACAAATTAGGAATGAGTGAGAGGTAACTGGAGAAACAGCTATGCAGAAGACCGGAAGAGAAGAGCGCGTCCTCATCCTCTGCGTTGACAGAGACGATGACCTAGGCGCCAAGGCGGAGATAAAGACTCCACTCTTAGGTAGAAAAGAAAACCTGAAAGCTGCAGTAGATCTCGCTCTCCACGACCCTGAAGAACCTGATGCAAACGCCATTTTCGAAGCCGTTAGAATATATGACCGCCTAAGCCGAGAAGCTGAAGCTCCTGAAAACTGTCAAATCGCAACCATTGCGGGATCAGAGCTCGGAGATGTGGGGGCGGACAGGAAGCTTGTGTCTCAGCTGACAGACGTGCTGGAGATCTTTCCCGCAAGCGATGTAATTCTAGTCACTGATGGATATTCAGACGAGGCAGTCTTGCCATTAATCGAGTCTAGGGTGCCAATAACCTCTGTTCGAAGAGTTGTGATGAAACACAGCAAGTCAATAGAGGAGACTGCGGCCTTATTCTCTCGTTATCTAAGAATGATAATAGATAACCCGCGCTATTCCCGAATTATACTAGGCCTCCCAGGAATCCTCCTGATTCTCCTCAGCATTCTCTATGTCTTCAACCTACTAGTCTACACGGGAATAGCCCTTCTCATAGTCTTCGGAGCGGTTCTGCTAATAAGAGGATTCGGGATCGATAGGGGCGCACGCGGCCTCTATCATTGGATACGAGAGTATTCCCCACCTCCACTTCCCGTTCAAGTGGCAGGGTTCTCTGCAGTCGCTGGGGTGTTACTGGTTCTGGTCGGCTGTTATTTGGGCGGAGTATCAGCCATAACTGCTGCAACTGAACTTGTCCCTCCACCGGTGGAGTTGGGACAGTGGCTTTCGTACCTTCCTATACTTACTGGGCATTTTGTATCGGAATCAATACTTCTAATCGTGACAGGCCTCTGTGTCCTTCTTTCTGGGAGGGCGATCCGCTTGTTTTTCGAACGTGACTCTCGATTGTGGCGCACCATAGTTGTTGTGGTCGTGGTTGCATGGTCATGGGCGATCTTCTATCAAGCAGCGCAAGTTCTTATATTTCCACAAGAGCCGCCCGTTACGACTACGCTTGTTTTCGCCATAATTATTGGTATACCCCTAGTCGTGGGAATAGTCTTTATCGCCTATCTATTGCGTAAAAGATATGCTGCTTTCTTCAAGGAGAAGGAAGAAGAGGTTGAGGAGACCAGAAAAGAAGAGTGATGTGGCGATAATTGGCGGTACTGGTCTAGAGGATCTGCTGGGTGACGCTGAGCAGGTTCGAATTGGGAC
>CP070826.1:518563-521266 GCA_020344435.1 Candidatus Bathyarchaeota archaeon | reverse complement strand
GGAGGAGCAAGAATTCTCTTTCCACCCACCAATGTCTCAAGAGCGACTTCGTCGAATTCTTTTGTGGCTCTTCCTATCAACTGCGCGTCTCTTCCTTCCTTCGCCTCTTTCAGCACAGCTAATACTTCCTCAGCCTTTTGAGGCACAACCCCAATCAACACCTTCCCCTCGTTTCCCACATCTAACGGGTCGATGCCGAGCATTTCGCAGGCGGCCTTGACGTCCCCGCGTATCGGTATCTTCTCTTCCTCCACCAAAATCCCATGCTTCGACTTCTCGCTGAACTCGTTCAGCGCGTTTGATAGGCCTCCTCGCGTCGGGTCCTTCATAGCCACGATTCCACCAACATTCAACAAGCGGGTAATCAACTTGTTCAGCGGGGCCACATCGGATACCACGTTGCTTCCGAAGTCGTAGCCTTCCTGAGCTGACAGAACGGCCAATCCATGATCTCCCATCGTACCTGAAATGATTATTCTATCTCCATCTCTCAAGTTGGAGTCAAGCATCCACCGTGCGTCGAAATGGCGATGCCTCTTCACCTCGGCGATATTCTTCTCCAGCGTGTCGTTTCGCCTTCCTATTCCGGAGGTGTTTATGACGCATCCGCCTAACACGCCTTTCTCAACTACTTTTGTGTCACCAGTAATCACGTGTACTCCAGCCTCTTCACACGTGTCAGCCATGCTCTTCGAGATTCTGTCAAGATCAGCTAGGGGAAGCCCCTCCTCCAGTATGAAGGCGGATGAGATCGCCAGAGGCTCAGCGCCCATCACAGCAACGTCGTTGATGGTGCCCGCTACTGAAAGCCTTCCAATGTCTCCTCCAGGAAAGAAAATGGGCTTCACTGCGTGGGAGTCAGAGTGGAAGACGATGTCGCTGATGACGGCTGAGTCGTCTAGAGCTTCCAGCGGAACCTCGGCAGAGCCTCCTTTCAAATGCTTCAGCACATACGTTTCAATAAGCTCCTTCATCACGGTCCCGCCTGCGCCATGAGCCATAGTGATTTTCTCCAATGTTGAACGCCTCTTACAAGAACATAGGTAGAGCTGCCTTAAGTTTTGCCCGAGGAGAAAACAGATTCTGATTTAACGGGAGTCATAGGAGGGTTAGTAGTTCGGAGGCTTTTACTCTGAGTTCCTTCAGGGCCAACTCTTCGTGGCTCATACCCATTGCCAGTCCCAGAAGCTGTGGATAGTGGAGTACGGGTATGCCATATTTCTCGTTGAAGGTTCTCTCTATTCTTGGCTGATGGAGATCATACATCATGTGGCAGAATGGACATACAGTGATCAGCGCATGTGCCTTCACTGCCTTTATGTTGCCTAGTTTGTGCCTGGCGAGCTGAAGCGGGATCTCACTGTTCACGCCTATTATTGGGTTGCCGCAGCATTCGTTCTCGTCTATGTAGTCCAGGGTTTCCGCGCCCGTTAATCTGATTAATTTCTTGAGTAGGGTGGGGTTCTCTGGATCGTCGGACCCGATGTATTTGGATGGGCGCATTACGTGGCATCCTGTGTGTACGGCAACCTTGAGTGGGTTGAGCGACTTCTTGATGGTCTTCTCTATCTTTTCGAAGCCAACGTCTTCAGCGAGGACGTGGATGAGGTGCTTGACTGTTGTTGTTCCTTTGAATTCTGCGCCGATCTCCTTCAGGTGCTCGTTCACTTTCTCTCTGAGCTTCTTGTCTTCCTTGAGTTCTTTGTTTGTGTGGTTTAGCACGCCGAAGCAGCCGTTGCAGAGCGCCATTATAGGTAGGTTCTGCTGCTCGGCCAAAGCCAGATTTCGCGCTGCTAGACCAAGCATCATATCATGGTTGACAGGGTCAAGCGGGAGTCCACAGCAGGTAAACTCTGGCATCTCCACCAATTCGACTCCGAGTTTGTCTAGGATTTTCCGGGTGGAAACCTCATAGCTGGAGACTCGATAGGGGATGACACAACCAAGAAAGAGTAGATACTTCAGCTCTTGCTCCGCCATAGCTATTCCTCTTCCTCTTCTATCGTCTTTGAGAAGCTGGTTGCCTTGAACAGTTTCCTCACGCTCTCCACATCACCCTTCGGCAGTGGAGGCAATCCTTTCTCTTCTCTCTGTCGCAGCCGTAGTTGAGGAATCTCATATGCATAGCCAGTCTTCCGAATGGCAGAGGATAGTTCTTTGTAGACGCGTGGCATTGGACGTTCCTTCACGGCGAGGTTTCGGAGGGCTCTAACAACCTCTGCTGTTCCCACATCTTGCGGGCAGTGATCCACGCATGTGAAGCAGCTGGTGCAGAGCCAGATAGAATCGTCTGAGAGAGCTCGGTCCTTCAGCCCCAGCTGTACCATTCGAACAAGCTTTCTGGGCCTGTAGGAGTCGGTGAAGCGTGCAATGGGACAGTCAGCGGTGCAGGTTCCACACTGGAAGCATAGCATGAGCTTTTCAGACCCTGGAGTCTTGCTGATCTCATACTTGAATTTGGGGTCCATCTCGGTTGTTCTGAGCACTTTTCTCTCTTTCGTCTCTTTTTCCAGCTCCTTTTCTGGTTCAGACAGCCGTCTTACCCCCTATCTTCAGAGGATTTAGATTGAATTTCGTATTCTTCCTTCGCTCTGTCCTTAATAACAATTGCGAATCATCTTCAGTCAGACGCACGACTCCTATCAGTACATGCATACGTCTCTCGATGCGAGCGCTTTTCCGTCTCTCTCTTCTCCGTATTCT
>CP070826.1:515740-518463 GCA_020344435.1 Candidatus Bathyarchaeota archaeon | reverse complement strand
TTAATGGATAGCTCCGAATGTGCTGGATGGTTATGTTTCGGAGGCGGGAGAGCGGTCCAAGGATGTATCCCCAGCCAAACCGCATCCAATATTTGGCGAGATGCTTTGCCAAGCGGCTTGTATCTATGGTGCTTTCGTCCACGAGGTTTCCCAAGGCTGTTGAAATGGCCTTTTCTGAAATCGTAACTATGTCGCCGTCTTGTATCCGGCCTTCTAATGAATCAACTATTTGATTGAGGTAGTCTTCTCTAGGTCTCCAGTATCCAGTTGCTACTGCTATCGTTCTGTATCTTCTAGCCACCATGCATCACGAAAATCCAAGCCTCTAAGGGTTATTTCAAGTGTTAATAGATAAAATACACCATTAATATACCGCCACAATCCTATCGTCAGATTGGGGAACTCGGGGGCCAATAAAAATGGCTGGGAAGGGTGGAGACGTAGATATTTTCCAACTCCTTGAAGAGGCCTCCGAGAAGAAAACGGAGAGAGAGCAACTCCTACAGTCCCTTGACGTCAAAGAGTTCTTCGAAGAAGGAAGCATAAAGATTGATACCGGCATCTGTGATGGAGTGGAATGCAGATTATGTATACAAGTCTGCCCCACTAACGCTCTCTATTGGGGAGACGGGAAGGTCAACGTTGTTGAAGAGCTATGCGTGTTCTGCACAGCCTGCGTTCTGAGCTGCATTGTTGATGACTGCATACGGGTGAGGAGGAAACGTCCAAATGGAGGGATAGAGGCGTTCAGCACGCCCCAGCAGGCTTCAAACCTTCTACGCAAGACGAATTGCCTGAAGAGATTCGAGATGGTGAGACGTCGCCTTCCAACCGCCGAGGCTTATCTGGAACGGTACTCAGATAGCCGCTAAGGACTTATCAGGTCTGAGGCTTGGATGCAGCATTTTCTCCTGCTAGTTCTCTTTTGGGGGCCATTGCTCCTTGAGGTACTTGGGAATTCCAGAGGAGTCTGTTGGGCCTACCATGACCTGCCATTTAGACAGGTCTTCTATCTCTCCACTCAGCCTCGCGGCCATACCAGGCGTGATCAACTGTCTATGCTTGACTTTCTGTTCTATTCCTGTCTCCTTAATTGCATCTGCAATCATATCAGAGGTTAATCTCCTTCCTGCAATTGCGCTTTGGACGCTGAGTCCTTCAGTGTCAACCACTATCAGGTAACCATCCACGCCTGCTGACTCGATGTCAGATTGAACCGTGAAGAATGTCAGGGCGTAGTTGGTTGTGAACATTACTGGCGAGTTCTCGTCGGGCTTGCCGAAGACTTTCAGTCCTGGTTCAACCGTCACGGGCTTCCTTGGGTCGGTGTATATGTTGAATCTCCACACAACGATTGGCAGCTGGACCCATCCGTCGAGGCTGTGCATGATCAGCAGATCCGCATACCTCGTCATGAGCATCGAAGCCACGTAACCTTCTCTCCATGCCTTGAGCTCTGGCTTCGCCTTCTTGTCAAGCCAAGCTGTCATTGGTATTCCGATGAGGGGATATCCAAGGGCTTCCTCTTTCTTCTTGCATACTGCCCTTCGTATCATGGTGAAGTTGTTGATTGTATTGGATACTCCGGCTCCTGTGAAGGTTCCGGGGTCAAGAACCAGATCCTCGACGCCATACTCAACAAGCGTCTTGGTTAGTGACTTCAGGAGATTTAGGTCATTGGGCGCGAAGACTGCTAATGGGCACTCGTACATGAGGGCAAGCTCAGCCATGTCTCTCCAATTGTCCGCTGTAGCAGCGTAGATTAATGGTCTTCTTTTGTGAGCTGCTATCAACGCTGGCTCCATGACATCTGGGTTGAGTGAGCACAGGATGAGCGGTAGATCAGTTGCTTTCATGGTCTTCTCAACCGCGGATTTGAAGGTTGCTGGGTTGTCGGAGACTGATCTGACTGCTACCGCGTCCAGCGTCAGTTCTCTCCCTATATACTTGTACAAGAACTTCCCGACGCCCTGCACTCTCTTTACAAGCTCATCTTCTGGGGTTTCGTCCGTGACATCTACTGCTATGGGCGTTGGATGATGATAGGCAAGTTCATGCCTGTACATCACAAGTTTTCCCCCAATCCTGACGGCGTTGTCCCCTGCGCCTATGATGATCTCTTTTACTGGGGGCTTTATCATGTCCCAAAGCTTCTGATAGGCTTCTTTGAATTCGGGCTTCAATAGCGGTGGGCAGTCGCTGAGTCTAGCCTCTCTGCTTGCAAGCTTGGTGGCAAATGCCATGCAGGTCTTCTCTCCGCACTCGCCACAATTGGTTCTAGGAAGAAACTTGTAAATGTCTATAGGGCTTATCTCTGCCTTTGCCAGTTTCATCACCACCTAAATCTTGGCTGAAACCCAGTTCGCTATCTTCTTGGGTTCAGCTTTGCCTGGGTTCATGAACTCGTTGATCATCTTCTTCAATGTTCTAACTGCGGCTGGATGCATCATGAGGAATAGGTCAACTCCGGCCAGAAGCAGGGATAGTGCGGTCACTGTCTCCCATAATGGGCCCCTAAGTTCCTTGGGCTCCCATTCTGGACCCATCTTCAGCCAAGCCTCTCTCGCAGCCCACGTGTTGGTGGTTCCTGACAAGAGTGGATGTTGAAGCTCTGGGTCTCCCATCAAAGCGGCCATTCTGGCGCGCTCCATTATGCTAAATGAGTATTCAAGTCCATAGCCTAGAGCAGCCGTCGTCAGGTCCATGATTATCCTGTCTTTTGG
>CP070826.1:512897-515640 GCA_020344435.1 Candidatus Bathyarchaeota archaeon | reverse complement strand
GTAATGATGATGACATCGCTTTGGGAGACCGCCTCTCTGGAGTTGGCGGATACTTCGAGGATTTCTTCTTTTATGAACATCCTCAGTCTTCGAAGCTGGCTCCTTTGAAGGTATGAAGGGTGCCCCCCTTTCAGCAAGCTGAAAGAATGGGGGTCTGTGTTCACGCAAATTACTCTGAATCCTGCGTCTGCAAAGCGAAACGCATAACTGATTCCAGTTTTGCTACATTCAACAATGCTTACTGTATACTCCATCGGCTTCTTGGCCCTTTTGATGTCGCTTGAATAGATGCTCATGATATTTGACATGGTGTTCACATAGGAAGGTTTTCGATTGTGGTTTCTTCAGGTTCTTTGGACTCTGACCTTGTTGAGCCCACAAAGGCCTGAAGCTTACGTTTGTACAGCGTGATCAACCTAGAGGCTTTTTCTATCGTTCTTGCCTCTGCGTAGAATCGATAGACAGGCTCTGTTCCACTTGGTCTTATGAGTATGGAGCTGCCGTCAGAGAACCACAGCTTTACACCGTCAACGGTCTCAGGTTCCAGTTGCTTGACGCTATCATTCAATCTCTCCAGAACCAGGTCTTTCTGTGCATTTGGACAGTGGATTTTTCCCTTCTTGATGTAGTACCGAGGCAAGTCGTTCAGTAGCTTCGATAATTTCCTATTGCTTCGAGCCATTATTTCTAGGATCAACGCTATCGTCATGGCTCCGTCACGCACTGGTTGATGGGGGCCGTAGAAGACTCCTCCATTTTCTTCTCCTCCCAGCTTTGTTCTCGTCTTTTTCATGGTGTGAGAGACAATGGTGCTCCCCACCTTGGTCCAGATCACGTTGCTCTCATGCTTTTCAGCAACGTCTCTGACAACTTGTGAGGAGCTCACAGGAGTTACAACTTTCTCACCAGGATTTCCTGCCAAGAAGTGATCTTCGATTAGTGCGAAAGTTCTGTCTCCCCACTGCACCTCTCCTGTCTCATCAACGAAGATCGTTCGGTCGGCGTCTCCGTCAAAAGCTACGCCGAAATGTGCCCCCGTCATTCGTACTGTTTTTCTGAGATCAGAAAGGTTTTCAGGCCTAGGTTCTGGTGTTCTGCCTGGGAACTCTCCACTAAGGTCTGCGTTCAACGATGTAACTCTGCAGCCCAGTTCTCGGAGCATGCGTGGAGATACCAAGCTGGCTACACCATTGGCTGAATCTAAAACCACATGAAATCTTCTCTTTCTGATATCATTGACTCTGACATGCCCAATTATAGCATCCATATAGTCTTCTAGTACCCCATCCAGAATGGATCTCCGTCCGACTTTCTGCCATTCGACACGGTCCGCTTTATTTCTGAAAAATGTGTTCTCAATCTTAATCTCTTCTCGTCTTGAAACCTCTACGCCGTCTTTTCCGAGGACCTTTATTCCATTGTACTCAGCTGGATTGTGAGAAGCTGTGATCATGACTCCACCGCCAAATCTGTGACTCCGTGCTGCGTACTGGATGCAGGGCGTAGGTGCTAGGCCTGCGTCATAAACACTGCAACCCGTTGCCACCAAACCAGACGTCACTCCACTTTTCAGCATGACGTTGCTGCTTCTACCATCACACCCTATGATGATCTCGCTTTGCTCGAAAAAGGTGCCAATGGCTTCCGCAACCTTGGTCGTAAACTCTGGCTTGAAGTCTCTGTTCACGACTCCACGAATACCGTTCGTTCCAAACAATCTCTGTGGTTTCCTCGTTCCCTGACACCTCCATCAAACTAGACATTTAGAAACGGGAGTGTCCTTGGCGACTTTTCCTGATGGGCAGACCTTGGTGTCCTGTCTTAGCGTTGCATCCACTTGAATTAGGGCTCCGTCCCCTATTAGGCACCCACGCCTGATTTCCACTCCCTTCTTTATAGTTACAGACTGACCCACTATTGCTCCATCAATCGTCACGTGATCCCCGATTCTAGTGTGAGGGAAGATTATTGAGTTTCTGATGTGGACTCGATTACCCACGACAACTCTCTCTCCAATTGACACGTTAGGTCCTATAGTGGAGTCCTCCCCCAAAACAACGCCTTTCCCGATTGCTACATCTCTCTTCATCTCCGTTCCTTTCCCAACATCTTTGGTTGGGCTACTCAGCATAGTGATTCTTGACTCAAGCAAGAGTCGGTTAGCCTCTATGAAATCGGCGGGCTTTCCAATGTCAACCCATAGTCCATCAAACTCGTGGCCATAGAGCATTCCATCTCTAGCCAGTCTAGGGAACACCTCTCTTTCCACGGAGCAGGTCTTCCCTGGCTGGATGTAATTGAATATCCTCGGGCTGAGCACGTAGATACCAGCATTCGCCAAATTGCTGGGAATCATTCCCTGGGGCTTCTCAATGAACTCTGCTATCTTGTTTCCTCTCGTCAGGCGTACTATGCCGTATCGGGATGGGTTTTCCACCCTGTGGAGAGCTATGGTTCCCGCGCCACCCGCGCTGATGTGTTTTTCAATGACTTCTGAGTATTCGATATCCGTTAATATGTCCCCATTCATCACAATGAAGGGCTCCTTTCCTCCAAGGAATTTTTCAGCCCTCTTTATCGCTCCGCCCGTCCCAAGAGGAACATGAGTCCTGCTCCCTTTGGATTTCACTAGACTGTCTCTGGAGTAGCGAAGTTTCATTCCATATTTCGACCTTCCACAGGCGTTCCTGAGAGTCTCTGCCATAAAATGGACAGCCAATATTACCTCTTTGATGCCATTTTC
>CP070826.1:510044-512797 GCA_020344435.1 Candidatus Bathyarchaeota archaeon | reverse complement strand
AACAAACTAGGGATTTCATTCATGTTGAGGATGTTGTTGAGGGAAATATGCTGGCAATCAACAAGGAGAAGGCTGTAGGAAAGGTATTGAACATAGCCACGGGAAGACCAGCCACCATTAATCAACTGGCAGAGAAGCTTCAGAGAATCATGTGCAAGACTGATATCCAGCCGGTCTATAGTGATGCAAGATTGGGTGACATTGAACACAGTTATGCTGATATCACCGCCGCTGAGAAGTTTCTGCAATATCGCCCAAGAGTGTCACTTGATGATGGTCTAGCCAGACTGATCAGATTTCACAGCAAATCAGTGTGAGCTTACTCTCAAGCCAAACGCGGCGTGCCACCAAGATGGAAAATGCTTTATTTTGCCCCCTTCTAAACGAAAAGTTCAAAGCGATGAATATGGCAGAATCGAAAATAGGTCTGTACCTTTCAATCAGCATTTTGTTGCTAGAATATTCATGTGCGAGGGTGGTCAATGCTTGATGTAGCATGGGTCTTCCCGATAAGCTTCCTTGTCTCTATGGTTTTCTGCTTTCTTCTTTTGCCACATTATATCAAGAAAGCTCAAGCGGTGGATATGGTTGGCATTGACATCCATAAGCCTGGAAACCCAAAGATTGCTGAGAGTGGAGGAATAATCTTGATGTTGGCTTATCTGTTGGGTTTGTTCTTTTTCATCGCATTCCTGAACAAGCCATCTACCAATATCTACATTGAAGAGATCATTGGCACGGCAGCGACTGTGCTCTTTTCTTCCTTCATTGGGCTAATTGATGACGTTTATGAAGTAAGATGGAGAATAAAGGCGCTAACTCCAATGCTTGGTGGCATTCCTTTAGCCGTGATGAGCTTGGGCAGGCCTACAATCTCAACTCCGCTTGGCGTATTGGATTTTGCGCTGTTAGGCGTTGTTGGATTAGTTTTCTTCTACGCTATCATAGTGCCTTTTGTAGTTACTGCTTGTGCAAATGCTGTGAATATGCTAGCTGGCCTGAACGGATTGGAAAGCGGGTCAATACTCATAATTGCGTCAGCTCTAGCATTATTGTCGCTAATCAAAGGCAAGAATGAGGGGCTCCTCATCTTAACTCCTCTTATTGGAGGACTCCTCGCTTTTCTGTATTTCAACAAATACCCCTCCAAAGTATTCATTGGTGATGTTGGGACTTTCGGAATGGGAACCATAATTGCATGCGTCGCTATGCTAGCGCATTTGGAAAGGGCTGCATTTGTGATGTTTATTCCTCACACAATCAATGCCATCCTATTCTTTCTTGGAAAGCTGAAGGGAAAGACTCCTTCAAGAAGGGCTCCTATGAATCCAGATGGTACAATACCTTGCACCACAAAATGGAGTCTTAGATGCTTGATTTTGCAGATCCACCCAATGAAAGAGAAAGAAATAACTTATGTAATATGGGGAATAGTCGCTCTGTGTTCAGCCATTGGAATCTTTGCCTATGGACTATAGGTCTATCTGCTAGGGACCAGTCTACAGAGTCTCTTTGGCGCCTAGGACTAAGCCTTTCATGAATCTCTGCCAGTGAACACACCCCGGTTGTAAGCACTGAACCTTCGCGTGTGTGTAGCTTAGAATGTGGATTGACATCATGTGTTGCCAGAGAAATCGAAGAAAATTATAGAACAAAACTCTAGAAATTGCGTCCCCGCTGTTTTATATAATAGATTGCAAAATTCTATTCTTGATAACTAGAACTCTGCGCAAAATATGTGCAAACGTTTCTAGGTCCACACGCGATCGAATCGGAGGTACGATGTCGAATCAAGGAAATAACTGCAGGAACTAGCCATCTTGTACTCATCCACTCCTACCAGGGAGGGATTGAATAGTGGAAACCTCAGAATGGAAGGATTTAGTAGACAAGTTAAAGGTCCAATGGAAGATGCTATGGCGTGAACGTATGGATGACAAGGTTAGGGCAGAGGGAATCGCTAGTCAAGATTATTCTGAATTGTTTGTTGAGCGTGGACTAGTTATTGTCGCATCCAAAGACTACAGACCACTCTTTTTCGGTGAAATCTTGCAGCAACATATTCCGCCTGAAGTGAGTGACAGAGTCATTCCTCCCAATCCATCAACAGGTGGATGGCGAAGATTCATCAAGACCAACATCGGTAGGCAGAGGCAGCTTACGAAAAGAGGGAGACCGATACCTCAAGAATTCATGCCCAAGACTAAGAAACGATCTCAGAAGAGCGAAAAAGGTTGGCTCCACTTCAAGCTTCGAGACTGAAGCGGTGCCTAGGGGTTTTGCTGACCAATCTAGATGCTTTCAGATGCATGCATCTGATTTGTTAAGGCTCGTATCTGATCTTAATTCGGCCAAGTTGAGTTGATTCACTCATGTTCAGAATGTTTCTGGCCTAAGAGTAAACATCGTTGCAATAGGCTACAGTTGAGGGATCTATTTGGGTAAGTACCGAGACAAGTTGCAGATTATCGCTGAAATCCTCTCTATCGCAAGTGAAGGAGCTAGGAAGACACGGATTATGTACAAGGCGAATTTGAGCTACAGTCTTCTCTGTCGATATCTTGCTGATGTAATGGACTCGGGCTTGCTTGGCTGCAGTGATGGCGAACTCTATGTGGTCACCCCAAAGGGCAGGGAGTTCCTAAACATGTATGGAGAATACTCTAATCATTGCCGACAACTGGCAGAGCATTTGGACAACGTTAATGATGAGAAGGGGCGTCTGGAGCAGATGTGTACCAATGCTGGTGGGA
>CP070826.1:507179-509944 GCA_020344435.1 Candidatus Bathyarchaeota archaeon | reverse complement strand
TATGGCCTAATACATGGTCTAAAAATGGGGCATAAGAAGCAGAAGTGTACACGACCATTACTCGGCAAACCAAGTTCATGCATACACTCGGCAATAGAACTGTTTACTGAACATGCAACTGAGCATGAAGCCTAAGTAATGCTATTGTCGCCGCAATGGTTACAATAATGCATCCATTACTCGAGTGGGCGTGAGGTTTAGTGTGTAATCTAAACCTAGAGATTTACTGCTACAGTCTGCCCGAAAGAAATCCCTCCATCTCCTGATGGTATCTGATGATGAACCAAAAAATCCAACCCACTCTTCTCAACCGTTCTCTTCATGACCCTTTTGATGTGCTCGTTGTAGGCAACCCCTCCAGAAAACCCGATTGTCTTGAGACCAACTCGTCCCGCCTCCTCCACCGCTCGGTGAGCCAGCGATCTAGCGAGATATGACTGCGCAGAGCAGGCTAGGTCAGCAACCGAATATTCTTCTTTCCTTCTGAATATCTCTTGAACAAGCTGAGTAGTCTCGATTGTAGTTCCGTCGAATATGGGTGTCAGATTGAAGACATCCGTTCCGCTTGTGGCGACAGACTCCAGCTTCATAGCAGGTTCACCCTCGTAAGTTCGTTCGTGACATATTTCAAGTATAGCTGAGACGGCATCTAGCACCCGCCCGCAACTTGTGGTTTTCATAGTTGATCCTTTCGTCAGCTGTTTAAACACCACTTCAACTTCTCTCTCTCCATGTGGGAAGTGGCTGCTTTGTGATAATAGCCACTCCTCGACATCCATTGTGCCGTGAAGTATGCTCGCTGCCATCCTCAACGGGTACCGTGTTGCCAGATCACCACCAACCATTGGGTGCTCCTGAAGATGTGCAAGGCGATGAACCCCGTCTTGATTGATGTGTAGTATCTCTCCGCCCCATGCCGCGCCGTCCGAGCCATATCCAAACCCGTCGCACACTATTCCCACAATCTCTCGGAGATTATGTTCGCCCATGAGGGCCGCGATGTGAGCTTGATGATGTTGAATCGGAACGATTTGACATCCAAGTTCATTCTTTAGGGATTGAGCTAATCTGGTAGTTGTAAACTTTGGATGTAGATCACATGCTATTACTTCGACCCTGCTATTCGTTAGTCTAGCAAGGTGTTTTATTGTCCGTTTTAAGAAATCAAGAGTCTCTAGGTTTTCGACATCTCCGATGTGCTGCGAGATGAAGGCTTTATCGCCAGAGAGCAAGCAGGCTGTCACGTTTAGCTCAGCGCCAAGGCCCAGAATACAACTATTCGTTGACAACTGCAAGCGGATAGGTTCGGGAGCGTAACCTCTTGACCGACGGATTATGGTGTGGTTTCTGCCATGAAAACAGACAACAGAGTCGTCGCATCTCTGAGCTATACTTCTGTTGTGGAAGAGGAAGAAATCGACGGTAGTTCCCAGTCGCCTCATAGCCGCCTCATTCTCGATGACTATTGGCTTGCTCGGCGGATTGGCGCTTGTCATAACAAAGGCGGGTTCGCTTACCTTGTCGAAAAGCAGGTAGTACAATCCGGTATATGGGAGCATAACGCCGACGTTATGTAGGCCTGGAGAAACAAGTTCTGAAAGATAGCAGTCATCCCTCTTCCTCAGTAGCACAATTGGCTTGATGTAAGACGTCAACAGTTCCTCCTCTCCTGGGCTCACTTGAGCAAATGACCTTGTGGCCTCTATGTCGCAAGCCATTACAGCAAAAGGCTTCTGGGTTCTGTGTTTGACTTTTCGTAATCTGGCGATAGGCGTAGACTGGGTTGTCGCAGCTGCAACGTGGAAGCCTCCGTTTCCTTTGATTGCGACAATGTTTCCTTCCTCAACAAGTCTGCCCGCCTCCCTGATGGGGTCTCTGCTCTGCACATGCCTGCCATCGTTGGTAGTGAGGTATACTTTGGGACCACACATACTACATGCCACCGTCTGGGCATGGAATCTGCGATTTGACGGATCTTCATACTCCCCATGACAGAAATCACACAGTGAGAAATCTCGCATCGTGGTGTTGGCCCGGTCATAGGGGAGCCCATCGATTGTGGAGTATCTTGGACCGCAGTTCGTGCATGTGGTGAAGAAATAGTCAAAACGCGCCATAATAGGATCGCGAAGCTCGCTTAGACATTCATCACAGATCGAGACATCTGGGGGGATAACAGATCCGGATAGTTCAGCTTTCTCGGAACTTCCAAGAATCGTGAACTTCTCAAATTTTTCCCTATCTTCCGAATAGTTGGTGGTCATCTCAAAGATCTGAGCGAGGGGCGGTTTCTCGGCTTTCAGCTGGTCAAGGAAGCGGTTAATGTCATACTTTCTTCCCTGAACAACAGTCTCTACCACAGCATCTCCTCTGTTTCGAATGTAACCAACTAGCCCATTTTTCACAGCGATTCGATAAATGAACGGTCGGAAACCCACACCTTGAACGATACCGCTGACCTTGACTTCAACTCGCAAAGTCTAATGAACTACCTCTTCACGCACTCCAGCTTGCGAATCCAATAAATCTTATGCTTACTTGACGCACATCATTTTCATCTATACCTTAACTGTTATATAACGGCTCACAGAAAGCTGGAGTGTAAACATGTGATTTGAGGCTTGTCTGCACCACATTTAACGAATTGTCTGCGATCGAACATGGCGGCGGGATAAGATGGGATTTTTGAAGTGGAGTCGAACCAAATCACCTTGGATCCTTCACTTCAACACTGGGGGCTGCAACGGATGCACCGTCGAGGTTGT
>CP070826.1:504309-507079 GCA_020344435.1 Candidatus Bathyarchaeota archaeon | reverse complement strand
CTTTTATGACGGCTAAATCGCTGTATGGGTCCTCGCCGACTTTTGTGGCTTCGGTTATGTTTCCATCTAGGAATGCTACTTGTATTGTTGCGCTGTTCTCTATTACATGATAATTTGTTATTATGTGGCCGTTATAATCGTATATGAAGCCTGAGCCTAGCCCGTCGTCGGTCTGGATGAGAACGACGGAGTTTTTTGTTTGGTTGTAGATCAGTGGCCAGGGCATGAGGCTTGTTCGGTTTATGTAGTCTTTGATCGCGACCTGTTGTTGCAGGTCTTTGAGTTGTTGCGTTTGGTTGGCTAGGGAAGTCTTGAGGCTGGAGAATTCCTGTTGAACTTTTAAGAATTCGTTTCGGAAGTTGTAGTAGGTTATGGCGAAGATGGCGGTGTTGATTGTGAGGATTATCAGCGTGATAGCGAGGGAGATTGCCCATTTTTTGGAAGAGGTTGATGGTTGATCGATCATCGGCTATGTGCTCCTGTTTGGGGCTGGGTAGAATAGGAAGAAGTTGGGGTTAAGAAGGTTTCGTCGAGGGGGAAGGTGATGCCTGCTTCTGCTTTCGCTTCAGTGCGCGCATGTGGCATTGAGCTTCCTCTCGGGATAACAGAAGCGTTATGTTGTGGGTTAGATTCTACGGGTCGGAATTTCTGATGCTTATGCGAGAAAACTTAAAATGATGAAGTAGATTATGTGCATGGTGCTCCGGCAATGCTCCGGTAGAAGGAGAAAGACCTCTCTGCCGAGTATAGTCAGGTCAAACACAACAGGTGGGCTAAGTATTCCGGCCTTTCGCCACTACAATGGAAGATAGCCGGAGACCCGGGTTCGAATCCCGGCCGGAGCACCATCAGACCTTTCCGATGACGTGCTTTCGCTTCATCTGAAGCTTATTTGGTTCTCAGCCTCTTCACGGATGTGGCTAATTATTTAAGGCGATAACTGGCTAACTCTACAATGGTGTGGGCATATGGTTATCCCGCGAAGGTTCTTGTTTGTTATCTTGGCGACGATAGTTGTTATAGCCGTGGTGGCAGGGTGGTTTCTGACGCGACGCACTGAGCCAGTCAAGTTCTCCATCGACCGCTCGGTGATTGGGGATGGTGAAAACGCAACGGTTACAGTGACGATGGAGAACATCTACATGAGAGAGCACTATGTTGAATACAGATTCAAAGTGAGCCATAGAGTGGATATTTATGAAGGAGCAGAGAAGCTTCTGGCTCGCATCAACTCACAATTCGTATTCAACTACACGCTGGAAGCCTCGATACCATCAGTGACGAGGGTCTTCTTGGTTATCGGCAGGCTTGAAGAAGATGTCTTGAGCGCCGAATACCCGATTTCCCTGAGTATATATTTTGATGGAGAAGAACAGGAGAAGACTTGGAGCGATCTGATCTTAAAGGTTCAAAGATAATCGTGCCTAAGCGGCACCTGCTCCAGTTGCGGGCGCAAGTGTTTTGGTGTCAGAGCCATTCCGACTACTCCAGGTAGCCGTCTTCCAACAATAGAGCGGTTGACCTCTCTTCCTCATAGCATGCAAGCGTCTTTGCCAGATATTGCTGAATGCCAGTAACGCATGGCATGAAGAGAAAGCTTCACAACCTTTAGAGAACTAGACCAAACATCACTCTTCTGATTTCTTTTTGTGATGGACTCAGAATAGTGATTTCATTTTCATAATTCTTAATGAATACAAGTAGATCATTGGCTTTGGACGAAAGTTGGATAAGAAGGAAGAAGAGAGGCTGATACGGCAGTTAAAGGTTCTGAGAAGATTTGCCAAGGATGCAGAAGATGAAATGCAAGTTCTCAAAGTGAGCGGGAAAACTTTCAAACCGCATTAAGGCCTCCTCCACGCGATGATATGGCTGTTGATACACTTGCTTGAATGCATATATCATCGCGTGTGGGGAGCTGAAGATTTGAGGAAGATTCCATCGGAATATAGATTTCTGCAACTGAAAATATAGAAGATTGTTCCATCAAGCTTAAATCATTCCGATGGTTCTAACAGTCATAGGCACGTAGTAGAGATTTCAAAAGTTTTGCTGAAAGAGAAAGGAGCCCTACTACGTACCTCCACTTATGTGATTTCTAAGATTTGCATTTAAGGCTTGTTGAGCATCAGTCACTTTCTTTGTCAGGATATCACCGGTTCTCGGTAGTGCTCGTTTGGAAAAGAGAATTATCATTCGATAGGTATGACTGGATGTATCGGTTTTAGAAACTCGGCTTTTAAGCCGGAAGGAGAACGGAGTAGAGTGTGAAGAGAAGGGAGTAGCGATCATAGTACTTGGAGAAGGGGTCTTAGCGGCAATAGTGGGTCTAGTGATATTTCTCTTCTTCGTAATTGACTATTGGTCTTCTGCAAAAGGGCATGAAAGGGAGGGGCCAAAACAGTTTCAGAAACCCAGTATCTCCTGCTCTTCCTGTGGTAAACTCCTTAGGTCGTCAGATCAGTTCTGCCCTAATTGCAACACTTCAAGATAGAGATGATCACTTCAAGCTCAGATGGGCGTAACATCCCAATCTTATCATCCAGCACAGCAGCATGTACCCCCTACTATTTTATGCATGGTGCGTGTTGAACTCTCTTCTATATGGGAAAAGTGTCGGGGTTCCTCCAGTGTGGAGGAAAACGACGTTTTCATTTCTTCGGTAATGGCCTTGCTTTATGAGAGCAAAAAGCCCAGCCATGGCTCTTCCAGTGTAGATTGGACCAAGAAGTATCCCCTCGGTCTGAGCAACAAATTTGACAGCGTTGAG
>CP070826.1:501433-504209 GCA_020344435.1 Candidatus Bathyarchaeota archaeon | reverse complement strand
AACGCCGGGATCAGCGTGCCGGAGGCGACCGTTCAGGAAAAGAATGAGCTCGTTGACAATGTCCTATTCCCAAAAAGCCCGGAAAAGACGGCTCAAAAAATCGGAAGGATCGAAAAGGGAGAAATTGTAGATGAGATAGTTGCCTTGATAAAGAAGCTGCAGAGAAGAGGCTACGCCAGCTTCGTGTTCGAATCCTCCAGGATTGCTCGAAATGCCCAAGAAAAAATGAACGTTGAAGTTGAGGTGGAAGGACGCTCCGAAGCAGGCGAATTGATGCGAGAGAATCTTGAAAAATTCGCAGTAGACACGGGCTTTGCAAAGGACGCGGCGGAACTTCGTGACTGGACACGCAAAGTCTCGATGGAACTCACCAGGACACGAGTGAAAGAGGCGATTGAAAAACGGGACTTGGTTGCCGTACAGGCTATCCAAACAATCGATGACCTAGACAAGACGCTTAACCTCTTCATGGGCAGAATACGTGAATGGTATGGCATCCACTTCCCGGAACTAGACCGAATAGTAGACAAACATGAAACATACGCACGCCTCATAACCAGCCAGGGAAGAAGAGAAAACCTAATCATTGAAAACCTGAAGAAAGAAGGCTTGTCAAAAACCAAAGCAGAACGGATAGCTGCAGCCGCCAAGAAGTCGATGGGCGCTCAACTCAGAGAAGAAGACCTAGACCAGATACAGGTCATGTGCAAGAATATGCTTGAGCTTTATGATGTGAGGCAGTCGCTGGAGAGATATGTAGAGTCAGTTATGGAGGAGGTAGCACCAAATATCAGCGCAATAGCTGGATCTCTCATCGGCGCGAGGCTAATAGCACTTGCAGGCGGGTTGCGAAGTTTAGCCATGATGCCAGCTAGCACCATTCAGGTTTTAGGAGCTGAAAAGGCCCTCTTCAGAGCCTTGAGAACAGGAACCCGCCCTCCAAAGCATGGCCTAATCTTTCAGCACAACCTCATCCACGAGGCAAAACCCTGGCAGAGAGGGAAGGTTGCCAGAGGATTAGCTGGAAAGATTTCCATAGCCGCAAGGGTTGACACATTCAGCGGCAACTACAAAGGAGACGAACTGAAAGCAGACCTCGAGAGGAGACTCCAGGAGATCAAAGAAAAGTATGGAAAGCCCCCTCCAAGAAAGCCTCATAGGAGAACGAAGCGTGGCCGGAGAGGTTAAGCCACACCCACATTTTCCAGGAATCTATAAGGCCTACACCAGAGATGGCTCCGAAAGATTGGCTACCCGAAATCTCACCCCGGGAAGAAGCGTCTATAGTGAAAAGCTGATCAAGCACGAAGGCGTGGAGTATAGGCTTTGGGATCCCTTTCGAAGCAAGCTCGCCGCCGCAATTCTTAACGGTTTAGAAACTGTTCCAATCCAGCCCGGCCACAAAATCCTATACCTAGGAGCAGCCTCGGGAACAACTGCAAGTCACGTTTCGGACTTAGTCAAGGATGAAGGGCATGTCTATTGTGTAGAGTTTGCTCCCCGCGCAATGCGAGAGCTAGTGAACAATGTTTGTGCCTATCGCATCAACATGTCACCGATACTGGCGGATGCTCGACTTCCTGAACGCTACTCAACACTTGTGGGGAAGGTAGACGATATCTACTGCGACATCGCACAGCCTCAGCAGGCTAAGATCTTGGCGGATAATGCTGAGTTATATCTAAGAGACAACGGATGGATGATGTTGATGGTGAAGGCTCGAAGCATAAATGTTACGAAGGAGCCATCTGCCATATATGAACGGGAGATAGACACGTTGAAAGCCCGTGGATTCCAAATCCGAGAAGTTGTGCATCTAGAGCCCTACGATAAGGCACATGCAACAATTGTGGCCGAATGACGTGGCAATTAATACGGTAGAATATAGTTTCAAAACATGATTTAACACTCACAAAAAGTAGGTTTATATTGCACTCTTCTCATGGCTCTATTAGATTGAGGGGAGATGATGAAGCGGACGGAGATTCTGACCGCTACTGAATCCATTCTGAAAGAAGCAGGCTTTCAGATCTCGGAGAGATGCGTCGCAAGGCCTAGCTGCTTCGATCTCGTTGTCAGAAAAAAAGAGCAACTCGCACTCATGAAAGTCTACGTGAACATTGGGAATGTTTCTACAGAGGACGCCACTGAACTTCAAGCGATTTCTGAATGCATATCCGCGACCCCATTCTTCATCTGCACCGAAAATCGGAAGAAGCCCCTAGAAGACGACACTGTCTACTCAAGATATCACACCTACACCATCACACCAAAGACGCTTGAAGATACGGCGGTTCACGGGATGTATCCTCTTGTGGAAGCCGGCCCAGGAGGCTACTATGTCAGACTCGATGGAGAGAAAATCAGGGAAAGGAGACAAAGACTTGGATTATCAATCGGCAAGCTGGCAGATATGATAGGAATCTCCAGAAGAACCCTCTATGGTTATGAGAAGGACATGGCGAAGGCTTCAGTTTCCGTCGCCTACAACCTTGAATGGACCTTAGGAGTTCCTGTGGTCAAATCCATCGACATCTTCCAATCAAACTCTAAGAAAAGAGGCTTCCTCGCCGCGGCCAAGCGCATAATTACCAGACATGGCTTCTTACAGAAGGTTCTAAACAAGTTCGCTCAGATAGACTTCGAAGTGTCTTGCATGAGTAGAGCGCCCTTTGATTTCATAGCTCAATCTCGGGACGAGCCGCTAAGCATAATCGGTGGGGTCCCAGACGAGAAAGAGCGGAACATCGACCGGAGGACCGAGGAAATTATGAGC
>CP070826.1:498538-501333 GCA_020344435.1 Candidatus Bathyarchaeota archaeon | reverse complement strand
TTCTCGCGATGAATCAACTACCTGAGAGCATTGCTATAGTAGGCGGAGGATACATAGCCGCGGAATACGGCCATTTCTTTTCAGCAATGGGATCAAAAGTCACGATAATCGGGCGAAACCCCCAGTTTCTCAAGCAAGAGGAACCTGAAGTATCCGCGTTAGCCAAGAGAGAATCGGAGAAGCACATGACAATCCTTACTAATCACGAGGTTCGCGAAGCAGGAAAAGACCCGACGGGCAAGAAGCGGCTTGTCGCTGTCAACAGGGAGAACGACTCAGAGAACGTGACGATAGCCGACGAAATACTAGTAGCTGCTGGAAGAGGTCCAAACACTGACATACTTCGTCCCGAAAGAGCGGGGATAAAGATAGACAAGAGAGGATGGATCCTCGTCGATGAGTACATGCAGACCTCACAACCAAACATTTGGGCTTTCGGAGACGCGAATGGCAAATATCTCTTCAAGCACGTGGCAAACTACGAGTCTATGATCGTATACTACAATGCAGTATTGAAGAGGAAGGTGAAGGCACACTACCATGCGATACCACACGCCGTCTTCACATATCCTGAGATTGGAAGCGTCGGGCTCAGAGAGAGGGAAGCAATTGAGAAATACGGAAAAGAGAAGGTGCTGATCGGGGTTTACAAGTATGAGGACACTGCCAAGGGAGAAGCCATGGACGTAGAAGATCAGTTTGTCAAGGTAATCGTTGAGAAGGAGACCATGAAGATCTTAGGGGGACATATCATTGGACCATACGCCTCCATTCTCGTACAAGAAATAATAAACCTGATGTACACCCCAGAGCAAAGCGCGGTGCCAATAATCGAAGGAATGCACATACACCCAGCATTGAATGAAGTGGTGGAAAGGGCGTTCCGTTCCCTTATGTCCCCAGAGCGGTACCATCAGCATATTGAACATCACTAGAATCCGTGACGCAAATCGCCCTGGGTATTGTGTGCAGAAAATAACATTCTTTCAGGAAACATTCACAACGGTTTGAGCCTACGCGCTCACACCACGCATTCAGACGCTATTTCTTCCTTCTGCCTACTCTCTTCTTCTTTCTACCAGTTCTCTTCCTGCTTCTGTTTATAGCGAAGAACACGACGACTACAACCATCACCATCACCAATATTACTATAACGTAGAAGATGGGATCGATGGGAAGCGAGAACTGAGCTTGCCATATGTTTGTCCCAATCAATTCAACATTCATGTATGCTTCAAAGATTTCGTTGAATAACAGCAGGTCAACGAGGACTCCTGCATTCCTGTCCCAGATGAAACTTATGTTCGCGACGTTTGCCTTCACAACTGTTCGCCTGACTCCTGCATAGGTCTTCTCTTCAACCCCATTAATCGTTACGAAACCGTAGCCTTCATGGCTGAATACGTCACCAGCGCTCAAGTTAGCAGGGATGATAAATAACTCGTATACGCCCATCTCGAGGTCTTCAGTAAGCGTGTCAGTCTCTAGCACCCCATCAGAGAACCTTCGCCTCAGATCAAAAGTCATGGTTGTTCCCTGAACGCTCAGGACTCTAACCTCATACCATATTAGATATGGAGAAGGGGGAGAACTGCCGGCGCCATAGTAATACACGTCATATTCCATCTGATCGCCAGCTTTCACACCCACCAGAATCTCATCGGATGCAGCAGCTGGGATTAACATGCCCGTGAGGACGAACACCAGAATAATCGACAATGCAGGTCTCGTGTTCATACCACATTAATAGGTATGTCCTATACTTCAGTCTTTACGAATTGTGGAATAAACCATCATTTCTGTATGCATGTTTGTTTCTCTGGGGGGCATCCATCAAAACAGGCGGATAAGGCAGAGTCTTGATCTGAATAGGGAGAGCCCCTCTTGAAGAGGTGTCAACTACTTACCATTCAAGGTTCTTGTCGGCGATTTCAAGCCAACATCTCCTGCAGATGGGCAGTTGTCTGCCCCTGTGGTAGATGTAGAGCTGGATATCTGTGTTTCCGCATTTCCCGTTCCATGGGTTTCTGCAGTGTTCAACAGAGCTTCTCAAAGTTGTTCCTCTGACGTATTACATAGGTTTCGGCTTTTAAGGCACTCGACTGAGCGACACCCTGCAGAGAGGAGAGAGGGAGATGAAAGTGGTAATTACGCGCGCCACTATGCCATGAAGGATTGCGGGGGTATTTCGGCCATTCATAAGGTATATATTAAGCCAGAGCGAGGGAGTAGAGCGAGGGAGCATGATGACTCTGGAGATAACTCGCAAGGAGATGCGAGAGCGCACACTCGACCGATTCAAGCATATCAAGACCTGCGTCCTTGCGAGGGAACTCTGCATGCTCATACGTGCAAACCGCGTTGCGCTTTCCAAGAAAGATGCCAACGAATGCTGCTTGTTCATAGCGAAGCTTTGCAGAGAGGCTGGATGTGACGATCCAAGCGAGCTGTGTAACGAAGCTGCCAAAGCCGTGTTAGGGAGCGAAGAGGAGTACCTCAAGCTATGTACTGAAAGCTGCAGAAAATGCAGTGAATCCAGACAGCCAAAAAGGGCAGGACCTGAAAGGCAAGCACACTACGTCGCATAACACGCCCACACAGACCCGATAATATCAGTTAGCACCGTCAAATCCGTCAGATACAGGCATACATACCGTCAAGCCCGTCATTTCCGTCACTTTCGTCATTTTCGTCAAATCCTTTTTTCTTGTGAAGGAGTCAACCTGCTCACAACATGTTCTTGTAATGGTGATTTTACGGTGGTCTCCCTCTACCTTCTGGAGGGACTCAACCCT
>CP070826.1:495584-498438 GCA_020344435.1 Candidatus Bathyarchaeota archaeon | reverse complement strand
GGATTGCGGCCAATCCAATAGGTGTAGCACCGGAGTATGTGTTCCCGAACTTGGCAACCTGCAAACCTGGCGCATACTGCTCTTCTCTGAATCCCAGATTCCTAGCCACTTTGATAGGAAATCTCATGTTTGGTTGGTGAGAGACGAAATAACTGACATCCTTGGACTGAAGGCTCAACCTCTCCATAAGCTTTCTACATGCTGTGGTTATATGCTTGAAGAAGGCTGGTTCGCCAGTGAATCGCCCCCCATGTCTAGGATAAGGTTCGAGATCTCTTCTCCAAAAGTCTGGGGTGTCAGATGTGCAAGAGTACCAGCCCTCAACCTCAGCGATGACGTCATGCATGCCGAAGATGAAGGCAGAGCTACCATAGCCAACGAATAGATCAAGTTCTCCTCCAAGTTCATCTCTCGGTGCAGCTTGAGAATTGTCGGTGCCTATCACCATCGCGTAGGATGTGTTGGCGCCAGGATAATATACAAGAGAAGTTGCATCTTTGAACATGCTAGTGGCGGCTTTACAGGCGAATTCCGTGTCTACAGCGTCCACACTCTGCAGACCATCCATCCTCTCTTCCTCGCCAAGTTTCAGTACCTGAGCTACTTTGGAAGCTATAGGCTTAACCGCGTAGGGGTTGGATTCCGAACCGACGTAAACCTTTCCGACAAGGGAAGAATCAACGCCAGAATGAACTAGCGCGGTCTTCCCAGCCTCGACCGCCGCCGTGATGGAATCTTCATCCATAAAAGGTACAGCCCGCTCCAGAGTTCCCTCCTTTATCCTGAATCTGGACACGTATACTCCGTATCCGACAATTCCCGGCGTCTCATACTCTTTTTGGGGTTTAATCACGTCATATTTCTGGTGAGGATAGTACTCATCCGCAAACGTGAAAGTTAGGGAGATTGTTGGTATGACGTCGCTCTGTCCCACTGCATGTCTTCTCCTGAACCGGGGAGTAACCTCTCTCTCTTCGAAGCTGGACAGCTCAATCTGCTTGTTCCTCAAGATTAGATCTGTCAGTCTACCAGGGACTCTTACCTTTCCGTTGTTGAAGGAGACAATCCCATAAATGTAAGGTCCCAGCTTCGTGAATCTGTTTGTCGGTTCCCTGATTATTGTGCAGACTTCCAGTTTTCCCTTCTCATAGAAGAAGTCGACTTCCTCCATCTTGCCAAAACTCTTCCTCCCACACTTCCCGCAATAGTCTTTTGTTCGGAAGTACTCACTGCCACAAACGATACATCGACTGCCTCTGAGTCTATCACCGATGTAAGAGACTCTTCTTTCAATTGGTTCGCTAGTCAAGCTACTCTCTCCCCAAAATGTGGACGTACGCCTTTGTTCCGAAACCTTCGAGTTCCAAAGCGCATCCAAACCGTAAATCACTGTTTGCTTGCGCCTGTCTGCCGCCGGCCTCTCCTCTGAGTTGTCTTACAAGCTCAAAGATCTGAGCTCCACCTGTTGCTCCAAGCGGATTTCCGTCTGCCTTGAGTCCACCATTAGTATTGACAAAAAGCTTCTTTTCATCGATTTGATAGAAGCCTTCGTAATCCTCACAACTGTGGTGTATGTCCAGCCATGCTTGCCCTCTCTTGGAGAAGCCCAAGTCTTCCAGGGACGTCATCTCCAACAACGTAGATTGATCATAAAGCTCGGCCATATCTATCTCATTGATTTCTAAATCAGCCATCTTGAGGGCATTTTCCATGGCCGTTGTGCTTGCGACGAATCCCGTTCTGTTCTCGCGAGCGGGGAAGGTTATGTAATCTGTGGCTGAGGAGGAGCCTACAATATAGATTGGCGTATCTGCATACTCTCTTGCCTTTTCATGACTCGCCAGGACTAAGGCTGCGGCTCCATCTGAGATAGGAGCAAAGTCGTAGATTCCTAGAGGCTTGGATGTTTGCAGCCTTTTTTGCAGGACTGCCTCTACTTGTATCTCTCTCTGATATTGGGCGTATTTGTTCTTTGTTGCGTGATGATGGTTCTTTGTGGCGATCTGAGCGAGTGCTGTATTGAAAGTCTCAAGAGATTTGCCCGCAATCCTGTATTTCTTGATGTACTCTCGGAGCATGAGTTCGTGATTTGCTTCAGGGGTACATCCTGCATAGTAGCTCCATGGATCTTCGAGGAGCATCAGATCATCCCTTATCTTGTCCCAGCGATCGGTCATCTTCTCTACACCACCAACAAGAGCAAAACTGTACCTTCCCGACTCTACGGCGTTGCATGCGTTGAGAAGGGCAGAGCTGAAGGACCTCATCTTTTCCATTGGTATGTGCAGTTCAGAGAGTTCAGACAGAAAACCTTCTTCGATGCCTATCTTGTTCGTGAGTTGAAGGAAGTAGTCCGAGAAGTATCCGGCTTCTAAATCCTTTCTTTCTACGCCTGCGGATTCAGAAGCCCTCAACCATGCTTCTTCAACCAATTCATCTGGCGCTATCTCGTAATGCTCACCAAATTTAGTTCTACCAACGCCAATTATGGCGGGTCTGTGCCGTTTCAAGTATTTGGAGTCTCCTCATCCTCAGAACAAAGGGGTTTCAAGCCCAGTTTTAAGTGTTACCTTGAAGCTGAGAGTTTTGGCACACCATCAATTGCGTGAACCGCTAACCTAATACAAGATACGAGGGCATCCTAGCCTGCTCATCGTTTTGACCTTTGTCTCTTTCGTTTAGCCCGTTTTTGCTTCCTCTTCTTCGTTTTCTTTGTCATTGCTCCATGACGCGGCATTCTAGTCGCCTCCTAACGGAATCGTACCTTGTCCTTTCTTGCTGTCTTCTTTCTTACTCGTCCACTCCACTCGAACCCGCAGACTCCACACTTTTTGGCTGTGAGCTCCTGTTTTAT
>CP070826.1:492601-495484 GCA_020344435.1 Candidatus Bathyarchaeota archaeon | reverse complement strand
CGGTTTACAAGCGTATAGATGTCGTCGTACACGTTTTGAACACCCAATTCCACGCGAGTCACGCCCAATGATAGCATGTGGTCGACGTGGTTCTTCTTGGCCCAGTCGGGTCGTGTTTCCACCGTTAAACCAATGTTTCGAATCTGACTCTCTTCAGCGAGTCTCTTCGCCTCGACCAAGGAGCTGCTATTGTCGGTGGTTATCGCGTCAAGACATCGTTTGACAAAGCCCTCTTGATAGTCAGATGGCGTGGCTGGGAAGGTTCCTCCCATCACGATGATTTCCACTTTGTCAACAGCGTGTCCAATAGCTTGCAACTGTTCGATTCGATGCTTCACCTGTCTATAGGCGTCAAAATCGTTCTGTAGGCCTCTCATCGCAGCTGGCTCGTGGCCGGTGTAGCTCTGAGGCGATCCATGCATTGGTCCACCCGGACAGTATGCGCACGGCTTCTCCTTTGGACACGGCCAGGGCTTGGTCATCACCGCAACCACCGTGATGCCAGAGATTGTTCGAACTTTCTTGCGTTGCAGAACAGGGAGTAGCTTGCTCTTTTCAGCAGGTTTTAGATGAAGTATCAACTGAGAGTTTGCGGGAACCTGATTCAGGGCGTGCTTTCCGGCGATTCTAAGCTTGGCTAGATTGACATCCTCTTCAGTTGGGTTGGCAATCTCTTTTATAGATTCGATGATCTCTCTGCAGACCGCTGCACTCATCGGCGCTCATCTACAGATATGCGGCAGCTTCAGATAAACCTGAATGGGTCTATAGGCTGTCGGTGTGCGAGGCTACGGCCCAGCCTTAATCTCTGCCTCACCACTCGCATAAACCATATTCCCACCGACAAAAGTCATTTCAACACTGATTTCCTTAACTCCATCAGTTGGAACAACTCGGGGATCATGGGAGAGAACAACAAGATCAGCTAGCTTATCAATCTCGATCGAACCCTTAATCTCCTCCTCAAAAGAGGCAGCAGCAGCATCAATAGTGTACAATCGCAGAGCCTCATCCACTGTGATATTTTCCTCTGGAAACATTCTCCTTGAGACCGCCGCCCAGATTCCCAACAAGGGACTTACCGGCTCCACCGGACAGTCTGAACCGCCAGCAACTCGAATACCCTCTTGAATGAGGGATTTGAAAGGATAGGTCCATCTGGCTCTCCTTGGCCCCAGGCGATCGGCAACCCAGAAGTCGGAGATGATGAAGTGAGGCTGTACAGAAGCCATAATCCCTAATCTTCTCATGCGTGTGATTAAGGCCTTATTCAAGACCGAGGCGTGTTCTATGCGGTGGCGGAAATCCTTTCTAGGTCTTTTCTGCAGAGCCTTTTCAACAGTGGTCAGCACTATATCTAATGCCCTATCGCCGATGGCGTGGACAGCCAGCTGGAGACCGCCCCCATGGGCTTTTGTGACGAGTTCTTGCATCTTCTTCTCATTATGAATCATCATGCCCCTCGTCGAGGGATCATCACTGTATGCCCTGTTCAGGGCCGCAGTGCGAGCGCCTAATGAGCCGTCTGCAAAGAGTTTCACGCCCCCAATCCTCACTGTGTGGTCGCCGAAGCCCGTGAACAGGCTCACATGAATTAGATGATCCAGCAGATCTATGGGGATTAGCATGTAGACTCTTAGAAGCAGTTTGCCTTTTGCGCGAAGATTCTGTATAACCTGGATTTCGTCTGATGAGTGGATGATCCAGTGAACGCTTGTCAATCCAGCTTCCACCGCCTTCTGACATGCCAAGCCACAAGCTTTCATTAGCTGATGCTTGCTGGGTTTTGGAATTATCGAGTGCACTAAATCCCTAGCGTTTTCACGCAGAATCCCTGTGGGTTCTCCAGTTTTGGAATCTTTGTCGATTCTTCCTCCTGGTGGCGAGATCGTTTCTTTGGTTATACTGGCTTTTTCCAGGGCTTTGCTGTTTGCGACACTCAGGTGACCGCAGACGCGCGTAAAGAGCACGGGGTTGTTTGGTGAGGCTTTGTCTAGGTCCCATCTTGTTGGATATTGTTTCTCTTTGAGGCGGTCTTGATCCCATCCGCGTCCTAGAATCCATCTCTCTTCTTCAGTCTTTTCTACGCGTTTCTCGAGGTTCTTCTGCAATTCCGTGATGGACTGGACGCCTCTGAGGTTAATTTGCGCCAGTGTCTTTCCGAATCCTGCCATGTGGATATGGGTGTCTATGAATCCTGGGAGGACGGTTCTTCCTTTTAGGTCGATTACTTCCGTGTCTCCTTTGATTAGCGATTTGATTTCGCTGTTGTTGCCGGCCTTGATTATCTTCTGGTTTTTGATGGCTACTGCCTGAGCCTGTGGCCTTGATGGATTCATGGTTATGAAATTTCCGTTGATTAGAGCCAGATCGGCATGCATCCAGATCACTTGATGGCTTGAGGCTCCGCGCATCTAATAAGATTGCCTACTATGTGCTGCGTGCACTAGGATTTTGGAGCTGACGAGGGTTAGTTGGAGAATTGTCTATACAACTTTGGCTTGGAAAGCTGTATGGTAGGTACCACTTTCCTAGTTTCTTCAATTTCTTGCCTATCCAAGCTTACGGTGAAACTGATTTGCCCTCCACCTACCTCTTTGATTACCTTTGCTAGGGGTGAGGCTACTAAGCTATGGCCTATGAAAGAAGGTTCTGAATGGCCCACGGCTATCAGATATGATGTATTCTCGTGGGCTCTAGCTCGAGTCAGGACTCGCCACTGGTCCAGCTTGTGTTCTCCCTTGTACCAGGCGGAAGGAACTATGAACAGGTTGGCTCCCTTATAAGCCATTGATCTGAAGAGTTCTGGAAATCTGAGGTCGAAGCACACCGCTAATCCCACGGTGAAACCTTTGAAGCTCAGGACTGCAAGCTGGTCGCCTG
>CP070826.1:489577-492501 GCA_020344435.1 Candidatus Bathyarchaeota archaeon | reverse complement strand
CGTCTATCTACTCACGCTTCGGGAGGATGGCACAGAACAGAAGATTATGGTAAAGAAGTTTGAAGACTGGTTCGGCTTCAAATGGTTCCCCCTGGCGCTATGGACCCTGGGGACAAAGACCCTTACCGTGCTCGGTCGATCCAGACAAGAGAAAGAATATGCGATAAACCAGTTTCTGCGAGGTCATGGGTTCGCCGTTCCAGAGATTCTTCACGTCAGCTACAAGGAACGCTTGATCTTCAAGAGATTCATAGAGGGAGAGAGTCTGGTTGAGACAATCAAGCAGATAATCACATCCAAAGAGGAGCTTCAGGAGATTGCCACAGTGAGAGAGACAGGCAGAAGAGTCGCTGAAGCGCATAAACTTGGTGTTAGCCTTGGAGATTGCAAACCAGAGAATTTCATAGTCACGCAGGATGGGAAGATCTTCTTCGTTGATCTTGAGCAAGCTTCAAGAGATGGAAACTACGCCTGGGACATCGCTGAGTTCCTCTATTATTCAGGGCACTACGTCTCTCCGATCGCCCCTGTAGATCCTGCAGAGCGCATTGCAGCAGAGTTCATCAAAGGATACCTGGAGGTCGGGGGAGAAAAGAAAACGGTGAAGAGGGCGGGATCACCCAGATACACGAAAGTCTTCAGTGTCTTCACACCACCCCAGGTCATCCTAGCTATTTCTAACGTCTGCAAGAGGATGGGTGGGTAAGGGGATTCCAGAATGGGAAAGAAGACAGCACTCACCTTCTATGGAGGAGTAAACGAAATAGGCGGAAACAAGATCCTTCTAGAAGACGGAGAAGTCAGAATCTTCTTGGATTTTGGGCAGTCTTTCAGTATGGGTGCAGACTATTTCACAGGATGGCTTGCACCAAGGGCAATAAACGGGTTGGGAGACTACTTCGAGTTCAACCTGTTGCCCAAGATGAAGGGAGTATACAGCAAGGAACAGCTCACGGAAAGATTCAAGCATCTCTTCTGCGCTAGACCAGAAATCAACGCTGTGTTTCTATCTCACGCTCACATAGATCACATCGGCCAGATAATGTTTCTTTCCGAAAAGATTCCCATACACTGTGGTTATGGAACGAAGATATTTCTTGAATCAATGGAAGAGACTAGCCCTGTTGATTTTGGAAACCATCCTTATGAGCGGTTCAGAACGGGACACGAAATAGGCGTTGCACAATTAGTGGTGGAGCCTATTCACGTTGATCATTCTATTCCTGCTTCTTATGGGTTCATAATCCACACCTCCGAAGGTGCAATCGTGTATACTGGAGACCTCAGAGCGCATGGGCCCCGCAAAGAGATGACGGAGGAATTCGTCGAGGAGGCATGCGGGGCAGATCCTGTAGCGATGATAACTGAAGGAACCAGGATGGGTGAGACGAGGCGAAGAAGGAATTATTCGGAGTCAAAGGTGAAAGAGCTGGGTGACCAGATAGTCTCCTCAACAGATAAAATAGTATTCGCTACTCATTATGGACGGGACACAGATCGGTTCAGAACATTCTATGAAATAGCGAAAGATAACGGCAGGAAGCTTGTCATATCCCCGAAGACCGCGCATCTGCTGAGCAGACTTGTGGAAGACAAACACCTGCGCCTCCCAGACCCCATGAAAGACGAAGACATCCGGGTCTACTACAAGAGGAAGAGGACAGGAAGCTTCCAAGAAAAGGACTACTACATTTGGGAACGAGAGTTTATGGACAAAATGGTCACTCACGAGTTTGTGCATGAACACCAAGGCGAAATAGTTATGGACTTAGACTTTTACCAATTCGCAGAACTCGTTGACATCAAGCCAGATCCAGGCAGCCACTTTATCCACAGTATGAGCGAACCGTTCAGTGAAGAAGACATTGAAGATGAGGTGATGCATAACTGGCTGAATCACTTCAAGATTGTATTCCATCAGCTCCACGCTTCCGGCCATCTGAACAGAGAGCAGATTATAGACGTCATTAACCGGGTGAAGCCGAGAAAAATCTTCCCGATACATACAGAAAGCCCTCAGCAATTCAAAGCAACAAGCGACAGAGTGCACCAGGTCAACTATGGACGAAAGTGCATAATCTAGACTAGTGTAGATCTACATGCAAAGGAGCGATTCAAACTCGATGTTAGTCACACGCTTCGATCAAAATCTAGTCTGAGAATTCGATATCTCAAGCTGCTTGCAGGGATTTGTTGAATCTTCGGTATTCACTTTCGGAGATCCACTTCTCTTCAACCAGTGCCTCAAGTCCTCTTCTTGTCTTCTCCCGTAGGCTTCTTGTTCGCAGGATATTGGCCTTAGTTCCTGCGTCTACTATCTCTTTTTCAAACACTGGATTCTCTTCGATCGAGGGAAGGAGCTTGTTTAGAAACGTTGCAATGATTTTTGAGCGGGGTGGAAGGAGTGACGTCGTCTTTGCGGCGCCGAAGGCACCCCTGAATTTCGTCAGAATCCCCATGCTGCCAGCGACAGAGGGAGGAATTACTGCGTATCGATTCTTCAGATTTTCTTGGTAACAGAGGAGATAGAAGGGGAGGTGCACTATAGCGATCTTTCTTATTCTCTTTGGTATTCCTAAGCCATCAAGTTTGTCTAGTGCGGCTCTCTTCGCCCCAACCAAAGCGTTGATGTGGCCCACAAGGGTCTTGGTTGAGGCTTCCATGGACGCTATCACCTGCTCGCTCATCTGTATTTCTGCGTCTCGAGCAGCTTCAACATCCCTTACTCCCCTCATGGTCCCCTCTACTCGTTCGTCGCGTTTCGACCTAAGTTTTAATATTTCTTGCTTCTTGGCTGCATTGGCATCATCGATCTTCTTGTCCAGATCTCTGATGCTGCTATGCAACATCGAAATCTTCTTTCTGCAGGTCTCGATTTCCCCTTTCCATCGAAGCTCGCCTGTTTCATCTTTGTTGAGTCTACA
>CP070826.1:486545-489477 GCA_020344435.1 Candidatus Bathyarchaeota archaeon | reverse complement strand
AGGCGTGAGCCACAGCCTGGGCATTTCCAATTAGACTCTATAGAACAGATCATGCAAACCCTGCACGTGCACTTCGGGCATTCATAGCTGATAGCCACGAGTTGACCACAGAGTGAACATGACTTGAGGGTTATGTCTCCCTTCCGAAACATTATACCAACATCCTGAAACAAACGCGTAATCGTCTAGGGCTCACGGCTTTCCTTCAGTGAAGATGGGGGTGGATAAGCCATGACCCTCCCAGTTGGCTGATGAAGCCTAGGCAAATGCTCTCAGAGTGGACTCCGTACTTAACGGCTGTGAAGCAAGGAACACTTGAAAAGGTGGAGAGACGAGTGGAAGTATGCTGTCATAGGCGCCGTGCACGCATCACTTATTAGCAGCCAGAGCTACCCCTGTTGAAGGGTGTTCCTTCTGACCAATGCGCTATATTTGGAGGATAGCTACCTCAAAGAATGCGATGCCATCGTGGCCTCAGTCAAAGATGGAAAGTACTTGGTTCTGGACCAGACAATCTTCTATCCAAAGGGCGGAGGCCAACCATACGACACCGGGAAGATCATGAAAGGAGACGAAACATATAACGTCGTTTACGTTGGCAAGTTCAGCGGAGAGACTTCACACGAGGTTGATCACGCAGGCTTGAGACCAGGAGACCAAGTTCACTCTCTCCTGAACTGGGAACGGAGATACAAGCTCATGCGAAGCCACACCGCCGCACACGTATTCGCCTCGCTACTGTGCAAGGGCACTGGCGCGCTCATCACCGGCAACCAGCTTGAAGAGGACAAGGTTCGCTTCGACTTCAGCCTAGAAAAATATGATCGGGAAATACTCAACCACTACCTAGACGAAGCGAACAAGCTACTCACAAGAGACATACCAGTGAAATGGTACGAGCTTCCCAAGGAAGAAGCCCTGAAGATCCCCGGCATAGTGAAGATGGCAAAGGCCCTTCCTCCAGACATACCCCATCTACGCATCGTAGAGATAACAGGCGTAGATACGCAAGCTGACGGCGGAACACACGTACGAAATCTGAAAGAGGTAGGACAGATACAACTACTGAAAACTCAAAACAAGGGCAAAAGCAACAGGCGGGTCTACTTCAAACTCGAATAAACGCGCGCTTTTAAGAAAACGCGCTCTTCCGATGGCATTTCACTTCTCTCTTGTCTTGGGCTCCCTTACCGCCACTAACACAATCAAGCTCACAGCAACACCAGAGAATATTATGAAAGCGAATGGATACGCTGGGTTGAGGCTGTAGAGAACACCTGCCAAAGCCGATGCTGGAATCATAGCCAGAACATTCAAGGTCCCGATAGTACCCATGATCCTCCCCCTCTTCTCTCGCGGAATCATATCCGCCTGCAACGCCTGATACGCCGGTGCCAATAGACACCATCCCGCACCATACATCACAAAGACCACAAGCAACTGCCCGAAGTCACGACTGAATAGGAAGAGAGTATTCGCAGGTATGAAGATGAAGTATGACAAGATAATCGCTCTCTTCCTCGGAATCTTATCCACAAGCTTCCCAAGTGGAAGACCAAGTATGATGAAGACCGCTGTGGAAACCGTGTTCACAAGCCCCCAGTCAAAACTCCCTATCCTAACCACGTCATGCACATAAAGTGCCATGAACCAGCGAAACATAGGTTCCTCAAAGGCGCTGACGAGAAAAGCTGCAGTGAGAAACTTCAGACTCCTCGACATAGACCTCCAGGCCTCCACGATGGCTCCCAATGACTCGGTAAACGCACTCTTCATGTCCCCAAGACGGATCTTCTTAGGCTCTAGAATCGTCTCCTTCAAGAAGAAGAGTCGCACAATCGCCGCAGCCAAGCAACAGAGGAAGACTATAGTGAAGACGACGCGCATGCCCGGAACCAAGCCAAGAGTCTCCACCAGAAAACCTGCCACCATCGGAGCAAATATGGTCGGTATGTTCGGCACTACTTCTGAGGCAGCGAAGCCCATCCCCCGCCTTTCAGGAGAAATAGAATCAGCATGTATAGCCTGAAGAGCTGGTTGATAAATCAGACTCAGATTGGAAATGATCATCCCCACAAGCACAAACCTCCAATCAGGCGCAAAAATAAACAGAAGATATGAGAACGCAATAGAGAAAGTCATGGTTACGATTATCTGTTTTCTCCCATACTTGTCAGCTATGTAAGCTCCGGGAATCCTAACCAAACCCAACATGGCAGATCCAATAGACCCCATCAATCCAATAATAACAGGGGGCGCCCCAAGCTCCTCAATGAATGGTGACTGAAAGGGTGATATCAACGCGAATGTGAAATATAGAAAGAGCCAGCTAACGATAAGGGTAAGCAGATTACCGCGTATGAATGAGAATTCGCTTCTCAACCAAGACCTAATGTTCTCTATCATTTTGACTCTTACTCAACCCCCTTCCATGTATTTATGGATACCGAGAAATTCAACGCGCGCACGCAGGTTTGGATCAAGGCTGCTGCAGCATGCATGCACGCGCTGACAATCAAGAATATAAGTCGAGCATAACCAAAGACGGGTGCGTGGGGGTTTGGTGGTTAACCTTGCGCATAGATCTTAAGCGTTGGGCTCCGGTCTTCTTCTTCTCCGGAATAATCATTATTCTCGTGATCATTTGGCACGTCACATTTCCGCCTGAAGCGTGGGAAGACACCCCTAACTACCTCCAAATGTACGTCAACTTCGTCGTCACCAGACCTGCAGATGCATTTCTGACTGTAGGCACAGGTGCCAGAGGAACCGTTGCTTGGGTGTTCATCCCCGTCTACTCACTAATGGCAATCCACATAATCCTCTACGTGGTGGGAAGCCGAAGGAATCAACAGTACACTATCGTGAACAGAAACTACCTCATCTACCTCGTGATTCTAGGGCTCTTCGCCATCTCATTTCAGAATGCCAG
>CP070826.1:483506-486445 GCA_020344435.1 Candidatus Bathyarchaeota archaeon | reverse complement strand
GTCATCGAATTGGTCGAAGAGTGGAGTCAACCTGCGTTGAGGAAATATTGTTCTTCCACACTACAAAGTAGTATGCTTAAACTCTATCCGAAGGATCTACCTCAGGTTGAAGTAATAACCTCAACCAACCGAGAGAGACTGATAGAAGAGAGCACCGCCTTTCGAAAGACCGTAAGAGGAGAAGCCGTTGGAGGGCTTGGATGAGAGCAGAGATAAAGGACACATACGCAGAAGCCTTTGAAGGATTGTATTCAAGAGCGATCATAACGGCAGATGATGAGGCGGTTCTGAGAAGGGCAGCGCTACATGCCACTGCCACCCCCTCAATAGTCATTGGCAGAATCGAAGGCGGCGTCGAGAGATGGCTAAGCGAGAAAGAAACCCCTGATCACCGCAAAGGCGCGATCCTTCAATTCTGGGGAGGAATCGACAAAAGAAAACCTATCAGCTCCTCTATCAAAAGATTTGAGGTGGAGCTGTCATACCGAATCCGCCAAGACATACTCGTAAAACCATTCACCGCAGTCTTTGACGCCCACCCAAATCCTGAAGGAAAGATCGACACCATGGAGCGGATAGGACACTGTGGTGACGGATATGAGTGGGTGGAGCGGCTTTACGACCGCGACATGATTCTGATTCCCCTTATGACCGCTAACTTTCAGATAGAGCACCATCTGGGCTGGGGACGCGGAGTCATGGGCGGGAATTTCTGGTACATGTGCACCACCAAGAAGGCAGTAATGGCGGCTGGCACAAAAGCCCTTGCAGCGATGAGTCAGATAGAAGGCGCCGTCACGCCATTCGACATATGCTCCGCTGGGTCAAAACCAGAGACAAGATTTCCATGGATAGGTCCGACAACCAATCATCCCTACTGCCCATCGCTAAAGAGAAAGTTAGGGAAGAAATCCCATGTTCCGGAGGGCGTCAACTACATCCCAGAGATTGTTATTAATGGAGTATCGCTTGACACCGTGAAAGAAGCCATGAAGACCAGCATCGACGCTGCGCGAAGGATTGATGGAGTGCTAAGAATCTCCGCTGGGAATTACGGTGGAAGGCTAGGCGAATACAAGATAAACCTTAGAGAGCTGTTTCCATGAGGTTTAATGTCGTCTGTTTTGGCGCATTGAACATGGATAAACTCCACAGAGTGAATAGGATTGCCAGAGAAGATGAAGAGAGTTTCATCATCGATCTCAAAGAGAGACCTGGGGGCTCAGCAGCGAACACAGCAGTGGGCTTGGCAAGACTCGGTCTAAGAGTTGGCTTCATAGGGAAAGTTGCAGAGGACCGCGAGGGCAGACTGCTTCTCAAAGACTTCAGAGATGAAGAAGTTGACACTACCGGGGTAGTGGTTTCGAAGCAAGGCAGAAGCGGTGGCGTCATGGGATACGTTGACAGAAAAGGCGAGAGAGCCCTATATGTCGACCCCGGCGTCAACGACTCCTTAGAATCCGGAGAGATTAATCTGGAATATGCAAAGAACACCGAATTCTTACACCTAACATCTTTCGTCGCAGACACACCTTTCCATGCTCAGAAAGACTCTTTGGAAAACCTTCCCGATGTGAAGGTGAGCTTCGATCCCGGAGAACTCTACGCAAGAAGAGGACTCGACTCTCTGAAGCCCCTGATCAGAAGAAGTTACGTGATGTTTCCCAATGAACACGAAGTCAGACTGCTTACGGGCAGAAGCTACAAGAAAGGATCGGAAGTCCTATTGAATGAGGGAGCGAGGATAGTCGTTGCGACGCTAGGGAGAAGAGGATGTTACATCACAAACGGCGGAGAAAATCATCTTGTTGAACCATCTGAAGTGGAGGTCGTGGACACCACTGGTGCTGGCGATGCCTTCTGTGCGGGTTTTCTATACGGCTTAATCAAGGGCAGGGGTTTGCGCGATTGTGGAAGAATGGGGAATCTTGTGGCCTCTTGTTGCTTGCGGGAGGTTGGGGCAAGAGAAGGATTGCCCAAGATTTCAACTCTTGAGAAACACAGACAATTGCAGTATTGATACTCCTATAATAAAACAAACTATCCGTATTCGGTTAGCTCAGGGATTCTAGTATGCATGCGCAAGTATCGGTCTGCATCGGAAGAAGACGTGAAGAAAGCAATGCTATAGGAAAGAATCCAGTTCGGATACTAGCTGGGCAGAATACTCGTTTCTTCTTTCATTCCCATTCAATTGTTGCTGGGGGTTTATGGGTGATATCATATACGACTCTGGTGACCTGTGGAATCTCGTTTGTTATTCGGGTTGAGAGTCTCTCTAAGACTTTATGCGGAATCTTGGCGAAACTGGCGGTCATGGCTTCTCTACTCTCTAGAGCCCTGATAGCAATGGTATGACCATAGGCTCTTGCGTCGCCCTTAACACCAGTGGATTTCGAGTCTGTTAGGACAGCAAAGTACTGCCATAAATCATCAACCAGCTCGCCATCTTCTATCTCTTCCGTCACAATTTTGTCTGCTCTTCTCACGACGTCTATCTTCTCTTGTATTATCTCGCCGATTATCCTAACGGCCAGACCAGGACCTGGAAATGGCTGCCTACAAACAATCTGCTTGGGCAGCCGTAGCCTTTCTGCGACCTTTCTAACTTCATCCTTATACAAATCTTTCAATGGTTCAATAATGCTCTTGAACTTGATCTTGGCTGGCAAGCCTGCAACGTTGTGATGGGTCTTAATTTTCTCTGAATGTGTTCTGAAGCCGGATTCAATTCTGTCAGGGTAGATGGTTCCTTGCACAAGATAATCTGCCGCGACCTCTTCTGCGACTTCTTCGAAGACTCTGATAAACTCTTCACCGATGACCCTCCTTTTCTCTTCTGGGTCCGTTACTCCCTCTAGTTTCAGCAGAAATCTTCTTCTTGCGTTTACGCGGAGAAAGTCGATGTCGAATTTGTTGAAGAAGTTTTCGATGAATTC
>CP070826.1:480466-483406 GCA_020344435.1 Candidatus Bathyarchaeota archaeon | reverse complement strand
GTTCCATCCATCTTCTCCCCAGAACTCAAAAAGAAGCAAAAGAGATAGTTAGGCGAGTCGAAGTTTTAGCCTACGATCCATTGACAGCAACCTACAAGAAGGCGGAGGAGACCAAGTCGAAAACCTATCGCGACTTCTTGGTAAGCTATGTTTCCGCCGTGAAGAGCGGAGGAAACGTGCTCTCCTTTCTGAAGAGCAAATTGAGCTCAATCCTCACCGTGAGAAGCGAGACTGCCAAACATTCCGTCGAAACTCTAGCCACACTCGTTGAAGTCTATACGGTTATGTTGGTTGTGACCCTTTGTGGATACATACTCTTCACGGTAATATTCTCTAGCGGCGTTCTCAACGCTATGGGAGCTTCAACAGCAATACAAGTCTCACCAATCACTTATTTCCTATTTCTATTCCTTTCTTCTCTGTTATCCATCACATTGATGGTGATCGCTCACCTTACAAGAAAGAGCAAATTAATGGATCTCAGAGAGCCATACATCAAAGCAGGTCTTCTATTGACCGGTGCACTGGTCTTCTTCCTGTTGGCAACGCTTCTGCCTCAACTCCAGTTCATAGTCGAATTGCTTGGCGTCTCAGTTCTAGTCTTGATTTGCCTACTGGTCATATCAATACCCCCAGCACTCAATTATCGGCGGATTGCCAAAGTCAACTTCAGCGCTGAGGATGCAATGCCAAGCTTTCTCCGTGACGTGGCCGAAGCTAGGAAAACCGGGTTGTCACCTCAAACATGTATAATCCAAGCATCAATGAGAAGAGAACATGGAATCTTCTCTCGAATTCTAGGGTTCATTAGAGGCCAGCTTGAATGGGGAGTGCCACTCAGAAGAATCTACAGAAACATTAGAAAACAGCTCAGGAGTTGGCCGGTTCTTGTGAACTTCTTCGTGCTAATAGAAAGCATCGAAGTAGGAGGCGGACCGACGGCCGCCCTTGAAATCCTGACTGAATACAGCGAGAAGAGCAGAGATATTGAGAAGACAAAACGCAACATGCTGAGACCCTATGTTCTCTTGTCTTTCATCTGGAGCGTACTTCTGCCTTTCACTATGACGACGCTCACAACAATCATGAATGCACTCAACCAATTCTCTTTCGTAGGTGAAACTCAGAAAATCGTCACATCCACAGAAGCCTCAATGGGTCTCCTCGCTGCAGGAGTCATCTTTCAATGCTGGCTGTCAGGATTCTTCATGGGCAAAGTCAGCGACGGAACCTTTGCAGCAGGCTTCAAATATTCAGCGCTTCTCGCAATCACGGCCTACATATCGCTTCTGTTGTCTCAAGATTTTCTCGGGAGCATGTTCAACCTGATACCAGGATAGGCGATTCAGAATGCCCGCTTCTTCCATCGACACTTTTCTCGCATGCTCTGCTATGGTCGCTCTAGTGCTATCGTCGATGGCGGGCATGACATGGGTTCTGCAGCCGTTCATAGGCGATTTGTCTAACAGGAACTCTGTTGAGCGACATGAACAGGTTGCCAAGCATCTGCTTTTGAACGCTGGCATACCATCAGACTGGGGATGCAGGCCAGGACTACCGAGCAGCTTTGGCTTGGCATCAGCACACTTTTTTCATCCGTATGAATTGGACATCGACAAAGTTTCACGATTGAACAATGAAAGCGCCTACCGCATAACATACCCTCAGCTCCTAGGAACCCTTGGAATCCATGATGTGGCATTAGGAATAGAAGTCCAACCCCTATTCGATCTTTCAGTGGATCTGGCGTCGACTCTGGAAGGCGAAAACGAAACAACATACGAGTTCGATTTTCTCACAGAAAAATCGGGATTTCCGGTCTCAGCTCAACTGCAATGTTACACTGTTATCAAAGACTACCTCAGTAATACAAGCCTATCCACCACCTCCACTGGAGAAGGATCAGCAAATGTCACAATCCCGAATTCCATAAATGGAACGGCCCTTCTCGTCTCCTTTGCAGAGGCAAAACCACAGATTACAACTTTCAATGTTCATTCTTTCAATCATAATTCGTCGACTCCACAGCCTAATGGAACCTTCATGAGACTCAGCCCAATCAATTTCTCAATGACTGCTTCCTTTTCATACCCTGAGGAGGAGATTCTCAGGGCGCAGGTCTTAACCTACAACTACTGCTTCAATCTGACCGAGATCTCAGGAGACAATCAAACAGCAGAATACAGTATCCCTCGCCTGCTCGACTCCAGTCCAATGATACTTACACTCACCGGCATGAACGATACATCCTGCTTTGCCGAGTGGGTCTCATATCCACAATTGCCTTTGGAGATCGGTGCAGACCTCAACCACTCGAACGTTGTCTCATTCACCTACCTCGTGTCCATAAACCATGCCTTCTACGAATGCGTGGTGAAATGCGGAGGCGCAACATTTGATTACATTCAACGACAAAGGACAGATTAGAACCCTAGAAGCCTTTCTAGCAGCCGTAATAATCTCTTCAACACTGGTTCTGTCCAGCGCTTTCTCCCCCGAAGTGGGCAACAAGAATCCAAAATCACTGAAGACTCTTGGGATGCAAGCCCTGATTGAACTCGACTTCAACGGCAGTCTTGGAAGTATGGTTCAGCAGGAGGAGTGGGTGAGCATAGGAGAGTGTCTAGCGGTTCTACTGCCTATCGGCATCTCCTACAACCTCACAGTCTACAACGATCAACTGCAAATAGTCAACAGCGTGCCCATTTCCAATGGCGACCTAGTTGGACAAAGTGTTGAATCCATTCAATACGTCTGCGCCACTCAGAATCCAAACCCTGAATACTATCTGCTTCAGCTCCAGCTGACATCAGCCAGGTGATTAAGGTGAACAAGAGAAACAATTCCGGACAGATCATCATAGTCGCCGTCCTCATCATAGCCTTGGCCCTAGTGTTGACTGAACTCTACGTCTATGACCTGGGCGACTCCTTCGGTGAA
>CP070826.1:477420-480366 GCA_020344435.1 Candidatus Bathyarchaeota archaeon | reverse complement strand
GTCATGAGTCGAGAAGAGAAGATGCGTGAAGCCAGCAAACCGCTATATCTAATGCGATATGAATAGCGCTGGCATGCTCGCATATCCGTCAATATAAACACAAATGATTTTATCGCAGCCTACGTTAAGCCATATGAGATAGAATGGGCTTGTACACGACGGTAGACAACCCGTGTGAGCGCCAGAAAGATTTCTGTATAAACTGCAATAGCAACTTCATGAAGGTCAGACCCTCAATAAGAAAGGTCGTTATATCCAAACGTTTCATCAGAGATTTGAAAGATCGAGAGATTGTTAATTCTATCGTGAGGAACATTCTAGATTGCTCCCGTCTCGAATATCACGAACTACATAAATTTGAGAAGAATGTCAATGGTAATCTGATTTTCAGAGCAAAGAAAGGGAAGATGCACGTCGTCTATGGTGTAGACCGAGAGATGAGAATAATCTTCATGAGGGCAATCCGAAACTTCGTTCAATATAAGAAATTTCTGGAAAGTGAGAGGGAAATACTGAAGATGGTTGCACGGAGTCGTAGCGTTGACTAGATGCGTGCATACTTGTATCCACAAATGTCAAAATAGGCGATAGTTCGAGCATCTTATTGAGGCTTAGAGTATCTCGCCTTATGCTCAAACAGTGGAGATGTCACCCTCAAACCCCCCTCTTTTTCTGTTTCAAGGTGTGTGAAAATACCTGATTTCAATTAGAATCCCAGCAGAAACAGAGTCTTTGACATACACTTCCAAATCAAAGAATTGATAGGTTCTCCCCTCCTCGACAATTTGGCTTCTCCTGAAATCATCTCCCTTTTTGACTTTCAGCCAATGCGAACCTGTATAGTGTTCTGAATTCCGTGGATAAGGATACAGCTCAAAGGTATACTCTGCATCTCCAATGGTCCGAGTTACCGGCTTGGCAAGGGGCACCGGCAGTTCCACAGTAATTGGTAGAGGGTCGGGCAATGTTGCATGCATGCCCGCAGCCAAGACCCATAGAGCAATTCCTGCTATACCAACTGAGGCCCAAAACCAAGGATACTTGAACTTCACCTTGACCTTGTAAACCTGCTTACCGCTCGGTATGGTGACTGGGAGGGGTCTTTCCCCTCCGCCGCGCATCCAAGCCCCTCCTCCAAAAAGAGCCAGGACTAGACCTTCGTAGAATAGAACTTGTAACCATGTTTCTACGTCTGTCAGACGGTTGAGTAGAAGCAATATGAGAGCGTCAACAGCCAATACAACCCCTAATATGATGAGAAACCAAACGATTATCCTTGCAACATACGTCACAGTATACTTCAGCAAACTCTCAGGTGGAGTCGTTTTATCAACCATTTCAGCCAGTTCCGAGTGAGAAAAAACTATCAAAGGTTCTTTCTCAAATCTTTAGTAGAAGCGGTATGTATGTAATATAGTTAGCATTCACGCCAGAATGGGGAAGATTCCACTGAAGTCTGAGTGGAATGAGCTAAAGTCTGATTGGGATAAGCTAAAGTCTGAGCGAGCTGAGATTGGAGTCGCCATACCAATGGGAGTCGCCATATTAGTTGGGATTCTCATACTGACGCCCGTAGGCCGGTTCGTCGTTTTTGTATCGGCGCTTCCATACAACAGATGGGGCATCAATTACTATTCTCTTGCCGTTGACGGCATTCTCCTTGCTGGTATGGCATTATATATCTCTGGTCGAAGGAGTTTTTTGCTTCGTAGAAGCGGAGAGAAACTTACAGCAGCACTATTAGGCATCCTCGGTCTTGCCCTGATAGTCGAAAGTGGCGCTGTTGGACTATTCGCTCTTATTCTTTCCACGTATGGGGGGGAAGGAGGGGTGATTGGCATCCTTGTCTTAGCTTTTTATGCTCTTATTTTCCGGTTCGGTTTATTACTGCTTTCAGATTCGGGCAAGATACTGGAAGACAAAAGTCATCCGCCTTCCCGACCGAAACTTGACGTCGCGCCCACACGCGATGTGAAATTCTGGGAGAGGCTCCTTCTGGACGATCATTTTTACGCGCGCGTCAAGACATGTGTTACAAGGATTCTTCTTTCAATACCGCTCCTGGTCCTTGTTTACCTCACTTTCTTTTACAATCCTCTGATTCCTGTTACACTTCCAATTTGTGTGAGAGTGTTTCCCAAATCCGACACTACAAACATCAATCTAACAGTTGGTCTGCTTGAGAATAACACTTTCACTTTCTCTGAGAACCTAACGTTAAAACCAGTCGTGCGCGCATGGACAACCCAGGAATATTCATCAGGTCAAACCATACAACTATCAGCTTACAAGAACGGCTCAGCCTGGGGAGTTGTCCACAATTACACTTTGCCAAGTGTTCACTTCCGTTGCACGGAGCTCTCACATCGCACTAAGGGTGCGACTCATAAGCTTGCGTTGGAATCATTCTACTTGGAATGCGTGATAACTCAACCCCCGCGAAGCCCTCCCACGCCTATATGCGGGACTCCCCGCCATTGGGGCCCGATTCTTAATCAGGTCACCTTTTCCTTTACGGGAATAGAGAGGCAGCCTTTGACAGGGTTTGAAGCGTTTTTTACTCTTTTCTTTGTTGTCTTATGCGGATATGGTAGCGTCTTTCTCGTTGGCATAGCGTGGCTTTCGAGTCAGGGCAAGATGTTGAGAGACGAAATTCTCTATCAGCCTCCGGGGCAGAGGCTTGATGTTGAGACTCAGACAAAATATCCGAGGGATCTCTTTGCCAGATATGCAGAGGAGTATCCGCATAATCCTGAAGGCGTTTTGGAATGGCACATAAATAAGAAGATGAAGGAAGGCAAGACAAGAGAAAAGGCGATAGAAGAGCTTTCTAAGGAAAGTAAGTAAATGCAGGCAATCTTTTCCTGAACTATTTCCTCAATTGAACATTGTTTTATGTTACGCACTCTTCTGCGCGCGCATCTTGGGGAATCATTACAATTCCTG
>CP070826.1:474359-477320 GCA_020344435.1 Candidatus Bathyarchaeota archaeon | reverse complement strand
CCAGTCATCGTCGAGGCGATCAAGAAACTGAAGAAGGAATTCGCAGGCACAGTCCCAGTCAATGCATACGTGGTCCCGCCGTTCACAAGCATCAGCAGCTACATGGTGGACAGCATCACATTCTTGAAGTGGCTGGGGAAAGCACCGGAGAAGGCTCACCAACTTCTCAAAGACACTGTTGGCGTATACGCTGAAATAGCTGGCTTGTACACAGATGCCGGAGCAGATGTGATCACCCTCCATGGTATGGGCGCTTCCAACGACAACATCTCACCAAGACACTTTGAAGAATTCGTCAAGCCCTATCTGCAGGATATAATCAAGCACGTGAAAGTGCCTACAATCCTGAACATATGCGGTTCCGCTCTGATGAACGTGGAGAAGATGGTTGAATGCGGCGCAAGCGCCATCGCCGTGGATGAAAGAACGCCTATCAAAGAGGCTAGGGCAAAGATTGAAGGAATCAAACCCGGATACCCGATAATCGGAAATGTTCCCTCCTATGGAGTAATACACCAAGGTCCCATTGAAAAGATCCAAGACTCCGTGAAGAGATGCATAGAAGACGGCGTCAGCATGGTAGCTCCAGGATGCGACTTCTGGATAGAGACGCCGACATCACACATAGAAGCCTTTGCAAAAGCCTGTATATAGCAAGAAGAAAGCAGCTTAATCCTATCCGCAGCGTCAAAAAGCTACGCTGTCAGGTAGGCTATTGTTCTGGAAACTCTCTGCTCAGGAACTCTTCCTCGAGAAAACCTGCTAGTTCCTCCAACTCCTCCTTGAAGAGTACGACCCCTTCTGGAGCAGCAACTCGCCGGTGTTTACCTCGGGTTATTCTATAAAGGATGTCCGCCTTCTCCCCTGTGTCTACCTTTTCAATTCTGACCTCTAGGCCGTCCCCCAATCTACTTTTGAGCTCGTATGTCTTCTTTTTTATTGGCATACCCATTCCCGGCACCAACTCTGTCCAGTGCATGGATGCGAATTCACGGATTTAAAGTTTTTAAGCTGGCGGTCTGCTTGGATTCTAAGAAATCAATGGTAAGTGAGAAGAGTGAATGCTCACGAAAGACTGATGGCTTGTCTCATGGGACGGAAGGAGGATGTTGACCGACTTCCAGTCTGGTGTTCTACGCGAACTTTCACTTTGGATGGCATGAAGATCTTTGACGCGTATTGGCCGGAAGCTCATAGAGACCCAGAGAAAATGGCTAGGCTGGCAGCAAGCGTTTATGAGCTAACTGGCAACGAGAACATGTCCGTACCCTTCGACATGACCTTGGAGGCGGAGGCCCTGGGCGCACCATGCGAGTACTTCGAAGGAAAGATCAAGTGGATATCAGTTAAAAAGTTCATTGCCACCGACATTCATGACATGAAAATCCCGAATGACCCCAGCGAATTCGTTGAAAGAGGCAGAATTCCAGTCTGCACTAACGCCATCAAGACACTGAGGAAAAGGTATGAAGGCCAGGTTCCCATAGTGGGCGTCGTCAACTGCCCCTTCACGAGCGTTGGAGGCTATTTGATGGAGCCAATTGAGTTTCTCAAATCCATGATAAAAGAGCCTGAGAGAATCCATCGAATCCTCGAGACCCTTAATCCATACTATGCGGCGGTGGCAAACGCATTCAAAGAGGCAGGTGCAGATGTGATAGTCTTCACGGAGGAAGGCGCCTCTCTCAACAACATCTCACCAAAACACTTCGACGAATTCGTCAAGCCCCATCTCAGCGATCTAATCGGCATGACAAAGCCGCCTAGAGTCATCCACATATGTGGAAGCCTGATAAGCAGAGGACATGAGGTGATCACCTCCATGATAGATTGCGGAGCTGAAGCCATCACCATAGAGGAAGGAACACCGATGTCTGAAGCGAGAAAGATAGCCGACGAACACAAGCCGGGCTACATGATTGGCGGAAACATTGACCCGTACAACGTCATACACGGCGCGTCAATTGAAATCATAAAGAGCAGAGTGAAGAAGGTCATCGAAGAAGGAGCGGACATGGTTTGTCCAGGCTGTGACTATTGGATAGAAACACCAACAGAACACATAAAGGCATTCGTGGACTCCGCCATTGAATACGGGACTCCACCACGGTGGAAGAAGGGCGAGACTTAATAAATCCCCATTCGGAATTACTAGACTTCTACCAATAATGGAAGATGAAGAAGATGGGTGAGAAAGAGGAGATCTTTGAAAGACTCAAACAGACGGTGATTTCAGGCGATACCGAAGCGTGCTCAAAAGCAGCTCAAGACGCTCTCGACGCAGGAATCGACCCAATGAAGGCTATCACGGAAGGATTGGCCAAGGGCATGGAAGTGGTGGGTGACAAATTTGAGAACAAAGAGTTCTTCCTGCCCGAAATGCTCCTAGCAGCTGAAGCCATGTACGAAGCGCTGGAACTCTACCTCCCGCTACTAGAGAAAAGGGAGGGCGAGAAAAAGGAGAAGGTCATTCTCGGCGTAGTGGAGGGGGATATCCACGACATAGGGAAGAACATCGTGAAGGCAATGCTCACCGCAGCCGGGTATGAGGTAATCGATCTGGGCGTGGACGTGCCCTCTTCAAAGTTCATCGAGAAGGCGGCGGAGGAAGAAGCAGGGGTCATAGCAATGTCAACCATGATGACGCCAACCCTCATGTCAATAAAAGATGTTGAGGAACAGCTGGAGAAGAAAGGGCTGAAAGGAAAGGTTAAGACCCTCATAGGCGGCGGCACAGTCACCGAGCAATGGAAGTCGAAGATGGGCTCCGACGCCTTCGGCAAAGACGCCGTTGACGCAGTAAGCAAAGTCAATCTACTGGTTCAAGAAATCAAAGCCGCAGTAAAGCTCATGAAAGAGAAGACGAAATAGAGCGCCAACCCGGTGAATACCGATGACCATGAGAGAGGAAGTCAAGAGACCTGGACAAGTAAAAGTCGTGTTCTTTCCATACGGAAAAAG
>CP070826.1:471271-474259 GCA_020344435.1 Candidatus Bathyarchaeota archaeon | reverse complement strand
GACATTCAACTTCCGCAGGAGTCAACGGAACAGGAGACGTAGATGCTGGCCTCAAGCGATGCACAGAGCTGCTGAGAAAGCATCTCACGAAAAACTCCAGTTAGAACCAGAATGCTCTTTAGCTCAGCGTACATTGCATGCCTGTGTGATTCAACCGGTGATTCCTAATTCTTTTCGATTTTGTGGTGTGTCTGAGTATACTCTCCATTCTGAGACCTGTCCTTCACGAACTTTCGCACTCCATAGTGCCGGGCCATCGAGTGGCTCATATGAACAAGTGGAGTAGCCTACCATAACCACAAGGTCATCTACGACTTGGACTCTCGTGAAAACGTTCCTGTAATCAGGGTAGCTGGTGAAAAAATCTCTCCAGCCTTGCTTCATGACTTCCCGACCTTCATGAACCTCTCCTTCACCGTCTATGAACGTGTGATCATCCGTCATTAACTTCACCAAGCCATCGAGGTTCCGCTGGTTTATCTTCACATTGAATCTCAAAGCCACCATCATGATGTCGAAGGAATCCATCGTACATCCGTCCTATCTCAGAAGCAATAGGAGACAAAGGTATAAGACTTCCATGCCCACAAAGGACGCCCCCCTTTCCTAGGAGATCATTGAACCTAGACTGTCAATGACCTTTGAGCCCACATGGCAGCCAGAGCGGTTGACGTTCTGGTTTTGGAACACCATGTTCGAAATGATAGTATTATCAAATATCGATGGCTTATAGTCAAGATGGGTGCCATTATTGCCATTGCAAGTCCCTAAATTGAGGTGTGTAGCTGTGGCGATAGTCTGCGGGCTTCTCTTGTCGCTAGCCACGGGGATTGTTGAGAACCCACCGGACGCCAGCTTAATTGGATACAGATTTTATGGCTACCCCTTGGTTTGGCGAGTGACCAAAACCTTGCAGCCCACCGAACTCAAGTTCGCCAACTTGGCTGTGGACATCGTCTTCTGGATAATCGCCTCTCTCTTGGCCTTAATCATCCTTGAGTTGTTGAGGTCAAAGGCAGGCTTCAGATATGAGATGCTCCTGTTGCCTCTGGCTTTGCTTATTCCAGCAGCATTCATCATGGGGCTTATTCATGAACTTGGCCACGCAGTGTGGGGAGCTGCGGTCGGAGGAAGACTCACGTATATGCAGATAGCCTTTTTCGAATTATATCCTCGACCATCAATAGTTCCACAATTCCGCTTAGGATACGCAGTAGTTGAAGGTCTATCAACGGAGTTTGCATCGGGTCTCATGAGCCTAGGCGGTTCAATGACCACGAATATCGCTTCATGGCTGATCGCTCTAGTTCTTCGGAAGGCTAGTCTTGATCACAGAATGGAGACGGTCTTGAAAATCTCAGGTCTCCTCGGTCTCCTCGACCTTCCCTTATATGTTATCTTCCCACAGATAGGCCTCCGCCACTGGGTCATCCTGGGTGGAGACCAGCCTGAACCCCTTACAGGAGCAAGAAATATGGGCGTGCCTGATGCAGCATTCTATACCATCACCGCTCTCACGACTCTCGGATTGACCCTCCTCTATTTCAAACCCTTCTGGAAGAAGGTTGAGAGGAGGATAAGGAGGCTTCTTGGACCTAGCAATTCCTGACATTTTGTGCGCGCGAGAACGATATGCGCGTATGTGCAGAAAAAGAAGTGGAGTGTTACCTGCGGGTTAAACCGTATATGGCGCCAGCGACAATCAGTACTCCAAAGAATATTGCAATAAAGGGCCAAATGTTCTCCCATATATCTATACCCAGTAACCAGGAGATGCCAGCGATGATGATAATGACGCCTATCATGATGCCCACGATTGCGCCCCCGTAGGGGAGGCCGAAGCATTCTTGTCTTCTTTCTTCCATCGATCTTCACTCCAATGAGCGTTCATATGAGCGATATGCGTTCATAAGTCTTCTGGAAACCAGAATGCGTGAATCGCGACAGAGGGGGAGAAAAGCAGAGTTGGAGTGGGGAAGAACTTAAATCCAATAAGGGCGGAGACTTGCGCTATCGAGGGGAAGATTGTGGCGATTGGAGACATGGTGAAGAGAGCAACAGCAGGGTTCATCGTATCGATCGTCGCTGGCATTCTCATACTTGTAAACGCCCTCATGTTCGCTTTCCTAGCGGAACTCATCGAAGGATTGGAGGCGTTCATTCCATTTTTCGTCGCTGGCATTCTCACAAGCATAGCACTGGTAGGGGTGATTCTCGCCTTTCTGGTGGTCATCGGTGCAATTCTGATTTACATACCTGGAAGAGAAACCGTCGGCGGCGTTATAGTGATCATCTTTTCAATCCTCAGCATCTTCATAGGCGGCGGCTTTCTCCTTGGATTAGTCCTGGGAATAATCGGCGGAATCCTAGGCCTATTCAAAAAATAACCCTTCCCCATTCTCTTTTTGGAAACATGCATACGCGTGAGCTTCAGCCCTGACTCTGAACCGCAGATCATACGAGGGTTCTTTGGCCATTAACTGACTTGAGGTTTGACACTCGCACCCCCACCAACCTGATCTTCTCGTCTCTGCGCAGATGGCCTTGAGTGAGCTCGCAGACTGTTTTACGCAGGTCTTGGAGGCGATTGGTGAAGAAAGGCAAGGTCTTTCCGTGGGTGTGAGTCTGGAAGTCCATTCTTCTAATCTTGATCGTGGCGGTCTTGAAGAGTAAGTTACGTTCAACCGCTCTCTCATGGATTCTCTGACAGATATCATCCAATCTCTGGAAGATCAGGGTGTGGTCATCAGTGTCCTGGGCAAAGGTGCTCTCGTGGCCTATAGATTTCCTCATGCCCTTTCTTCCTCCAACCTCCGACTCGTGTATGCCGTGGGCATACTGGTGGTATCGTGCTCCCATGACGCCGAATCTCTCAATGAGCACCGAAACATCGAAGGATGCGAGATCTCCTATCGTCTCTATTCCCATCTCATTCAATACGGCTGTGGTCTTCTTGCCTATCCCTACTATCCTTCCCACTGGTAGTGG
>CP070826.1:468105-471171 GCA_020344435.1 Candidatus Bathyarchaeota archaeon | reverse complement strand
GGTTTTGGGGTTTTGGGGGATTAAATTTTAACCCCAAAACCCACACACACAGTCAGGCGCGCGCGCTACGTGCGCAGACCGCAAAATCCTTATAAATTCTAAGGTTTGCCTTTTGCAGGGAGACGTGGAGCGGTTAAATGAGTAAGGAAACGGTTATTCAGGTTGAAGAACTGGCAAAGACCTATCAGCTGGGCAAAGTCTCAATTCCTGCCCTTCACGGAGTCAGCTTCACCGTGGCAAAGGGTGAGTTTCTAGTTGTTATAGGGCCCTCCGGCTCCGGAAAGACAACCCTTCTAAACTTATTGGGTGCCATCGACAAGCCTACGAGCGGCAGAGTCCTCATTGACGGAAGAGACATCACAACGCTTGACGAGGGCGAGCTCACCAAGCTTCGACGGCACAAAATCGGGTTCATCTTCCAATTCTACAACTTGCTTCCATCATTAACTGCAGTTGAGAACGTTGAATTGCCCATGTTGACGGCAGGCGTCTCCAGAAAGGAAGCTGCAGAACGCGCTCTTCAACTCCTCAGCGCAGTGGGCCTTGCAGAACGAGTGGGGCATCTTCCAGACGAACTGAGCGGCGGAGAACAGCAGAGAGTGGCCATCGCAAGGGCTCTCGTCAATAAGCCGAGCGTCATACTCGCTGACGAGCCTACAGGCGACTTGGACACGAAGACCGGTATGGAAGTGGTTCAGATTCTGTATGACACCGCGAAGAAGGAAAAGGCCACAGCCATCGTAGTAACGCATGACGCGATGATTACTGAAAAGGCGGATAGAATCCTCAACATGAGAGATGGCAACATAATCGGAGCCGAAGCCGGGAGCTAACTCAAGTTTGATGTCTCTCCGAATGGCGACCAGAAACATTTCGAGACGAAAGTCCCGCAACGTCCTAACCATCTTTGCCATAGTTCTGGGCACCGCGCTTCTGGTAGGTGTGAATGTAGCAACGACGAGTGCCATGGCAGAGTACAGGCGCTACTTGAGTCGTTTCTGGGGAGAGACAGACATCTTCATTCGATACGTGGGAAACGCCCCCTTCGACGTGGGCAACACAACCATCCTCAACGAATTCCCCGCAGTGGAAAAACACTCATCGCGACTCACGTCAATACCCAGACAGCAAACAATATTCGTCAACAATGACACCAGCCACGTCGCCGGAGTCGTCGGGATTGCCAGTGATGACTTTGAATACGCAACGTACAACATCACCGGGTCGCGCACCGTCAATGGTCCAAACGTAGTTGTGGGAAACGAATTAGCAGAAGATTATGGGATAGAAATCGATGACGTCTTCCACCTAACCGTGGAATCAGAATCTGAGAGGAAAAACTACACGCTACAGGCAATCGGCATATACCATCCTACTCCGCCCACAGAGTCCATCGACGTCTTCATGGATTTTGAGAAGGCAGAAGAACTTACCGGGCTGGAAGGAAAAGTCAGCCTTGTATTGGTGAAGATTGAAGACCCTGGAGAAGTGGTGGAGACTCGAGATTTGCTGCAAGACAGATTTGGATTGGAATTTGAAGTCTTAGCGCCAAAGATTGAGGCAATACAGAATATCCAAACCCAGCTGGCAGGCTTTCAGCTGGGACTGAACATGATGACTGCAGTCGCGCTGCTCGTCTGCGGCTTCCTGGTCTTCAACACGATGTTCATGGCTGTGAAAGAGAGAACCTATGAAATCGGCGTCTTGAGAGCCGTAGGCACATCACGCCGCCACGTCTTCTACGTGTTCATTGCAGAAAGTCTTCTCCTCGGCGTCATTGGAACAGTCGTCGGGATACTCGCCGGCTTAGCGTTATCTACGCTGTTTGCGTTTATGATAGGGCAACTCTTCGGAGAGCTTCAAGGCTACAGAATCGCCAGTCTCACCTTGACTCAAGACTCGGTGATAATTGGGTTTATAGGGGGATTACTGGCGGTTGTTAGCGGAGCCGCTTATCCCGCACTCTCTGCCTCAAGAGTGAACATACTTCAAGCCTTAAGGCCGGAGATGCGGGTTAAACGGAAGATTCCAGATTCCATCTTGCTCGTGGCGAGTCTACTCCTCTTCTCTTTAGGAGTAGCGCAGGGCTTTGGCATTCTTCCATTCTCGATACCGTTCGTGGACATGTTCTTTGTACCATTAGGACTCGTCATGTTTGCAGCGGTCTCGCTAAGGAAAGCATCCAAGGTTTTAGCGGCTCCTGTCATGCTCTTAACGAGCAGCATCGGCTTACTCCTGTCGAAGAGTATGACAAGGAGGCTGCTGAGAAACGCAGTAGCCTTCGGAATGATAGGCATAAGCCTCGCATTCACAATCATGATGGGCGGCATACGAGCCGGAACTTCAGACGCGTTTGAGAGCGGCATCGAAGAGGCCCTAGGAGCAGACATCATACTAATATCAAATCAGTCTCTGCCTCTCGACTTCAAAGACAACCTGACAAGTTTAGAGCCTGAAAGAATCCAGTCAATGACTCCGATGGGAACGTATTGGCTTGGAACAAGAGTCTTCAATGGCGAGAACCAATCCATCGTTGGAGTGGTTGTCATTGAACCCGAAACCTTCTCTGACATTACGGAGTATCAATTTGTAGATTCACCGCAACCAGAAGAAGTCTTCTCTAAGCTCTCATCCAGTAATGAATCTCTCATTCTCCCCGAGGGCCTCGCAGAGAAACTGGGGGTTTCAGTGGGCAGCAATCTTACAGCTGTAACCATGCATGGACCAAAGAATTTCACGGTTGAAGGCATCTTCACCGGAGCCGCCTTGCAATTCATTTCGTTCGGCCTCCAACCAATGTCCGAGTCGATAATAGTCTCCTTCCAAAGCGAAAGCAGATACTTCTATGGCACAAACAAGGCTTTCCTCTTCTTTGTCGACTTGAAAGAAGCACACAAAGAACAAGCTTTAGATATCGTTGAGTCAGTTGACTCAGAATATCCTCAATTCAACCTTGCAGAGCAGTCAACCACACTCCAAGAATTGCTCGCCTCAGTGAGAACACAGATAGACCAGATATTCTCCATATTCAGCCTCATGCTCTACTTCGTCATATTCATATCAACC
>CP070826.1:464935-468005 GCA_020344435.1 Candidatus Bathyarchaeota archaeon | reverse complement strand
CATCTGGATCTCATCGTCAATCATAAGAACTCCATGTTTCCTGCATACTCCGGCTATTCTCTTGAAGTATCCCTTTGGGGGTTTGGCGTATCCACCTGTTCCTTGAATGGCTTCGAATATTATCATACCGGGTTCAGGGTTACTTCTCTTGTCTACTACGGAGAAGTATTCTGTTTCAAATAATCTCTCAAACATTTTGGCGCAATATAATTTGCAGTCTTCTGGTTTCATATCGTAGAAGCAGTAGAAGCAGTATGGGTATGGGATGAAAACAGCTCTGTCGCCAAAGTGTCCGTAGCTTTTCCGGTATCTAGCTGATGATGTTACTGCGGTGGCACCAAGTGTTCTACCATGGTAGCCTCCATGAAACGCAAAAGTGAGCTGTTTGTGAGTGTAGTTCCTCGCTAGCTTTAACGCATCCTCAACAGCTGAACTGCCTCCAACATTGAATTGAACTTTCCCGTCCAATCCAACCGTTTTTGAGGTTATGTCAGCGATCTCTTTTGATAACAGTATCTTCTCCTTGTGAAGGTATTGGCATGCAAGTTGGGGAAGCTCATCCATCTGTGTCTTCAGAGCTGCAGTTATGAATTCGTTGCGGTAGCCAAAGTTACATGCGGAATACCACATCTGCCAGTCTAGATATTTTCGATCCTTTGTGTCCCACAGGAAACTGCCTTTACACCTTTTGAATATGGGAGGCACTGTAGCGTAGTGAACCGTGTCACCCCAGCTACATACCTCTTCCTCGATTTTTCTTAATTGTTCATCTAACATGATATTCTGATCTCCCGCGCGCGCCAACGTTAAGAGTTTATGAGGTGCACGTGAAAGATTTATTATGTGTATGTGGTAGGGTTGCGGGGATTTAAGTCTCCAAATGAAGGGAGAGGTCCCCGCAAACTCCTTCTTTCAAGGAAAAAGGGGAATTGTTGGTGCCGCCTGCAGAATCTCAACGTTCATAATTCTGCTGGATTCTTCCCTCTGAATTGCTCAGGGGGATCAGCGTATTTCTTTAAGGCGTAGCATGTTTAGTGCTTCAGCTTTTCTTCTCTCGGCTTCAAGCAGGGTCCTTCTTATGTAGAAGGGCGTTAATGCTGCTTCGTAATCTTGACTTACGTATGCGTGCATGCAAGCTAAGCCTGCGCTCTCGCTGGCGTGTTCCATGCTGTCTGCATTAAGCTTTGCTGCCAGCATTCGGATCACGTATGGATTGAGGAATTTCGGTGTCAGAGGCGGCGCTAAGGATTCGTTTTCATAGACAACTTGTGCGTACATCATATATCACCTCTTTTGTTATTCTAACCTCCGTTTTAATAAACAACTATCGCCTCTTATAAAGCTTCCGTTTCAAAAATAAAAAGTTTAATATATGTTCACTGCGCAGATTCCTTAGTGGTGAAGGGGTTGAAGCCGTTCAAGGAAGTCGACCCTAAAGCTTGGAAGTTACTCGGCGACGAAACGAGAAGGAATATCATCTTTCTTCTAAGAGTGAAAGAACTGACCGTGAGCGAGATTGCAACTGAAATCGATATGACCCCACAGGCCATCTACCACCACATAAAGAAGCTTGAAAAAGCAGGGCTGGTAGAGGTCACCCGCGAGGAACGCAGTGGCCACCTCATCGAAAGCTACTACAGAGCAACCGCGGAAACCTTCATCTGCAGCATCGGCTCGCTCTACAAAAAAAAGGTGAAGATAGACATGTTAACGGTCTTGGAGGGATTAAGCAAACTAGGCTTCAAGGTAGAGAGCAGCGACGAAATTGCCTCCAAATTGGTTGATTTGGAGACGAAATCCCTGATTTACAAGGGTTCGAATGAACTTGAGGATGCCATCGTGAAACTCGAGAAAGAAATGGACTTCATGACATTAGAGATGGTGAAATACTATGCAGATTTGATGTCAATGTCCGAAGAAGAGTTCCAAAAAAGGCAGAAACTCGTCAAAGCTCTAAGGCACTTCCTACTCTCAATCTGCAAGGAAAGACCAGAATTCCAAACTCGCGCACAAGCACACAGATCTTGACCGTCAAAGCCTTCGCGATAGCCGAGAAGAAAGCAATGATGCAAGACATGCGCAGCCTCAGGACTCAACATCGCCCACGCTGCTTCATGCAGGCCACCGAATAGCAGAGTCTTCGCACGCCCGCTATTGATGAAATCACACATTTATAAGATAGGTTTTTATCATATAATACACTTGAGTGTAATTTATGCTAAAGACATTTCATAAACGACTGTTATGCGAACTCCTCAAGAACTCAAGGCGAAGCGACAGAGAGCTTGCGAAGGTTCTTGGAGTTTCTCAGCCCACAGTGACCAGAGCGAGAGCCAAATTGGTGAATGAGGGGCTGATAAGAGAGTTCACTGTAATCCCAAATTTCAAGAAGATGGGATATGAGCTTATGGCGATTACTTTTGGCAAATACAGAGCGAAATTCATGAGGACACCGGAGCTATTGGAGAAGGTTGGGAAGTGGCTAAATGAACATCCCAATATAATATTCGCCTCGAAATCTGAGGGCATGGGAAAAGATGCTCTAATCATTACTCTACACAGGAACTATACAGAATATGCCCAATTCCTTCAGGAGATCAGGGTGAAGTACGGAGCCTTCACTCAAGACCACGAGAGTATTATCATCACCATGGACGAGCCTACTGCTAAACCATTATCGCTGAAGGGGCTCTGACACGCATCATCTTGATACAAACTTGTTCTCTTTGATGTAGAACCTCAGTTTCCTCTCAAGGTCTCTCTTCACGCCAATCCTGTGAGAGCGCGCGACATCATATTTCATCTTGTCATCGCACACGAAAATGTCGCTGTCGCTTGAGCTTACCTCGATTCCGTTCAGGCTCTTGTCTATCGCAAGAGAGATTGTGAGCTTTCCGGGACCGCTCGTGAGTTTGGTTATGTTGGAGACGGGCCTGTTTCTTCTCATAACCTCGATTCCCTTCGTCGGCTCAATTGCCCTGATCAAGACGCCGCCGATTTCATTCGGTTTGTGAGCGACGATGTTGAACATCCAATATTGGTGAACATTGTAGATGAACGTCTTTCCCGG
>CP070826.1:461763-464835 GCA_020344435.1 Candidatus Bathyarchaeota archaeon | reverse complement strand
TCCGCTTCTACCCCAACAAGAACGTATGGAGACATGGCGATTACATCATAATGAATAGCCGCACAGGTGGAATCGCCTTCTTTGGACGCTCTGACGCTATTCTGAAGCCCTCCGGAGTCCGCATTGGCACCGCCGAAATATACAATCTTGTGGAGAGACTGGAGGAGGTCGCTGACAGTCTAGCCATCGGGCAGAGTTGGAAGGGAGATCAGCGAGTCCTTCTCTTCGTAAAACTCGCTCCAAAACATGCCTTAACCGAGGATCTGAAAAAGAGGATAAGAACGACCCTTCGCCAGAACGCTTCGCCCCGCCATGTCCCTGCTCTAATCTTGGAGGTGCCGGATATTCCCTATACCTTCAACATGAAGAAGGTTGAGATTGCAGTGACAAACATCATACATGGAAAGCCAGTGCTGAACAGAGATGCTTTGGGCAATCCAGAATCGCTCCATTACTTCGAGCGAATTCTGCCTGAACTTCAGAAAACGCGGAAGTGAGCTGCTAGGCTGAGAATGAGTATGACAGGGGTTAGGGGGGAGGGGGTTCGCTTTCTTGGGCTAGGGCGTTGCTGCGGCGTCGATCCTGTGCATGTGCGAGAGGGTTTCGATCAACTCCATGGTTTCGTGATCAACGCTTGTTGCACGGGCTATATCGGTGACGGTGACTAGACCAACCAAGCGACTTCCCTGTGTTATGGGCAGTTTCTTCACGTTGTGCTTGAACATGAGTCTGGTGGCTTCTACAAGCTCCATATTCGGGCTTCCAACTATGACATGCCTTGTCATTATTTCCGAGACCAATGTCTCCTTGGGATTCTTGCATTCTTCCAGGACTCTTTCAAGCAAGTCTCTTTCAGTCAAGATCCCGACGATATCACCATTGTGAAAAATCACTAGGCATCCTATTCTATCTCTGTTCATAATCTTCACAGCTTCATGAGCTGTAGCGTCCATCTTCAACGTGACGACGTTTCTCACCATTAGTCTCTCAATCTTCATCGTCAAACCCTTTTTAAGAAGTCCATAATTGTGCACAAAAGCATTATGAATTTCAACTATTGCTTCTCCATAAAACACGCCGAGAATCCTGCGTGCGTGTCTGCCGGTCAGTTGGAGTCTTCGCTTGCAAGTTGCTTCTCGAGTTTATGGATTGTATAAGTACTTGTAAGCTCACCTATTCCTAGTCCAACAAAGAAGCTTCCAAACATTAACAGCACTACAAAAGTCGGGTCAAATGTAGCTGTAACTTGATCACCGATTTGCTCCATCCTTATTTCGTCAACCGCTAGAAAACCCCATGCCGACAAAATTACGCCTATCGTGAGGGCGAAGACCCCGATCATCCCTATCTGTTCCCATTTCTTCAACTCATCACCCAAAAAACGGTATTGCATATTAAGTGGTATAAAATAGAACCTCTGTTGCATGCATGCATTGCGCAGAAAAACCTTTTCAAAACATATGCAGTAACACAGCATCGAATGTGGATATGGAGGTGAGGGATTGGAAACAATAACAATACTACTCCAGAGTGCCCCTTATGGAGAAGAGAAGATCTGGAATGCTCTCAGGTTAGCAAGGGCGCTGATTACTGCAACGATAGGATTGAATGTGAATATTTTCTTGACTGGTGACGCTGTGACGACGATGAAGAAGGACCAGAAGCCTCCCCAGGGTTATTACAACCTGGGGGAAATGCTCGAGGATTTAATCAAGCGGGACGTTAAGGTCGTAGCTTGTCGGACGTGTCTTGCTGCTAGAGGATTGACTAAGGATGAACTGATTGAGGGCGCCAAGGTCGGCACTACTGTCGGAGATCTTGCTAAATGGGTGAAAGAGAGCCAGAAAGTCTTGGCATTTTAAAACAGAAACATCCGCGGACAACAGCGCGCGCGTGAGATTTGATGTCAGTTAAGGATCGAGCTGCCCTCAAGCGGCGAGCGCTGTTGCTGGTTTGGGTTGGTGAAGTCTGGAATGTGTTGGAGGCTGGAGTGGCGCTGTGGTCTGCTGTCAATGCGGCCAGCATGGTCCTTCTAGCGTTTGGCTTGGACAGCCTGATCGAGATTTTTGCTGGAGCGGTGCTTATATGGCGATTAAGTGGCGAGCGGGAGCGTGGAGAAGACGAGGCTGAAAGGCGTGCGTTGAAGATACTCGGGATCACCTTTTTTATGTTAGCGGCATACATTTCGGTGCAGTCTACAGTTGCTCTCCTGGGCTGGGTATCAGAACCCCGCAAGAGCTTGACGGGCATCATACTCGTGATAGCCAGCGCTCTTGTGATGACACTGCTTTATTTGGGCAAGTCGAGGCTGGCGAAAAGACTTGGGTCTCGTGCCCTGAGGGCTGAGGCGATAGAGAGTCTAGTATGCGACCTACAAGATCTGACTGTCCTTGTAGGTCTTGGTCTGAATACGCTATTTGGCTGGTGGTGGGCTGATCCTGTGGCTGCGCTAGTCTTGGTTCCCTTGTTGTTGAGGGAGGGATGGGAGGCCGTTTCCTAGAATCGCATCTAATCGAGTTTGGATTCTATTTTTTCGGCGTGAATAGGCCTATGGTATTGCCGTCTAGATCGGTGAAGAGTCCGCACCAGCCTGTCTTCGGGATTTCCGTCTTCTCCAGTACTATTTTGGCGCCTAGTTTGAGAGCCCTTTCAAGCATTGAGTTGATGTCGTCAACTTGGATGTAGATGATTATTTTTCCTGGCGTGATCTCGTCTTTTCTGTCCAATCCACCGCCTAGCTGTTCTTCTCCTGGGCTGAAGAGCGCATAGTCGGGTCCCCAGCCATAGTTTATGTTCCAGCCGAATAGGTTCTTGTAGAATTCTCCAGACTTCTTCGTGTCAGTAGTGGGGATTTCCAGATGGCAAATGTTGTGAATCACGTGATCATGCCTTCTTCTTGTGTTCTTCTTTGGGAGCCCCGCATTTGGGGCATTTTGCTTGGCGGCATCGGCCTGTGTATTCAGCCTCGCATTTTGTACATACCCATGTTGGCATAATGTTTCTTTTCTCCTTTTGCAATATTTCAGGGATTCTTTGATGTACGACTTGGTTACTTAAGAGTTGTGCACGATT
>CP070826.1:458585-461663 GCA_020344435.1 Candidatus Bathyarchaeota archaeon | reverse complement strand
AGAAAGAGAACTTACTCAATTTTACGGCGATCTAAATGCAAGCAGGTATGTCAGTAATAGCTTGGGCGAGTTTGTGTGCTGGTACATTCATATAGCCTATGCATGGGCAATTGATTTCCTGGTTGAGGAAGGGATTATATCAATGCCTGATGAAAAATTCGGAAGCTTGATCATTTATTCCGAAGCTCCTGAAGGTCTGCTTGCTACATGAGCGCGCGCGTATACGGACGTAGTTTGTCCTGAAAAAAGGAGGAGGAGATTGGGTGATATCCCCCCTTGTAGGAAGGGTTCTTTGTCCCTGTTAGAACCTTACAAGGGGAAAGGGGTGTTCGCCTTCTATCCTCTTCCTTCTTTGTTTCTCCCACTCTTTTTTTCTTTCCCTCACCTGCTGCATGTCGTCCGCCAAAGCTTTGGCCAGAAACATCAGAAGATCTTCAAGGATATGCATACGTGATACAACTCTGCACGTATTATAGGCTAACCACCCTTCCAAGTAATCATCTGCGACATAAGTAACTTCATTCGCTCCGGTTCTTTCCATCCTCGGGAACCGCGCGGCAGTAGAAGCCATCTGCTTTTCAGAATACATAATGCTTATTCTCACTGGCAAGGCCACTCTGTGAGGATTGAATGCCTCCAAGCTACGTACTGTCTTACGTGAAGCTTCACAGATAAGCTCGTGAGCTGCCTTTATTGGCATGCTTCGTGCTTTGTCTCGCGCAATTGCTTTCTTGACTGAGACTGTTGCTATCCCAGGCAGCAACGCATTTGCTTCTCTCACAACTGCGTCATCTCCAACCACCAGCACCACAGGGATGTTAAAGTGTCCGAAGAGCCATGCGAGCTGCGGGGCTTCGCCTACGTCTTTTCCATTTACGCGCAGGGCAGTATCACCCGTATTTGTGTGACTCATAAAACCGTCAGCCGTGCCTTCAGCAGCATGTTGACCCAGTAACAACACTGCATCATACTTTGCCACCTCTCGAGACTGCACCATCTCATAGAGGCGTGTCATCCATCCACCTCCCAGTAAATTGCAGCCAGGTTCGAGTTCTTCCTTCAGGAGATTGTCACCCATGCCATGTCCGTCAAAGATGTCGATCTCTGCGTTGGCATCTGCTTGTCTAATTCCTCGAATCGCGGCATTAACATCTTGCGTTGCACAACCTTTAGCGGTTTCATACCTCGCTGCATCTGCAAACATTTCAAGGTCATCTACACCCGATGGGCCTTCCATGTCACTCCATAACAGAATTTTCATTGTATCATTCACATCTTCAAGACAGTAAAGGGTGGTCACAGCACTTACGTATTCTGTAAAATTATGATCAACTAATTGGTCACATCTTTCCAGTTAAAGACACACGATGCATGCGTGCTGCAGCGAATGCTGCTGAAGGATATATCACCTGAGGTTCTTCAAAGATATGGATGCACCAGACCATTCTTGTCCAATGTATCCTCAGGTAATACCTGTCTGGAGGGAGATCGGGTAGATAGTCAGTTGGTGACGGAAAAGTTCCCTCTGTTGTTTCCGGACTCAGCTCCCATATAACACGCTCCTCCAACAAGTCCCATTTTCCAAGCAAAGAACGAATAGGGTTATCAGACTCTCCTTCCCTGTAGAGTTCGACCCTTAGACTCCACCCGAGAGAGGTGGTCCTGCTCACAAGATTGATCATCCATACTTCTTTAGTGACTTGAAAGACATTAGTCACCGCAACGTCGCTGGAGGCGGGGTTTCCCCCAGTAAATTTTGCGATTTCCACTGGGGGAGTCCCTGAAAAAAACCAGGCAGGCAATATGAAGACTAGGACTATTGCGATTATAACCGAGGTAAGAACAAGAATTTCAACCCTAATGGATTCCACCTTCTCCCCCACGTAACCTTGTATACGTTTGCTGGTTGAAGAGGATTTCGTGCGTGCACGAATGCTTGCATTTATCTAATGCTCGGATGGAAAAAATGGGATTTGCGGGAATAATTCGTCGGGTGATATCTCCGCTGTGGAGAGGGGTTAAATAAGCAAGTCTTATCTCTCCAAAAATAAAATAACAATTCATGGCAAGTCCGAATGGCAGAATAGCGGGGATTCTCTTTTTGGTGGCCAGTGCTCAGTTCATGTTGGGTCTCGTGGTTGCAGAAGCCTCGTATTCTGGCTATAGTGTTGCCGACAATTACATCAGCGACCTTGGTGTCGGGCCTTCTTCATTGGTCTTCAACTCTTCTGCCTTCCTCTTCGGAGTGTTATCATTCATCGGAGCATATTTTCTACCACGCACCGCTGATTTCATGCATCTGACTGTCCTGCTAATCCTAATGGCTATTGGCGCTATGGGTGTTGGAATCTTCACGAGTGCGTTTACCACGATTCATGGTGTCGTGTCTTTGATGGCTTTTGGGTTTGGCGGCCTATCTGCTATAGCGTCTTTCAAAGTATCGAAGCTTCCTTTGTCCGCGATCAGTGTGACATTGGGGGTGATGACACTTGGAGCGTTGGCGCTTTTTGCAGGTGGTCTCGTGACAACGGGCTCCTTGACCAACAGTGAACCGCCAGTCAGCGAGTTCTTCTTAGGTATAGGTCCTGGAGGAATGGAACGCATGATCGTATATCCAGCGCTAATTTGGCTCATCTTATTCAGCGGTCACCTAATTACGTCCTCAGAGAAACAAGAAAACCCCGAATTAGGAGCGCCCATAAAAAAAGTGGGGAAATGCGGGTAATATCTCCTTGTGGGTGGGATTCGAATCTCTGATTCCTATAGGGTTATTTGAAACTTACACTTGTCAGCTCCAGTTCGTCTTGATTCTTCCAAGACCACTTCAACGGGACGCTTCAAGGTCTCTTCAAACAATGTTTTGTGAAGCCCAACAGAGCAAAGCACCATGTTCCAGATAGAGCATCGTGAGGAACCTTCTTTGTGACGGGGCACACACACCCATCCAGGAATTCAAATGTAGCTTGGATGACCCTTCCTTCCCGTTTGAACCAGCTAGGGTTCACCTTCACAAGTTTTTCTAGGAAGTCTTCTAAATCCTTTGATTGCTCGTGAAGTTTTTTCCAACGCTTGAATTCT
>CP070826.1:455397-458485 GCA_020344435.1 Candidatus Bathyarchaeota archaeon | reverse complement strand
CGCATAACAAACCAGAACATACCAGATTTCACCCATTGAATCACAAAAGCATGAATGCATATGCATTAAGAAAACTTATGAGCGTGCAAAGCAACCAGACGCCCAGAGAGGGAAGTACTGATTTGGAGAACCTGCCAAAAGGATCAGCAGCATCAAACGCAGTAAAGATGCAGGTCAAGCTAGAGTCGATTTCTGGTGGAGAAGTTCTGGATGTTGCAACTGAATCTGGCGGTTTTATTGACACTCTGATGAAGGCGTTAAAGGACTACAACTGCTTCGTTGGTGTTGACATTTCAAAGAAGGATCTGGAGTCCGCTGAGAAACGGTTCAGAGGCAAGCCCGTAAAGCCAATGGAGATGAATGCAGAATCGTTAGAGTTTAGCGACGATTCATTTGACACGGTGTGCATGGCTTATTCCCTTCATCATCTTGAAAGAATATCCAATGTGCTGGCTGAGATGCATCGCGTATTGAAGCCTGGTGGGACCCTCATTATTCAAGAAGAATTCTGCGATGGAAAGCAGACTGAAGCACAGAAAACAAACATACTACAACATGCTTGGAGCGCACAAATCGATTCTTTGATGGGTGAGACTCATAAAACGACTTTCACTAGGCATACAATTGAATAGATAATTAACGATCTACCGCTTGAACGGCTTGAGATATTAGAATCTACACATCCCGTGGAATGTCTATTCTGTGAGAAAAAGTTTAGATGTGAAAATCCAAAAAGCAAAGAGGAGATTGACAAGTCCCTCAAAGAGATCGATGATGACCTCAAAAGATTGAAGGAAGTTGCAGATCCAGAAGCTCGCATCAAGCTTCAGAAGATGGGCGAAGAATTGAAAGAGAGAAACAGAAGGTTTGGCAATGCTCATCCTTCCGTATTGCTTGCAATCGGAAAAAAGACCATCACGCCACGCGGGCATTCGACGTGTGATGGGGCTGGACCGAAAAAACGCTAGGGCGATCCTTGAGAATTCCATTCGTGCGCTTACTGTAGCACAGCTACTCGATCAGACCTCGGTTCAACAGGCGCTTATACTCCCACGTCTCGAAGTCCGCAGGAGGGTCAACAATTTCACTATCAGGCTTCCTACGGAGTACAGCAACATCGTTAGGGCATCCTGTAACGCACAGCCCGCAGCCGATACATTTGTTCCCATCTACTATAGCTACTCCTTCATGTTCGGAGATTGCGTGAACCTGACATCGATCCATGCATGTTCTGCATCCGAGGCAAGAATCAGGGTCAATAACTGCATAATAGTTGGCGTGGGCTACAGAGTTTTCGATTCCAAACTTGGTGACTCCCCGAAGTATGCCGCAGCAGCACCCGCAACAGTTGCAGACGTAGCCGAGTCCCTTCATCACGTTGCTCACTGTGTGAACCAAGCCGATTTCTTCTGCTTTGTCCAGAATATCCAGTGCTTCATGCTGAGAGATATCTTTTGGATTCGGGGAGCGCTCATGTGGGGAGAAGCTGAGGCACATTCTCACGGGGAAGCTGCATTCACGACCAATGTAGTCTTGTTGTACTCGACAAATGCAATCGCGAAGACGGAAGCTCTTGGCTGACATAAGGATTCTTCTAACATCGTCATAAGGGAGAATCCACTCGGATTTGACTGCTTTCTGGGCAGGGATAACACGGTGCAGTGCAGGTTGCGGTTTCATGATTCCAGCTGCACCTCCGTCCTCAAAATACTCCTCGACAAGGTGGGCGAGTTCGTGATCCAGGTTTTCTAGTTGCGCTTCATAGATTCCGATCAAGAAGGGTGCTAATCTGAACTTTTCAGCTTGTTCGTCAGTCCATACAAGGCCACGCTTAGCCATCTTCGTCAGCCGTGCTTCTGCTTCCTCAGCAGAGAGCCCGACTCGTTCAGCCATCACGCTGGCAGATTCCATACTACCCCGCATTTGACTGGCCAACAACGCTTCTTCCAACGTAAAGATTTTCTTCAGAATCAGAATCTCAACATTCGATGGGGTTCTGGGAAAGCAGTTAGGCAGTTTATCCAGGGCAACAGCGAGCTGCTCATAAATATCATTGCTCATATCACGATATCCTCCTATGGGTCTCTCTGAATCGGTGAATCCTTACGCTCTATCAAGTGAAGCCTATACATAAATCCTATCGGCACTCTCAACTCTGGATTAAGTAGGCGGCAACGCTCCTAGACGGCTTCCGAAAGTATAGTAGGTTGAATCCGTAATGGTTGCGTGCGCATTCAGTACGCATGCAATATAATCTTAATTGTACTCCAATCTATAACAAGCCCTCTACAAGATTCGGCAGGTTATGTTACATGAAGTGGATTGAGAAATTTGCTGAAAGCATTGATCATTCTGCTGGTGAAACTGTAAGAAAAGAAGTGATGGACGCCAGCGGCAAACTAAGATCCGGTTCCAGCCTCGCTCAAAAAGCTGAGTGGATTAGAAAAGCGATGGAGAAACTGGAAGCTTCCGTTGACAGAGAAACAATAAAGAAGATAATGATTGACACATGTCCACACACATACCCCAAACGTCGCGTTCAGAAACTCAAGGAGCGATATAAGAAGCTCGGCAGCATTGACGAACTTCTGGAGATCATGCGTGACGACCGCTCGTATAAGGGCGCCTCATACTACGATTACCCAATAAGAAAAGGAAACACAATCTACATGACAAAGGTCCCATACAACCCACAGGCTCACAGAAGCGCAAAGACCAAACAAGAAAAGCAATTAGCTTACTGCCACTGCCCCTGGATAAAAGCAGCATTGACTGCTAGTGAAAAGGTCACCCCCCTCTTCTGTTATTGCTCAGCTTCTTGGGACAAGCAACTATTGGAGGGCGTTTTAGAAAAAGAGGTGGAAGCAGAACTAGTCGAGTGTCTCCTAAGAGGAGATGATTGCTGCACCCATGCTTTCCATCTCCCACCGGACAGTTAGCGAAGATACAAGCCTGAGAGTTGTGCGTATAGCCACTCTCCGGGCTCCAGCCACCATAACTAACGCCACAAGAGAATGTTCCATATTGTAATGCACGCATCGGCGCGTGAGAAAAAGAAGGAGAAAGAGGGATTGTTGGTTCCCTCAGA
>CP070826.1:452208-455297 GCA_020344435.1 Candidatus Bathyarchaeota archaeon | reverse complement strand
AATCTAGGGCATCTACCATGATTGAGTAAATGTGGAAATTCTCCAGCGCGTCCGCTAACCTCGCGCTGTCTTCCACATCTTTCTTGGTTGAGGGTCTAACCGCCCCTGTATCTAGATCCAAGACCCTGACTCCCGTGCTAGAAGTCATGACGTGAAACTTTCCCTTCTTCAAGGACAAGTCATTCTTCGAGTTCCTGCCAAACAATCTGCCGCATCTTCTCGCCTTCTTGATCATCTCTTCAACTAGATTCTGCGGAACCCTTACAATCTTCCGTTTGGAATCCACAATTGCTCCAGCGTCATCCAGTAGTTTCCGCGCGTTTTCCTCATCCACCCTAACTCCCGTTTCTTCGAGGACCTTTAACGTCGAAGAATGAATTCTTTGAAGGTCTCGTCCTTGTAGAAAGCCAACCTCTTTGCTCGAGTGCTCCAACGACAGTCTCCCTTCCCTGTACTTGTGGATTCTTGGACATCTCTCTTCAGCTAAAAGTTTTTGCTTGGACAGCGTAGCCTCTCCGAAGTTGACTATCTTTCAGGGTGGCGCGCTCATGGCGTTCAGGAAAGCTTCACAATACTTCCTCTTCGCAGTCTTTGATGATCCGGTTCATCTCAATGCGAACGTCCTCCATAATCGGTGGGGGCGTGTGCGTTGAGAGTATTTCGCTAACCTTTCGCTTTGCTCTTCCGACTGGCGAGCCCGAGATCGAAGGTAATACGAAGGTTTCGGAGCTATTTCGAAGCCACATCTCACGTCTGAAGTGATGCAGTGTGTGTTTGAGCCCGAGGAAGCTTCCTCCAGGACCTGCTGCGCGAATAGCATCGAATGCCAGTGTCTCCCCGTTCACTTCAAAACTGCGCAGAAGCGCACGAGCGTGTTCCCAGGCCTCAACGTCGAGAATCACCTGTTCCAACGCTGCGCTCTCGGCGGCCTCAAGAGAACCAAACCCTCCTGTGAGGTCTGTGCGGCACATGTTGTGGAACGCATATGTGGTTGCGGCGCTTGAGAGGGATTTGAGATCGGGTGGTGCTTCGTCCATTCCTAGCGATGCCACTTGGCTGGGAAGTCCGTAGAACTTTGCCATCTGCGCGCACCCGGCTGAAATAAGGGGCAGTTCAGGCGCCGCATAATTGATTTCCCCAGTTCTCATATCCGCCGGCGTTGACTCCGCACAGTAGATTATTGGGGCACCAGGATTCGCGCATTCCGCAATAATAAGCGCGCCGAGATTCTCGGTGTTTATAATCGCTAACGTTCCAGCAATTGTCGCAGGCGCGGTTGCACCACTCAGCGCCATAGACATTGGCGAAATCGGGATCCCTGCCCGCGCAAGCATCACCATCGCTTCAGACATGCCCGCCTCATATTGCAGGGGACTGACAGGGCATTGGACCGTTGAGAATATGGGTCTCCGCCTGAGTTCCTTCTCACCTCCAACAATTGCAGATGCCAGGCTGATCTGCCACTTGGCCTCATTTTCGCTTAGGGCTTGGTACTGAACGTGCTTTCCTGTATGTTCAAGAGCGACAGCTAGGCCGTGCACCATCTGGACTGGCGGTGGGACTTCAGTGGGAGTGACAATTGGCCAGAAGAAGTCGACTGCTTCAAGGTAATCGCCTACAATCGCGAATTCCCTCAAGTCCGATTTCCTTGTCGCCCTCTTCTCGCCGGTTCTGAAGTCTCTCATAAACACTGAGAAACCGCTTAAGGTGGCGAAGGGGAAGTTCTCTGATGGAAGCTTCAGGTCATGCGCTGATTCTCTGCCGCAAAGTGTGATCTCCTTCGGAGCTTTTTTGATGGCTTTCCGAGCGAGAGATTTCGGAATCTTCACAACAGGATGTGCAGCATCGATTTCTGCACCATTCTTGCCAAGCAAGTCTCTAACTTTCTTGCTTAGAACCTTGATTCCTATCTCTTCCAGGATCTTGAGACTCGTCTCATGGACACCCATGACTTCGTCTTCGGATAAGAAAGCGAGATATCCGCGTGCCAAATCAGCTCACTCCTCACGACCCGTTGCACAGATAGTACGCCTCCATCTTAAGAAGGTTGCACCAAATACTCCCCAACGCTTGGATTCTCCGATAAGGCGATGGCAAAGATGATGATGCTAGCAGTCGGCAGAATTGTTTATATCTTTAGGATGGTAGTGGGAAGGCGATAATGGAGCAAATGTACTATGCAGCGCAAAGAATTCGACAGGTTTTGGAAATTCAAGTCGAGGTTGCTCAGTAAGGATGACTTGGATAGCATTCACTGGGCGACTTTGGATGTTTTGGAAAAGACAGGTATACGAATCCACAGCGAGAATGCCCTGAAGATCCTGGATGATGCAGGCGCATCTGTAGACTACGAGAAGCATGTAGCAAAGATTCCAGCGTACCTGGTCGGGGAGGCTCTGCAGAAGGCGCCGAAGCACATCAGGCTTCACGCGAGAAACCCCAAATATGACGTTAAGCTGGATGGTAGGCACGTGTATTTCTCCACGGACGGCATAGGGATAGCCACCATTGATTTTGAGACTGGTGAAAAGAGAGACTCTACAAAGAATGATGTTGAAACAGCGGCGATTCTCACCGACGCCCTAGAGGACCTCCACATCTACTGGCCCATAGTGGTAGCTTCGGACGTGCCCACACACGCTCATGTGCTTCACGAGCTTGAAGCTTCTCTGAACAACACGGAGAAGCCCATAACGATGGATGCCACTTCCAAGCTTGAAGAAGCCATCTATCTGGTCAAGATGCTAGCAGCCGTGGTTGGAGGCGAGGAAGAACTGAGGAAGCGACCAATAGCACACGCCTTTGAATGCACGGTATCCCCTCTGATCCTTGACGAAGGCGCCACCGACGCCGCACTCGAGTTCAGCAGAGCAGGAATCCCAGTGGCATTCATGGGTATGCCACACGCGGGCATAACAGCGCCAATTACTCTTGCAGGAACGATGGTGGTGAACAACGCTGAGGTCTTGAGTTCTTTCACAATTATCCAGATGGCGAATCCCCGGGCACCTATAATGTACAGCGCCGTGCCTTCCATGCCCGATTTGAGGACAGGTCTGTATTCAGGAGGAACCCCGGAATCAGCTCTT
>CP070826.1:448981-452108 GCA_020344435.1 Candidatus Bathyarchaeota archaeon | reverse complement strand
AGATATCTGAAACGCTGGTTTGTCTGTTCTGCGGTGCCAAATCCTGAGAATTGCCGCATGGTCCATAGGCGTCCTCGATACATGGTTGCGTGTACGCCACGTGTGAAGGGGAACCGTCCAGGAAATCCCAGATCCGTCAGGTAGTCAATCTCTTTCACATCGTCTGGCGTGTATAGCCTCTTGACTAGAGTGTCGGAAGTTGTGTTGAACTCGTTCTTTCTCTCGGGATGGTTCGAAAGCCATTTTGGGAGAATCGTCTTCTCCCATCTATCAGACTCTTTTGAGATCTTACTCAGCCGCTGTTTATCGTACACTTTGCATTTCCTCTAGGGAACAACTACCATATTCTCCGATATCATAAAAAGATATTTCTGCTCGAAATTTCGTATTTAGGTTGCTTTCTCACTTTCTATGTACCTGTTTTCGCTTTCGAGAGACCTTCAGCCTGTCTATCTCTGCAACGCAATGGAAGCCAGCCTCTATGAGGGCTCTAGATCCCTTGCGCACACGTGTTGGTCTAGGGAAGGTGTTGTGATGATATGTGTCCAAATTTAGAGATATATCGGGTTTCGAAATATATCGGGCGTGAAACAAGGGATATATTAAATCATATGATACAATATGTATCTAGGCTGAACATGAAAACAGTTCAACACAAATACAAAAGAGGTAATGTTCATGAAGCGCGAATTGATGGATGATCGAAACACAAACAGAGCTGGTTCGAATTCAATTCCCAATCCTATATCAGGCTCGTTATGTCGTCGCGAGTTCAAAGAGCTTCTGCGGGAGGTCGTAGATGAAAGCCTGTCCATACTAGGAGACTCTGCGAAGCAAGCGATTTACTTCTCTCTGGAAAGAGAATATGAAATCGAAAAGGAAGAAATCCCAGACAAGATTGAGGGTTTCACCAATGCAATCGAAGAGATCTTTGGGATGGGAGCCAAACTCCTCCAGATACAGATAATGAAGCGTCTCTATCAGACAATCGGACTTGATTTCGAATATTTCCCAGAAAAAGGTGAGCTCCTATTCGTTGAATACGTAACAGCAATTGGAGACGCATACACAAAAGGCCCTACACGAAGGCTACCCGCCCCGTCATACATGCAACCGCCTGAAATGCCAACATTCTAGAAAAAAGCTCGAAAATAAGCAAAATCAAACCTCTCCTCAGAATCCTCGCATCATCCTCTTGCGTTCGATAACCGAAAGAATAGCTTTAACTCCCTGCTGACAAAACCATAAGATTGCAGCATAGAGAAGTCGGTGGAGGAAGAGCAAATGCTTGAGACTGACCTGCAAGATGATTGGTGCTCCGGATGAGGCACTCATCATATTTAGAGTGGTACATCCAAGTTCCGAAAGTACAGCATGATTTCCGTTCAAGCGGTGTCACCCGCTTCAAATGTGATTTAGCTCTGGCTGGGATTGACCTAAGCGTCAACTATGAGCGGGGTAACCCTAGAACCTCTGAATTGCTAGCTCGGAGATACCATGTAAAACCCGAAAGCGTCTTCATCTCAAGTGAAGGCGCCTCAGGTCAAAACACACGGATAATCAGATACATCGCCGAAACGAGCGAGAAGAAGAATGAAGCAATAATAGAGTATCCAACCTATGAACCTCTATTACGAAAGGTACAAGATCATTTCCCCCGAGTAAAAAGACTCGATAGAGAGCGAAAGGAAGCCTACAGTCTCAATACCGACGCCCTAGCAGACAAAGTTTCGGAGAAGACCGGATTACTTGTCCTAACGAACCCACATGCACCCAGCGGGGCAATATCCAGCAAGAGAGAGCTAGAAGAGATAATGACCATCGCCAAAGAACATGAATTCCAAGTGTTATGCGACGAGATATACGCAGAATTCAATCGAGATGCCACACCTACAATCTTCTCCATCAACCCAGAATTGGGCATCGTCACAACAAGCTTCACAAAGGCATACGGCCTTGGAGGTCTGAAGTTCGGCGTAGCACTAGCTAGAAACAACTTCGTCGAAGGACTCTACACTGATGTACTAAACACTGTAGGCAACAGCCCAAATATCGTGCAACTCATCGCAGCAGATCTACTCGCAGAGAGTGGCAAAAAGCTCGAGAAGCACAAGCAAAAATGGATAGACCTCAGAAGGGCAGCTGAAGAATGGTTGAGAGAGAAGAACTTGGAATACTTTCCGAACAAAACAGGGGTAACTTTCTGGGTAGACCTGCCATTAGAAGACACATACAAATGGATGAAAAAGCAGGCAATACCCCACTATGACGTCGCTGCTGTGCCAGGAACATTCTTCCTATTCCGGCACGGCTATAAACTAATGAAGTCAAACAAGATAAGACTAGGCCTTGGCAACATAAACCCGCAGAGACCGATACTAGCAGAAGCCTTTGAAGCATTGGAGAAAGCACTGAATATCGAATAGACGTACGTACTTGCATGCATGCGCCTCTCTTCTACGTGCGCTTATTAAATAGTGACAACATCAATAGCAGCCAGAGATAGAGGCGAAAGAATTAACATGGAGCTTCCTGAGTTAACTATCGTTGGCCGTCAGATAGAGAAGGAGATTGTTGGAAAACGAGTTTCTGAAATTCGAGTAGCCAATCCGAAATGCCTGAATATGCCCTTGGAAAGATTCCTCAAAACCGTAGTCGGGAAGAGAATTGAATCGGTCGCGAATAGAGGCAAGTGGCTTTTCATCGCACTGGACTCATACACACTCTTATTCAACCCAGGTATGGGCGCGGACATCATCCACTTTCAGCTAGACCAGAAACTACCCGAGAAGTATCAGATAAAGTTCTCTCTGGATGATGGAACAGGCTTCACAATCCGCGTCTGGTGGTTCTGCTATCTACATCTCGTGCCAAAGAGCAAGCTTGGTGAACACAAGTTGACGGCCAAACTTGGTATGACCCCGTTTGACAAGAGATTTACATTGCACTATTTCAAGCAGTTGCTCAGCAAGAAACGAGGCGGCATCAAGAGCTTTCTGCTTGACCAGAAGAACATAGCAGGCATCGGCAACGTATACGTACAAGATATACTCTTTGACTCAAAGCTACACCCCAAAAGAAAGATCCCATCACTAACCGATGCGGAAATCACCAACCTTTACAGGTC
>CP070826.1:445749-448881 GCA_020344435.1 Candidatus Bathyarchaeota archaeon | reverse complement strand
GATGTAGAAGTAATCGGCGTATGTCATATTCAGTAGATGGTTTCGGGCCTGTTCGTACAGGGGCTCATCCATGTGGGCTAGCATGAGAGGAATATACCGCATTAGGAAGGTGTGAATGTGGAATATCGGATTTCTTGCAAACCCGTCTTTCTCGGCTGTTCTGGTGACAGCAGGGTAGTCTTGGCTGGTTCCTGAAGTGTAGTTGTGCAGGGTATAGGTGTTCTTCTCGCTGAAGTCTACATCAAAGACTCTCTCGCCGTCCTCGGTGAAGGTTGATATTGTATCATTGCTGACAATGACTTCGTCGTTTGTTACGTCTTGCCCCTCCACACTGCTCTCTGTCACATGGTCCAGTATGGCCGAGGCTTGAAAGAGGACGATACTCATGCTGATTCCGTTTTTGTTTAGGAACTGATGGATCGTCTCATCTGAGTATTGGGACTTATCCAAGCGGTAGCATCCAGTGCTGTTATAGTGCACTATTACTGGAATGAACCACCACCATTTGTCCACCACCAGGAGATCCGTCATCCTTCCAATAACGTAGTTGCTTGTCAGCTTCGCGGTGTTGTTCTCAGGGTCGAAGACCAAGTCATATGTGAAGCTCAGCTCCTCGTAGATGCTGAGTGCGACTGGCACGCTCTGATACGATGAGTTGTTGGGGTCTATATAGACGCGCCACCATATTGTGGTGAGATTGGTGTATGTCATCCCCCAGCTCCAAACAGATTTATCCTCTGAATGCGTTAGTGGGGTGATTATCGTCTTGCTATTCAATCCCGGCCTATCATTTGTATCAATCAACTGGGATAGGTCAAAGCCTAGATTGAAGGATGCATAGAGCGTATCATTTCTATCTGGTGAATTTAGGAATTTGACAGAGTCTTGGGTTTCATTGTAGGCCAGCAACATAATGTATGATGATGCGGTAACGATGTCTCTACTCTGATTCTCCGTCTTATAGTGCATCATGAACGTTTGGATGGGTAATGTGAAGGTAAATAGTCCTAGACCCATCGTTATATTGTTGAGGCCTGCATAGAGCATCTGCACTCCTGAATGATTCACGTAGGTCATGTAAAGATTAGCATGTGATCCAGCTGGTGGCCGGGGCAAGCCATGAGCCGCGGCATAAACATCCACATACTCTAAATAGTCAATTATCTTGGACCAGCTTTCCAATTCGAAGTCATCAGGCATCAGATAATCAGCATGGACCGGCGAAATCACAAGGATTGCCAGACCAAGAATCACGGGTAAAACGTGAATTTGGCTTCTCAACATTCTGTCTCCCCGCAGCTTGCGTAAGAAGCGGGAGGAGAACCTAATTTAAGCTTGTGAATTCTGAATAAGCATTCATTCCTCTGCAATTATGCACTATTCAGAACAGGATCTTCTCGCTCATTTTGACCTTGCCCCCCTCGATCGGTATCCCCTCCTTTGCCAGGCGGTTTCTTCTTGATTCTGCGCCTCGCTTTTCTCCTCCGAATCCCCCGTCAGATCTGACAACGCGGTGGCAGGGAACTATAGGTGCTAGTGGATTCTTGTGCAGGGCGTTGGCGACAGCCCTGTAAGCGCGTGGCTTGCCGACTTTCTGGGCTATCCTCTTGTACGTGCTGACCTTTCCTTTGGGAATGTTGAATGTGGCGGTTAGGACAGCCTTCTCAAACTCAGTCTTATCACGCAAGAAATCAACCACATCTCTTTCGGTTCTGATCTCCTCTTTCTTCATCAACCATTCATCCATGGAAGGGATATCTGAGCCTAGTTCTTAAACCTTAACGTGTGTGCTGCATGGCGCGCACTAGTCTGGGGTTGTGGAAAAATCACTCTCCGTGCGAATGCATCTATTATTGAATTACCAACAAATGGAAGTTGTAGCAATTGTTTCCAGCTTAGCAGATTGGAATTTTGCCTTGGGCGAGGTCCATACAGAATTTTTCTATGTGCTCAAGCTCAGAATCGATTACGTCTCTGATACTATGCTTGACATCTGTAAAATGGTTCCCTTTCTTCATGACAACCTGGGCTGATGCTATGGCAGGTTGATCGATGGGTTTGCCTATCTGACTTAGCAGCCATATGTATACTTCCTCCAATCCGGCAACCTGGTCACGCACCTGCTGGGCTATTCGATGGGTTAGGAGGTTGTAGATCTTTCCGACGTGGCTCACCGGATTCTTCCCGGCTGCTGCCTCAGAGCATAAGGGTCTGTTTAAGGGGATTAGGCCGTTGACTCTGTTTCCTCTGCCGACTTGGCCTGAATCTCCGCTTTCGGCGCTTGTGCCCAGGACGGTGAGATAGGCGCCGCCGGTGCCTCTTCCTTCTTTGTCGAGTGTGTTCAGGTCCACCATTGTACTTTTGAAATTCGTGTTTTCTTGGACGAAGCCACTTATGTCGTTCAGGATATCTGATTTCTTTCTGAAGTATTCTTTCTCTGTCTCGACGAATCTGTCAACAAAGGCCATAGAGACTGTTAGGTGGAGGCCACTGTTTTTTCTGAGGCCCATTACCTTTACGTCTTCGCCTGACTCGGGAAACCTTTTCTTGAACTCCTCGGAATTTACGTATCTTTCAGTCTTCAGAACGATCTTTTCAGTTCTGGTCATCGGCGCGTAGCCGACGGCGGCTGATGTGTCGTTGGCGCCTAGGAGTTTTCCCTTCCTCTTGAATATGTCCAGGAGCCCAGAGGAGCCGGGTTTCAGCTCCACCTGATATCTCACGTGTTCTTCGGTGTCGACGAATCTGAGGTTCTTCTTCAGCCATTCCTTTGCAGCTTTGACGCTTATCGCTTCAACTGGTATTTCGGCACCTTCGGCTTCGAAGGTTGCTCTGTCGCCGAATATTAGGCGCATGGGCTCCTTGACTGTACCGCCGCCGAATCTTGTTTCAACTTCGCCGGCTACCAACAGAGATTTGTCCGCGTTGTGATGCAAGATCACCCCGAACTTGTCAAGATAGGCTCTGCTGAGGCCTATGGAGACCCGGTCCATGATGGCGTCGCATATGGAATCTGGGTGACCAAGCCCCTTCCTCTCCACAATCTCCAGCTTCTGTTCTTCGAGAGGGGTTTGTTTCAGGCTGTCAATCAGTATGTTCCTCATGAATTGACCTCGGCGAACGTTAAATAAG
>CP070826.1:442509-445649 GCA_020344435.1 Candidatus Bathyarchaeota archaeon | reverse complement strand
GTTCGGACAGCCCGAAATCGACGCTGGAGTATTCCCGCCACCAGCCACCGTGCTATTCCCGAAGCTAGTTGGCAGGAGAAAGGCCCTAGAGCTGATCTTAACTGGGGACCGGATTGATGCGAAAGAGGCTGAGAGAATAGGCTTGGTGAACAAGATGGTTCCAGCGAATGAACTACAGAAAGCCGTAGACGAGCTTGTTGAAAAACTGAGGGCTAAGAGCCCAATAGTGCTTAGACTGACTAGAAAGGCAATCTATGAAGCACTTGACCTTGACTTCGATGATGGACTGGCAGCAGTGACTGACATCTACTTGAAGGAGCTCATGAAATCTGAGGATGCCGTTGAGGGCTTGAAGGCTTTTCTGGAGAAGAGAAAGCCTGTCTGGAAGGGAAAGTGAAGACAACATACGTCGCTCCTACAGACCCGCGCATGAATTGTCGCGTATTTTGGGGTTTGCGGTAGTCTACTTTCTCGATGAATTATACTTCAGAGGAAGTAAATCTGATATCTTCACTTTGTATGGGTGCTCTAGGGAACCAACGATGACCCAAGCGTCTTTGTTGAAGTCACTGATAACTTCGCGGCATCGCCCACAAGGACTCAGCAACTCGTAGTTGCCTTTCCCATCTCCCCAAATGGCCACAATAGTCTCAAAAGATCTATATCCTTCGGATACCGCGGTGCAGATTGCCGCAACTTCACCACATACATCTGCAAAGCCCACATTAGCCTCGATGTGAATCCCTGTGACTATTCTCTTGTTGAGTGTTCGGAGGGCCGCGGCTACTTCATGAACATCGTCAACATGTAATCGGTCAGCAGCTTCCTTTGCTGCCTCAACAAGCTCAAGATCCTCTTTGGATAGTTCAGTTTTTGACTTCAATGCCAAAACCTTTGCTGTTATTAGCACAGGCATTATAACTTGTACTTATTCTTGCTGGGAGGCATGCATTCAGCATTCACTTTAAAGGTGCGCTACAGTTGCTGCAGGTCGAGCTGTTTGCCGAGTTCTTGGTGCTACAGTATGTACAGAGAACAACTTGGCGTGCCCGATCAAAGATTCTCTCAAGTTCTTCCACCGCTCTTTGGTTTAGGGATGTCAGTTCCATAAAGTCTGCGGATTTTGGGTCAGTGATGCGAATGTTATAGACTGGAAGACCATTGACGGTACCAGCGGCGTGCTTGTCGACGAACTGGCTGAGGGGTCTGCCCATGAAATCGGAGAGGGCGATTTGCTTTACGACTCTGCCAAGTCTAGTCTCCACTATTCTCCGGTCGGTCAAGATGTACTTTGTCGATTTGGCTAGTACGACAGAGATTATGATAGAGGCGAGTCCAACGAGAACAAGAACAACGCCTACCCAGCCGAGAGGAGGAAAAGGTGTGAGGGGTACGCCGTTGAGATCAACACCCGTGAAGCCGAAGAGCGCAAGGATTAACCCGCCGGCTATTCCGAAAATACCAAGCATGAGAGAAGTGGTGAAAGACCCCCTCTGGGTCGCCCATACAACGTTTTCACCTGGAGGCAAACGCAATCTGCAAACCACACTAATGCAGTAATGTACATATGTAGAAATAATAATTTCGTGTCTACGTTCTCGCGTACATCAACACGCAGGCGCATGCATGCACACTTATCATCCCACTCCATTAACAGTACCTCCTCGCTTGGATCAGTCACCGCTCTTCTTCGGTGAGCTCATTGCTTGTTAAGTGACGCTATCCCAGGTTGTTAACAAGAGTTAAAACTGAATCTCTAGGATGTAGAGGGCAAAAGGAGGTATGATAATAGTGATTTCTAAGAAGAAGCTGATTACCACTGTTTTAGCAACTATATGCGTGACCTCGACGTTGTCCCTGATGATGCCGATAGGAAGCTTACTGAATAATGGAGGCTACGATCCCTGGATTGACACAAACGATGATGGAATAATCAACTATCAAGACTTAGGTAACTTGGCAAGTAGATTCGGAGCCTTCGGAGCGCCAATAAACAAGACGGACTTGATCCTTGAGCTTCAGGAAACCATAGAGAGCCTAAATGATACGGTTGTCGAGCTTCAATCTGCAATGGAATCTCTTCTATCCCACAATGAGACCTACTCCACAGCATTGATAGATATCAGCGGGTACCCCGCTCTCAACTGGCAGAACATGTCAGAAACGTCCGTGGAGATAACCCTTACAGCGAATAGCACCTTGCTGATCATGTTCAGCGCGCAGGCTCGCGTCTCAGGAACCGGGCGACGAATGATTGTGCGGGCTACAGTCGACGCTAACCAAGCCAATACCAATCCTGTTGAAGTGATCCTCACAGAATCTGATGAATGGGAGTCACACTCCTATACATTCTATAGCCCAAACGTTGCCGCCGGAACTCATACAATCAATATGCAATGGAAATTGTGGGACGAACTCAGCACTGGACAGGTGAAAGAGCGAACCTTGACCGTCATGGCACTACCCACCTAAAGGCGAAATATCCCGCAAAACAAGTCACAACAGAACAAACTGGAACCCTTGATCAACTAACAGGTTAAGGTGATAAGAAAATGAGAAGAACCTTTGCAGGCACACTACTACTGCTAATAATGGCAATAGCAGTCTTGAATCTGCTGGGGGCGGCCAGAGCCAGCCCAACCTCGATTGAGGTCATTCCCTCATCGCTTGAACAGGAACCCGGTGATTCTTTCCTCGTCAACATAACCGTAAATGACGTAGCAGACCTTTACCTCTGGATGTTTCGACTCAGATGGAACAACACGGTCCTACAGCTCAACAGCATCGCGGAAGGCCCGTTTCTCCAAGTCGTGAATGAAACAAGCGGCATATGGTTATCCCCGCTAACAATCCCAGAAGTAAACGCTGCTGGCAGAATCGACGAGGCGACCTGCTCCCTCCTAGGACAGGTGCCCGGCGTTGATGGAAACGGAACGATAGCGACGCTCAACTTCACGTGTCTATCTCTGGGCGATAGCGCTCTCGAATTCTGGCAGGAGCCACCACACCATGAACCCGCAACTGACCTTCTGGACTCAAACCTAGAAAGCATAACTCACGAAGCAACGCCTGGAGTAGTCGAAGTGATACCGGAATTCACAAGCATGGTACTGATTGCTGTGTTCCTACTCGCAACTTTG
>CP070826.1:439262-442409 GCA_020344435.1 Candidatus Bathyarchaeota archaeon | reverse complement strand
CCTACGGGAAAGGATCTTGAGTCCTTCGCCTCTAGCCAACAATCTCTTTTTGACCTGGCTCGGCGACCGCCGCCTCGTTTTCAACCAAAATTCGACACCTTTCTTATTAACCCTTTTCCACAGCAATCGACCATAGAGAGACACGGATTCGGTTGCACAAAAGTTTTAACTGGCGGTCCTGTCACGCATAATTGGAGGCTTAACGGATGACTTCTGAATTGAAGATTAGGGCTCTTGGTGAAAATGACCTAGATGCTGTGGTTGAAATCGACAGAAAAATCCTTGGAAAATCAAGACCTGAATACTGGAAGAGGAAGATAGGATACGCTGATATCTATCCAAGACCCGCCCTGGCCGCGGAAATTGACGGGAAGGTTGTGGGCTTCATACTGGGCTATGTGAGCGGGTGGGAGTTCGGAGTGCCCGATACCGTTGGATGGATCGACACTATAGGTGTGGACCCAGAATATCAGAATCGAGGCGTCGGAAAGACTCTTTTCAGAAACCTCATGGAGAACTTCAGGCGGACGGGAAAGGAGGAGCGACCTGAGTCGGAAGAGACTAGGATTGAGGGAGTGAATGTGGTATACACGCTAGTGAGATGGAACGACTGGAACCTTCTACGATTCTTCCATGGAATGGGCTTCAAAAAGGGTGACATGATTAGTCTAGAACTGAAGATACGTTAAGTTCAACTCACTATGCACAAAGTGCAAGAGCAGACTACAATATGTTGGAGGCTAATCTTTGAAAGAGATAAGAAAGCCATGGGGAAAAGAGCTTTGGATAGCGCAAGAGAAAGAGTATGGGGGTAAGATTCTCATCATCAAAGGAAACCGTCACACGTCACAACACTTCCATAAAGATAAGAAGGAAACAATCTACTGCTTCAAGGGTGAAGTGGAGATAGTCTTGAACGATGGGGTGGTCACGCTGAAAGAGGGAGAGGATGTGACTCTCATTCCAAGGTCGGTTCACAGAATAGTAGGCAAGAAAGACTCGGTTCTATTTGAGGTGTCAACTCCGCAACTGGCTGATGTTGTGAGATTAAAGGAAGAATAGAACTATCGCGAATCTTTCACTCAATTAACGTGCCGATCCTCCTCCCCTTAATAGCCAACGAAATATTATCGGGCTTGAAGCCATTTGCTACAATGGTTTTGGTCTTGCTTCTCTGGAGAAGCCGAACGGCTTCAGGGTCCAGAATCTGATGTATTCCGGCCTTATGCTTGTCCTCTTCAAGCGAGTCCCAGATGTCATCGAGACTCAACCGGTCTATCTTCTCTGCATCCGTATGTTTGTCAGGATCCTTCGTATATACGCCCTCCTGATCTGTGACTTTGATTAGCAAATCAGCATCGATCTTCTCAGCGACCATTGCGGCCACAGTATCGGTGGTCATTCCAGGTCTCAATCCACCCATAACAATGATCTTCTTCTCATTGAGCAACTGAACAACCTGAGGAACTGATGTTGGAACGAGTTCCGTTCCAAACTCACCCAGCCTCATAGCCAACAGTTGAGCAAAAAGCCTCGAAACCAGAATAGCTAGGTCATCTTGATTCTGCTCGCTCAAACCTATCTCTTTTGCCAGTTCAATGAAATCTCTAGCTATCGATCCACCTCCAACCACCACGACAAATTCATGTCCTTCCCCCTTCAATCCCTTCAACAAATCAACATATTTGCCTATCAGTACAGAATCAGGTGGAGATGCTATGACGGAGCCACCGATGCGAAGTACAACTTTCATTCTAGGGATCTCTCGCTTCTAATTCTGTGGCAACCAGATAAAACATCTTCTAAAAGAGACCATATTCCTCCATCTTCATACCTAAATAGCTCGCTTGCCAAGTATGCGCGTAACAAGTCAGAAGTTGTAGAGTGATGGCTGAGCTAGAGTTTGCCATATTAGGGACTGGGGGTGGGAGGTTCGCAATGATAACTCAGAAGAGGAGAACCGCGGGAATCCGCATCCTCTCCAAAGACGTCAACATACACTTGGACCCAGGACCCGGCGCTCTGATACACTCTGTGAAGATGGGATTGGACCCACAGAAGATTCAGACAGTACTAGTCTCTCACGCTCATCCGGATCACTACACCGATGCGGAGATCCTAGTTGAGGCTATGACACGTGGAATGTCAAGGAAGCATGGGCTTCTAGCGTCTACACGCAGTGTTCTCCACGGCAACAAGAATTGTGGACCGGCAGTTTCCAGGTATCATCAACGGATGCCCAAGGAACTAATAGAGTTGAGGCCAGGTGTCGACTTCAATATTGGTGAGATGAGGATCATCGCCACGAAGACCGTGCATTCGGACCCTGACGCTGTCGGGTTCAGGTTTGAGACTTCCGATGTCGGCGATGTTGGTTACACTTCTGATACTGAGTTTTTCGACGGAATAGGTAGGGTTTATCGTGGTGTTCGGCTTCTATTGCTGTCTCTTTTGAGACCTTCTGGCAAGCCTTGGAGAGGGCACATAACGACGGATGATGCAATTAAGATCGTGAGGGAGGTTAATCCTGAGTTGGTCGTGATTTCACATTTTGGAATGGGGATGATCTTTGCTGGACCACGTCGTGAGGCTGAGAGAATCAGGAGCGAGACTGGTATTCATACAGTGGCTGCCAAAGACGGTATGCGCCTCAGAGTTGGGAAGGAGATTACGATGAGCATTGGAAATAAGAAACAGAAAGGGCTGGAAGAATTCGCGTAGTCCTAACCATGACCAATTGACTCCAACTCTCATGCGGCCATATGCACCAAAGACAAATCTCAGCCCATATGTCAGTCTTTATCGGACGAGTTCTCTCTTCTTCCACCTCAAGTTCTTACTCCTACACTTCCTGCACTTAACAGCACTTGCAGCGTTCCTAACCCCACACTCTCTACAAATCTTCATACGCAACCTGTGCCGTTGAGCAAGAGCTTTCTTGAGGGGATCCATAATGGGCAGACTATTCACCAACTTCCTAACAACAAAAGCAATCACACATAAATAGACTTCGGACGCCTCACGCCGACGTGCTCAACGCTGATTCTCTGCCAACTTCTCAGCCAGAATCACCGCAACATCACCCGGCTTCTCAGCGACACTCACACCACTCGCCTCCAAAGCCTCAATCTTGCTCTGCGCTGTTCC
>CP070826.1:436014-439162 GCA_020344435.1 Candidatus Bathyarchaeota archaeon | reverse complement strand
GGCAAAGGCAGGCGATAGCGTAGGACTTAAAGTGGAAGATAGAGCAAGAGAAGGCGACATTGTCTATAAGATAGTCTAAACTCCATATCATCGCTTGCGCATGTCACATATCGACGGAAATCAGGTATTGTCTTAGCCAGTACATCTGCATCAGTGATAACCTAATCTACTCGTGCATCTTTGTGATGGCAATCAACAGCGAGAACCCGCGTATAGCGGATCAAGCGTCTCTTTGGCGCCCTTTTCCCTCATTGTCTGTTCTCTTTCAAACTGCCACCTGAAGAAAGATAATCATCTATTGCCTTTGCCGCCCTCTTTCCATCGCCTAGAGCCGAGATTACCGTTGCTGCTCCTCGAACGATGTCTCCACCTGCAAAGATCCCTGCCCTCGTAGTAGCACATGTCTTCTCATCCGTCACGAAATATCCCCACTTATTCGTCTGCACGCCAGTAGCGCTCCTCGCAACAATAGGATTCGCACTCGTTCCGATGGCATCGATGAACATATCCACCTTCATAATGAAATTAGTTCCCTCTATGGGAACGGGTCGCCTCCTTCCAGATTCATCTGGCTTACCCAACCGCATTCTGATGCACTCCACGCCGGTAATGTTGCCTTTCTCATCACCAAACACTCTCGTTGGAAGCGTTAGAAAATCAAAGATGATGCCTTCCTCTTCAGCATGCGCAATCTCCTCCTCTCTCGCAGGCGCCTCCTTTCTCGTTCTTCTATAGACAATATGTACCTCTTCTGCGCCCAGCCTCAGGGCGGTCCTCGCAGAATCCATAGATACGTTCCCAGCTCCGATAACTGCCACTTTCTTCCCAACCTTAATTGGCGTATCGTACTCAGGGAATCTGTAAGCCTTCATGAGATTGCTGCGAGTGAGAAACTCATTTGCTGAGTACACATCATTAAGGTTCTCCCCAGGAATCCCCATAAAACGCGGTGCTCCAGCACCATTAGCCAAGAAAATGGCATCAAACTCCTCCGCCAACTCATCAACACGCCTTGTGAGGCCAACCACGAAATTCGTTACTATCGTTACACCTAACCTCTTGATTTCGTTGACTTCGTATTCAACAATGGCTTTTGGCAGCCTAAACTCAGGAATGCCATAAATCAACACGCCCCCTGGCTTGGGGAGCGCTTCGAATATAGTTACATCATAACCTAGCTTGGCCAAGTCTGCTGCACAAATCAAACCAGCAGGACCTGAACCGACAATCGCCACACGTTTGTTCTTCCTTTTGACCTTTGGCGATTCCTCATGTACATTGTGCTCTCTAGCCCAGTCTGCAATAAAACGTTCCAATCGCCCTACTGCAACAGGCTTTCCTGCCTTATTCCATACACAAGTCTTGTAGCATTGGTTCTCTTGTGGGCACACTCTACCGCATACTGCAGGGAGGCTATTGGTCTTCAGTAGTTCGAAATATGCACCGAAGAAATCTTCCTCTACAATCTTCTTGATAAACTCAGGAATGTTCACTTCTGCTGGGCAGCCATCTTTGCAGGTTGGTGACTCGCATTGCAGACACCGCTGGGCTTCATAAATGGCATCTTCTTTGGTGTAGCCCAAGGGCACCTCGTTGAAGTTGTGGATTCTCTCCTCTACGGGTTGCTGGCGTATAGCCCTCTGCTGTCGCTTCCCGCGCTCTTTCATCGGTATCATCTTCGTCACTATCCTTCTGCCTCCAAGCTTTCGTTGTATATTTCCAGAGATTGTTTCTCTTGCTGATCGTACTTCAACAGCCTATTGAGGAACTCTGGCCAATCTACTAGATGTCCATTGAACTCTGGACCATCAACACAGGTAAGTTTTGTTTCGCCATCTACTGTAACCCGGCACGAACCACACATGCCGGTCCCATCAACCATGACCGCGTTTAGACAGGCAATTGTCTCTACATTGTATGGTTTGGTAACGTCGCAGATTACCTTCATCATAATAGCTGGGCCAACAGCCCATACTTTCCTTACGTTTTTCTCCCTTTGCAGTACTTCATCCAGAACATCTGTTACGAAGCCCTTCCTTACATAGCTTCCATCATCAGTGGTGACTAAGAGTTCTGTGGAAGCCTTTCTCATTTCATCTTCCATAATTATCAGATCTTTTGTCCTCGCACCGATGATGGTGATGACTCTGTTGCCAGCTTCCTTCAACGCTTTTGTAATAGGGTAGACACAGGCAATGCCCGTTCCTCCACCTATGGTAACAACCGTTCCATACTTGTCAATCTCCGAGGGTTTGCCCAGTGGACCAACAAATGCATAGAGCTCGTCTCCTTCATTCATCTGAGCAAGCTTTGTGGTGGTCTTGCCCACTATCTGGAACACGATCTGTATCCATCCCTCTTCACGATCAATATCGGCAATGGTCAGCGGAATCCGCTCTCCTTTCTCATCTGTCATCAATATCACGAACTGCCCAGGCTGCGCTGCCCTGGCTATGTGTGGTGCTTTGAGCCACATAGAATACAGAACATCTTGCCACTTCTCTCTCCGCAGAATCTCATACATTGCTCAACCCTCATTTCAGTCTTCGACAGACTTGCTCCTGATACTAGTGCCTATGGGGAACTAATATGAGTGAGAAGAGCTGCAAAAAAAGATTGTGTAATTTGCGATTGGCCGTGAACATAGCGAGTTTGGACCGTTAGAGTGGCTACTTCGAGGTCAATCTCGGAGTTGGCCGATGCTTTGGAGGGTCTTAGGCTTCTCAATCCATTTGCATTCATAACTGCGCCTTCACTAGCCGTGTGAGAGACTTTTGCACCTTCAGGGGACTACATTCATCACAGCTCTTGTTATGGTACAGCGCTCTACTCTGCTATCTCAAAAGTGACAGCTAGCTGTCACTCCCTGCTTGAGACCGGTCAACCCCCTCTAGCTTCTAAAGGGGCTTCTCCAAGTAGGCTCATGGAAGACTTCAATACAGCGTTCAATCTACCTTGCGGGTATGCAAGGTGGCCTAGAATATCCTCGATCAGCTTGCGCAAGAAGGCTTTTATTGAAAACTCAGCGTTATTGTCATTCGGGCTTTTGACTTGAGCAAGCTGAAGAGAGTCTATAGAAGAATTGACGATGATTTGGAAAAGCACATAATCAAACTTCAAGAGTTCATAGGGCAACCCAGCATCTCCC
>CP070826.1:432651-435914 GCA_020344435.1 Candidatus Bathyarchaeota archaeon | reverse complement strand
CTTTAGCATGCTCGTTCGGGATGGTTCTGGAGAAGCGGACTTCTTCAATAACCTGTCTTTTGTAATTGTCGAAGTCCTCCTCAGACCTTCTGAATCCCACACTCTCTTCGGAGACTCCCTTCACCGCCTCCGTGAGGTGTGGTTTGGTGAGTGGCTGCCTCATATTTTCTAGAAAGCTCAAGGCTTTCATCAGTATCTTCGATGTCCACCACCCTCTCTGCCATCTGAACTCGCTTATGAGGTCTTCCGGGTGTATGCCGTCACTACGGAAGAAGGACAACCATGGAATCTTCTTCACCTTCTCTCCCAAGATCATTTCCAGACTGCCGTACTCACCATCCTTATCGATGATGAGAAATTTGACAGGTGGCTCAGCCTGCGCTGCTCTTGTAATCATTGAGATGGCCGTGGTTGTTTTTCCCGTGCCTACAGCTCCACATATTAGGCAACACTGCCTGATCAGATGGTACAAGTCCAGCTCCACATCTAAGCCGCTGCTGGGGTCAAATCCCAATGGAATCTTCCACTTTGAGGAGGGCTTTGTAAATTCTTCGATTATGTCTGGGGGCGCGTTGAAGACTTGTGTATTTGGGGGTAGAGGATACCTCAATGGTCTGATGTTCTGACCGTCCATCCAGCCCCACTGGTAGGCTCTTGCTCTCACTGTGGTTCTCTCCTCATCTACGATGACGCTTCCTCCCTTCAGTAGCGCCTCTTCATAGTCTCTGGTCTCTTTATGCGAGCACACTTTGGTGATCTGGTAAATCACCGGAGAGCCTTTCTTTGGATGCTCAACATATACCAAGTCACCCTTAGCCACCTCACATCCATCCTCAAGAATTATCGTTAGGGAATCTTGAGGGTAATCGCCTGAGATGCTGAAGCTGTAGCCTATTCTCATTCTAGCTCTCCTCGCATCGACGCTGCTAGAGATGAACCGAAACGTCTTTCTAATCGGGGGATGAGTTCAGAGTAGACTTCATTGACGAATCTTTTCGTTACCCTGACTTCTTCATCAGCCTTCACGATGGCGAGCGGTATTCCGTCACGGACGGCGGTGGCGCGGATGTAGTCAGCCAACGGGTTCACCTGCTTCAGCATGAATTCTGGGACATCGATTCTGATAGGCGGCAGGAGGGGGTTTGAGGATGCACGTAGGTAGAATGAGTGGATGGGCCAGTTTATTAGATCCATGAATGGAGTTGTCTTCGTAGTCCTTCTCAAGGCGCTCCTGGGAGAGAAAATCGCGGTTCTCTCACCAGATTCCAGTGCCTGTAGGAGGATGAAAGCGTCGGGTAGATGAGTTCTTTCTTGGAGCCCAAGATAACGAACCAGGTATCTGGCGGTAGCTCTCTTTACGATTCCAGCGACCGCAACACCTCTCTCAGCGCACCGATTTAGAAGAAGGTTAATCGAGGAGATGAGGGCGAGACGTTCTCGCTCCTCACCCTTTCTCACCCACCAGTTGCTGAAAGCGAGGGGACCGTCAATCAGCATAAGGTCCACTCTGTTATCATTCGCTAGGAAGCTGACCGCGGTCTTGAAGAGTTTTGTTTCGCGTCTAACGCTCACTATCTCGTAGAACCGTTCGCTCGAGAAGCCATAAGGAAGCTTTATGGTTTCAGGGCGTGTGAAGTATCTGCAAGAGTTTGGCATCTGATAGACGAGCGCGGTCATGACGGCGAACCACCTTGAGGCTAGCGGAACTCTCTGACTACCTGCATCGGCACCAGCTACTCGTCTGTAAACGATGTTATGGCTCACAGGGTAGAAGTCCAGTTGTCTCTTGACCTCCGAGATTATCTCGGGAAGCTTTGCGAAGTCCTCACGCGCATCATTGGACACTTCATTCATAATCAGATTTCTTAAGGCAAGGCAGAGACGCGGGTAGGTTGTTGCGTGTCGGTTCAGCAAATTACTTATTAGGGAAACTGCTTCATTTTTCACTTGGGTGCGGTGGGCTAACATCCGCTAATCACCCCCTAAGAGCGGTTTGTCGCCAGAGCCGGTGATTCCGACCTAGCGACCCGCCGCACCACTGATGGTGCACGCGAGGTTTTTTAGCCAGCGTCTTCTTTCAGATTTGGAAACACTTTCTCTATGAAGTGCCTGATTCCAGCCAAGGATATCTTGTACTCGCCTCTCTCTGGTTTTTCCACCCAACGGTCATTGACCATACTCGTTATCCTGCGGCTCACGCTGCCTTTTGTTTTGCCTGTCAGTGCTGTCAATTCGCCCAGTGTCAGCGAAATCTTGTCCAATAGGTTTAGCTTATAGCCAACAAATGTGCCTATTAGGTTTAGTCCGATCAGTTCCTTTACTGTCAACTTCTTCTCGCACAGAATCAGGGGGCCATTTGGGGCTATGATAACCATGTCTTTCATTTCTTCCATTAGTTCATGCAGATCAACTGTCAACTGTACCTTAGACAGGAGTTCTAGGCTGGGGTGAACCTTGTTGAGAGAGGAGAACAGGGCGCGCAGCACCTGATCGACTGGCCCCTTCAAGTCTTCTTCAAATCCACCGTACTTCAGGTATATTTCAATGTGGTCATGTTCATCTTGTCTTTTCATGTTCAGCAGTTTTTCTTCCTTCATTTGGCTCCCTCAAGTTTGGGCAGAATCTCCTCGGTGAACGCTTTAACTCCATACGCGGTTACTCTGTACTTCCCGCGACCCACTCGCTCCACGTGCAGTTCATTCACTAGCTCGCTCAGGCGACCAGCCACTGTCCCAGCTGGCTTGCCTGTCTTATCTAACAGATCTGCCATGGAGAGATTGGCATCCTCAGCCATACCGATCTGGTTTCCGGCATAGACCGCAACCAGATATGTAAGGATGAGGTCGCTGTCTGTCAGTTTACCAGTTGGTTTCAGAATAACGGGGCGACCTCTAGGGAGGAAGGATATGACGTCCTTGAGTTTCCCTAAAAGACGTTCCAAATCCACTGTCAGAGTTAAATTCCTGACAAGTTCATAGCTAGGATACACGTCCTTTATGAAGTTGAAAATGAACCTCAAAGCCTCATCTGCTGAGCCTTCGCATGTAGATTCCAGAGCGCCATACCTGAGGGTAATCTTTAGCTTAGGCGCTCCTATGCGTCTAGAAACGCCATTCTTAACCTCGTAGTCTCTTAATAACCTCTTCAACCCAAGTTCTCCCCCTAACAGATAGTCTGTACGTGTCTGCTTCTTTGAGGAGGAGGCCCTCGCGCCTCATTTCACTCATTCTGGCTGCATATCCCGCCATGCTCAGACCGCTCAG
>CP070826.1:429287-432551 GCA_020344435.1 Candidatus Bathyarchaeota archaeon | reverse complement strand
GTAGCTGTACTTGTTTCATTTCTGATTGGTGTCTTGTTTTCAACGTTGAGTGTGCGCCCAGCTAAGGCAGGTGAAACAATATACATCAGACCTGGAGGGAATGTTGACCCTCCAACAGCACCGATACTGCGCATAGGAGATGTCTACGCTTTCACAGATGACATTTACGACAGCATTATTGTTCAGAGAAGCAGCATCATCTTGGACGGGGCGGGGCACACACTTGAAGGTCCTGGTGCGCCGTTCAAAACTGGTATAGGCCTTAGCGGGCTCAGCAATGTGACGATCACGAACATGACGATTAGATTGTTTGACTCTCCCATTTACATATTGAGCTCATCGGGAATATCGGTTCTCAGGAACAACATTGTGGACAACAGTGGATTTGGCGTGGAAATCCGTTATTCCGCAAACAGCCGCATAGTCGAGAACAACATAAGCCGTAACAATGAAGCTGTAGGTCTCTATAATTCCATGGACAGCATCGTCTTTGGGAACAATATAGATGATAATCATCTGGTGGGGGTGGGTGTGAGCAATTCTAACTCTAATAGGATCTCCACGAATTTCGTGGCGAACTCACCCAACTTTGGAATTTGGATGGATAGCCACTCGAGTAGAAACACCATCTTCGACAACAGCATTGTAGGCAACTACTATGGTGTTTTTCTCCATGAAAGTTTCAACAACAGTTTCTACCATAACAACTTCATCGACAACACCAATCAGGCTCACATTATGTTGGCTGGCTACGGTAACTCGTGGGACAGCAAGTACCCCTCTTGTGGCAACTACTGGAGCGACTACACAGATGAGGACTCGTATTGCGGCCCAGACCAAGACATATTGGGAAGTGACGGAGTATGGGATCAACAGTACATCCTGGACCCAGACAATAGAGACAGATACCCTCTCGTGGATCCACATCGTTCAGGTGATCTTTCTACTTCGATCTACACTGACAAGTACAGATATGATAAGCCTGGAGAGACTATGCTCCTTGGATTGAACGTCACTAATCCAGACAGTGTGAAGCATCTCTGTTTTGCAGTATGGCTGGAACTTCCAAACCATTCGATTCATCCCTTTATGCATAACCACTCTGTAGTCCTGCCCATTGGAATCGACTACAACAATCCCTCCTTCGAAACAATCATCCTCCCCGCAACCATACCAGGTGGAATCTACAAATGGCACGCAGCGTTCCTAGAGAGAGCAACGCACGAGATTGTAGCTGAAGACACAGCAGAGTGGGAATTCTTCCAGCTCAACTAGCCAGCTTCAAAGACACAAGGCTGACTCTATGCTTCGCAATAGTTCCAGTTCAAGCTAATACCAGGTAGGAGCTTGATTAGTTGCTCATCATTAACAGCTTTCTTCAACACTCTCGATATCCCCACTCTTAAGTCCAGTATTCATGTCTAAAAACTGTTGCTTGTGGACTTTGCTCTTTTTCTTCTGTATACCAAAGCAAATTCAGCTAGGAGGGGTACGTACGGCCGAAGCCGACTGATTCAGTCACCATTGTCATGGTGAAAGTACTTCGATCTAAAGACTCTTTCCGCTTCCGAAGGAAGAAGGTTTCCTGACATAACCGCTTTCCACACCGATGACGCTTTATTGTAGTATTTGTTGTGGTCTTAGTTCTCTTTTCTGCATTTTCTCGTAGAGATTTTCAAACCACTCAAGTGTTTCTGGTTCATTGAATTGATTCCTCCACCCCTCTACCACAGGCTTCATTTTTTCCCATATTATTCTGATTGATATGGGACTGAAGAGATCGTCGATAAGGCTAATGTCTATAAGCTTTCGGTGTAGAAGAACACCGATTCCTTCAAAGAACATGCAGACTTCACTGACTGCTTCAAACTGACCAAACCGACCATACTTCTTCACATAGTCGCTATAGTCTTTGAATTTCAGATCCATAACTGTTTTCCTTGCTTCCAGAAATTCTCTGCTACCGAAATGTGAATACAGTCTAATCACAAGGTCTGTCTGTCTTGTCTTTACCAGATTTCTGAGTTCCAATATGGTAAAGCCTACGCCTACTAGCACACCTGCAGCTGCTACTACTGCTGAAATCGATGCTATATCCATTCTATCACACTCCAAACCTAGAACTCTACTGGAAGTGGATATTAAGACTGATGCGGGTCTGGTGCGCTCAACAAACTCAGACTTCGCTCTTATTCTTCTTCACCAAGGTTCTGTTGGGTTCCTCCTTGAGAGGAGCTCAAGTGAAAGCTAGTCGGTTGTTTCTCTTTCCCTGATGCCTGACTTCATCATGAATAGTCCAATGAGCATGAACACTATCGCTCCGAAAATCATTGGTGTGAAGTTTTTCCATTGGGACGCTACGTATGGAGATAACTCATAAGGAGACCAGCTATATGAAGGCAAAATTACAGCCAGATACCAGATAGACCAGAACAATGCAACAATCGAACTGCCAAAGATTACCAAGCCCAACCAAAAGACCCCAGTCTTCTCTCCCCAAACAATGTCTTCAAACCTTTTCTCTCACGCAAGTTTGGCCTATCACAGTTATTTAATCCTGCGTTTCAAAACCGTCACGCAGATCCAAGTTATACCAGGTATAACCCGTTTCTTGTGGACTTCCCTTTCTTCAGTTCCCTGAGCTTGCTTACGGAAGGCCTAATAGTTTCCAATACCACTTTTTCTTTGGGAGAAGAATGAAGGCAGTTACTTTGGTAATCGTGTTGTTTGTCCTCTTGGGCAGTTCGATGGCTATGGCGTCTGTGGGTTCGTCTGAAAAGACTTCTAGTCTGACATCTGATCACCTGATTAATGGCGGCTTTGAGACCGGGACCTTCGCTGGGTGGTGGGTGGAGCCAGACCCGTCAGTAGCAGACATCAGTGAAACGATAGTTCACAGCGGATTATATTCAGCTCACATTTCTGATGAGAAATTCTACTACAATTGGATACAACAGGATGTCTATCCATATGAAAGGGTGACACCTGAGCAGAACTTGTACTTTGAAGGCTGGATCTATCCTTCTAGGGTAGGGAAGCTGTATGGCGCAGAGTATCCGTTTTCTTCTATTCGGCTCAGATTCTATAATGAGACCTCAATGTTACCTGCTTTTGTCATTCACTACACATGGTGCATGTCAGCAACTTGGTACAATTTCAGTAGACGTCTGGTTATGCTCATACCTTGTGAAGCCTACGAATGGAATCGCATTGCCAGAAACGTGACGAGGGACATTCACTCCTACTTCGCAAACACGGACTTTG
>CP070826.1:425920-429187 GCA_020344435.1 Candidatus Bathyarchaeota archaeon | reverse complement strand
AGAAAGCGGCCAGAATAGGCCGCAGCTCCCCATTTTCTCTTTCGGCAATTGTAGAAACTAAACGAGGGTGCATGGTTTCTTATTCTGTCCGCTGTGTGTTCTCTCCAGATTTTCTCTGAAGAAGTCTCTTTTTTCGCTCCATAATCCTCTCTTTCAGTCTTCTTGTCTCTCCTTTTGTGGTCCCTCTAGGAGGTAGAGGGGCATCTCCGTTAGAAACGATGGTTAGAGCATCATCTCTTTCACTGAAAGGGGAATTGGATTTCAGAGGGAATATGGACGGAATTTGGAGGGAAAAAGGAGAGAATTTGGAGAGGAGAGAGACAAAAGAATGTGTACACAGAAAGGCTCAGGATAGTTTATTCGTTTACAGAGGGATGGCGGGGAAAGGGTGGTGACATCACCACCCTTCGTTGGAATATATGTCTTCCGTCAGGTTTTCACAGTTTTGCATGCATATGCGTGTTCATAGGTCTCTCTGCGTGGGAATCTTCGATTCGCATGGAACACCTGTTTGGCACATTCCACATCCATATCCTTCAAATCCATAATTTCGTTTGACGAAGACGCTTGTCTCTCGGAGATGGTTTCTGCATCTGCTTTTGTCGTGGCCAGACTTGCTTATGGCGTCAGCTGGACAACGCCGTATACATCTTCCGCAGGTATGGTGGGAAAAGAAGAGACAGTAGGCGTGGTGAGTATCGTAGGACCTTTCTGTGGGCTGCAGCTTCAGGTTAGTAACTACTGATCCACAACGCATGGCTTTGCCCTTTTGAGTTATCAATCCATCACACAATCCAAACGTTCCGAGGCCGGAGGCGTATGCAGCATGCCTCTCTGACCAGTTTGAAGCACGACCATAACGACTGTCGTCATATACTTTCCAGATTGGCGAAAGCATAGGCGCTACCGCCCGGAATCCCATGTTCTGCAGCGAGGCCACAACATGACCACGCAATCTGTCATTGACCTGCTCACCAAAGATGCGAGCTCGGGCCCAACGTTCTGAGGGATAGACTCTTCTCCGCCGGTTGTCAGACTTGGTCTTTTCATTGTGAGGTAGAATCCAACTGATGACAGTCAGTCGGGCTGCATCTACACTAGAGTCAGTGAAGGTTCTGGTGAATATCTCCAGAGGAGTCAGGTAAAACTCTCCAATATCCTTCTTATAAAACAGATACAGCGCATCCTTCCCATTCGAGAACCCGACCAGCGGCTCTTCCCACGCTTTATCATTCTCTTGATTCTGGAGAGTGTTCTCAGGCGAGTCATGTATAAATCCAGATATCACAGACCTGATCCAGGACTCTAGATCGGTCAATCTCTTCTCCATCCTTTGACTGACTAGGCTAATGTTACTATTGTGCTTGCCAAATAAAGATGGTTGCATGCTGAAATCGAGGGGGCTTTCAGAAGAAGGCTTCTCGTCGTCAAGTAACCGCTGAGAAGCAAAGGAATCAACTCAACTCGAATACAAATTCACACCGTTGACTTGTAGTCCAGATAAATAGCTTTGCAGAGAAACGAGCACTGCAAAAAGCGAAGCAGTTAATAGAGGCAGGGTTTGAATATGTCTCCAAAATGTACAGTTGTAAACTGTCTGGAAAACGAAAAGGTATGTGTATTTCATGAGTAGTAATGAGATTTCGAAGCTTCCACCTCAGGTGCAGCAGCGACTGCTCAGGCTTCAGCAGCTACAGCAGACGCTGCAAGGCGCTCTCACGCAGAAGCAGCAGCTCGAGATGGAGCTCACCGAGGTGGATCAGGCACTGGATGAATTGAAGAAGCAGACCGACGACGCAACCATCTACAAGTCTATCGGCTCCCTCCTCGTGAAGTCTAAGAAGGAGAAGGTGACGGTAGACCTGAACGAGCGAAAGGAGCTTCTTGACATGAGGATTAACGTTTTGGGCAAACAGGAAGAACGATTGAGAAGCCAGGTGAAGGAGCTGCAGACGAAGCTGCAGCGCGATCTGCGTCCGCTCTCGCCTCCACCTTCTTAGGTGAGAGCTTTTTGGAAGAGATAGGGCTACCAACCCTCACCTCTGAGCAGATTGAAGAACTGTGCGAAGTCGCTGAGAGAGCGGCTAGAAGATACATCAGATCAAAGACCTCCACAAAACAAGTATCCACCCTCAACATAACAATCGACACCGAAGGAACAAAACCAGTCACAGTAAACGTCGACGTAGAGCTTGATCTGCTGCCTGGAAAGAAAAGCCACGATGCCAAAAAGCTGACTGAAGAAGCCACACAGCAAGCCTTCGCCTCCATAGAAGAATACCTGAGGAAGATCGCATGCAAATCCAAAAGATAACATCCCTCATAAACAAGATCAACGCTGAATCAGCGGTTCTGCTGTGCCATCACAATGCTGACCCAGATGCTCTATGCTCCGCATTCGCATTCTCTAAACTGCTGACACGCCTCCATCCCAAACTATCCCTGGAGATCGCAGCAGCTCAGGGACCAAGCAGACTCTCCAAACACCTCCTAAACTCACTGCCAGTGAAGCTGACTGCAGAACCACACATCAAAGAGGCAGACGCCATCATTCTCCTGGACACAAACACGATTCAACAGCTGAACGGATGGAGCAAGCAAGTCGAAGCCTCTGATGCACCGATCATCGCAATAGACCATCACGCAGGCCATCCGGATATGGAACGCCTCGCCACGATTTATGTCGCAGAGGATGAAGCATCATCCACGTGTGAGATCGTCTACCGATTCTTCAAAGAAGCAGAAGTCAGAATTGAGGAAGCTGTGGCGAAGGCGCTCTTTCTCGGAATAGCCTATGACACACGACACTTCATCCTTGCCAACTCCAACACCTTCAAGGCAGTGGCAGATCTCATCGAAGCAGGAGCAGACGCGAAGGAAACATTAGCTCTGCTCTCCCTGCCAACAAGCTACTCTGAAAGGGCTGCGCGGCTGAAGGCAAGCCGCCGAGTCAAGGTGAAGAAGATCGGTGAGTGGCTGATCGCACTCTCTCACATCAAGGCCTACCAAGCCTCAGCGGCCAGAGCACTAGTCGGGCTGGGAGCTCATGTGGCCGTTGTGGGAGGTAAGAGAGGAGGCACGCTCCGCATCAGCTTGAGAGCCGACCGCAACTTCTGTAAGGAGACTGGTTTACACCTTGGACGGGACATAGCAAAACCGCTTGGCGAACACATTCACGGCATGGGCGGAGGACATTCAACTTCCGCAGGAGTCAACGGAACAGGAGACGTAGATGCTGGCCTCAAGCGATGCACAGAGCTGCTGAGA
>CP070826.1:422532-425820 GCA_020344435.1 Candidatus Bathyarchaeota archaeon | reverse complement strand
TAAGTAGGTGGTGTTCCAACCAAGAAGTATGTCCACTCCGTCGAGGTCACTGACATTCTCAACCACCAACGCAATCGTAAATGTTTGACCAGTCACGTTTCCACCACCCAGCTCCACCACTTCAGGTAGCACTCTTATCGTTGTGTCTATGGTTGGAGCAAGAGCGTGTATGATGACCGTTCCATCGATTGCTGGAGTGGGAGGAGGTTCAATTGGGCTAGGACGCCCAACATCTGCCGACACGATATCCAAACTCACAACTATGTCTCCTTCTCCTGGAGCTGGCTGGCTTCTCACTCTGAAGGTCATGACGAAGACAGTTCCGCTCCCGTTGAAGTATGGCCCTCCAAGGGTGGAGAACGCAGCCCAGTAGCTTCCTTCAGTCGCGTTGATGTCGTCTCTCAGTCGCAATGGGGGGCTGTGAATGATGCCGGGGTATGGGCTTGGGGGGATAGGGTCAGGAAAGTCTTCCACAGGCATAGTCTGTACATGGCTTACATAGTCGAGATAGGTAGGGTCATATTGGAATTTGATTTCCAAGCCAGAAACGTTGTTCGCATTTTCAACTGCTACAGCGATCGGGAAAGTCTGACCAGTCACATTTTCTGGTCCCAACTCCACAATCTCAGGAATCACCCTCACAATGGTCTCTTCAGTTCTTGTCACAGGATCTGACCTGGCAAGTTGAGTGTCAAAAAGCCCTAGAGCAATGATTCCTAGAAGAAACAGAGTGAATATTGAAAGTCTAGCCTTCATCTTCTCCCAAGATAAATGTCTCCCAGTGGCTTTTATCACTTTGCAGGACTTCTCCAGCATCTCTAATGCACAGAAGAAAAAGAGCAAAGTCCACAAGAAACGGATTATGACGAGTATAACTGAAGCTTCTTGCACAAGTCATAAGAACTGAAGCCGAGAAATATGGAGATGGGGAGAATGGTGAGAAAAGAGCCTGTGTTTCGGCTTGCGTTAGCGATTGTCTTTGTGAGCACGATTAATGTGGCGTTTAGGATTCAATTGGTTGGAGCTGGCGAACCTGTGTATATTAGGGTTGAAGGGACAGTTGATGGAACGGATAAGATTCTACGCAACGGAGAGATCTACACGTTCACAGGCGACATTTATGACGAGATTGTTGTTGAGAGGGATAACATTGTGGTTGATGGAGCAGGCTACACCCTTCAAGGATCAGGGCTTTTCGCTTCAATTGGGATAGACCTAGCCAGAAGAAGCAACGTGACTGTAAAGAACTTGAGGATTGGGAGATTCTACCATGGAATTCGTCTCGCCCAATCTTCAGATAACACGCTTTCAGCAAGCAACATCGCAAACAATGAAAAAAGCGGCGTCTACCTCAGCCACTCTTTCAGCAACACCATCTCAAGAAACAACATAACAAACAACGATTATGGCATCAGATTCTACGCCTCTTCAAGCAACACCATATCTCAGAACGACATGGCAAAGAATGAATTTGATGGCTTAGACCTCTGGTATTCCTTGAGCAACACAATCAACCAGAACTACATAAAATACAATGGCTACGGAGTGTACCTGCACTCTTCCTCAGACAACGCATTCTACGGAAACACAATAGAAGCAAACGGAATTGGTGTCTACCTCTGGCGTTCTTCAAGCAATAGCATTACACACAACAAAATGTCGAACAACAAGCAACAAGTGAATGTCCGCAGCTCCACAAATGCCTGGGACAACGGTAAAGAAGGGAACTGTTGGAGCGACCATGAGGAGAGATATCCAGCCGCTACAGAGGTAGACGAGACAGGTGTATGGGACGCACCATACGTGATCGATGAAAAGAATGTGGACAACTACCCGTTAATTCCAGAGTCTCCCCCACCAATCACTCTACCACCTTTCATCATAGCCCTTCTACCTATCATAGCGATTCTAGTAGCAGTCTTCTTCTACACACGCAAACCTAGCGACTAGGGTACAGAAGAAATGGCAAAGTCCACAAGAAACGGATTATACCTGGTAAAACTAGGTCTCAAGGACTGTATTCTTCATCGTAGCTGTCACAAGCCAGCACAACATCATAGATATCAATGACTCCAAAGGGTTCAGCTATGTCGCAGTGGGGATTCCAAGCAGGGTCCGAAGGCATGCGCGCGCGTACTTTTCCGGAGAAAACTCTCTGCGCTCTTAATCTCTTTTAAGTAGAAGTTCATGATCCAGATATTTCTGATTAGTCATCTTGACGATTTTCAAGAATCTCTGTGGACCATCTTCGCTTTCTTTCTCCTTTATGTTGATCTCCCCGTCAAATACACCTGCGACCGCGCGAACTTCTTGTTGAGGGTGTATCTCAGAGTCTATTACAGCTAAGGTTGTGAACCTACTTGATCTCAGTTCTGGGATGAGTGCGTTTAGCCATCTTCTAGTTTTCACAGCATGATGTTGGAGTAGGACGTCTGATACGACTTCGATACAGATCCTTCTTGGTCCCTTGAGCGACTTGTTGAGTTTTCGAATGGCTGAAGTCAAAGCAATGTTGATATCTGTTAGGTTCTCGAGACCCTTCAGCTTGAATACGTTAGGCATATCTTCCACGATTTTGTCTGCTTGAGGATTGCATACAAAAAGGAAGAAGGTGGACGGGAATTCTTCTACGAGGTTTCTCAGTCCACTTGTTTTTGCAGTTACATAGAATGTGACTGCCTCCTCTTCTGCTCCAGCTTCAAGGAACTTTCTGATTACAGCATCTCTCTCTTCACAAGAAGGTGATGACAGAATGACTGCATAATCTTCAGGTATCCCACCTAACAATAAGTCATCAAGTTTCTCGTGTCCAGTAGAAATTCGACCTTGAAGAGCTTCGGGAGCTGCAACAGCCGTAGGTTCGACGCGTTCGTGTAGTTCTTTCCTTTTTGCAGAGCGGAATGCAATTCCCCAGCAGCTGAAGTTATGATGATAGGGCTCTTGAAGAAGATGAGAGACCCATAACTCACCATAAGCAAGAAAGCCTAATACCTGAGTAGACGATAGGGCTTCTTTCAGAATTTCAGCTTCAGTTTTTGACTCAGTTCCAGCCATTATTTCAGCTAGTCTGCGTGAAACACAAGAAACAATCAGAGTGAAGTCTCTCTCCCCTAAACCACGATCTTCTCGCAGCGTTTCATATAGTTCTCGTGCCCCGTTCTGAACCTTTTCACAATCTATTTCAGCGACGTACCCTTTCATCGTAGCCTCGTAACTTCTTATAGGATGAGCTAAGTCCATGATTCTCTCATCTTTCTCATCATAGTGCTTCGTAGTCACCCTTATGGG
>CP070826.1:419092-422432 GCA_020344435.1 Candidatus Bathyarchaeota archaeon | reverse complement strand
GATATATCCAAGATAATTGAAGATTGTGCCAACAGCAAGTGGTGATAGAACCGTCTCATATTCCCCTGGTGAAAACTTCCTAGGTTTGACACTGCTTATCGATTTCTCAGCAGCCCGATCCGAAATCTTGGTAGGCCTAATGTCCTTCACACTCCTTGAGGATTGCTCGGCATATCCAAAACCCTCTGAGCTGTCGAGCTCGGAGATGACGGTTGTGTTGATGGAGGCTAAAGATATTTCCGTCCATGCTGAGACTCCAAGCGAATTTGAAACTGCAAAGGCCAGCATCTCTGTTGAAAATGAACCTGCAACTGCTTTAACGATCGTGGACTTCGAGTGAGCAGTGTCTATCACTTCACCAACTATATCCGCCCGAAAATCAGGGCTGCAAGTAGCTGTGTCTTTGTCAAAGGCGCCCTGCAATGGAGTCCATTTCTCTGGTTTTGGGAGGCTCTTGAACTCCCTGTTGGGAGGCGTGATCCTAGCGATCTTCACTGCTTGTTTTATTGTTTCCTTGATACGCTTCTCTTCTAATGTGTTCACCGTAAGGGTTCCTATCCTCTTGTCTATGACGACCTTTAGGGCTACGCCCCCAGCTCTGGACGCGATGTTTTGATGAATTTGGGAGTTGGCGAAACGTGTCAGCGTGCTGTCCCACATGAATGACGCTGCTTGCGCTTGGTCTACTTTCTCTTTTAGAGCGAGTTCAACGGCCTTCGCAGACACATTCTGCAGTCTTTTGGTTGTCATTTCCTCACATCCTATTTGATTAGGCCTATCCTAACGTTTCTGAAACGCGCTGTGCCGCATCCGTGTCCAACATACATTACCTGCCCTGGCACGCCCTTTCCACAGTTTGGAGTTCCCCACATCATCCAGTCATCCTTGCTAATCGCATCGCAGCTTCCCCAGAACTCTGGGGTAATGCCCGTGTAGGTTGGGTTCTTCAACATCTTTCCTTTGCTTCCATTCCTTATCTTCCAAGCGACCTCGGTTCCGAACTGGAAGTTGAGGCGCTTGTCATCGATGCTCCATGACGTGTTTGTGAGCATTAATATCCCGCTCTTGGTTTCTTCAACTATTTCTTCGGCCTTCCAATCGCCTGGCAGAAGGTTGATATTTGTCATTCGGATGAGTGGCAGGGCTAAAGGAGAATCGGCTCGCATACCTCCACTGCTTTCTTCAAGTTCTAATTCATGAGCGGTCTCTCGTGAGGTCTGGTATCCCATAAACAAGCCATTCTTTACCAGGTAAGCCTGCTTGGCCTTGGTTCCTTCATCATCGTAGCCAAACGTTCCTAATCCTCCAGGGACCGTGGCGTCTGCTACAATGTTCACCTTGTCTGAGCCATATCTGAGCTTTCCAAGTTTCTCTGGCGTCAGAAAACTGGTCCCAGCGTAGTCAGCCTCCGTGCCTAGTGCCCTATCAAGCTCCGTTGGATGCCCGCAGCTTTCATGAATCTGAAGTGCCAACTGATCGCCTCTAATAACAAGATTTGTCTCCTCTGATGGGCACTTTTCAGCATCTAACAGATCAACTGCTTCCTGACCCACCTCCTTTGCGTGGCCGGGAAGATCTAATGATTGAAAGAATTCATAGCCTTTGGTACTGAAGCTTCCCCTAAAAGGGCTTGGATATGATCTCCGTTGCACCTCGCCGTTCCTCACGGCTATTCCCAAGAGGCCTCCACCGCACCAAGTTATCTCTTGGATGATCTCTGAGCCGTCAGTATTCATGAAGAGCTTCTCTTCACGCACAGCTCTGAAAAATGCGGAGGATGACTTGATTAGGTTGGAATATTCTGCAACGGTTCGTTCAGCCTGCAAGAGAACATCCAGTTTTTTATCTAAGGGGATCTTAAATGGATCGCTCTTCAATGGCGTTGTATACTTATCCATCCGGGCGGTTTGAGGTGTTAAGGCAACATCTTTCTTCTTCAGTCTGGAACTTGCCAAGGCTATCTTGACTGCTCGCCGAGTTGTCTCGATAATCTCGTTCTTGGTCAGATCGACTGAACTGGCGAATCCCCACGCTCCTCTAGCGATTGCCCTCACACCGAATCCACTCTTCTGAAGCAAGGTGACTCTTTCGGGCACACCTCGTTTTATGGTAAGATTCTCGTCAAAGATCTTGCCTATTCTGATATCAGCATACGAAGCGCCTTCTCTGGCTGCTTCTTCAAGACTCTTCTTACCGAGTTCTGAAAACATGGTTTTTTCGCCTTTGCAGGCTGTCTATGAGGAGATTCGTAATTAATCTTTGTGCTCTCATCTCAATCGTGCTTCTCTGCGCATATCACTTTTTTCTGCGGCGAAAGAAGGCATGGTATAGTATGGCATTTGCTGCCATCAGTCCTGCCCCAGAAAGGAAGGGAACGGAGAGGACGAGGATTTCGAACATGTATCCCGCCAAGGTCGGCGCCACAGATCTGACAGCCATCCTTGAGAAACTGCTTATTCCGATGGCTGTTGCAGTCTCTTTGGACCCTACTATACCGGTGGCAAAAGACTGGCGGATCGGCATCGTGAAAAGAATCATTGTTCTGAATACTATTAGGAGAGCGATGGCCAAGTGATAAGTGCTCGTCATCGAGAAGGCTACCACAAAACCTGCGGTGAGTAGACGAGATACAATGATGGTGGTCATATCTCCAAACCGCTCGACGATCCTGGGTATCAATAGATAACTGAAGATGGAAAGAAATCTCGTCGCCGCGTAGATTGGTCCCAGAGTCTCGGGGCCAACATCGAAACTAATGAAGAAATACAGTGGCAGGAGAGAATCAATGAGACCCCAACCAAGACCACTTGTCGCCCTCATCAGCGAGAATCGCCCTATCACGCCCCAGGATTTCATCTCAAACAGATTTCTCTTCACTCCAATCTCTCCGCCCCTTTCGGATCTTGCTTCCTCTATTGGCAAGATGAGCAGAAGCGAAAGAACAGAGGCTGCAGTACAGAGCCAGAAAAGTAGTGAATGAGCATCAGCAACGTCCAATCCAAGGCTCTCTTGAAGATAGGCTGGGAGACCAGCTATGAGGTAGCCGATTGTAGTCGTCATGCCGTTCGTGACTGCAAGCGTGCTGAAGACTGATGCGCGCTGTCTGCTTTTCGTTCTGTCAGCGATGTAACCTGAGACGACGGGCTGACCTGCACCTGCACCCTCACCGAGTGCTCCTATACCCTGTCCCAGAGCGAGTAGCCAGAAGTCCGTGCTGAGTGCAAAGATGATCATCCGCAGAGCTGCGAAGAAGCCTCCAAGGAGGAGGAAAGGCTTACGACCGAATCTGTCAGACAGGAGACCGAAGGTGAGATGGTGTAGCGCACTCACGAAGGTTGCG
>CP070826.1:415632-418992 GCA_020344435.1 Candidatus Bathyarchaeota archaeon | reverse complement strand
GACTTTTCACCTGGGAACACGTAGACACCCTTGCAGCACGTACATTCGAAATGGTCTACAGATGCTCCTCGCTAGTAAAGTGGATGAAACTACCATCTGAACCACCTGCCTTCTCCGCCGTCTACATGCCCGGCGTCGATGAAGCCAGCCACGAGCACGGACCCCTCTCCAAGAATGTACGACACGCCCTCAAGAACGTAGACAAACAAATCGGTCACATAGCAAAGACTCTCATTGACTTGAAACTCTACGACGAAACATCAATTGTAATCGGTTCAGATCATGGGCTTCGTCCCACCAATCTGCACTTCGATCTCGCAAAATTCCTAAGCACAGTTGGCTTGGATGTTCGCAGCTTTCCAGTGACGTTCCTCCAAGGGCTAGGCGAGTTTGATGCTACAGTCGCCATAAGCGGTAATGGAATGGCTCACATCTACTTGGCTGCGGAAGGCGCAGAAGAGAAAGCCTTTCCACTCCAATACATAAAGCATAATTGGCGACGTAAACCAAAGCTAGAAGATCTTGAGAACTACAAGATTCGAAAAGGACGCGTAAACATCATAGATTTAGTGAGCCACCTATTACCAGTGCAACATGTCTTTGTAGCTGAAAACAAGACCACCTCCCACGCATACTCTTGCGACGGACACGGTATCATAAGAAAAAAGGGGCGAGATGAATACTCGTACGATGTCATTGAAGGCGCGGACCCTCTAGGCTACGACTCCATTGTCAAAGACGGGAAAATCGCCTACAGAGAATGGCTAAACGACCGAGAGTGGCTAGCCGCCACAAGTGAAGCGCAATTCCCAGATGTGCCGGTTCAAGTTTCACAGATCTTTGAGAGCGCACGTTCTGGAGATTTAATCATCAACTCTCGAATGGGCTGGGATCTTATGCTAGAGCTGCCGCCCCATCGAGGAACACACGGTGGTCTTCACGCGGCAGAAATGAGAGTTCCCCTCCTAATTGCCAACTCCAGGTATGAAGTAAAGCCTAATCAACCCCTACGTACACTGGATGTCCTAGACATACTCCTCGCATAACAGAATCTTGAGCACGTAACGGAGCGAACGATGAACATAATCTTTCACGCTTTGCTAGGCCTGCTATTAGCTAGGCTTCTAGGAATTGGCTCTTTCCCAGACGCGTTGATTGGCGTCCTGTTTTCAATCTTCCCCGACTTTGACCATATTCCATATCTAGAAAAAGCGTTGAGAACTAGAAGGTTTGGAGTAGAATCGCGTTCACTACTCCATGAGCTCTTAGGCCTTATTTTCGTCCTATTTGGCTCTCTAGCTGTAAATCGTGTCTATCCCCACCTGCTTCCACTGACCCTCAGCTGTGGACTAAGCCATTTCGTCGTTGACTTTCTTACAAGACCCTGTCGACCGCTATACCCTTTTTCAGCCAAGAAGGTCGACCTCAACCTCTATCCAAGAGGGTTGAAGGAAATGTTTGTATGGGATTCAGTTTTGACAGCCGTTCTAGCCCTAATCTACGTGACAATTGCAGTTTGAACTTCAAGCGATACTCTTGGATAATACGTACCTGCATACGAGCGGAATGTATATGAAGCATGATATGCTTCATTATCTTAGGGCTGGAAGGGATTGAGTCACGCATAGGAAAAAGTCCTTTTTGTTGAGGGTTCTGTTACTGTCAGTAATAGCCGTAGTACTCATTCTTGCTAGTGCTGAAATCTGGATAGATGAGATTACCTTTAAAACTGGAGAAATCGCAGACGAAAATACAGATGAGACTACGGACGAAACTACAGACGGAACAGGTACACTGGAACCCGTGGAAATTAGAGAGTATGAAGGACAGATGCTCTCTTCAATAGACGATTTTAGAGAAAACTCGATAAAAGGGCTGCAACATGTCAACGAAGAAGGTTATGAACTTGTTGTAGGTGGGCTTGTCGAAAACAGACTAGCGTATACATATGATGATGTCATCAATAATCATACACATTACCAGAAAGTTGTGACATTGCATTGTGTAGAAGGCTGGGAAGTTACTCTACTCTGGGAAGGCGTGCTGGTTAAGGATCTGCTAGAAGAGGCAGGAGTTAACTCAAGGGCAAAAGTTGTCATATTGTATGCCTATGATGGGTATTCCACATCTTTACCCTTAGACTACATAATCGACAATAACATACTACTAGCCTACAAAATGAATGGCGTGGTCATTCCACCTGAAAGAGGATTTCCTTTCCAGCTCGTCGCGGAAAGCAAACTGGGTTATAAATGGGCAAAGTGGATAACCGAGATCGAGCTATCTGACGATGTGAATTACGAAGGATACTGGGAAAGCGGCGGTTTCGACAATGACGCTGATTGGAACCCCTAACCACATGAGCTATCAAGTCTCAAACTTTGTCGTAGATTGAGGAAAAAGGAGAAGAATGAACCAGGGCACAGTCAAAAAAATAGCTGATTGGTCACTATTTGCAGTGACAGCACTCTACCTTCTCACAGGATTAGGTATTACGCAATATCGGATCATACAACCTTTGACATTAGGATTATTGACCAAAAACCTGTCTTTCATCCTTCACGAAAATCTGTTAGCACCATTCTTGATATTGCTTGGTTTGCACATATCTTTCGGACCTATTTCATGGGTCTATTCTAGACTTGCAAAGCAGAATTGAGCAAGCGTGGGCATCAAGGCGGGACATTATGGCGAAGGCGAATCGGCTTGCAGATGAGAAGAGTCCGTACCTGCTACAGCACGCCCGGAACCCTGTAGACTGGTATCCTTGGAGTGAAGAAGCTTTTATGAAGGCAGAGAAGGAGGACAAGCCAGTTTTCCTGTCAATAGGCTACTCTACCTGCCACTGGTGCCATGTAATGGAAAGAGAATCTTTTGAAGACAATGAAGTTGCGGAGATTCTGAACGAGCATTTTGTGTCAATAAAAGTTGACCGGGAAGAGAGACCTGACGTCGACAAAATCTACATGAAAACATGCGCGTTGATGACAGGTAGCGGCGGCTGGCCTCTCACAATAGTAATGACGCCTCAGAAACAACCTTTCTTTGCAGGAACATATTTACCAAAAACAGGCAGAGCTGGAATAGTCGGCCTTGTAGATTTGCTCAGAAACGTGGCGAAATCATGGAAACAAGACAAGAGCGGACTCGTCTCAGCAGCTGAGAGCACAACAGAATATCTAATGGAGCATGTGCAAGCAAAGCAGCGAGAAGAAGAACTAACCGAGATGGTTTTTGACGAGGCTTTCATCAGATTACTAGATGGTTTCGACCAAAACAACGCTGGATTTGGCACCAGCCCCAAGTTTCCGTCCCCTCACAATCTCTTGTTTCTCCTAAGATACTGGAAGCGAAAAGGCC
>CP070826.1:412158-415532 GCA_020344435.1 Candidatus Bathyarchaeota archaeon | reverse complement strand
TCAGCTGAGACGGGATTAGCAAGTCTCATCGCCTCACCATCTTTCTGCCTCATCCTCTCGTAATGAGTGATCTCGTTTGTGAGGATGAAGTTCATTGCCTCGATGAAGCCCAGCCCAATCATTATCTGTCGAGCGCTCCTCGCCATCTCGTTGGCTCTGTGCCGCTTGCCAGTTGTCACTGTCGCCGGCTTGGTTGGCTCGAGTCTGTAGTAGCCATAGCCGATCGCAACCTCCTCCACCAAATCAATCATATGCAATATGTCTATTCGATAGGCAGGGATGGAGACTTCCAAAACTCCCTCGCTCACCCTTCTCGCATCCAGTCTGCACTTCCTCAGGCTTGCTACGGCTTCAGCCTCCGAAAGCTTGAGACCAAGCAGCTTATTGGCATAGCCAACCTGCAGTCTCATCTTCTGGGGTGACAAGTCTGGAGAGACAACAGTGTGGTCTGGATATTTGACGCAGATGCTCTCGATGATGCCTCCCATATCAGCTAGTGCCGTAACCAAAACGTTCAGGCCTCTGGTGACTGCGTTGTAGTCTGTCCCGGTCACGTCGATGAACAAGTTCTTGGTTTGGCCATCTACGCGTGTCAGTTCGCCATTGATGATTGGTGGCATGGAGAGGACGCGTTCTTCGTCGTCAACTAACAATGGATATGTTGAAGCCTGGTCAAGGAGATGGCTGTAGGCAATGCCCTTCTCATGCTCTTCAAGAATCTCCCTGAGGCTCATCTCCTCGGTCTTCTCCAACGGAACAAATCTTGTGGCGTCTGGATTGGCGGTTGTGTATGTGAATGGAGGCTCTACGCTATCCAGGTTGTGGACGCCGATGGAGGCTTTCTTTCTGTCCCTTCCTATGCCCCAGTGGAGATCCTCTTGCATCTCCATGAGCTCTTTTACGGACTCGTCATCCAATCTTATGTCCCGTATGATAGCCCCCAGCATGTATGGCCTGACTTCAGAGACCGATGAATCTATGTTCAGAATTGCGTCTCCTGCCTCCACAGCATATTCGGGCAGTCCAGCCGCCCATTCCATGAGCCCGCTGAAAGCTCGTGCAGCACCGGCGTAGCTGCCTAAGTCGATGCGGTTGGGATTGAACTCGATCTTCACGTAGTCTGGGCCTACCTCTTCTATGTCGACGCCTAGCCAGGGGAGCCATTCCGCCATCTCCTTCACAGATAGGCTTCTAGAGGTGAACCTGCAGAAACGATCTCTATCTAGAGTTATCACTGGCATAGCGGAGTCCTCCTTATCCAGTCCAGATCATTCTTGTACAAGAGCCGGATATCATCTATTCCCAGCTTGATCATTGCCAGACGCTCCAGTCCACCTCCCCAGGCCAGAACCGGGTTCTCTATGCCGAAGGGTGCTAGAACCTCTGGACGGAACATGCCCATGCCGCAGAGCTCCATCCATGTTTTATGCTCCGGGATGTAGACCACGGATTGGGCTGAGGGTTCGGTGTATGGGAAGTAGCTGGGCCAGAACTTAACCTTCTCCAATCCGAGTTTCCGGTAGAACTCCGTTAGAGTTCCTATAAGGTCCCTTAGGGTCACATCTTTGTCCATGACTATGCCTTCGATCTGATGGAGTTCTGCGAGGTGGCTGTAGTCAAGCTTCTCGTTACGGTATATGCGATCTACTGAGAAGACCTTTACTGGTGGCTCTTTGTGCTCGGCAAGGTAATGGATTGTGGTTGCTGTCGTGTGAGTTCTCAGCAGGAGCTTCTTCGCTTCATGTGAGCTCCACGCGTACTCCCATCCCCGGGAACCAGTTGTCCAACCGTCTTCATGCGTCTTTGCCACGGCATCAACAATGCCTTTCTTCGGCAGACCGCCCCTTCGGGGTTGCTCCAGGTAGAAGGTATCCATCATCTCTCTGGCAGGATGGTCTTGGGGCTGGAACAAAGCGTCGAAGTTCCAGAAGGCGGTCTCAACGATTGGACCGCGAATCTCTGTGAAGCCCATATCGAGGAAGGCTTCCTTCACACTCTCGATTATCTGCTGCAGCGGATGGATCTTTCCAGGGTAGACTGCAGGACCAGGTGCTGTCACGTTGAACCGTCTCAGCTTCACCTCTCGCCACTTTCCGGTTATGACGAGTTCCGGAGTCAATTGGCTGATCTCTGCAACCGGCTTTATCCCATGTTTAATCAGCTTCAAAGCAGCGTTGGTTAGCTCTAGCTCTCTCAGTGTCTTCGCATCACTCTTGAGGAGCCCTCGGCTCTTCAAGGTGGAAACAGCGTCGTGGAGTTTTTTGTTCAGATTCTTCACTATCTGCGGTCCCTCATCGTTCAAGAGAGCCAGCAACCGCTCATCGATGCCAGTCTCAGGCTTCTTCGGGGCTTTCAGCTTGCCCCTCTCCACGTCTGCCCAGTCCTTGCGCCGCAGCCATCCCAAAGCTATGGTCAAGAACTTCTGTTCCAGATTTGCCTTTTCGACAGCTTTCTTGACCGTGGTCTCGCCACCCAGCCTGATCGTTGCGTGGATTAGGCGGCGTTCTGGAAGGCCCATCCTCGCGTGATATCTTCCCTCATCGTTGAGAGCGACTTCCATCCGCTTGCTTTCGTGGATTTTCGCCAGCTTCTTTGCCTTGAGAGATAAGGCTGCTCGCATAACTGCAGCGTGAGCCAAGCCGCTGATCTCAATTATCTTCTCAACACTCCCCTTTCCACCAAGCTTTTCCAGGGCAAGCAGGGTTCTCTGCTCGTTCTCCCGAAGCCTAACCATCGCATCTTCCTCCAGTAGTCTGTTGGTTTGACTGTATTATCGTAGTGTGATAAAGTGATTTAGGGCTATAATGTGTCTCCTTTAAAAATTCTGGCAAGGGCTTCCGATCGCTAATCGAAATGGAACCTAGGAGCGGAGCGATGGAAATTGGCGGGACATCCCTTCACCGGCATAATGAATAAAGAAGAAGCGTATTTATACTTACTGTTCGCGCGCGCTACAGTGAGGGCCCCTTTTCTGTTTCGCTTTTTGTGAAAAAAATGGTCTTTAACCACCTTTCTATTGTATGAAATTTAGAAATGATTTATAGATTGAAGTATTGTTCAGATTTTCTAAAATAGTCGATAAATCGTTTCTCGAAACTCCTTGCATCCTCATCATACTTGATTTTCCAATGGAAATATTCGAATGGTAGATAGAAGGACTCTTCAAGAAACATTAAGGGTAGATAAAACCTCATTCGATCATGTAGGGATGTGTCATCAAACTGTTCTTCATAAAGCTTCAACATTTGCTCAAAGAATTGTTGACTTCTCTGAGTGTCAAGAATCTCATCTAGGACACCAATTTTAAATTGTGCGAGATCACGACAATAATCCCCCTCGCTTGCTTCCAACCAATCTACGATACTGACTCCATT
>CP070826.1:408655-412058 GCA_020344435.1 Candidatus Bathyarchaeota archaeon | reverse complement strand
AGGGCGGAGGCGTTGGGAGTTGAGATGGAGGCTGTTGGTGTGGCGGAGCGTGCAGAACGACTAGTGATAGTGGCTGTGGCAAGTTTTCTTAGTGTTGTCTGGCTGGACGCGTTGTATTGGGCGGTGATTCTTCTAGCTCTTCTTACCGGCTTCACCGTGCTCCAACGTGTGATTCATTTTGCTAGGGCGTCCAAAAGTAGAGAGTGAAAACCTGCAGCAATAGCCAAGTTGCTTTTTTCAGATTATCTTCTTCGTCTACGAGCTTTCCTGCGATCATTCTCAGCTCGGACCTTGACTATGCCACGATGTACGGCACACGAGACGCAATAGTATTTTGTGTCACGCCGGCTGGATATGTACGCGCCTTTCTGACGAAGCTCCTTAGCTAGCAATGGATTCAAAACGGAGACGCGGCGAGTAGACCTCTTGGCTTTATCTCGAGGCACAAGCTGACCACAGCCGACACACTGCACCTTGCTACTTCTTCCCTTGCTACCCTTTGATCTTCCATGACTTTTCCTCTTTACCGGCAAGTTCTCACATCAATGTGACAGTTTCTCACGGCGATTTATAACTCCTCGCATACACAACCAACAGGAAGCACATGAATTATAACCCGTCTCCACTTAGTTGAGGAGAGCGATGTTCGATCTAGTTGTAGTCGGGCACTTGGCTATCGATTCAATACTTTCGCCTGAAACAGTCGTCCCTAGACATGTTTTGGGCGGTCCTCCAACCTACGTCTCAATGGCGGCGAGAAAATTAGATGCAAAGGTCTCTGTGATTTCGAAAGTGGGAGAAGATTTTCCTGAAGATTACGTTGGATGGCTGAAAGTAAATGGCATAGATCTCTCCGGCTTGAAAATCGTCAAAAATGTCTCAACTACAAGGTTCGTTTTGACGTATGAGGGTGAAGAGCGCCAGCTTCAATTGACAAGTCGAGCTTCGCCAATCACTCCTGAAGACATACCAGACTCTCTAGAATCCAGAGCCATCCATATCTCTCCGATCGCAAATGAACTGTCAGCTAGCGTCGTTGATAAACTAAGAACATTTGCGGAAACTCTGTCTTTGGATCCGCAGGGATTTATGAGACGCTTTGATGAAAACGGAACTGTCTTCCCTAAAGATTGGAAGGACAATCGAATACTCGAGCAGGTGGACATATGCAAATCCTCCTTAGACGAAATCAAAATGGTAACGGGACTGACCAACCTGAGATTGGCGATGGAAAGAATCCGTGATTACGGGGTGAAAACAGTGATAGCAACCATGGGCATGAAAGGGTCTGCAATGCTTCATGAAGAGAAAATCTGCAGTATTCCAGCATGCGCGCCACGAGCTCTTTTAGACCCTACAGGAGCCGGTGACGCGTTCACAGGAGCTTTCCTAGCTGAATACGTCAAGGAAAAAGATCCGGTTTGGTGCATGTGTGTTGGCTCTGCCATGGCGTCCTTCGTGGTCGAGGGAGTGGGACCCAGGATATTTGGAGAGAAGAAGGAGGTCTATGAAAGAGCATCTGAAATCTACGAAAAGGATGTTTAAGCGCTCATAAATCTGAGTTTATCTTGTCTCCGAGGTTGTATGATTACTTCAGCTTATGTAATAGGATTTCGTGTCTTTCTTGGGGCCAGTCAGAATGTTAACCAGTAGGAAGTCTGAGTTCTTTCCCCATAAAAGCCAGCGCAAACCATGATAGAACCGCAGAAATTCCAGTCCCTTATTGGTGGGTCGGTAAAAGTTTTCACTCTTTCTCTCCACGCTAACCATCTCTAAAACCAATAGGGTAGGCATGTACTTCTCCAAAAGCTCGCGTTCCAAACTGCATTTAGCAATAATCTCAGATTCATTGGAACCTAAGATTGCTACGCGTAGGATATCAGCGATGATTTCGAACTCGTTTCTGTCTTCTGTCATTGAACCGTCAATATGAAAGGAGAGAACAAGGACTATAATCATTATTTCAGTCTTGATAATATGATTCTCAGAATAACCATCCAAAATTCTATATAAACTAAATGCGTGCGGTACACGTGCGCAAACCCATGGACTTCAGTTTCTCGCGTGCTATTCAGAGCTAGAAGCATACATACCCGCGAACATATTCTAGTTACGAAATCCTAATCGGCAGGGGCATCTCTCGAAGACCTGCAGAAGTCTTAAAATTCAGCATAATCTCTAATGTATAAGTGATTAAACGAAATAGATAGGAGAATCCAGCATTGGGTCGAATCGCCAAAGGTGTGAAATGCAGCGTTTCAGGATGCGACAAGGAGGCTGCTCGTTCCCTCCCCAACCCCAGAGTCAGCGCCGCGGGACTGAAAGTCGGCACAGGGAGAAGAGCATTCCTCTGCAAGGATCATTATAAAGAGTACAAAAAGAAGACCAAGACAGAACGCAAGCTGGAGAAATGGAGACACCAAGGATGAAAACTCCAAAAGCTAAGTTAGTAACGCCCTCTCCTATCCCTAGAGTCACGTCATAATCGAGGAACACACATGCGAATACTTCAGCTCCACTCAAACTTCATAGAATACAAACCGATAGAAAAAGAGATCAAGTATGCAGAGGAATGCGAGGAACGGGAGCATCGACTCGAAGAGCTCGTTGTCCTATTCACCTGCATTGAAGAGGGAGACAATGAAGCAGTCGCAAAGAAGGCAGTGGAAGAACTCAAGGCGCCACTCGAGAAATTGAAGGTAAACAAGATTCTAATCTATCCCTATGCCCACCTAAGCAACAACTTGGCAAGACCAGCTGACGCGTTGAAGGTGATCAAGGCAATGGAAAAGAACGCAAGAGAAGCCAGCATCGAAACACACAGGACACCATTCGGCTGGTGCAAAGAATTCTCAGTCTCAATAAAAGGACACCCTCTAGCAGAGCAGTTCAGAGTTATCCTGCCAAAAGGCGCTGAAAAGGCGGAGGTCGTCTCAGAGTCACTAGAGGCAGAAGAGCAGCTTAAGTCCTCCTGGTTCATCATGCAGCCTAATGGAGAGATGGTTCCAGCTGAAGAATTCAACTTCACCAAGCACCCGATGCTAGAGAAGCTTGCGAGATATGAAATCTCAAAGGTGAGAGCCGCTCAAGAGATTCCACCTCATGTAAACCTCATGAAGAAGCTGGAACTCGTCGACTATGAGCTAGGCAGCGACTCAGGGAATTTCAAGTGGTACCCAAAGGGGCGTCTGATCAAATCGTTGCTTGAAGAATATGTGACTCAGAAAGTGATAGAGTACGGAGCAATGGAAGTCGAGACGCCAATAATGTACGATTATGAACATCCAAGCCTAGCGGAGTACCTTGACAGATTTCCAGCAAGACAGTATCTTCTGAAATCTAGTGAAAAAGATTTCTTCCTAAGATTCAGCGCCTGCTTCGGCCAATTCCTCATGCTCCACGA
>CP070826.1:405110-408555 GCA_020344435.1 Candidatus Bathyarchaeota archaeon | reverse complement strand
ATGTTCTAGACTAGGGTTGTCTGTTCCTTACGCGGGATGAGCTTTGACACTCTCACGCCGATCAGCCGCATTCTTCTGTCTTGACGAAGATTCGCTTCAAGGAGTTCACGCGCGGTCTTCCTGAGGCTCTGAAGGCGATCTGTGAAGAAGGGCAGAGTCTTCCCGTGAGTGTGAGTCTCAAAGTTCTCATAGCGAACTTTCACAGTGACTGTCCTAAACAACATTTCACGCCCGACAACTTCCTTATGAACTGATTCACTCAGCCTGTGTAATGTTCCGAGGATGAGATCGAAGTCGAGGGTGTCCTCCTCAAAAGTGATCTCTCGACCCACAGATTTTGCTTCTCCTCTTTCAGCAACCTCACTTTCGTCGATCCCTTGTGCCATGAGTTGATACTGGGCTCCCATCACGCCAAACTTCTCGGTCAACACTGATACGTCGCAAGCCGCCAAATCTCCTATTGTTTCTATCCCCATTTCATTCAGCCTGCGCTCTGTCTTCTTCCCCACCCAGAGCAGCTTCCTCACGGGCAAGGGCGCCAAGAAGTCTCGCACGGCTTCATCTGTGACAACCGTCAGTCCATCAGGCTTCTTGAAGTCACTGGCCATCTTCGCTACTAGCTTATTCGGTCCCACACCAACTGAGCATGTGAGGCCTTCTTCCTCGTAGATTTCCTGCTTAATGGCCTCCGCAATCTCCTTCGCTTCCACAAAATTGCGGGCTCTCGAGCTGATGTCTAGAAAAGCCTCGTCAAATCCCCACTGCTCAAACTTGTCTGCGTATTTCCTGAGGATCGCCATGATTCTGGAGGAGGTCTTTCCATAGAGCTTGAAATCTGGCCGGAGGTAGACAGCATTTGGACAGCGTTTCCAAGCTCTTGAAATTGGCATGCCTGAGCGCACCCCAAACTCTCTGGCTTCGTAGTTGCAGGTGCTGACCACCCCCCTGCCTTTTCCATCCTTTGGGTCCGCCCCAACGATGACTGGTCTCCCTTCATATTCGGGATTTCTTCTCTCCTCCACCGCAGAATAAAAGTGATCCATGTCAACATGGATAATGACTCTGTGAGCGTCCATCCTGTTTCATGTACTTCTTGGATCGACTCAATTTATTAGTTGAGATTCGTGATTGCGCGAGTGCGTGCAGTAGCAGGTGTGCCCTCTATTCCCCCTGCAGTGTGCTGGCTAGTTCGGTGATCTTACCCCTAATCTCTTTGAATATCTTCTTGGCATGTCCATGTGGCAGAAAATAGGGATCATCGATGTTCCACACAACTACTTTCTCTGTACATTCTGGGCATCTATCTAGGACAGAATTCTTGTGTTCTTGCTTCATGGCGACAATAAGGTCGTATTCATCAAGGCTCTTCTCGCCTAAGCTCTGCGGAGCCCGCTTAAGATATTTGAGAGCTGTCTCTTCTGCCAGGTATCTCTTAGCCGCTTCCGAGATTGGGATCACAGGGTCGATTCCTGCAGAATCTGCATCTATCTCCGGCCTGGTCTTCTTGAGTAGGGCTTCTGCCACTGGACTTCGATACGCATTTCCTGAGCACACAAACAGAACTTTCATCTTGGTCGCCACACGTCTAGACTTTTCTACACCATGAAAATGAGAAATATACCAACAACAATCAGCGTTGAGCCTGCAACAATCCTTGCTGTAAGCGGCTCTCGTAGAAAGGCCATTCCAGCGACCGCTGCGAAGAGAGGTGATGTTGAGGAGATCGGAACTGCCTGTGATTCTGGGATGTAGAGAAAGCTCATAGTCAGGAGGAACCAGCCCACAGCTAGCGCCGCTATGCCGCCGGAAACCAGAGAAAGCACCGTCCTTCTCTGCATCTTCAAGAAGTGGTAATTCCTGTCTGTTATTGGCGCTGAAGCTAGCAGAAAGACCGCGGCGGCCAGATTCCTTAGAGTGTTGACGGCTAGGGCATAGTCTAGACTGCCTGTTTCTGGAAGCATAACAGCCATGTTAATCATTGATATGCTCACGGCCCATATGACCGCTGTTGCCAAGGCAGAAGCTGCTCCTCGCATCAGTTTTCTTTTTTCTATCCCTTCAACATCCTTCTTCTCCCCCCAACTGAGAAACCATATTCCCAGAACTATCGTGACAGCACTCAGAACCACCCATAAACTGAAAGTTTCTCTCTGCAGGAGAATCGCTAGTAGAATATTGAATAATGGGTATGTAGCTGTTATTGAAACCGCCCGCGCGACGCCTGCAAGTTTTAAGCTTATCATGTATAGGGTGTCGCCTAAACATAGACCGACCACTCCGCTAAGACTTGCGAGAATACCTGCCTGCGCTGAAACACTCGCCAAAACCGTGACTTTGCCGATGACTATCAAACAAGCAATCAAAATCATGCCTGTGAATGCACAGCGCACGATATTTGCTGAAATAGGCTTAGTCTCCAGCAATGCCCTCTTGTATAACACGGCGGCCATAGCCCATAAGATTGCAGTGCCTAAAGCCGCGAGTTCTCCTATCATTATTCCACACGCATGTTACTTCATAAATGCTGTGCTATTTTTTCTTTCGTAGGACAAGAAAACTAATCTCCCGTGTTTTGTGAAAACCCAGTTTTTCATACATGTGAATGGCAGGTGCGTTGCCTATCCTCACGAATAGGCTGATGATTCGCCCTTTGGAGATCAGGTCTGATGATAGGGCGTGTGTGCATGCTGTGGCGAAGCCTTGGTTCCGATAAGCCTTGTCCGTAACGATGTTTCCAAGCTGAGCAATCTGTGGGGTCACTAGGTGAACACCGGCGGCGCTGATGACCCTGTCATCATGCTTCACGCAGTAATATGGTCCAGCCCTGAATTGTATGGGAGCCCATGCCTCAGCCACCACACTCTCGACATAGAACCTGTTGAGCGCCTCCAGATCCCTCCTTTTGACCCTCTGCGCTTTGATGGCACGATGTTCAGGGGTCTTCAGTGAATCAGCGAGCATCTGATGTTCCAAGTGAGAGTCTGAGACAACTGAGTATTCTTTGAACAGATCAACATCATCTGGTGGGCAGAGTGAAATAAACTCGTCTGAGACCTTGACCACCGCCTTCTTAATGAGTGCTTTCTTAACCGTTTGCGTGGCAGTTCCCAAGACCACGCTTGGTGTTGAGAATGCACCGTAAATAGCGCATACACCAACAACTTTGCTGTTCTCCACAGCGCAATAAACATCGCTTACTTGAAAGAGGGGTGAGTAAAGGTCGCCAAGCGGCAGGACATTAGCAACTGGATCCCGTGTCAGAAATCTTCTGCAAGCTTTCAGTAGACTCTTCGACACGACCTTTCTTATCCGCAATTCTAATCACTGTAACCAAGATGTGTCAGTATGTCAACAAAGACAGCTATGTAACAAGATATAAGTGGCGCTCATACCCGCCGATGAAAGGCCGCCCTTGGCAGAAATGCAAAGTGGCGCCAATCACACG
>CP070826.1:401531-405010 GCA_020344435.1 Candidatus Bathyarchaeota archaeon | reverse complement strand
CCCTTGGTTGAAGCCCGATCGGCAATCTCAGCAGATATTTCCGCTTCATGGGGGTGCCCGTGATACCAATAGATGAACCTCTCCAAGAAGAAGAACAATATGAATCCGACTGTGATGTAGACAAACACAACCGGCTCCTCCACTAGCTCCATCGCTTCTGGAAGAAGGTCAAAGTAGGCAGCTCCAAGAATTGATCCAGCTGAGAAAGCAACAAGAACTAACAGGATTCTGTCCAATGTCTTCTCCTTTATTGACAAAGCGTATATTCCAACAAGCGAGAAAAGACTGACGACAGAAGTTGCAATAGCGATGTTGATTAGATAGGACACCTGTCTTGACCTCTCCTTGGATAGTTCCAGATATAGTATTAACTCTTTGGACTCAACATGAGATTCAGATTTAATAGTGTAGGCCGATTAATTACTACGAGCTCGAGATTCCAATGCACGAGCACCCCCACAAGCCAAGAAGCACAAGATACCTTGGAATCGCCTTAGGTATCACCCTATCTTTCTTCATCGTTGAATTGATAGGAGGGTTTTTGACAAACAGCTTGGCTCTTCTAACTGACGCTTGGCACATGTTAAACGATGTCCTAGCCTTGGTCTTCGCCTTGATAGCTTCATGGCTTGCCTTGCGCCCTATCACGATGAAGAGAACCTATGGTTATTACCGGGCAGAGATTCTAGCAGCCTTCTTGAATGGCATCTTCTTGTGGGTGATTGTGGCTTTCATCTTCTACGAGGCCTTTCAACGATTTCTGCAGCCAGCAGAGGTAGAAAGTCTGAACATGCTCATCATCGCGATTTTTGGACTAGTAGCCAACGGACTATCTGCCTTGACACTTTCAAAATCAAGAGAGGAGAGTCTAAACGTTGAAGGCGCCTTTCTTCACGTAGTAGCCGACACCCTAGGCTCGGTTGGAGCGATCTCAGCAGGACTAATCATGTTCTTCACCAAATGGTACTACGCAGACGCACTGATCAGTATGATGATAGGCGCTCTGATCTTCTATAGCTCCGGGAAGCTCATCCGAGACTCTCTCAATGTTCTCCTCGAAAGCGTTCCTTCCCACATCGACGTTAACGCGATGGAGCGCAGAATTCTCGAAGTCGAAGACGTGAAGGGCGTCCACGATCTTCATGTATGGTGCATCACCCCAACCAAGATGTGCTGCATGAGCGGTCACGTGGTGGTGAACGCCGAGGCAGATAGAAAGAAGCTGATTACGACCTTGATGGGTTTACTGAAGAAGGAGTTCGGAATCGACCACACCACTATCCAACTGGAGGACGAGGGCTACCCTAAGGCTGAACACGAACACTAGACAGCCAGTTGGCTTCGCCTTCTAGCTCCTCTGCAAAGGCTTTCAGCAACCTTTTATTGATTCTGGCAACTTAGAATCTTGGAGAATCATTATGATAGTTGGCGTGTGTGGGAGCCCAAGAAGAAAAGCAACTGAATATGTCTTGAGAGCGGCTTTGGATATGCTGGCAAAGCAGGGTTTTGAGACAGAATTCTTTACCGTTAGAGGCAAAGAGATTGGGTTCTGCCGACATTGCGACTATTGCCTGAGGAATAAAGCCTGCGCAGTTGATGATGACATGCATCAACTCTACCCTCTGCTCAAGGATGCCAGTGGGATAATAATTGCCACACCGGTTTACAATGGCGGGGTCAGCGCCCAAACAAAAGCAGTTATGGATAGATGCAGGGCCCTTGTTGCAACAGACCAAAACTGTTTCAGATACAAAGTCGGCATGGGCATCGCAGTCGGAGGCGACAGAGCCGGTGGACAGGAACTGGCGATACAGCAAATCTTGACTTTCTACATCTTGAATGGTGCCCTACCCATTAGTGGCGGTGCCTTTGGAGCAAATTTAGGGGGGACATTCTGGTCAAAAGACACTTTGGAAGGCGCAGAGAAGGATGAAGAAGGATTTAGAAGTCTTAGGAAAACCATCAAGAAGTTCACTAAATTTCTTGAGGATTTGGAAACCAACAGACGAAAGTAAGGGCGCGCGACGATGACGAAGAGAGAAAAAGCGAAGAAAAAGAGAGTTGCATGGGGAATCACAGGTAGCGGAGACAGACTAGCTGAAACAATCGAAACTATGAAGAGGCTGAAGAGCGAGTATCAAGACGGAGTTGAGATACAAGTCTACATCTCCAAAGCGGGATATCAAGTTGTCAAATGGTACAAGGTATTCGACGACTTGGAGCAGAATTTCGGCAGAGTTTTGATCGAAATCAACTCAAATTCTCCATTTCTCGCTGGTCAACTGCAACTGGGAAAGTTTGAATTTCTAGTAATCGGTCCGACAACTTCAAACACTGTTGCAAAGATCTCGACAGGGATAGCAGACACTATGCTTTCGAATGCGGCAATAATGGGTCTGAAAGCCTTTGTTCCGGTCTATATAATGCCCTCCGATTATGAAGAAGGAATAATAGTGACACGGCTCCCTAGCGAACGAGAAATCAAACTACGGATAAGGAAGGAAGATGTGGAACATGTGAAGAGGCTGGCGGGCATGGCTGACGTGTTCATACTGAAGAAGCCTGAAGAGATTCATGAAGTTTTCAAGAAGCATTTCACGCCCAAAGGGACCCTATGAGCATGTATGCATGCTTTGCAGCAGAACTAAGAACAGGTTCACCGCAGGTTGTACCAGATTTTCCCGTTCCTGATACCTCTCAGCACTTCGTACATTTCTTCTTCTACAATCCGCATTATGACAAGCGAAACCAGAGACACAGATAGAGAGAATATCGTAGCCAGCATATTATCTGTAGGACTACCAGCCCACAGAAACACCGTTATCGGGGCAACAGCGAATAGGATGCTTGCCACCTCTAACGAAAACTTAAGAATGTTATTCCAACTCAGGGTGATTTGGTCCCACAATTCTGTAGTCTCATTATCTAATAGGAAAATCGCCGTAACTAAGCTTCCATTTGGAAGCCAGCGCGCATGTGCATACATGCATTCAGTAAGTCTTGCGGGTCAATTCTTTAAGCCGCTCAGATACGATGTGGTAGAGACGATTGCGCAGAGCTTGTCCACGAAGTTTCTGACTCTTCACGTTTTCTAATGCTTTCGCTAACTTTCTATCTTTGAGGATATTCAAAACCCATTTTTCAAAGTCTCCTCGTTGAATGTGGAAACTCAACGATTTCGCCTTCACCTGTTCGATGCTTTTCATGAAATCTTCGTAAGAGGCGGCGCTTATGCCTGTGTAATTACCGATATCGGTGCAGAAGTGAAATGGCGCAATCCATTCTGGTTCCCTATGGCTCATAAGATACACTTCTATCCCTGCTTTCTTGTGAGTGCGCCTTATAGGTTGTGAAAGCGAGATCAATACTCAGAATCAGCTACTTTTTAGCTACATATCTATGTGACTATTAATAGGTACTGTAAATGGCTCATTATGAGCTTCTTTTTGGGGGTATATACCTATGATTCTTTATAGGTA
>CP070826.1:397933-401431 GCA_020344435.1 Candidatus Bathyarchaeota archaeon | reverse complement strand
TTCATCTGGTGAGTTATATGTCAAAACCCAAGGTCTATGTTACACGGGAGATTCCAGAAAGGGGACTGGAAATAATCAAGGCTCGTTTCGACGCTGAAGTCTGGTCTGAATACGCTCCGCCGCCAAAAGAAACGATAGTAAGGAAAGTGACAAATGTTGATGCTCTGGCTCCTCTCCTATCCGACAAGATAGACGCAGAGGTTTTTGATGCTGGACCGAAATTGAGAATTGTTGCTCAGATGGCCGTCGGCTTCGATAACATAGATGTCAAAGAAGCAACAAAAAGAGGCATATACGTAACGAACACGCCTGGCGTACTGACTGAAACCACGGCAGACTTCGCATGGGCTTTGCTGATGGCTCTTGCAAGACGTGTTATCGAAGCAAACGAATACGTTCGCAATGGACAATGGAAGGTTGGTTGGCATCCCAGTATGTTGTTAGGCAGAGACGTCTACGGAGCAACAATAGGCATTGTTGGAGCTGGAAGGATAGGCTCCGCCGTGGCGAGAAGAGCGAAAGGCTTCAACATGAGAATTCTATACCACGACGTCGTTCCAAGACCTAACTTGGAAAAAGAGCTGGGTGCAGAGCCTCAGGACCTAGAAACTCTCTTGAGGGAAGCAGATTTCATCAGTGTTCATGCCCCATTACTGAAGGAAACCTATCACCTAATAGATGAGGCGAAGCTCAAGTTAATGAAGAAGACCGCTTACCTAATGAACAATTCAAGGGGACCCGTAGTGGACGAAGAAGCCTTGTACAAGGCTTTGAAGGAAGAATGGATTGCAGGCGCTGCCCTCGACGTTTTTGAACAAGAACCCACACCGCAGAATAATCCACTGCTGACACTTGACAATGTGGTTGTCGCTCCACACATATCAAGTTCAAGCCACGAGACACGTTCAAGAATGGCTGAAATGGTCGCAGAAAACCTTACAGCATTCTTCGAGGGCAGAAGACCACCGAACCTAGTCAACCCAGAAGTTTTGGAAGTACGGCCACTATCCAAATGGCTGTAAACCCCATTCATTAACCGATCGATTGCAACCGTTAAATACCACGTTTGCTGTACTCTATCCTTCCATCAATTGAGGAAGGGATTCAAGTGGTCTCGATCTTTGCGAAGAGAATGGAAACCTTGGGGACCGAAACTGCGTTTGAGGTACTCGCCAAGGCGAAGGCTCTTGAAAAACGAGGAAAAGACATCGTACACCTGGAGATCGGTGAGCCCGATTTCGACACGCCCAATAACATCAAGGAAGCTGCAGTAAAGGCTCTTCACGCCGGATATACTCATTACGTTTCAGCTGCTGGCATTCAAGAATTGAGGGAAGCAATTGCAGAGTACATTTCCAGCACTAGAAACATAGGGGTTGACCCAGAAGAAGTCGTTGTGACACCAGGCGCAAAGCCGATAATGTTCTTCAGCATGTTGGCTTTGGTGAATCCCGGCGACGAGGTCATGTACCCAAATCCAGGTTTTCCCATCTATGAATCCGTGATAAACTTCATTGGAGCAAGACCAGCACCGATACCGCTTAAGGAAGAGAAGGATTTCAGGTTTGATCTGGAAAATGTTCAAGAGAAAATTACCAGCAAAACAAAAATGATAATCCTGAACTCGCCCGAGAATCCAACAGGGGGAGTTCTAACCCGAGAAGATTTGAAAGCTCTAGCAGACTTGATCGTAGACAAAGATGACGTGTTTGTACTTTCAGATGAGGTGTATAGCCGAATAATATACGAGGGCAAACATGAGAGCATAGCATCACTTCCTGGAATGAAAGAAAGGACAATTCTACTTGAAGGCTTTTCGAAGACTTATGCTATGACTGGCTGGAGACTTGGATATGGCGTGATGCCAAAAGATCTTGGGCAGAAAATCTCCCAGCTAATGATCAACTCCAACTCCTGCACTTGCGCCTTTGTTCAGATGGCTGGCGTAGAAGCACTGAGAGGACCACAAGACGAAGCAGAAGGAATGGTCGCGGAATTCAAAAAGAGACGAGAAATCATAGTCTCAGACCTGAACAACATCAATGGCGTAACATGTAGAAAACCACGTGGAGCCTTCTATGTATTCCCCAACATAACTGGAACAGGAATGAGCTGCAACAAACTCTCAGACTTTCTACTCAACAACGCTGGCGTCGCAGTTTTGCCAGGAACTGCCTTTGGACAATACGGAGAAGGCTACCTACGGCTGTCCTTTGCAAATTCAGTTCCAAATATCAAGAAAGCCTTGGGCCGTATGACTGAAGCATTTGAAAGACTATGACCCTTAGATAAGACTACCTTGCTTCTGAAGGGCAAGAACACAGAAGAGGGAAAGCGCCGCTCATAAGAAGAAGGCAGTATCACCTTTGAAGTCAACTATGCTGTTTCACCAGTGAAAAGCCTCACCACATCAGACGCCAACTTGATAATGACACTCGCCTCCTTCATGACGTCCTCATGACGTGAATTAGGCAGCTGCGCAACCCTCTGTACTGTTCTCTCGATTTCAACAAGAAAGCTCAGAATTGGATCTCCTAGAGAATCCTCTCCCATATTCTCATGGACAATCGCTCGAACAAAGGCTGGTTCACCGAGGCTATGATAGATTGCTCCTTGAGCCTTCCTCAGAGCCTCCAGAATCAGTCCTAGAGCCAAATAAGGCATCTTCTCAGCAGCAATCAATTCTGCCTTTGCTTCCCTTAGATAGCGTAGAGCCCATCCTTTATGGTCTCCGTCCACCATCGGCAGCCAAATCACCTTCCAACGCTAACATTTTGGCTCAGTCTTGTCATAAGATGTCGAAAGGGATTATACCGTCGCTTCTAACTCAGAGGCTTGAGCCTCTTCTATGGGGGTTGACAATCGCGTTATGTAACCTGCTATCTTGTTTCTCAATCTTGCCGAGGAAACAGTAGTAAGAGAGTCAACAAGTTTCTTGTTGTTCTCAAAATCCTTGCTGAATTTGTCTGGGTACTGTCCCACCAGTTCTTGGGCTATTCGCTTCACCAGTTCTGTTCGAACTCTGCCCAAGCCTTCACTTACCCTCCACTTCTAAAGATGTCTTCTCTGTTCATTATTGTTCGCTTCTTTTATTGGTTGCCCTTCGCAGACATATGGGCTGTGTCAAGAAGGCAGGCACACATAAGATGGCACCAATAGGGTCATACGTTTCAACGTATTTTGCATGCGAGTCACTTGCAACTCCAAGAATCGGCAAAGGTGTTACATCTCTCCTTCTCAAGGTGTGTTCACCCAAGCGTGCGAACCGAGTATGGCACGCCACAGAGGGCGGCCAAACCTTTCCCCAGATGAAAACAGACGCCAAGAAAGTTGAAATGCTCCGTTAACGTTAAATAGTGGCTGAAACACAAAAAGAGCTACGGAGGAGGCTTTATGGCAAATCTCGAGTTATCTATAGCCCCAATGCACAGGATATGCAAGAAGGCAGGAGCGGATAGGGTGAGCGAGTCAGCCGCGAAGGAACTGGCGAAGTCACTT
>CP070826.1:394312-397833 GCA_020344435.1 Candidatus Bathyarchaeota archaeon | reverse complement strand
CCGCTCAAGTCTCAATCTCTCAGTCTTGGGGGCGCTACCTCTTATTCTGTAGACTCGAACTGCATAACTCTCGCCTTCTTTTAGAAGGTCTTCGAAGGATGTTGAGCGTGCTTTCTCCAGGATTCTGGTGATGGTGGCGCTACAGCTGAACAATTCTAGGCCGCAGATTCTTACCATGGCTGCGCGAGTCTTAACAGATTCTACGCTCTCTATTTCAGTCTCAACACGCAGAACTTGAATCAGCTTCTGCACAATTCTAAACCCGTGGTCTTGAGCTTCTAGAATTGCTCTCAGCTCTGAAAATGGTAGGGTTGGATGTTCACCTGAGAGTAGAAAGAAGAGCCTAGCCACATCTAAGTCCTCTTAGGCTAACGCTCTTGCAATTATGGGGGCAACTGTAACTATGCTGAACGGGCTGGGAATTGTGTCTGTGCCGAAGATGCCATCGGCGCCACTTTCTAGGATTCTATCTTTTGAGTCTCCGATGAGGAGGGGATGTACGCATGCTACATAGACTTTTCGGGCGCCCTGCTTCCTAACCCATCTTACGGCCTTAACCATGGTTGCTCCGCTGCTGATTATGTCGTCAAACACTACCGCGTCACGGTTCTTTAGAGGCAATGTTTTCTTCTCAATCGTTACCTGCCCACTCACTCGGTCTCTCTGGGTTGATATGCACCCGTATCCGCCTCCTAAAACATCGTTTGCTTGCTTTGCTATGTCTACTGCCTTCTTGCCAAGCGACAAGGAGAACGCCTCGTTAAGGCCTTGTTTTTTGAGATGCTGGGCAAGAAGGCTGATGGCTGACAAATCGTCAATGGGTATTCTGAAAGTCTTTAGGACATTGGGGTTATGAGAGTTTACTGTGATGATTCTGCTTACGCCACATGTTTCAAGGAGGGTTACTATGGTTTTTATGCTGAAGGATTCCATTGGTCTGAAGCGTTTGTCCTGTCTTGCGTATGCAAAATATGGGACAATTGCTGTGATGCTTTTGGCTTTCAAGTCTTTTGCGTTATCGGCAATGATGAAGAGTTGTATCAAGTGCTCATTTTGAGGGGGACTGGTTGTCTGAACAATCACGACATCCTCGCCTTCTACCTCCTCAGTGAAGCGAATGCGAAACTCTCCGTCAGGGAATCGCTTGAAATCAATGTGAACAACCCTCTTTTCTAAGAGCTCAGCGATTTTTCTGCCCAATTCTTGGGACGCTGGGCCGGGGATCACTATCAAATTGGGTTCTCCATGGCAGGGTCACTAAGAATACAACGGCTGTCATACTTTTGCTTTTTTCCCGTATTCTCCTATTAGTTCCCCCGCTCTGTCCATCCTTATCTTGTGTTCTTTGACCATTCTTTCGGCTATGAGGTCTATCAGCTCTCCCGATGCCCCAGCCATGATGGCTATGTTTCTGGCATGTAGGGACATATGCCCTCTCTGTATGCCCTCGTCGGAGAGTGCTCTTAGCGCTCCCAGATTCTGGGCTAGTCCAACGGCTGCCATGACCTCTGCCAGTTCAGTGGCTTTTCCAGTCCCGAGAATCTTGAGTGCTATTCTGGCTATCGGATGCACCCTTGTGGTCCCGCCAATTGTTCCGACAGCCAATGGCAACTCGATGGAGCCTACAAGGTCTTCGTCTCTGTTCTTCTCCCATACCGTGAGTGGACGGTAGTGGCCCGTTCTTGCTGCAAAGGCGTGAGCTCCGGCCTCCACAGCTCGGTGGTCATTGCAAGTGGCTATTGTGACGGCGATTATGCCGTTCAGTATGCCCTTGTTGTGGGTTGCAGCTCTGTAGGGGTCTGCCGCTGCGAAGTTGTAGGCTTCTATAATACCTTCAACAACCCCTTCTCCACCTACTGCCTCCTTCGCCACAACAGCCCGAGCTCGAGCAAGCCTTTTCGTCGCTAGGTTTGATATGATTCTGAGGTAGACTCTTCCTTGGGTTATTCTCTCGATGAGAGGAGTAACAGCCTCCGCCATTGTATTAACAGTGTTAGCCCCCATAACATCTCGGCAATCAACCTGCAACTCTGTGATGACCATCGGTCCGGAGTCCGCTTCGATGACTTTCACGTCTAAGTCTCGGGCGCCACCACCAACCGAGATCAGCATGGGGTCCTGCTCATTTGCCTTTTCTATGATCTTGTCCTTCGCAGCCAGAATAGCCATCTTTGCGCCGTATGGATCGTCTATATTCACGGCTTGAATCTGCCCAACCATGATGGGTTCGGTACTGCTCGTGAAGAATCCACCTTTCACTCTGGCCATCTTGGCTGCGAAGCTGGCTGCGGCTACTACGGAGGGCTCGTCAGTAGCCATTGGAATCAGATAATCTCTTCCATTTATGAGGAAATTGACCCCGATTCCTAGGGGGATGGGGATGGCTCCTACGACATTTTCAATCATCCGATCAGCCAGTTCCAGCTTCAGAGAGCCTGTTGATTGGAGAAGTTCTACTTCTTCATCAGTCAAATCTGCAAACTCCTTCACAAACTGTGCTCTCTCCTTCGGGCTAAGCTTGTAGAACCCGGAAACCTCGGATGTTCTGCTCATAACAGCCCCTCATTGCGTCAGTTCTATCAGGTTTGTGAGTGCACATCAATTTAACTCTACCCTCTACGCGCGCGCGTCAAGAAAGCCATGGGCTTTGAACTGTCTAGCCAACGTGTATACTGTGGGAAAAGATGAAATTAGAAAAGTATAAGAGGCGAGCAAAAGACCTACGAAACGGAGGAAGTATGTTCTGTTCAGCACTGCAGATATGGCAAAGTATCCGTTTTTGCAGGAGACGAAAGAACATGTTTCTAAACTGGACGTCGACGTTGAAGAACTTGCAGAAGTTGAGCGTATTGTAGAACGGGCTAAGGAGAGAATATTTGCCTCTTTTGAATTCGTGTCATATTTCTCGCAAAAACCGAGTAAAGACCTTGAGGTTGAGATCGTTTCTTTTCCAGTTTCCATTATGCTGGTTACAGGTGTCAAAGATAACGCCTTAACTGAGCGATTCGCTCTTCATGAAGCAATGACGATTTTTGAGTATCTTCGGAAGGAGAAGAATGAAACCATTCTTGATATCGCTCAGTCTTTTGGTTGGAAAATAAGAGAAACAAAGAAGTCACCGCATTCATTCGCTATGCATTTCATCAACTATTTGAAGAATGCAACCAGAGGCCGCCTAGTCCACTATCCAGAATGGAAGCTTGTTAACAGACAACTTCACAAGAGTGAAGTATACGTCTCAACGAGGGAAGTTTGCAGGCTTTTACAGGAGGAAATGAAGAAGTACATAGAAGATATTGCTGGAAAAAAGATCTCAAAAGTCCCACAAAACATCCAAGAAGTAATAGATGAAATCAAATCTGAATTTTTGAAAAGAAAACCTCATTTGTCAGAATTTGACAAAATAGTAAAGGCAGAAGAATCCGAATACCCCCCATGCATAAGAATATTTTTAGACAGAGCAGTTGAGGGGCAACATCTATCTCATACTGAAAGGTTCACATTAGTCACCTATTTGCTAC
>CP070826.1:390656-394212 GCA_020344435.1 Candidatus Bathyarchaeota archaeon | reverse complement strand
ACCCACGGTGGTTCCTTCACCGCTGAACTCGAGCGTTCCACCCTCGTAGATGAAATCTCTGATTCTGTCGCCCTCGTGACGATCAGCATATTGTACTTGGGTATAGCCTAGTCCCAATAGCTCTGCTACTCGCTCAGGTACTTTATCATCCTTATCATAGGGACCCCAAGGAGTATAGCCCCAGCCATTGAAGCCAAAGCCCAAGATATGCTCTTGACTATCCTTCCTGACGAAGATGGGGCCGTTGTCACGCGACCAACATGAGTTATATGGCATGGTATGGAAGAAGATATTGTCGAGTGGCACCTCTGCGCTGGTGAGTCTTCGTTTCGCACTTCTTTCTGCATTGATGTCCAGAACAATATTATGCACTTCACCCTCTGTGCAGCACTCTCGCTCAATCTCCACAAAAGCGGGGATGCAATCGCGCAGATCCACTCCACCTTCTATCTTTCGGGTTGGCCATTGTAGCCACACAGCCTTCTGAGGAGCAAACTCTGGAATCATCGCATATTCATTCTTCACTTCAATCTCACCAATTGGTGTTCGTAGCATCGAAGCCTTAATTCACTTAAGTATTGCGTTCACAAGTGAGACATGATTAGATGGGGCAAAGTGATAAGTCTAGGACTCCAATCTTCTGATTAGATAGGAGGAAGTGTGAGATGGTGTCTAAGCATCTGCGTTCCCTTCATTTCCTGTCCAGAGATGAGATAGAGACTATTCTGGAACTAACTAGGGATATCAAGCAGAAACCTGCGGAATATGCTCATACCCTTGCAGGGAAAACTCTGGCAATGCTCTTTGAACTGCCATCGCTCAGAACCCGAAACTCGTTTGAAACAGCAATGACTCAACTCGGCGGCCACGCGATTTTCATAAAATGCCCACCAGAGGAGTCCTTCCCTGAGAAGTCTAGGGAACTCGCAGGATTCGTTGTAGATACGTGGCTGGGAACGATGGAAAGCATCAAAGACAAGGCTAAGGTGCTGAGTAGGTATGCGGATGTCATAATGTGCAGAGCAACAAAGGATGAAACGGTCGAGGCGTTGATTAAGTATTCTGATATCCCTGTCATAGATGGCATGACACCTAGTTTCCACCCATGCCAAGCGCTGACAGACCTATTCACTATCTGGGAGAAGAAAGGGCGATTCAAAGGACTGGAAATGGCCATCGTAGGAGATCTTGGATCGCAACAAGACGGGGCCAACGCGGCAAACTCCTTGATGATTGGCTGTGCAAAGATGGGAATAGACGTGACAGCAAGTTGCCCCGAAATGAACAGGTTCATGCCCTATGGAAAACCGTGGGAATGGGCTTTAGAGGACGCCAAAGAGACAGGGACAAGAATCGAGATAGAACATGACCCCCAAAAGGCCGTGAAAGATGCTGACGTCATTTATGCCTATTACCAATACAGCTTCGAAGCTGGCCCAGAGAAGATGAGAGAACGAATGGTGATGTTTCCCCCATACCAAGTGAACACAAAACTCGTTGACCAAGCGAAGCCAGATGTAATAGTCATGCACTGCCTACCCGCCTATCGAGGGCTAGAAATCACTGACCCGGTCATCGACGGTCCCCACTCTGTCGTATACGATCAAGCTGAGAACAGGTTACACACGCAGAAAGCAATCTTAATCTCACTCGCCAAGAAGTAATAAGAATCCTAATCGAACGGAAGTGAATCTCTGGAAAAGTGCAATAAGTGTTATGAACATTCACTGCGTATTTCTATGAAAAAATATGGCAGGGACAGTGTTTGAGCGATTCCGCGACTTCCTCGGGGGCTACCTTTAGAAGGATTGTCGAGCGAAGCCTTGAAAGACCCATCGAAAAACTCAAAACGAAATCTCCAGAAGAAATCCTGGAGTTGATCAAGACTCACGGAAAAGGCAAGAGCTTGCTCTTCCCCCGTGAGAAAGTCGATTATGGCTTGAACAGCGAAACAAACCATTTGAGGACTGTATTGGTGCACAGACCCGGACCTGAGATGGAATTAGTTGATGAAAGGAATCCGTGGAAGAAATGGCTTATAGTTCGAAAGCCTGAGCTTGACAAGGCTCTGCCAGAATATGATAGCATGATTGAACTGATGAGACGAGAGGCTGGAACAGATATAATGTTCCTTCGTGATCCAAATGAAGAAAAATCCACAATCTTCCCTCCGAACCAAGCCTATACGCGAGATCACGGTTTCATGACTCCATATGGCGCAGTCATAGCGAATAGTGACTCTCCAAGGATGTACGAGGAATTCTTCACAATGAGAAGACTCCTCGAGCTGGACATTCCAATAATATTCAAGGTTCACGGACCTGGAAAGATGGAAGGCGGTGACATAATGTACCTAGACGAAAAGACTTTGCTGATTGGCAATAGCTATCGAACGAACGAAGCAGCATACAAACAAATCAGGGCTGTCTTGGAGCATTGGGTTGTAGACCGCGTAGTCAAAGTACCGCTTCGTCCAGACATTATGCACCTTGATGGTGCATTCAATATCGCGTCTAGAACAGTTGCAGCTGTAGTTCCTGAGGCGGTTCCCGCTGACTTCACCAAGTTCGTCAAGGAGAAGGGCTTTGACATAATACGAGTGCCCAAGGAGGAACGCTCTACTCTGGCCACCAATTGGCTCTGTCTAGAACCTGGAAAAACACTCTTCATAGATGGCGATCAAACCAATGTTCACACCCGGAGAGAGCTGGAGAAACGCGGAATAGACGTGATCAGCTTTAAAATGCCAGAGCTGATCGGCGGCTCCGGAGGACCAAGATGCATGACCCTGCCCATTCTACGGCAGAACAACGCGTAGGAGAGAGAAACAATGAGAAAGTTATCGCAAAAGGACATTCTAACGTGTCAAGACCTATCCCCGCAAGACATATGGCTGATCTTCGAAACAGCCAAAGAGATGAAACACTCCCACTACCAAGGTGAAAGTAGGAAACTCTTAGATGGTAAGAATCTTGGAATGATCTTTGAAGAACCATCAACAAGGACCAGAGTCTCCTTTGAGGTGGCTATGAACCACATGGGCGGACACGCCCTATACCTACGCCCAGGAGAAATTCATCTACCCGGACGAGAAACTGTGGGAGATACTGCCAGAGTCCTGAGCAGATACCTTGATGCAATAATGGCGAGACTCTTCAAACACGAAACTTTGATCGAACTAGCAAAACACGCTGCAATCCCCGTAATAAACGGGTTAACTGACTTGTTCCACCCGGTTCAAGCATTAACCGACATCTACACAATGTGGGAACGCCTTGGGGATTTGAAGAGGGTCAAGGCCGTCTTCTTTGGCGACGCCACGAACGTGGCTAATTCGCTGTTGATTCTGGCCTCGAAACTCGGGATGAACCTCACATTCTGTGGCCCAAAGAAGTACTGGCCCAGGGACCCTGTTACAAGCATGGTTGAGGAGAATGTGAAAAAGACCCGTGTTCCACTGAAACTAACTGAAAACATCAAAGAAGCAATCAATGGCGCGAATGTAGTCTATACTGACCTCTGGTGGTGGGTAGGTCAGGAAGAGGAGGCCGAAGAA
>CP070826.1:386977-390556 GCA_020344435.1 Candidatus Bathyarchaeota archaeon | reverse complement strand
CCAAAACCATATTCCATCCGTGCCCCCAAGCGTACAACGTGCCACGGCAACTCCTTATCTCTGATGATCTCTTCAACGCCATTGGCAAGGAGGTCAGCCAGCGGGATCATCCGTTCGAAGGCCTCTTTGGTGATTACGTGCTCCAATGTGGCTTTCATCGCGGCCACTGATAGAGCATTGCCTGACAACGTCCCTCCTACACCGCTTTCATCCGTGGAGTCAGCTACTATCTTAGCTAGAGCTTTGTCGGCGATGTCTTGGCTCATACCATAAACCGCGACTGGAATACCTCCACCGAGAGGTTTTCCCAAGGTGACGAAGTCAGGTTTAAGGCCATAAGCTGCTGTGTAACCTCCTGGACCGCAGCAGATAGTGTGCGTCTCATCAATTATTAGGAGAGTGCCGAACCGCTGAGTCAACTCACGCAGTCCGTCATGGTAGCCTGGCTCAGGAAGGATTATCCCACAATTCGTCATTGCGGGTTCACAAAGCACGCACGCCACGTCTCTTCGTGCCAACGCCGCTTCTAGGGCATCAAGATCGTTGAATTCAACAGCTACCGTCGTGACAGCTGGGTCTACAGGCGGTCCGATGTTTCCTTCTCGGGGAACCACTACCCCCTCTCTGAGGTCGATTAATGCCTCATCCACGGTGCCATGGTAACATCCGTTGAACACTAGGATCTTCTCTCTCTTAGTCACATCCCGGGCAAGTCTGATCGAGAATCTGTTGGCATCCGTAGCGGTCAGAGCAACCTGCCAGTAAGGCAAGCCAAAGCGGCGTTCCAGTTCTTCCCCTACCCATATTGAATCCTCAGTTGGGAGCATCATGGTGATTCCCAGTCGAACCTGACGAATCACTGCCTCGACCACTGGTTCAGGGGAGTGACCAAACATCGCACCTGTATCTCCGAGACATAAGTCGACGTACCGATGATCATCCACATCAGTGATATGCGCTCCTTTCGCTTCCTTCAGAAAAATCGGGTATGGTCCAGCCCATCTGATCATCCAGTTCATAGGCACGCCGACTAAGAGCGACGATTTCGCTTTCTCAAAAATCACCTTCGACCTTGGATGCGCCTTAATGAAGTTCTTTTCCTCGCGCTCCATCAACTCACTTTTTCTACGACGGTCAACTGTTATCATCTTTCGCGTCTCCCAGATAGTTGTGAAAGAAGTTGAACACAGCAATAAAGAGTATTGTGTTGCTCTCTGACTCTGCATATTTGCTGCCATGCGTGAAGACACCAAATTGCTGACTGAGGCGCACTATGAATGCAGAGAGGATTTAATCGAGAGAAACTACGGAGATTATGCAGGGCAACGGGAGGTGAAGTTGAAATGAAGGAATGGATGTCTGTGCAGATTCAGCATCATAAGGATGTAGGGCCAACAATTGAGAGATTTGAAAGGAACGGGTGGACTCTCCATGCATATCAAGTGACAGGACGCGATGTCTGGATCAACCACTACTTGCTCTTCGAAAGAGAAATCTAAGCCTCAAATGCACGCTCGATGAAAACGCCGTAGCCGAAGAAACAGTTTTCAAGGAGAATACCATACTCATTGAAGGAATCCAAAATGGAAGGAGAAGGAGGCTTACCGCCTGGACAGAGCGCCATCGATACCATGCTCCTTCGACACATCGGCGCCATACCCCCTTTCGATCCCAAAACTTGGACCTTGAAAATCTCGGGATTGGTGGAGACGCCTCAAACTCTAACCTGGGATGATTTCCTCAAGCTCCCCAAGATCTCACAGATATCGGATTTCCATTGCGTTGAAGGATGGAGCGTCCTCAAGAATAGATGGGAAGGCGTTCTCTTCAAAGAGATCGTTAACTCAGCCAAGCCCAAAAGAGAGGCTCGATACGTGACGCTGCAGTGCGATGATGACTACTCTACTTTTCTCCAACTTGAAGACCTCATGGACGACGATGTCCTGCTCGCCTACAAACTCAACAACAAAGAGTTGAAGCCTGAGAATGGTGGACCATTAAGGCTGATTGTACCGAAGAAGTATGCCTACAAGAGTCCGATGTGGCTGAGGAGAATGATATTCACCTCTGAAAGGGAGCCTGGATACTGGGAGAAAAAAGGATACAGCTACACAGCGGACGCATGGAAAGAGGACAGATACGAACGGACAAAGGGATCTTAGAGGATTCCTCTACACAAGATAACCATAATCCCATAGGCACGCTGCGGGCGATTTCTAACTCAAGTATTTGAGCAGTTTTGATGACAACGATCTCTGAAACTTCCGTTTCACCGCTTCTACCGGTTCTCCCAGGACGGTTATCTCATCTAGATTGCATGTTCCGAGCCCCTTCATCTCTGCCAGGCGCAGGTGTTTAACATGAGTTGGCCTTATGCCCATCACTGCAGCTCCAACAGCATCAACTGCTAGAGGGTCAGTGCCAGCAATAATCAGATTCATCTCCACTGGGTTTCCACTGACTTCGTGTCCTTCACCCGCGATTATCCCGTCAACTACTGATACGCATGGCTTTAGAACAGATGCTAGGTCCGCGATTTTTTTGCTGAGGCTTCCCCTGTGCATAGAACCTTTTGAAGCCAACGCCCCCATCATATTCTTCAAGCTCAACGTGACAGTTGCTATTCTGTGAAGCTTCAACTTCGGGACGCTGATTATGCTGCTCTCCAAAGCGGTTCTGGCAACTCTAACTTTTTTGAGCGACAGCGGGTTTTGCGGTTCAACTTCGACAAATTCGTCTTTGTTCATGTCGAGGAGACCGACTTTCCATCGTTCGGCAACGGCGTCAACACCTGCAACTTTGAACGCGTGAAAAGTGTCCGCCCAGCCACTACCCTCACCAATTACAATGTCTCTTGTTGTGTGCTGCCTCAGGAACTTGACAACCCCTTCTATCACCCTGCTGTCCGTTGTAACTCCGGTTGAAGGAGGCTTCGAATTTATGTAGTTGGGCTTGACCAGAATCGGCCGTTTTTTGGAAAGGGCCTTCTTCACTGTTGATTCTATCATCTCAAGAGACCTGACCGTTGCCTCAATCGGCTGTTTTCCTTTCACAATAGCCACTGTACTCATCAGAGAAGCACTTGCCGTCTAAAGCAACAAGGAGCGATATGAACCTTACGTGCGCGCAACCGCTAAGAACGATGTTTAAATCTATGAGCGATGCTTACAATATCTTCGGAATAATGAGGCGAAGATGTTTGACCGAGAACGTCCCGAAGATTTTGGAGATGCTCTTTGCCCGTAAGACAATCAGAAGATTCAAGCCCACCCAAGTTGAGGAAGCTGTTGTAGAGAAGATTGTGGAGACTGGGCAGCGCGCACCTTCAGCCTGCAACCTTCAAACCTACACCATCATCTGGATGAACAATCCACAGAAAAAAAAGCGTGTGCTCGAAGCCTGCGGGGTCTCCAGCGTCACCGCCCCAGTCATCCTAGTAATCTGTGCAGACATAAGAAGGCTTGGCAAAACCCTAGACCGCCTAGGTTTCGACCACTGCCTAGAACATGGCTATGGCAACTCCCTGAAAATGTTAAGCATAGTAGATGCCGCCCTTGTAGCCGAGAATATGACGATAGC
>CP070826.1:383287-386877 GCA_020344435.1 Candidatus Bathyarchaeota archaeon | reverse complement strand
GCCTGCTCCGAGGGAGTGGTTTTAGGAGCAGAAGAAACCATCGAAACAAAACTCGAGGATCCCGCCTTTTCATGGAAACTATACAAGGTGGACGGACATGTTGGAGCGGCGATTGTTGGCTTGAGCTCCGACGCCCGCATTCTCATCGATCAGGCACGGGTCTATGCCCAGAGCAACCGATTGATGTACGACGAACCCATCGACATCGAGGTTATCACAAAGAGAATAGGAGACCTAAAACAGCTGTACACGCAACACGCGGGAGTAAGGCCCTTCGGAGTATCCATAATCTTCGGTGGCGTGGACCAGGTCGGGAGCAGACTATACGCGACCCACCCCAGCGGCTCCTACCATGGATACAAGGCGGTCGCCGTCGGTGTCAGCCGTGAACAGGTGACGGACATCCTGAAGGAAGAGTACCGCGAAGACATGAAACTTGACGAAGCGATAAAACTCGCGATAAAATGTCTCGTAAAGTCTCTTGAGGCCAGGGGAGAATCCACCAGAGTGAAAATAACCGTAATCCCCGCAGCAACGAAGACACTTAAGATCCTAAGCGATGAAGAGATCGGAAAGTATCGAAGGGGCCTCGAGGGCAGTGGAGCCCCATGAGCCAAAATTACACGATCGCACGAATAACAAGAGAAGGAGAGCACTTCGAGATACTCGTGCAGCCTGAACCTGCCTTTTCCTACCGCACGGGAAAGACCGACTCTCTAGCCAAGGTACTCGTCAGCGACACCATATTCACCGATGCCAACAAAGGCATAAGGGCCTCCGAAGACCAGTTGCAAGGAGCCTTCGGAACATTAGACTCCCTCAAGATCGCCAGCGCAATCCTGAAGAAAGGCACGTTGCAGCTGACCACTGATCAGCGGAGAAAGCTTACAGAGACCAAGAGAAAACAGATCATCTCCTTCATAACCCGTCAATGCATCGATCCAAAGACGAATCTGCCCCATCCTCCCATGCGCATAGAACAGGCCCTAGGGCAGGTGCATTATTCAATAGATCCCTTTGGAGATGTTGAAGAACAGGCAAAAGAGGTCATCAAGCTTCTACGCCCTATACTACCTCTCAAGATGGAAAACGTATCCGTGACTGTGCGTATTCCTCCGGAGTACGCCGCCAAAGTATACGGAACTGTCAAGGGCTATGGCACAATCAGAAAGGAGGAGTGGAGGAGTGACGGTTCATGGTTCAGTACTGTCGAGATGCCCGCCGGACTCTACGGGCCCTTCCTGGAGAAGCTTGGTGAGATGACTAAGGGAAATCTCGAAGCAAAATTGATTAAATAAGCATTTAATGGTGAAGTAACTTGCCAACATTTTGTGAAAACAGACAACTTGTGACTCCTGGTGACCTGCTAGCAGAAGGCAAATACGTGACTGGAGATAACACCTACAAAGACGATGACAAGATATACGCAACTCGTATTGGACTTGTCAACTATGAAGGTTCAAGGATAAATGTTACAGCTCTGAAGGCATTCTATGTTCCTCAAGTCGGAGACATTGTAATCGGGAAAGTGGCTGAAGTCGGCATGGGCGGATGGATGATTGACATCAACGCGCCTTATCCCGCAGTGCTCCGGGCATCAGACGTTCTCGACCGACCCTTCAGACCGCAAAGGAATGACTTGCCCTCCATATTCAACGAGGACGATCTTCTGATAGCAAAGGTAGTTGCCTATGACCGAACACGTGATCCCATGTTGACAGTCCGCGAACAAGGCCTCGGCAAAGTCACTCACGGACTGATCATAAAGATCACGCCAACCAAGATCCCACGGGTCATTGGACGAAAAGGATCCATGATAAGCATGTTAAAAAGAGAAACAGGATGCCGAATTACCCTCGGCCAAAACGGACTAGTCCTCATAAGCGGAAAAACCATTGAGGACGAACAGATTGCCGCTATGGCAATCCGCAAAATCGAAGAAGAATCCCACACAAGCGGGTTAACCGACCGCGTAACAGAAATGGTTCGAAAAGAAAAAGGAGGTGGCGAAAATACCTAAAAAGAAAACCAAAAAAGCAAAAGATAAAAAATGGGCTCGAGCGGATGGAAGAAAACCAGACGAGCTGAGACCTACAAGACTAGAAGTCGGCGTCCTCGCCAACGCAGATGGCTCCGCATATATCGAACAAGGCAAGAACAAGATCCTTGCTGGCGTATACGGCCCGCACGAACTTCACCCTAAACACCGAGCTCAGCCAGATCGAGCCGTTCTCCGCTGCCGCTATCACATGGCACCCTTCTCCGTCGATGAAAGAAAACATCCTGCTCCATCCAGAAGGGAGATAGAGCTCTCCAAAGTGGCCAGATGGGCCCTGGAACCCACTATTTTCCTCGAGAACTACCCACGAGCATCCATTGATCTCTTTACTGAGGTTCTCCAGGCAGACGGTGGAACAAGATGTGCAAGCATCACCGTCGCTTCACTCGCTCTAGCAGATGCTGGAATTCCAATGCGAGACCTGGTAGTGGCATGCGCCGCCGGGAAAGTAGATGGCCATCTAGTCCTCGACCTAACAGACGTTGAGGACAAAAATGGCGAAGCAGACATGCCCGTAGCCCTGATGCCCAACTTCAACGCCATAACCCTGCTCCAGATGGACGGACAGCTAACGAGCAAAGAGTACGAGAAGACGCTGGGCCTAGCCATAGATGGATGCAAGCAGTTATACACAATCCAGAAAGAAACCTTGAAGTCGAAGTATATTTCGGTAAAGGAGGAGGCTGAAGAGTAATGTCGTCAATAATTGCCGCGCGAATAAAGCAGAAGCGAATAGCAGAACTAATCGCTAAAGGGAAGAGACTAGACGGACGAGAGATGACAGAATATCGTGAAGTCAAGATAGAGAAGGGATTTGTTGAACGCGCTGAAGGGTCCGCTCGCGTGCGCCTGGGCAAAACCGAAGTCATGGTTGGAGTAAAAATCGGGCTGGGCGCGCCCTTCGCCGACGTTCCCAACCAGGGCGTCCTCACAGTCAACTCCGAACTGGTACCCCTTGCATCACCATCATTTGAACCTGGACCACCAAACGAGGACGCTATAGAACTCGCAAGGGTTGTTGACAGAGGACTAAGAGAGTCCAAAGCAATCGAACTGGAAGAGCTCTGCGTGATTCCGGGAAAGAAAGTCTTCATCGTCTTCGTCGACGTCTACGTCCTCAATCACGACGGAAACCTAATCGACGCCTCCGCCATAGCCGCCTTCGCTGCCCTGCTCAACACGAAGATGCGCAAGTACGAAGTGAAAGACGGCGAAGTCGAAATGAAACCAGGCTACACCCAGCTTCCCGTGCAGAACCATCCAATCGCAGTCACATTCGCCAGAATCAATGACAAACTGGTTGCAGATCCCTCACTTGAAGAAGAACAGGTGATGGACGCTCGCCTAACGATAACCACCGGCAAGGACGGAAAGATATGCGCCACCCAGAAAGGCGGCCAAGGAATCCTAACCCAAGAACAGATCTTGGAAATTCTAGAGCTCGCCAGCGGAAAAGCTGAGGAACTGCGAAAACTCGTGGTCGGCAAGTGATGGTTCGGAAGAAACGGAAGAAAAAGGTTGGATCATCAGG
>CP070826.1:379373-383187 GCA_020344435.1 Candidatus Bathyarchaeota archaeon | reverse complement strand
ATATGCATAACCGTTCAACCTCACGTGTAACATGCTCACTAGAGAGAAACGTAAGCCCTCATTCAAGGTCTGGCTTGAATGTGATGGTGAGCCCATTCTTGGCGAGGGTGGCGCCGCAATTCTTGAAGCCATAGAAGAGGAAGGCTCAATCTCTAGAGCCACCGAGAAAGTTGAGATGTCCTATAGATACGTATGGAATTATCTCGACAAGATGCGAAAAATCCTGCAGGAACCCATCGTGGAAACATATAAAGGAGGAAGAGCAGGCGGAGGTGGCGCAAGACTGACTGCACTTGGCAAGAGCCTACTGGAGGATTACAGGCGACTCGAGGGCTACGTTGGTGAGGTTCTGATTGACGAGGAACATTGGGAGGCGATTGGATTGAAGATAAGCGCAAGAAATCGGCTGAAAGGAGTCGTGAAAGAGGTAACGCGAGGGAACGTTGCCTCGAAAGTGAGAATCGCAATAAACAAGCCCACGGTAATAACCGCGCTGATATCACGGGAGGCGGTCGAGGAGCTTGACATAAGAGTGGGAGATGAAGTGGAAGCAGTCATCAAAGCCACAGAAGTCATGATTGCCAAGAATAAGTAGACTACCCCTCCACCGTTGGGAACAATCATTGGCATGCCTGCGCCGCCAAGAGTACCAACACAAGAGCTGTCTTGAGATATCAGTAGTTACGTCGTTTCTAGCAGTCGCCCTTCTCGGTCGATTAGTCCCTCTCGAACCTTGGTTGTTGAGATTGGGGTGTGATTCTCTGCAGGAACCATCTCAATGACTATGAGTTCCAAAGGCTGCAATCCCTTGTCCCTTCTCCTGTCGTTTATTTCATTTGCTGTGGGCTCGGTTTCTCTGCTCACGACAAGGGCCTCGACGAGCCCCTCTGACAATGTAACTCCGTGAGGATCGGTTAGGGTGATTATCTCTGCCCTATCCGAGAGTCCATGAGAAATCAAGAAACGCTTCAAATCGTCCAATCTCTTCGTGTAGCTCGCAACGGTGTGAGGCTTCCTCAGTTCCTTGGCAAACTCATCGGAGGACAGACCGATCGAAACTCGCTCTCCAACCTCAAAAGCCTTCATCAGCAGAGTTCGGTGGCCTTTGTGCAACTCATCGAAGGTTCCGCCGACTGCAACAGCCTTGAATCGCTTCACGACGAGTCAACTCGCCTATTCTGACTTCATCTTTTCAGTAATTACATCAAGAATCCGCTTCGCGGCTTCTCGCTTAGTCGTAAGCGGAACATGAGTGATTTCCCGTTTCTTGTCTACTATAAAGACTTCGTTGGTGTCAACACCGAATCCTGCCCCCTCCCTTCCGACGTCATTAATCACGATCAAGTCGGCTTTTGCTGCTATAAGCCGCTTGTAACCCCGCTCAACTAGCTCCTCGTCAAGCAGACCATACTCTGCCTTGAAAGGAACCAAGAAGACTTGGTCATTGATCTTCCTAATGGCTTCAATAATCTTCCGTGTCGGCTTCAACTTCACGTCAAACTCCGTGACGTCGCTTGTAGGAACCTTATGGTCAAAGGCTTTCTCAGGTCTCCAATCCGCTGCAGCTGCTGCAGCAATAACGACAGCATACTTCTTTGACCTCAATTCAGAAGCCACAGCATCATACATCTCTTCTGTGGTTTCTACCGCGACAACCTTCGCATTTGTGGGAGGCACCGCCTTTCCTGGGCCATAGACCATAGTCACGTCCGCTCCTCTACTCAATGCTTCTGCAGCAAGGGAAACCCCCATTTTCCCAGAACTTTTGTTTGTGAAGACTCTAACCGGGTCCAAGTGTTCCAAAGTCGGACCTGCGGTGATCAGAATCTTAATCCCGACCAAGTCCCTTCCAGTCGTCAGCCTGTTCATGACTGCCGCCGAAATCTCCTCGGTTTCGGCTATCTTTGCTTTCTCCTCTTCAATTCTGGGTCTGACAAACTCAACACCCACGGTCTCCAGCTTCTCTATGTTTTCCGCCACTATCGGGTGTCTGTACATGGATTCATGCATCGCAGGGACGATCATTACTGCAATCTCTGATCCAAAGGCTGTTGAGACGACCGAAGTCACAGGCGTATCATCGATTCCACATGCGATCTTGCTGATTGTATTTGCCGTGGCTGGAGCAACCAGGACCAAGTCAGCCTTGCTCTGATGTTCACCAACCAATGCAACGTGCTCAATCTTCCCAGTCAATTCGATGACGACTGGATTCCCGGTGGCCCACTCCATCAAATATGGATGGATGATCTTCTTGGCCATCTCTGACATGACCACGAAGACTTCAGCGCCATGCCGCATCAACCTCCTGGCGATTTCCGAACAGCGGACGGCAGCGACACTGCCTGTGATACATAGGACGATCGTCTTGGCCTTCAATTCTTTTCCTTCCGTTCCGATTATATCTTTGGAAGGGTGACCAGTCATGACCAGTCCTCCGTTCAAACCTCAACTTCTATGAGGTATCACTCGAGTCTTCAAGAAAATGCTCGATGCACAAAGAAATAGCCTGGATACTGCTGCTTCTCTACGGGTGCAACTCGAGCTCCTCAAGGAGTATTTTTCGAGCAGACTCTTTTCACAGTTTTTCATTGTCACCACTTAATGATATGTATGTTCTCCATCAGGATAAGTCTCATTCAGAACCTCTTCCTTGAACTTGACGATGGCTTTCTTTATCTCTCTGCCCAGATAGGTGTATCTCTTCAAGTATTTCGGACTGAAGTCCTCATCAAAGCCAAGCATATCATTTATCACCAAAACTTGTCCATCACAGTATCTCCCAGCCCCAATCCCGATCGTAGGCGCCTCTATGCTCTCGGTGATCTTCTTCGCGAGACTCTCTGGGATACACTCCAAAACTATTGTGAACACACCGAACTGGTCCAGTTCCATGGCATCCTTGAGAATCTTTTCGCCCTCAGCCTTGTCTTTGCCTTTAAGTCGGTATCTTTCCGCTGTCTGAGGCAGCAATCCAACATGTCCCATAATGGGAATACCCTTATCCAGCAGAGCCTTGATGACTTCTGGTTTGTTCCCCTCGATCTTCACTCCTTGGGCCCCAGCTTCGAGGAATCTGTTGGCGTTTTTTAGAGCGTCTTCCACAGTGTTGCAGCTATTGATGGGCATATCTCCGACTATTGGGGTGTTTTTGGCTCCTCTCGCCACTGCTTTGGTGTGGTATATCATATCCTCAATTGTGACCTTCTTGGTGTCTCCATAGCCTAGAACGACCATTCCCAGGCTATCTCCTACGAGGATCAGATCGATTCCCGTCTCGTCTAGTATCTTGGCCATCTGATAGTCATAGGCTGTCAACATCACGATCTTTCTCTTTTCCTTCAAAAGGTCAAACTTCATCTTTTTCTCTCCAGAAACTTGATCATGGAGACCAATGCCTTGTTGATTGGGGTTGGGATGTCGTATTTACTGCCGAGTTTCACTATCTTCCCGTTCAGAAAATCGATTTCAGTCTTCTTCCCTCTTATGATGTCTTGATACATGGAAGAGCGATTTGCGAACCTGGAGATGCATCTATCGACGGATTTCTTGAGATCCGACTTGAAGGTCATTCCTTCACGCTGTCCAACCTCAACACATTCGTCTACAATTCCATGCCTCAATTGCCTGAGAGTGTCCACAACGACTTCGTTGTCTCTAGCCTGAAGAATGGCGGTGAGGGGATTCACCACACAGTTTACGATCAACTTGTTCCATATCTCCCAGTCTATTCTGCTTGAGGCTCTTGCTTTCAATCCGCTCTCGTTAAATAATGCTGCGATTCTTTCTCCTGCATCTCTCTTCTCCAGAACAG
>CP070826.1:375343-379273 GCA_020344435.1 Candidatus Bathyarchaeota archaeon | reverse complement strand
GATTTCCAAAGGTCACGTGTGCCCTAAAAAACGTCTTCGGCGCGATCGCGAAACCTCACAAGTTTTCTTTTCATCCCTCTATTTTTCGGACTATTGTGGCCGCAAACAAAATCATTAACTCGGACCTTGTCTTGGTAGACGCTCTCATAGCTCTCGGTGATCGGCCAAAGATCATGAAGACTCTGCTACTTGGTCAAAACGCCTTGGCGATGGACTGTGCAGCTTCGCGAATCATGGGTTTCAATCCTCAATCTGTGGGATATCTTAGACTAGCGAGGAGAGAGGGACTCGGCGATGGAAATGAATCTGAGATTATTGGAGAAGCTTCACTGGAAGAACTGAAAAGACGTTTTCCTCGAGCGAGCTACTGGAAGCAAAGAATCAGCTGGGGTCTTCAATTAAGGATAGTGCAAGCGTATGCCCGAATTGTCGGGGACACCGTGCCTCCTATTTTAATCGAGGACTAATACTGAGTGAAGAAGCATGATGCTGGTGTTGATATTTGCAGTGGCGGCCCTATATGCATTTCCTTATGTTCTATTGCTGTTAACCTTGCTTCGGTCACGAGGACGCTCTATCGCTATGGATGTAATGGGATCCACACCGTCAGTTTCTATCGTCATCGCTACCTACAATGAAGCGAACAAGATTGATAGAAAGATTGAGAATATTCTCGCTCTGGACTACCCACGGGAGAAGATGGACATTATTGTGGTGGATTCATCAGATGACGAGACGCCTGACCGGATCAGGAGGTGGGAGAAGTCGTTTTCCTTCATCAGGCTGATCAAAGAACCAAGAAGAAGAGGCCTCGCTACGGCTTTGAACTTAGGGTACGCCGCTGCAAGTGGGGAGATTGCGGTTAAGTCAGACTGTGATATTCTACATCCGCCAGATGCTCTTCGAAAATTGGTGGCCCCCTTCTCCGATTCTCAGATAGGCGGGGTCAGTGGAAGACAGATTCTCTCCAGTCCTCACTCTACCGAAATGGGTTACAGAACGACAGTTGACAAGATACGTGAAATCCAATCTAAACTGGACTCTGCCTACATGTTCGAGCCTTTCTGTGCCTTTCGAAAGGAGCTCATTGAACCAATAAGCGAAACGTCAGTCGCTGATGACGGTGAATTGGCGCTCAGGATAAGAAAGAAAGGATTCAGAACGGTATTCGTTTCAGACGCTCATTTCTATGAGAAGACTCCGACGTCAATGGTCAATAGACTTAGACAGAAATCACGGAGAGGGCAGGGGCACATCCAGCTTGTTCTCACAAACTTGAAGATCTTGTTCAATTCCAAGTACGGGTCATTCGGTCTAATCGTCTTTCCAACGATGTTCTTTCTGATGGTTGTCAACCCATGGTTGCTCCCTCTGCTCGGAGTGGGCATATTGCATTTCCTGTCTGAGTTGATAGGAGTGTCATTTCTGTTGTTGACTATACTCGCGGTGACTTTCTTGGGGGTCTCATATTTAGCAGGGCTTCCAAAGTTGCTGAGCGGGTTTCTTGAATCGCAGATTTCACTTCTCCTAGGTGGCTTGAATCTTCTGTTGAGGGGCCCATCATATATCTGGGATAAGACAGACTGATGCGTGGCCTGCATTAGGCAGAACTTACGTGGAATCCTTAGGTTTAGTTCATAAAAAGCTTATTTCGGTCTTCTATTGGTTAAGATGTAACGCATCGATCTTCATGAGCCATTAACTGGAGGAGTTGGAAGATGAAACTCAAGGTGGGAGTAGTTGGCGCTGGGTTTATCACAAAGGAATTGCATCTGCCGGTTTGGACGAATCTTCGTGATGTTCATGTGACAGCGGTTTGTGATAAGAATACATCTCTAGCGAAGGAAGTGAGTTCGAGATTTGGCATAAAGCATGTCTTTTCTGATGTCACCGATATGCTGACAAAGGAGAAGCTTGACTTAGTCGACATCTGCACTCCTCCGAAGACGCACTCTTTCTTGTCTATTCAAGCGATGGAAGCAGGGTGCAACGTTCTGGTTGAAAAGCCCATGGCTGTCTCCGTGCGGGAAGCGAAAGAGATGGTTGATACGTCTAAGAAATACGGCGTTAGGCTTTGCGTTGTGCACCAGAATCTGTTTAATCCCGCGGTTATGCGGGCGAGACGTATGGTAGAAGGAGGGGTAATTGGTAAACTGCTCAATGTGGACGTGAGAACATTTGAAAGCAAAATGAGTGCAATGTGCCTGAACAGGAATCATTGGTGTCATACCTTGCTTGGTGGGATATTTTGCGAGATTCTTCCTCACCCGATCTACTTGCTTCAGGTGTTTCTGAGAGAAGCTGACCCTGTGCACGTCTTGAGCGAGAAACTTGGCGATCGCGATTGGATGAAGAAAGATGAGTTAATGGTTTCTGTGGAGGCGCAGAATGGTTTGGGGTCGTTAGGAGTATCCTGCAACTCGCTGGTCCATGGAGATACATTTGATATACTGGGGACTGAAATGGCGCTAAGGGGTGACATCTGGGGAAGAACAGTAATCACCTATAAGCCCCACACGCAATCACCGTTGTCGGTCGGCAAGAGTAATCTGCATGTCGGATTACAGTCGTTCAAGGTGATGGGCACTACTGCATCAACCGTATTGAGTATGATTCGTGGTGTGATCCGAGCTAGAGCCCATTACACGTTCATTTCAAAGCTTGTTGATAGCATACGTAACAACAAAAAAGCGCCTACCACTGCAGAGGATGGTCTCGAGACTGTCGAGTTCCTTGAGGCCGTCTGCAAGAAAATCTAACATACGCGCGCTATAGATGATGAAAATGCCGAATTTCCCTAGATTGCTGTACTATCTGGCTTGCTCGATGAGAAGGCTGTCCTGGGACCGTGGCAAATTGAGAAGGTTTCAGGAGAAGCGCTTACGCTCGGTGGTGCAGCATGCGTACAAGTATGTTCCATATTACCACCGAAGGTTCAAGGAACTGGAGGTGAAGCCCTCCGATATAAGAACCAGGGAGGATCTAGCTAAGCTGCCAATCCTTGGAAAAGACAAGCTTAGATACGGAAGCCCGGAACAGTTAGTTTCTTCAGGAGTTGAGATCAAGGATTTGAAGGCTATAAGAACTAGTGGGTCGACTGGTACGCCGCTGCGGGTATACATTAATGAAAGAGAAGATGACTGGCGAAAAGCGATTTACATGCGGGCAAATATAAGCTGCGGCCAGAGACCCCGAGATCGCTGGGTGGTCGTAACGGCTCCGCATCATTTTTTTGACACAACAAGTCTCCAGCGGAGATTGGGCATTTATGCACAAACTTGTGTCTCCTTGTTCAGTAGTATTGACGAACAGATTCGTCTCGGGATCGAAGCAAAGCCCGATGTCTTGGATGGGTATTCTGGATCTCTCCTTCTTCTCGCTAAGGAAATTGAACGAAGAGAACTGAAAGCAATTCGACCGCGGATTGTTTTTGGCACTGCGGATCTCATAGACTTCGCGTCACGTCATTTTATGGAAGAGGTGTTTGAGGCCCCCTATTATGATCAGTTTGGGTGCGGTGAACTTGACCGAACAGCGTGGCAGTGTCCTCAAAAGGCAGAGTATCACATCGATGAAGATAGTGTAATCATGGAGTTCGTTGACAAGGAAGGAGAGACCGTTTCCCCTGGGGAACAAGGCGAAATAGTTTACACCAGCCTCTTTAATTATGCTGAACCTCTAATCAGATATGCGGTCGGTGACGTAGGTGTACCCGTGGAAGGCGAGTGCTCCTGTGAACGAAACCTTCCCTTGATGAAGGTCGTAGAGGGCAGAAGAGATTCATTCCTTGTGCTACCTGATGGAAGAGAGCTGTCACCAATGACATTTTGGACGATTATGCGCTTGTTCAAACATGCAGCTCATATTTCCAGATTTCGTATTATTCAGAAGAAGACAGGTCTGATCGAAATCTTGGTCAAAAAGGAGAAG
>CP070826.1:371257-375243 GCA_020344435.1 Candidatus Bathyarchaeota archaeon | reverse complement strand
ATGACTCATCCAAAATGGCTTGGACTAGTATTCTCCTTTCTTACGTCCCACCGTTAAGGGTTATCTGTGCTTTCAGAAAAAAGAGTCCTATCCCTTCAACGATATTTCATCCTTCAAGCCTGAAACTCTGGGAAATACCGATCACTCAGGAGTACACATGGTATAATCTGAAGTACGAGGTCAGACTGTTTAAATCATTCCTCAAGAGTACCATTTCAGAAATCAAAGCAGGTTGTTTAGTCATCAATTCCCACGTTGACGCCCTATCAACATGGGGATTACAGATTCTTAGAGAACTCTTTCTCTGCATCAAAGAGTTAGGAATAAACAAGTTGACCTTGCAAGAAATGGCAGATAGATCTACCGGTATGGAAACCACTAAAGTTAACTACGCGTAGGAACTCTAGAATGACAATACTCATCATACTAGTACGAGTCCTTCTGATTGCCGTTGCAGCATTTTTGGTCGTTTTTTACAGCACCGTATGTTTTTTCGCTTGTTGCCAAAAGAAGACCTGTAAGCATCCGAAGTATCCTCAGAAAGTTTCCGTAGTCATCCCTGCATACAATGAAGAGGGTGTAATCGAAAATTTGCTAAAAGACCTTAGAAGTCAGAGTTTTCCGATATCTGAAACAATCGTGCTAGATGACAATTCTATAGACTCCACATACGAGGTGGCAAAAAAGATGAATGTAATAGCAGTCCGCAACGAAACAAAACTTGGAAAGGCAGCCACTTTGAATAAGGGAGCAAGAATAACTCAGGGAGGCATCATAGTAGTTTTTGATGCGGATAACCGACCCGAAAAAGATTGCATCAAGCATCTGATAAAGCACTTCAATTCCGAAGGGGTAGGGGCAGTCACCGGAGTTGCAAGAATTTCTTCGGATGGCTTCACAAGCAAGCTTGCTGCCTTGGAATTTAGCTTGTGCTTCTGTTTGTTCCAACCTTTTTCATCCAGAGTCAACTTCTTTTCCATCCTTCACGGAGCTTATTTCGGTATTAGACGAGAACTAACATCTTTTGACCGGAACATGTTGACTGAAGATTTCGACATTTCGGTAGGTCTAGTGTCTAGAGGATACAGAATAGAGTTTGAGCCTGAAGCGATTAGTTATGTTTCTGCTCCTCCTTCGCTATATCTCTTTGCCAGACAAAGAGAGAGGTGGATAAGAGGAGCTGTGGAAGTGTGTTTCAAGCACAAGGGCATTTGGAAAGAGGTTTTTCCCCACATTGGCTTCCTAGGCTTGTTCTTGAAGACCCTTGGGTACTCTTTACCCTTAGTCTGGGCTTCTAACTTCACACTTCTTTGGCTTTGCTACTTTCTCGGCGAGTTCCTTCTCATGTACACCGCACTCTGTTCCGTAGTCTTCTATACTTTCATCGCTATTCTTGCCAATTTTCGTGCCAGAAACAAAGCAAAAGACATCTTGGCATTGCCTTTTCTGAGTTACTTTTACTTTTCCTTCATTATCTGGTTCTTCCTAAAAGCGGTCATTCTTGAAAACCTTGGACTTAGGTCAAGATTTGACAAAATACCCCATAAAAGATGAATAGCCTGCAATCTATACACCCGTTTTGATCGCGCGCGCTCGCAAACTCTCCTTTTTTTGGCATAGTGGTTTGTCATCGAATATAGTTTCACAAATAATAAATGCTGATCATTTCAATAGTATAATTGGTTAAGGAGGGAAAGCATCATTTTCCGAAGAACCAGAGTTTTTGTGTTGTCCATTCTACTCTTAGCAAGTTCAGCAATATCCGCCTTTGACATCAAGCCAGTCAAATCCCCAAGAACTCTGGGCATTATGGCGGACGAAGAGTCCCCATGGACTGTATGGACTCGCTACCACAACTACAGCGAAATCATTGAGACTCTGCTCCACTTAAACTCTACATATCCAAATATCGTAGATGTGTTTTCTATAGGCAAGAGCTGGGAGAACCGAGACATTTATTGTGTCAGGCTAACAAATGAAAACTATGCCCATTCAAAGCCCGAAGTTCTCTTTGTTGGGTACCACCATGCTCGTGAGCTCATAAGCGCTGAGTTACCTCTTTACTTTGCAGTAGAGGCGGCAACCGGCTATGGTGCCAACGCGACCATAACACGCATGTTGGACTACTGTGAAATCTACATTATCATAGCGCTGAATGCTGATGCTTTTGATGTCCTGCAAACAAACGAGTGGGCACGAAAGAATGTTCATCCGTTTGATGAGGACGCAGACGGTCTGTTGGACGAAGATCCACCCGATGATGAAGATGGAGATGGATATATAGAAGACCTCATTTTCTGGAATGGAACCTACTTTGATTTTATACAATGGGAAGGAATAGACAACGACGCAGATGGCTTGTCAAACGAAGACTGGATAGGAGGCGTCGACCCAAACAGAAACTATGGCTACCAATGGGATGCCATGGTAGAGAGCGGAAGTCCATATCCAGAAGACGAGGACTATAGAGGCCCCGCTCCTTTCTCGGAACCGGAGACGCGAGCAATGAGAGACTTGGCATTGCTTCACGATTTCAGATATGGAATCAGCTTCCATTCAGGCACAGAAGTCATTGGATATCCATGGGGTTACACTACTGATCCGACAGTCGATGATGCAATCTTCAGACAAATTGCTGGAGACCTTTCGGCGTTAGTTGGTGCACCACATGGACAGAATTGCGATTTGTATACGATGTCGGGGACGTGGGATGATTGGATGTATGCCAACCGAAGCACATTCGCCTTTACGTGCGAAATATTCAAGAACGACAGTGCATGGCAATACGAGCTTGGACCCGACCCAGACACTTTCTGGGAGAAAGGTGTCTTACAGTTCTTCAATCCGGGTCCGGATTACATCGAAGGCACAATTACGCGTTGGCTGCCTGTTTTTACATATATCACAGAAAGAGCGATAAGCGAGGCCTATGACATAGCATTATTGCGCGAACCAGCCACACAATGGAATCAAACATATGGAAGATCATTTGACGATGTTGGGCGGTCTATAATTCAGACAAGTGACGGAGGATACGCCTTGGCTGGTTCAACATATGGGTCTCCCAGTACCGGCTATGATTTTTGGCTTGTTAAGGTTGATTCATCTGGAGCTGTGCAGTGGAATCAAACCTATGGAGGAGTAAGCAGTGATTACGCTCAATTTGCTGTTCAGACTGGTGATGGCGGCTACGCGCTGACCGGTGTGACCTCTTCTTTTGGCACTCCTGGCTACAACGCTTGGCTTGTTAAGACTGATTCGTCTGGAGTTATGCAGTGGAATCAAGCTTACGGAGGAGCAGATCCTGATGTTGCCCGTTCTGTGGTTCAGACAATTGACGGCGGCTATGCATTGGCGGGCTACACCTTGTCGTTTGGTGCTGGCAAGAACGATTTTTGGCTAGTTAAGACTGATTCATCTGGAGCTGTGCAGTGGAATCAAACCTATGGCGGAGCTAGCGATGATTACGCTCATTCTGTTGATCAGACTGGTGATGGCGGCTACGCGCTGACCGGTCAAACCTTGTCGTTTGGTGCTGGCGGTCCCGATTTTTGGCTTGTTAAGACTGATTCATCTGGAGCTGTGCAGTGGAATCAAACCTATGGCGGAGCTGGCAGTGATTACCCCCATTCTGTTCTTCAGACCAGTGATGGCGGCTACGCGCTGGCAGGTTACACAAATTCCTATGGTGCTGGTGATCACGATTCCTGGCTTGTTAAGACTGGTTCATCTGGAGTTATGCAGTGGAATCAAACTTACGGCAGAGCAAACAGTGACGTTGCCTATTCTATGGTTCGGACAGACGACGGAGGATACGCATTAGCTGGTTACACATGGTCACCTAGCACTGAATGCTATGATTACTGGCTTGTTAAGGCCAATTCAACTGGAGTTATGCAGTGGAATAAAACATGCAGAGGAGCAAACTCTGTCATTGCCGAGTCTGTGGTTCAGACTGGCGATGGAGGATACGCATTAGCTGGTTA
>CP070826.1:367141-371157 GCA_020344435.1 Candidatus Bathyarchaeota archaeon | reverse complement strand
TGTCTTATGTACTGTTGATTAGCCTCTGTGTCAGAAGGGCTGTGGCAAGCAATCGTCCACACTTCAGACTTTAGGTTGATATAACATTCTTGGCTTGGTGATATCAGCAGATAACAAGACAAAACATCATAGACTCCCCCGCTGGCTACCAGCTTTTGTCGTAGTTGTTGGCTGCAATGACGATGTCGTAGATGTCTGTGTCTCCGTCGTTGTCTATGTCGCAGTACGGGTCGTATCTTGGATCCGGCTGGGAGATGTCGTAGACGTTGGCCATGCGGACGATGTCGTAGATGTCCACGTCCCTGTCTCCATCAACGTCGCCTGGAATTGTAACTGTCGCAGTACTGCCAAGGAGAGTGTTGTCTGCTGTGTCCTCTTCACCCGGGACAGCGTCTACGACAGCGCTTATTGTGTAGTTGCCTTTGGAGAAGTCTGATGTGTTCCATGTAAAATCGCAGAAGGCTGATTCTCCAGCTTTCACAGAGGATGACAGGGAGTCAAGTATCTGGTCGTTGAGGTATACTGTTACGTTTATTTCCTCAATCATGGTGCCTTGGTTTGCGACGACAACTGTCACGTTCAAGGTGAAGCCTTGTCCAACGACGTTCTTGGGAGCGACTATGTTTGAAATTGCCAGATCGGGTGGACGCGCCAGGTTTATGATATAGGTGAAGACAGGCAGCCATCGCTGAATTACAGTCTCAATGCCACTTGGAAATGGATTGAATAGCCACCTCTCTCCTCCCCACCATGAGGTGTTGGGGTAAGGTCCAGGCCCTATAGTGGCATCCATCCAGGTCTGATTCTGGAATATCTCACAAGTTAGTGCTAGGGCGCCGGCTTCGCCGTACATCCAATCGTCCCATATGCCGTACATCACGGTAGGCGAAACGTATGGAAGGTCTCCAGTGAGGTTTGAGAGACCCTGTGCGATTTCCACGAATTTCGCGTCATCAGGAGTGGGATCCGCCGTGCATCCCCACGGGTAGATTATCACTTCGAGGCCGGAATGGAAACTGATAGCATGTGTGAAATTGTGTTCCAAGGCTAAGTCTCTGATTGCCTGTGTCTCCGTTTCCGAGAAAGGGGCTGATCCTCGATAAACTGGTGAAGACGGGTCTGATACACCTTTTTCCCAGTCAACAGCATAGTTTCTATTCAGGTCAACGCCGCCGATCCAATCTTCCCCATTTACCCCATCTGTGTCGTTGTCATTTCCTTCATATTCCATAAATTCAGGATTGTAGGGATCCGTGTGGTTTACCAGAATTTCAATGAGGTCGTTTCCATTTAGATCTTCAGGAGGGTCTTCATCAACTGGGCCGTCACTATCTTCATCTATTTCGTGGGCATTCTTCCTTTGCCTATCGTTAGATTCAAACAAGTCAAGACCATCAACATTCAAAGCCACGATCACATAGATCGCGCGTGTGTTGAGAAGGTTCGTTGTATTCTCGTCTGACCCGTAATTTGTGGCTGCGTCAACGACGTAGTAGAGGGGTAGCTCTGCGCTTATCTGCTCTTGGGCATGATGGTACCCCACGAAGAGGACTTCTGGTTTTGGATTTCCATCACTTTCGTTAGTCAAACGTATGCAATGAATGTTCCGATTTTGCCAGCTCTGGCTGATTGCGAAAACATCGACAGTATTTGGATATGTGTCATTCAGCCCTGACAATATGGTGGTTACCTCTGTGTAGTTGTGGTAGTGAGCCCAATCTAGAAACGTAGTCCAGCTCCACGTCGATCTTGGAGCAAACATGAAGTAGATTTTGTGGTCATTGCTGTCGTCAGATTGTACATCTGAATACACTATGAAGAGATTGTCTTGGGAGTCAATAGCTATGTTAGGGTCTGCGCAATCTACGCTCTCTAAGCTGGAGTTAACGGAGTTCGCTCTGAGGTTCTTTGTGAATGTGACGCCCTCTTCTGAAGATGCATAGTACACGTCCCTACAATAGGTGGTCTCATTCACGAAGTTCCTGAAGTCCTCCCAAACAACGTGAACCCTCGAATCGTTATCGGTTACTATCGATGGTGTTCCCTGTCCACCCCGTGTGAAGTGCGGGTGTGAGCCTGGGGGAGTCACAATAGAATCATCGTTGACACGGACGTTAGAACCGAAAGATAAGCCTCCATCCGAAGAGGTTGCGTAGTATATGTCTAAGTATTGTGCTCCATCTCCAGCTCTGCCATCAGTCCACACGACGTGGATTCTTCCGTCTGCTGATATGACAACTTGAGTTCCTCCACGGTATCCCATTGTGGAATCGTCGTTAACTTTGACAGGTGTCTCAAACGAGGAGCCTCCATTCTGCGACCTCGCCAGATAAGCGCCTGAAAAGGTGGAGTTCCTCATGCCATAGGCAACATAGATTACGTTCTCTTCGTCAACTGCGATCCAAGGATGCCTATGACGTGCTTCGCCTTCCATCGGATTGACGTTAGTAGGAGTGTTGAAGGTCTGGCCGCCATCTGTGGACGACGCAAAGAAGATATCGCAGTCGTTAAAATTGGAACCATTGTACAGGATCCATGCGACGTATACCTCTCCGTCACCACCGACTTCAATGTTGACTGTGTAAGGCAACCCCCAGAAGATGTAGTCGTAGGGCCAGTCATAGACCATGATATCAGAGCCAAAGGAGACACCGCGATCCACAGATCTGTCTATGTATGCTTTAGCTTCTCCAGTTCTGTTGTCCTTCCAAGCAACGAATATGTGTCCACTATTCGGGTCAACCGCTATGCTTGGGCTGTCGCATACAACTGAAGAGCTTTCGTTATCGTTAACTCTGAAGCTTTCGCTCCAACTCTCTCCATAATCATGAGAATAAGCAAAATAGACATGTACAAAGTAGACACTACTGATTTCAATCCAACTCTGATAAGCTACGTAGACTCCTCCGATGTCATCAATGGCAACGACGGCAAAGGCTCCATCCACCCCTGGTATCCTAGTGCTGACTCCAAAACAACCATCATTCAGCATGCTGGCAAAGCCGTTCTCACCCGCAATATGAGAGCCATATGGTAAAGCCAAGAGGCCAATTAGAAGCAGCGAAAGCGACTGCCAAAGAACTTGCATCTTGCTCATAGTCCTTTTCTGAGTGATTCTCATGTCTTCCAGCAGTTCTCCTTTCACTTAACATGTGATTTATGTCTGCATCTTAAAGATTCTGGAATCACAGCCTGAGTCTTCCAAGCACTCACCTAAGGCTTCTAAAATTGGGATTTGCGGGTGATAACCTCACTATTAGTTGGGCCTTTGAAGCAAATGATATACCCTGAATAAGAGTGGAACATTGATATAACGATCATCCTAGATAGAGGCTCTCTTGCGCTCTAGTTCCAGTTCTTCACAAGTCCTAGGAAACTTAAGCTAGAGAGTTTACAGGTCACATGGATGGAATCAATGATGCCGATGAATAGGAGCGAACTCGTCCACTGGCTGATGGAAAGTGGTGGCCCTGCAATTCGATATAGAACAGCTTTGGAATTAGGCAGAGACGTGGAAGGTTATGACCTTGACAGACTGTCAGCAGAACTGCTCGATAGCAAACCAGTCAAGTTGTGGCTCTCTCGGTGTCAGCCAATTGCTGTGCCAAAACACTACAAGCATGCCTACTACACTATACATGGCTCCAAAGAGACGTTCTTTGAAAATGTCGTACCTAAGCTTGTCCAACTTGGCTTACATACAAGAATGCCAGTTTTCCTTGAAGCGACAGCTCCCTTCCTTCAAAGATTCAAAGAGGATGTTGAAAGACCCTATGAAGATCCCTTCACAATCTTCTATCTTACACTCTTAGCTGCATTTCTAGCAATGGCAGGGTACGAGGCAGAAGAGACAGTAAGGACTTTCTTGAGCACTCGCCGAGAAGCTTTGTATGAATTCACTCGCCAGAGAGACTATGATATATATGTAGATCCAGGCAACTACCCAAGTGTTCCAAAGTTCTATCGTGCCAACATCGTCAACCCAAAACTCTATCAAAACAACGTCATAGTACTGC
>CP070826.1:363019-367041 GCA_020344435.1 Candidatus Bathyarchaeota archaeon | reverse complement strand
CTTATCTTTGAAGAAAGCGGCGTCACAAGTTGCGCAAGTTGAGACTCCTCTCCCACGAAGCCTTGCCTCTGACTCCAGACCCAACCATCTTGCGGAGGCCCCTGTCGCGATTATCACTGATCGCCCATCAAATGAGCGGTCTTGCACCTTCACTTTGAAGGGTCTTGAGGAAAAATCTGCGTCAGTAGCTTCTTTGAACAGCATTTTGGTGCCAAGCCGCTCAGCCTGTCTTTGCATCTTGTTCATAAGATCGGGCCCCAAGACTCCTTCCGGGAATCCTGGGAAATTCTCGACCTCCGTCGTGAGCATGAGCTGTCCACCCCAGAGGCTCCCGGCAATCGTCAGCGTTTTCAATCTTGATCTGCTAGTGTATATGGCAGCTGTGAGCCCAGCAGGACCCGACCCAATTATAATCACGTCATATGTGTTTTCATCCCTCAAATGTTACACCTCTTCCCCTCTTGTCTACGAGACAGACAAGAGTTGTTAACATCGTAGATGGAGGGGTTATTTCTGCTTTGTCAATAAGGAAAGGTTGAGACTTCTCCAAGAGGTGATCAAAGGTAAGTTTAAATGGTCTAGGAACGCTTTTCACTTAGATGAAGGGGATGCGTAGGCGACGCTGGTTTTATCTCCTTTCTCTCTTCGTCCCTACGCATACCCTGAACTTGTTCCATGATCTTCTACATACTGTCGAAGTCTTGTGCGGCCTCTTGTGATGTGTGCATAAAAAATAAATATGACGTATGTCATAATCCATCTCTCGGATCATCAGACGCAACAACGCGCTGAGCAAGCATGACGGCCCATCTTCTTTTGAAGAGAGACGAAAGACTTATGATTTCAACTCACACTTTCCCAATGAGGAAGGTGAATCCCTTGGGTTCGAAAGATGAATTGCTGAATTTTCTCAAGGAGCAGATTGAGGTTGAAAACAAGATTGTGGATTCGCTAAAGAGGTCTCTAGTCGATATCAGGAATCCAGTAGTACAGGGGGTCTTGAAGGGCATATCCCTTGATTCGGTGAAGCATGCAGAACTATACAGTTCTGCAGTCAGACTGCTGAAGGAGGTTTCTCCAGCGCTTACACAAGAACACCTCGACAAGCAAAGAGAACTCGTGGAAGAGCATATACACGTAGAGTTAGAACTCATCAAGAAGATCAGCAAGACAGTACCCACCATCGAAGAGGATAAGGTCAAGCTCCTTCTAGAAGCGATATTGGAAGATGAAAAGAGACATCACAAACTCCTGAAGAGAGTGCTGGAAATTCTTGTACGTGGAGAGACTATAACTGAGGAGGACTGGTGGGATGTTCTCTGGAGGAATGTTCCGTTCCACGGTGCCCCTGGAGGATAGGCGCATCAGTATTGAATAGGGCAGGTTCGCGCGTCTACTGGTCAAGTTCAGAGTTCGAGCGTTTCCTTCTTATCCCTTGCTTCCTGAACTCTGTCTTTGGCAATCTTTAGTGCAGCATCCCGAGGAGTGACCTCTTCTTCTTCACCCTTCTTTATTACCAATCTCAGATTTCTAACGATCTTCTCTTCAACCATCTCAAGCATTCTCTGCGGATTATCGCCCTTGTATTCAGCGTAAGATGAGATTACGCCACCAGCATTCGCGATAATGTCTGGGACAACCAGCACTTCTCTCTCATGCAGCTTCTCTTCACTTTCCCGTGTTGCGGGTATGTTAGCAGCTTCCACAACAAGTTTCGCATTAATCTTATTCACGTTTCTTTCATTAATCACGTCTGGAATGGATGCGGGAACAAGTATGTCGACTGGCAACTCGAAGAGGTCTTCATAGCCTAATATTTGACCAGGTTCATAGTTGATTACAGACCCCGTCTCTTCCTTGATATTCTTCAGGTTTTCATAGTCTAATCCATCTGGATTGTATATGCATCCCTTGCTGTCACTCACCGCCGCAACATTTGCTCCAGACTCAGTGATATACTTCGCCAAGAAGGAGCCAACGTTGCCGAAGCCATCGATAGCTATCTGCGCTTCTTTTAAGTCAAGGTTGATGTGCTCTGCTGCGACTCTTGTTGCGTGATACACACCATACCCAGTTGATCCATACTCGTGAGGAATCCCACACTTCTCGCCAGGTCTAACACACATAAAGGCGGGCTTTCCTGTGCAAGACTTCAAAGAGCCATTTGCCAGAGCATAAGCAGCCATTTCTTCTTCTCCGGTGTTGATGTCTGGAGCTGCGATGTATTGGATTGGAGATAGGGGTTTCAACGCGACGGCAAATGCTCTAATCAGACTTAGCCTTTCCTCTTTCGCGATCTTCTTTGGATCAGCTACTACACCTGATTTTGCCCCTCCAAAAGGAAGTTCTGCCACGGCGCATTTCCAAGTCATGGTTCTTGCAAGTCTGAAGACTTCTTCAACACTCACCGTGGGAGTCATTCTTATTCCACCCTTGCCTGGACCCAAAGCTGTGTTGTCTATTACCAGGATCCCCCGCATTCCGCTGTGAGAATCATTGACTTGCAGAACCTTTTCAGGCCCCCAATCATCAGCAAACACGTCTACATCAACCATTCCACCAGTTACCTCCAAGACTCATAATGATAGAGAAACCCATAAAAAACCTTCATGCAAGCACAAGATAATAGGAAGAAGCATAAGATTAGAAGCGTACACATCATAATGGAGAAGGAGACATTGAACGATAACATTCTCATACGAACATTAGTTCCTATTCTCCTTCTGATCGGAGCAGGTTTCATTGCGCGAAAGAGAGGAATTCTTGAATCTGGTGACCAACGGGTACTCAGCGCCTATGTATACTATTTTGCCCTACCTGCTCTATTCTTTGTCAATATGGCGGAGACGGATTTCACCGGAGAAACTCTCAGATTTGCATTTGCAGGAAGTATCCCCATCCTAGTGGCATTGACCATCTTCACTGTTCTCCACCTTGCGTTAAGGTTCCCAAAGAAGACGCTCTACCTTTTGATTCTGAGCACCATCTTCGGCAGCTTGGCTTTCTTTGGCATCCCCTTCATTATGTTCGCCTTCCCCACTCAAGGAGAGCATCTTGCTACATTATCAGCCGCCTCTATTTCACCCCTAAGCGTTACCATATCCATCACGGTCCTTGAGCTCTACCAGCTGGAAAAATCCTCGGTATGGGAAGGGCTTAAACGGGTCTTGAAGAGGCTTTCACGAAATCCCCTCATCTTGTCAATTCTCTCTGGTATCCTGCTGTCTTTAATTGGAGTGGATCTTCCCTTTGTCATTTCGACACCACTCCATATGTTAGGAGGCACAACCTCTACTGTGGCCATCTTCATGTTGGGCGTCTTTCTCTATGGTAGAAAATACACGAACGTTGCTGAAGCCTTCGGATTGAGCCTGCTGAGAATGGTATTCTTGCCTGCTGTAGCGTTCTTCATCACAATTGCGTTTGGTTTGCCCGATGTAGAACGATCTACGCTGGTACTTATGCATGGCATGCCGGTCGCCATTTCGATGATAGTTCTCAGCGAACGCTACAACTTCTACAGGGAGACTATTGCCTCTCTAATCTTGATTTCGTCACTTGGAGCCGGATTATGTCTGAACATATGGCTTTTTGCATTAGGATATCATTAGAAGCATGCAGAAATCAGCTGCGGATGAGAGTTGGAAACGGGAAAGCGTGCATGCCTGATTCAAAGAAACTTTTGCTATGGAATGGTGGGTGGTAGCCCGGGGGAGATTCGAACTCCCGTCAACGGGTTTCTCAAGAGGTAGGAACGAAAATTCTCCTCTTCCAGAGCCCGCTATGCTTAACCGCTACATTCGGCGGAAAGGATATCCTCCAAACCTCCACCGGGCTTTTCCGGGCTAACAAGGGAAGAGTTGTTCTTCAATAAATCTCTTCTCACTTTCTGGAGTACACATACTCACTCGTTGCTCAGTCTGAACTCTTGATAGTGCTTCCTCTATCAGATGGGGACGCTGAGTGTTGATGAGTTGAATAACTTCTAATTGATGCAAAATCCATCCGAAAAAATCGTAAGA
>CP070826.1:358759-362919 GCA_020344435.1 Candidatus Bathyarchaeota archaeon | reverse complement strand
GCTCACACGGGTTGTCTACCGTCGTGTACAAGCCCATTCTATCTCATATGGCTTAACGTAGGCTGCGATAAAATCATTTGTGTGTATATTGACAGATTCGCGAGCATGCCAGCGCTATTCATATCGCATTAGATATAGCGGTTTGCTGGCTTCACGCATCTTCTCTTCTCGACTCATGACCCTACAGCGGTCTTCGATCTCCAGTCTATCAATGTCTGTATAGGTCACTTCAGCATTCAGGTCTCGCTTATCCTCTTCCAACACGACTGAGCCAATCTGTTCTTCGCTCAATTGGCAACCCCTTATACTGTGTGAGAATTCACATATGCATTAATGAATTTTATGAATTGAGAAAACAGTTTCATTCATTCGTATCATTAACGAATGCTGAACGGGCTGATGTGCGCATGAGGAAACATTGGAAAAGCGAAGGTTTGTGTGGGTATCCTCGGCTTGTTGAGCGAATCTTTTCAGTTCTTGTCAACGAGCTTAGCTCTCTTCACAAGTAGATATCCAGCTTGATCCTCCCAAACCTTCTCAATCTGGAGTAGCTTTATCCTCTTCTCAAAAATGGGGGCGTCAAGAACCAGTGTTTCGTATTCGCCGCCTTCCCCGATTGGAGACACTTGATACAGCATATTCAGTCTGGCAAGATCTTGTATCGCTACTGAATCAATTCTTCTTCCAAGCCAACTATCGTCAAAACCGTGTGCGTACACCCCGACGAAAATAGTTTCGAAGTCGAGGCCTATCATCTCTTTCAAAAGAGCCATAGAATCCTCACACCAGAGAGGGACGATAGACTTCAGATTCAGTTCTCGGCAAATTGAGTCGATCCGCGTCTTCTGGTAAGTTGATAGTATGGCGCCGGACACAACTCCATCAATGTCAAGAGTCGCGAGCAGATTCTTGAGATCTCCGACCTCCACCTCTTTGATCCCTGATGTTTCACTCTTCACCAGCGGGACCCCAACTGCCTCTGCTACCAAATCGGTCAAGTGTATGTTGACAGAGTGGAACATCCAGCTGTCTCTTCGTTGGGGAATCATAGTCACAAGATGCTTCACCTCGTGCTCCTGTTTTAGAGCGCGATGTAGAGCCAACGTGGAATCCTTGCCGCCTGTGATCAACGCTGCGACACGCATACTGGATATGCAGCCTCTCGTCTCTTAGAAGTGGGTTATCTCAGTTTCTGCCATCTCTCTGCTTCCTCGATCATACTTTGTGCCTTTCTTCTCCAAGGTTCGAAGCTTTGAGCTGAGGCAGGGTATTCTTCATAATGCTGGCGCACTCGCTTCAGTAGGGCTGCGGCGTCACGCAATCTCTTTAGGAAGCTGAGTTTTCTCAGTCCCCTGAAAAGCCGGATAGTCTTTTCTGTGATATTCAGGCGCGCATCTCCTCCCATGCTAGCCTTGAGAAGGTCTTCTTCCGTGATTAGACGATGTTCCATCACGTAGTTTAAGCCCGCATCTCCCAGTCTCTGAAGCAGAAGGCGAAAGACGTCTAGACCTGCTTGTTTGGCTCCGTAAGAATGCATATACTTAATGTTGTACGGCCATAAGGCGTCTCTACCTACGTCTCCTCTTTCAATTGCCTCAAGTATTGTCTCTCCGGCGTCGGCTCCACCTCTCATTGAGGGCCCCATTCCACCACCATGAATCGGGTTCACTTGACAGGCTGCATCTCCAACAATCACAACGCCATTTCCCGTCATGCAATCAAGCGGACGCCTCGTCGGATCATACCATGTGCCAGCGTCGATGAGCGATGAACCATCGAATAATGGGAGAGATAGGAAGTTCTTGTGAAACTGGTCTTTTGGTTTCGGGAAATCTCCAGACATTGCAACTCCCAAGCCCACATTGACGTTCTTCCCGCTTTCCGCGAAGAACCATGAATAGCCTCCTGGAGCCCACTCTTGGCTGAGGTATATCTCACAGAAGTTCGGTTCAGATACTTGTTCTCTCAATTCACGGATCTCACGGTAGACGACACATACATCCTTGATGTTGATGGCTGTCTGGACACCAATCTCGGAGGGGAGCTTTTTTCGTAGAGCCGCTGAATAACCACTTGCATCCACGACAATCTGACTGGATAATTCCAGCTTCTCTTCTGTCTTCAAGTTCTTTGCAGAGATTCCAGTGACGAAATTGTTTTCTATTGTCGGTTCTAAAGCGAGAGAGGACTCGAGTAACGTGGCGCCGGCATCAATAGCGTCTTTCAGCAGTCTTTGTCCGAAAAGGCGGCGGTTGATGATGAACCCATAGAGGCTCTGATCCTTTACTTCAAACACGTTCTTCCTATCAGGGGAATGTATCCTGACACCCATCATCCTGCGCTCCAGCTCTTCTCCTGCTGGATAATCTATTCCGAGATCATCGAAGTGATGCTTCCCGATGGCGTCCCCACAAACCTTCTCTCCAATCTCTTCCTTCTTCTTCCGATCAACTAGACAGACGTCAAGTCCTGCATCTGCTACGATCTTCGCGGCCAAGCATCCACCTGTTCCTGCACCAACCACGATTACATCGAACTTCTTCAACGATATACCTCTAGCAGGCTCTTCTTCATTATACACTCATAACATTTACTGTGCATTCCCGCAACCAAGCAGATACTGCAATGCAGATGTGGGGATATGCGTGCATTGGATGACTGACATAATCTTCGCGTGTATGCGTTTCAGGTTTCAATTATGATTTGATTCACACTTGTCAGTTGCCTTCTGGAATGGATTCGCAACCTTTATAACTCAACATTCTTATTCAAGAAGACGCAACTATCCTCGCCTGAAGGCTTCATAATGGGTCACCGAAAGAAACACGCACCGAGACGCGGTTCTCTAGCCTATCTGCCCAGAGGACGAGCTGCACGAGAGGTCGCCAGAATCCGCAACTGGCCAATAGTAGAGGAAGGCCCAGTCCTACTGGGATTTGCAGGATACAAAGCTGGGATGACCCATGTCTTCTTGATAGATGACCGGGAAGGCTCACCAACATTCGGTCAAGAAGTAATGCACTCAGTCACAGTTGTTGACGCTCCGCCCATACTAGCGTGTGCCCTGAAAGCCTACATCAGAAGACAATCAAATCGGCATACGTTCACAGAAGCTTGGATGAAAGATGCACCCAAAGATCTCAAGCGAGTATTCACAATCCCGGAAAACTTCAACCCTGAAAATGCCCTTGGAAAGATGAAGGACAACCTCGATAGGATTGAAGAGTTCCGCTTGGAAGTTGCCACCCAGCCAAGAATGGCTGCGGGTGTTCCAAAGAAGAAACCCGATCTGATGGAGATCAAAGTTGGTGGGGGTTCTATCCAAGAGCAGTTCGAGTACGCGGAGAAACTGCTTGGAAAGACTGTTTCTGTAATAAACGTCTTCAAAGAAGGCCAATTCGTCGATGTCATTTCGGTAACGAAGGGAAAAGGCTTCCAAGGCCCAGTGAAGCGCTGGGGCGTAAAGATTCTACCACGTAAGTCTCGAAAGACAAAGAGGGGCGTGGCGGTGATCGGCCCATGGCACCCCACGAGAGTCCTATACACAGTCCCAAGAGCAGGACAGATGGGCTACTTCCAACGTACAGAATACAACAAGCGCATTCTGAAAATCGGCGCGGACGGAAAGGAGATCTCTCCTAAAGGAGGATTCCTCCGCTACGGCCTCGTCAGAGGAACATACGTCCTGATGGAAGGAAGCCTACCGGGACCAGCAAAACGCCTCATTCGACTGCGATACCCATTTCGCCCTCCAAAAGAGGTTCCAGAGGCGCCCCCGAAGCTAACCCAGATATCGCTTGAGTCACCACAAGGCTAAGCGAGGTTATCGGAGAATGGGAAAGAACTCATCAAAAATCTTTGACATCAATGGCGAAGCCACGGGCAAAACCCGCATCCCCCAAATCTTCAAAACTCCAGTAAGACCAGACGTGATAAAACGGGCGGTCATTGCGCTTCAATCCCACCGTTTCCAACCGCAGGGGAGAGACCCCAACGCCGGAAAAAGAACAACGGCCGAATCCCGAGGCGTAGGCCTGGGAATCTCACGAATCCCAAGAGTCAAGCAAGGCAGACGCGCCGCCTTTGCCCCCAGCACGGTTGGCGGCCGAAGAACACATCCCCCCAAGTCCGAAAAAAAGATCGAGAAGAAGATCCCAAAG
>CP070826.1:354490-358659 GCA_020344435.1 Candidatus Bathyarchaeota archaeon | reverse complement strand
CTCGGCGTGTTGGAACCGCCTGGCGAGTATGGTGCGGATATAGTTGTTGGAGAGGGGCAACCGTTCGGGAGTCCGATGAATTATGGCGGACCCTTATTGGGGATATTCGCTTGCAGAGATGATATGAGACTAATCAGGCAGATGCCTGGGCGTATTGTAGGTATGACCACGACTGTTAAGGGGCGTGAGAGAGGGTTTTGCATGGCTTTACAGGCCAGAGAGCAACACATAAGGAGGGAGAGGGCGACGTCCAACATATGCTCAGACGAAACGCTGTGCTCCATTGCTGCTGCAGTTTATCTCAGTCTGCTGGGACCGAATGGGCTGAAAAAGTTGGGGCAGGTCATAATGAGCAAGGCGAACTATGCGATGCAGGCTATCGCGAATATTGAGGGGGTTAAGGCCCCTGTGTTTAAGGCTCCACATTTTAAGGAATTCACGGTGAATTTCGATGGGGCTAGAAGGACGGTGAAGGAGGCGCATGAAGGACTTCTGAAGCGTCGGGTTCATGGCGGGAAGGACGTTAGTAGGGAGTTTCTAGGATTGGGGGAGACTGCACTCTATTGTGTCACTGAGATGCACTCTAAGGAGGACATTGACCGCCTTGTTTTGGCTTTGAAATGGGTTGTGAGAGGGGAGTCATAGTTGTTTAGGCAGGCACGTTGGGATGAACCGACCATCTTCGAGTTGGGTCATAAGGGGAGAAGGGGTCACGTTGTGTCAGGTGTGGAAGACGAGATCAAGAGGGCTATAGGTGATCCGTTGAAACTTTTGCCAGCGAACTTGAGGAGGAGGAAGCCGCCTTGCCTGCCAGAACTGTCCGAGGTGGAGGTTGTGAGACACTATACTCGCCTTTCTCAGATGAACTATTGTGTTGACTTGGGCTTGTATCCGCTTGGAAGCTGCACGATGAAGTATAATCCGAAAATCAATGATGCTCTCGCCAGCTCACCATCTATGGGTATGATCCACCCATATCAGGATGAGAAGACAGTTCAGGGCATCCTGCGGATCTTGTATGAACTCTCTGGATGGTTGGCTGAGATTACTGGAACACATGAGGTTTCTTTGCAGCCAGCTGCTGGTGCGCATGGAGAGTTCTTGGGCACGTTGACTATGCGGGCGCATCATAAACTGAACAACGATCTTACGGAGAGAACGGAGCTCATAGTTCCAGATGCAGCTCATGGGACAAATCCCGCAAGTGGCACCATGGCTGGATTTCAGGTTGTCGTTGTGCCATCAGATGAGAATGGTTATGTCGATCTTGAGGCGTTAGAAGAGGCGGTTTCAGAGCGTACCGCTGGGTTGATGTTGACGAATCCAAACACGCTGGGCGTTTTTGAAAGGAACATTGAGGAAATCGCCAAGATTATTCATGAAGCGGGTGGGCTTCTCTATTATGACGGTGCGAATCTTAATCCAATTCTTGGAAAAGTTAGGCCTGGCGACATGGGCTTCGACATTGTACACATGAATATTCACAAGACCTTTGCGACGCCTCATGGGGGGGGTGGACCTGGAGCTGGTCCGATAGGGGTTTCAGAGGAGCTTGAACAGTTCTTGCCAATTCCGAGGGTAGGGTTTGATGGAGAGAACTACTACTTAGATTATGACAAGCCAAACAGTGTAGGGAAGATAGGATGTTTCTATGGGAATGTTGGTGTTTTGTTGAGAGCGTTTGGTTATATTCTGAGTATGGGTGCTGAGGGATTAGAGGAGGTAGCAGAGGTTTCAGTTTTGAATGCGAATTATCTCCTGCAGAGGCTGAAGGAGATTCGTGGGATTGACGTTCCCTATGCCAAGGGTCGCCTCAGGAAACATGAGTGCGTTGTCAGTGTGGAGGAGATGTTTAGAGAAACTGGGGTTCGGGCGGTGAATGTTTCCAAGAGAATTCTTGATTTTGGTATACATGCACCTACTACGTATTTTCCGCATATTGTCAGAGAGGCTTTGATGATTGAGCCAACTGAAGCTTTTGAGAAGGAGGAGCTGGATAGGTTTGTTGAGGTGGTTGGGAAGATTTCGAAGGAGGCATACTCCAAGCCTGAAATCGTCTTGAACGCGCCAGAGAACACCGCAATAGGACGGTTGAATGAGGCTAGAGCTTCTCATCCGAAGACTATGGCTTTGAGTTGGAGGATGCATCTGAAAAAGAGGGCTAAGCGCAGGCGAAACAGTGCTGGGCATCAGAACTGAGACAAAACCACTACGTTAATTAGAACCACAAAGAGGTAGAAGGCGACGAGAACCTTTGAGAGCCACAGAAAGATGTTCTGGGTGAACTCACGCTCTCTTTGACCAACCACTCTCTGACCGAGTATGAAGAGCAATTCGAAGAATATTACTAAGCCGATTTTGAGCAAGGCAGTCTGAGAGAAGCCTAACCGTTGCCAGAGATACAGTGTTACGGGGTTAGCTTCGTAGGCAGGTATGGTGGTCAGTATGTCGAAGATGTTGAGAGAGAGCAGTAAAAGGAACCAGCTATGAAAGGATGATGGTGGCATCTGGATTCTCCTTTCTCGACCCTAACAATGGAGCAAACCATCTGAAAAACATATCGACACCACTTACGAGATTATGGCGAAAACACAGACTGGGAGTCAATTTCTTGTAATGGTAAGCGTTGTAAGGGCGTGTGTGTGCACGCGACTGCTTATCATCCTTTTATCTAATCGCAGATTTCACCATTCAAATATGTTGCAGAAGCCCCAACAATTCTAACATCAACAAATTTCCCCAACAAAACCCCCTCATCCCTCAGGACCACGGGCTTATAGGCGAAATTCCTGCCAACCCAAGACCCGCTCCTATTGCCTATTTCATCAACAATAACTCGTCCTTCCCAACCCAACCAACTCTCATTCTTCGCGCAAGAACTCCACCCAGCCAAACGACTCATCCTCCCACTCCTACCTTTCACGACTGACGCAGGCAACTGTACCATCCCCTTCGCAGCGGTACTGGGTCTTGGAAAGAACCTCGACACATTGACGATGTCGGGCTGAATATCCTCTACAAGTTCCATAGACCGTTCGAAAGCCTTCTCGCTCTCACCGGGAAAACCACAAATAACATCAGTCGCTATAGTGATCCTTGGAAACTCACTCCTGAAACGCTCAATAATCCTCCGAAAATCCTCCGCAGTGTAGAAACGATTCATACGCCCTAAAACCTCATCATCACCACTTTGGACTGGCAAATGCAGAAACTTGAAAACCTTGGCATCCTTATAGCTCTCAACTAGATCATCCAGCATCTCCAAAGCGAAATCTGGATTCATCATTCCAATTCTAATAAAGAAGTCAGAATCAATTTTGCACACCGCCCTCAGCAGCTCAGCAAGCCCAGTTCCAATATCGCTTCCATAACAAGCTGTATCCTGAGAAGTCAGCCAAATCTCCCGGGCACCAGAGTCTAGATCTCTCTTTACTCTCTCAACCACCGCCGCAACGCCATGACTCCTCAATTGCCCCCTAGCAAACCTAACACAGCAATAGGCACACGAGCCTAGACAACCCTGACTAATCGGTACCACACCAACAACTTCATTGACAGCAACCCGAGGCAAATCCAGACTTGGCATACAATCCCTCTTTAACAGCACAACTCTCTCCCCCCGGCAGACAGCTCTCACAACATCAACAATTCCACAACCCAACCCGGGACCGACAAGCCCATCATAATTTAACTGAGTCCTCAACCTCTCAGTATTTATTAAAGGAAGACAGCCAGCTACCACGAGTTTCTTGTCCTTCGGCGCCCTTTTCAGCAGACTCATCATTCGATTCTCAGTGGGTGACTTCACTCCACAGGTATTGTAGATCAGAACCTGGGCATCCTCTACTTCATCAACGACCTCATATCTCGCCTCCGAGAGACACCCAACCATAACCTCCCCATCAGCCCTGCTACTCGGACACCCAAAACTCTTTACATAGACTCGCTTAGGCACCTCAGCCACCTCTTCCCCAGCACTCTGGAAATCTAGACAGCAACTCATTCGTGACGGTCTTAATCACATAAGAAAAACATAAACATTCCGAAAATACTACATTTATTGTAGGGCTTCTATCGCCGCAGAAAGTTTTATTAAGAGAGGTCCATTCATGTTTGTGTCATATTTGCGAACTAATACATAGGAATATTAATAATATTATGGTCTACTC
>CP070826.1:350213-354390 GCA_020344435.1 Candidatus Bathyarchaeota archaeon | reverse complement strand
GAAGTAGAAGGTGGCGTTTCCATGTATCTCAGGTTCCAGAAGCTTCTCCCGCGCTTTGAGCTTCATGATTACAAGATCTATGACTAGATACTTGCTTGCGTGCTTCAGTTTGTAGAAGGCTTGAAACAAATCTGGCCATGGCAGTTGAGGTATCTCATATTTCTGTTCTATCGGGGATAAGCTGCTCAGGGTCTTCTCGACCGCAAGAAATGCCGCCTCAACGTTCTCATCATCCACAACGATATAGAGGTCGATGTCAGACCATTCGTCGATTCGATTGAAGGCTGCAGCACCTCCTTCCCAGAAGGTATGGACGTAATCAAGGGGTATCAAGGCGTCTATAAGAGTTTGAATTATGACTTCTCGAGTCAACCCATCGTTGTCAGCCATCGAAAGCACCTATCTCAAGGGGCAGAGGATTGGATTTGAACATTGCGCCCTATATGTCTTCGTATTCATCATCATCGTCTTTGGAGATTTGATTATCGATTTAGCAACAAAGAAAAGATAGAGCACTTCAGTTCCCGCTACGCAAAACTGCTGAAGCACCGCGTCGCTGGGTATTAGAGATGATGTGGGTATCAAGATATGATTGTGCCGGGGTTAAGTATGTTGTTTGGATCAAAGACTCGCTTTATCTTCTTCATTATTCCTATTGTTTTCTTGTCTAGGAAGTCGTTGAGGCTTTTAGTCCTGATTTTTCCTATTCCATGTTCCGCTGTTATGGTTCCGCCTAAGCTAAGAGTTGCGCTGTATATTTCTCTCTTCACCTTTTCAAGATCTTCTTCCTTCGCTCCTCCTGCTTTCTTCATTAGAACGTGTGGGTGCAGGTTTCCATCTCCCGCGTGCCCCACCATGGGTAGATACATACCGTATCTTGCTGCGATCTCGTCTAGTTCATCCATGAGTTTTTCCATATTGGCTGGAGGAACGGCTACGTCCAGAACGTCCATTATGTACGGTTTTAAGGTCAGGTAGATGTTGCTTCGTATGCTTAAGATGTCATTCTGCTTTCTTCTGTTTTCAACGACCAAGGTATCAATGGCATCATATTGCTCGGCGATTTTGTCGATCCTATCAGCTTCTAGGTACACCTCTTCTTTGCTATTTCCTGTTGCTATGATCATAAGAGACGCTTTTCCTCGCTTCACGGGCCATTCTTTTCCCAGTTTCTTTGCTGATTCTTCCATCAGCCCTCGCTCCATGTATTCTATTGCCAGCGGTGTGATCCCTTCCCGCAGAACGTTCGGTATTGTTTCTAGGGCTTTGTGACGGCTTTCATAGGGTATTATCAGAGTTGCGGTCTCTTTGAATCTGGGGTAGAGCCTGAGGATGACTTTTGTTATGACTCCTAATGTTCCTTGGCTTCCGACAATCAGATGCATCAGATCATATCCCGCAACGTTCTTGAGTGTTTTTCCTCCAAGGCTCAGTATTTCGCCAGTAGGGAGCACAACATCTATGCCTTTTACGTAGTTCCTCATAACGCCATATCTAACCGCTCTGACTCCACCAGCGTTACAGGCTACAAGTCCTCCCACCTGGGCCGCTTCATCTCCAGGATGTAGAGGGAATAGGAGGTTGGCTTCATCTGCGGCTTCCATGAGCTTTTCAAGCGTTACTCCTGCTTCGACTACAATCATTAGGTTTTGGCGATCTAGCTCAATTACCCTATTCATTCTTTCCAATGACAGGATTATACCGTTTTCAGTGGGGACAGAGCCTCCTACCAATCCTGTTCCGCCCCCTCGTGGAAAGACAAAAGTCTTCCATTGATTGGCAAGCTTAAGGATGTTTGATATTTCTTGGGAAGTATCGGGCTTGACCAGAACCACAGCTGCAGCAGGCTCAGGACAAACAGTTGGCGCTGTCTCATCCGCAACGTAGTCCAGCATGACCTCTTTGTCAGTCACTACCCATTCATTTCCAATGATATCTTCCAGCTTTTCAATCAGTTCAGGCTCAACTTCTATTCTCGTTTTCATACTTCACATCCCAAAGAAAAGGACTGCAATATGCATTAGCATGGTGTAGATTGCAGGTTTAAGAATTAACGCTTCGGCCACGCAGGCAAGCACTAACATTCGAATACAGGCGCTAATTCGATCGTCTTGCGTCGCATCCCAGATTGCCAAACTATATATACGTGTAAGCCGTTCTCACTAAGACCTGCTATTAGGGAGAAGATGGAAGATGTCGCAAAGATGTGAACGCTGTAGAGGCAACCTCATAATGCTTGAAACCTTCTGCACAGACCCATACAGCAACGGGACAGAATGGTTTAGAGACGTCAAAAAGAAGTGTGTCTGCCAGAATTGTGGCAGAGAGCAGCAAATCACGGTTCATACAGTCAAACAAGACAAGTGGTTCAAATAGGTCCCACTCACGCATGCAAGCGGTTTCAAGACTCGCAAGTTATGCCGGTGACGGCTGCCGTAGACTCGCTTCTCAAATCTATACCCGCGGTGGCAACGACAAGTTTTAATCTGTCATTAATAAGTGGAATATAGGGATTAAGATGACAGATGAAGATCTGATTATGGTCATTGACAAACCAAATTTCACGATCAAACTCCACCAAAACCTGCTGGAAGTAGACTTGAAAGAGGGCACTAAGAAGAAGTTTGAAAGTTTCGTGGAAGAGAACCCGATGCTTAGAGGCAGCTTGGGCTTCCTCTTCCAGAATGTAATCCCACTCGATGTTGCCCTCAAGGACATAGAATCAGTGGAGCAGGATGACAAAGGGCAAGTAAAGATAACAATCCCACATCGAAAAGACATCAATATCCCTCTAGAACCGAATGAATCAAAGAAACTCATTGCCAAGCTTGAGGAGCTAATTCTTGTGGAGAAGCAAAAGGAGATAGAGCGCATTTTGGCGTTGGACAGAAGAAAGCTGCTCAGGCGCTTGAAGACATTAAGTCTTGAGCGTGGAGAGAGTGAAAAGATAGCTCATCGACCCGCCGTTTAGGGAAGCCCACGCTCACGCCACCTAAAGCTCACTCGCAGAACTTATCCTCAATACTTAGCAGTGCTAAGAATAGATTAAATAGAGGAAAATTACACTCTGCTTTCGTAAAATAACCAGAACTGCTATTATACCTGCAAGTGTGGTTGTGCGAGTGACAGATATCTGCTTCATCTTCGAGATCCATCAACCATTCAGGCTCAACCGCAACTTCCAACAAGACCTAACCACTTGTAAGTCCGTATCCAGAAAGGACCTATTTGACCTCTATTTCGACAATAATCTCAATCGCCACGTTTTTGACAGAGCAGCCAGAAAATGCTATTTCCCCTCAAACAATATCATTCTAGAACAGATTGACAGATACAAGGGAGATCATAAGAAGTTCAAGGTTACATACGGTATTTCCGGGGTCTTCCTAGAACATTGCCAACTCTGGAACTTGGATCTCCTGGACTCCTTCAAGGATCTTGCGGATTCTGGATGCGTCGAGTTTCTCGCTCAGCCATACTATCACTCCCTTGCCAGCCTGTATGGAATAGACAGGTCAGAGTTTGTCGAGCAGATCAGGATGCATCACAAGCTCATAAAGGATCTGTTCAACTATGAGCCAAGGGTTGTAGAGAACACAGAGTGCCTCTACAACAATGCCATTGCCAGAACAGTGGAGGGTCTCGGCTATGAAGCCACGGTTACAGAGGGTATTGAAAGGATCTTGGATGGGAGAAGCCCAAATTATGTTTATAAGGCAAAGAATTCTGAACTGCGAGTTCTGCTTCGCAACTACCGCCTCTCAGATGACGTGGGCTTCCGCTTCTCCTCACCATCATGGGAGGAAGGACCTCTCACCGCAGAAAAATACGCAAGCTGGCTGGCCGCCACCAATGGACAATCAATAACGCTCTTCGTTGACTACGAGACCTTTGGAGAGCACCACTGGCCAGAGAGCGGAATTCACGAGTTCTTACGGTGGTTGCCGGGAGAGGTGATCAAATGGGATCATCTAAATTGGCGCACTCCCTCACAAATCGTTCATCATCACCAGCCAACGGGAGAGATTAATGTCGACCAATTCAACACGGTTTCTTGGGCGGATATCGAGCGTGACACCACGGCTTGGATAGACAATCCGATGCAAATGATGTGCTATGACTCCCTGAAGACCATGGAAAAGCCAGTGAAAGCAGTAGACGATAAGGAATTGCTGAG
>CP070826.1:345921-350113 GCA_020344435.1 Candidatus Bathyarchaeota archaeon | reverse complement strand
CTTCTTTGGTTGAGGGTCTTCTCTCTCCAGTCTCGAAATCAATGGTATGTGTTCCGCTTCCATCCGTACACAGGAACATGTGGCTGCCGTCTAATTTAAGATCGTTCTCGGGGTTCCTTGCATTAAGGGTGATTCTCTTTGGCTTTCTCGCCAGTGCTTCTTCTACGAGGTGGGGGGGATCAGGGCAAGATGCCGTCGATGATCCACAGTACATCCTGCTTCATCCAGTATTCCAAGAGCTTCATCGCTTTCGACAATAACTCCAGTCTTCTCCAAAACCTCAAGGGTGGCGTGATGAATAGCGTCCAGCGATTCCCTGTTTAGGATACGGCATGAGGGGAGCTGGGATATTGTGTCAAAACCTATCAACTTTGCTGGTATTCCCCTGCGTAAGCTGAATGTTCGAATGGTCTTTTGCGCGCCGTTTCTCGAAAATCTTTCTGCGTTTCATTCTTATTATTGCAGTAGCTTCTTGGCAACATTAACGGCTGCTATGGCGTCTTCAGCATAGGCGTCGGCCTTGATCTCTTTTGCCCAAGCCCCTGAGACAGGAGCCCCGCCTACGATCACCTTCACCTTATCCCTAAGCCCGACCTTGTTGAGGGCATTAATCACTTCAGTCATCTTTGGCATGGTTGTCGTCAGCAGAGCTGACATTCCTACTATGTCGGCCTCGACCTCCTTCACTGTCTCAACGAACTTTGATGTTGGGGTATCACAGCCTAGGTCGTAGACCTCGAAGCCACTTGCAGTAAGCATCGCGGCTACGATGGTTTTTCCGATGTCGTGTATGTCACCTTCAACAGTCCCGATGACTACCTTACCTACGGCCTTGATCGATGTTCCCTCTGCTAATGCTGGCTTCAATACCGCCAGCGATTGTTTCATTGCTTGAGCTGCTATCATCAGCTCTGGGAGGAAGATTTCTTCAGCTTCGAATTTCTCTCCAACAATCCTAAGGCCCTCTCCCAAGCCCTGTTCAATCGCCTTAAGTGGGTCGAAACCGGTCTTGATGACGTCGTTGGCAATTTCGACTGCTCCTTCGACATCATACTTCAAAACAGCCGTCTTAAGTCTATCCAGAATACTCTCCGGCATTGTACCATCTCCTTAACGTTGGCGTTGTGCAGAAAGATTACGTGATTGCTTTATATAATTTCCTATTTCGTTCTTCTGTCAAGGCGACGCACGTGTGCCTTGTGAAGCGGGCTCGGGCTTCAGCTCTCAGCCTAGGCGTCTTTCTACTCTCTCGTATATTCGTATGCCTTTCGCCGTCAGATTGGCGAGGAATGGTTCCGGATTCAGACATTCAGGAGGCATGACCCCTCTGGTTTTTATCTCTCCCTGGACTAGCATCGCGGCCGCGACTGCTGGAGGCGTACCCACGAGAATGGATTCGGGTTGCGTGCCTGGCAATATTCCATCCACCTCTCCGAGGCTTGTAGGGCAGCTGAGAGTGTATTGTCTTTCTTTGCCTGCTTTCTCTCCCTTAACCTCTACTACGCAGCAGGAGTATGCGTTATCTATTATGCCAGCGTCAATCTTCTCGGGCAATTCTGCCGGCGGCGGAATCACCTTGATCAGAACATCAAGTGGAGCCACCTTGACACCCCTAACATCTATTGGCTCCTCACTTCCAAAGAGCTCACCTAGAGTCTTGAAGGTCTGCAGCCTGTGAGAGTAGTGCTTGAACTCCACATAACAAACATTCTTGATGAAGCGTGGCAGTGTCCAGATTTCTTCATGGTCCGCCAGATAACCTTTGCATGGGCCCTGAGGGTCGCCTGGAAAAGTATACGTCTCCTCTCCACTAAACGGGGGGAATTTCTTGTACTCTCCATTCTCATACACCAATCCCGCTGATGACCATCCGGGTATTGCGGCTATTGGGGACCACATCACAAGAAATTCCTTCTTGCTCATCACATCAAGGCAGGTTTTCACGCGTATTTCATCCACATGGTCAAGCTTGTCAGCCGCGTACCTTGCAAGAATATTCGTTATGCCCGGGGTTTTCCCCAGGTCAAATATGGCGGTTAATCCTGCGTCATCCCAGGTGCTGCTCAGTTTCAGCATTTCGTCCTCCTCCTCACGCAATGCAGTGGCAACGTCCACATAGTGTGCTCCATTCTTGAGGGCCGCATCCATTACGTTCAAGGTGGGGCTTCGCTCGCCAACCCACGACGCTACCATATTGATTACTACATCAACTCCCTTCGAAGCCTCGAATACTTGATCAGGTTTCCAAGCGTCAATACGCTGCGGATGCACCTTATCACCCTCCAAGTTGCCAGTAAGTTGCCTGGCCCGCTCAATATTCAGATCAGCACAAACCACTTCAGACACTTGCGGATCCTTAGCCAACCACATAACAGCGGCCGATCCCTGGGCACCCCCTCCGCCCAAAACCAGAATACGCGCCATAGCAGGTCATATTGAGTATTCTCATTCACAATTTAAGATTGACGTCATGGTAGACATGTTCCAAACCTTAAAGTAACACCATTTCTAAGGAAATCAACTGCATAGATGAAACTGCAGTTGAGAGCTAAATGAGCGATGCATTACCCTCATACGCTGGCAAAATTCTGAGAGTTGACCTATCCGCAGGCAAGGCTGCAACGGAGCCCTTAGCCAAAGCGCTTGCGAAACAGTGGCTGGGAGGCAAAGGAATCGGGACCTACCTCCTCTACAACGAATTGAAACAGCACGTAGACCCCTTGGGGGCGGACAACAAACTGATCTTCGCGACGGGTCCAGCAACTGGAACCGTAATGCCTCACAAAGGATACATTGTATGTTACAAATCTCCACTCACCGGCATATATGCCAGTTCAAGTTCTGGCGGTTCTTTCGGCGATGAGTTGAAGCGAGCTGGATTTGATGTTCTAATAATAAATGGGAGAGCGAGAAAACCAGTATATCTTTGGATAGATGATGAACAAGCCGAGATTAGAAGCGCTGAGCACTTGTGGGGGAGAGACGCCCTCGAAGCGAACGACATAATCAAGGAGGAGCTGGGAGATGCAGAGATCAAGGTAGCACGTATCGGCGTTGCAGGAGAGAAACTGGTGAAGTTCGCTTCAATCTTGAACGATTACTCCCGAATGGCTGGAAGGTGTGGACCTGGTGCGGTCATGGGATCAAAGAATCTTAAGGCGATTGCCGTACGAGGAACCCACCCCGTTGAAGTTGCAGAGATCGATGAGCTAATTGAGTTCCTGAGAGGGCTACTTGAAACCGTCAAGGAAACTCCTTCAACCGGAACCGCATATCCAACGTGGGGAACACCAGGAGGAGTCAACGTTGCTAATCTGCAAGGAGTGTTTCCAACAAGATACTGGCACAAAGGCGTACTTCAAGGCTTCGAGAAGATCAACGCTGAAACCATGAGAAGAAGGATCGTAGTCAAGGACAAAGCCTGCTATACATGCCCCGTAAACTGCTCCAAGATTGTCAGAGTCAAACAGGGACCCTATGTCGGATCAGTCTTGGAGGGACCTGACTATGAAACACTCTACACCCTCGGTGGGCTTCCCGAAAACAATGACCTTGAAGTGATTGTGAAAGCGCACGAGCTGTGCGATAGCCTCGGAATGGACGCTATGACAGCAGGAAACGCTGTAGCATTTGCCATGGACTGCTATGACATGGGCATCATATCGAGTAAGGACACTGATGGCGTTGAATTGACCTTTGGAAACAAGGAGGGGCTCATCCAAATGATAGAGAAAATCGGAAGAAGAACAGGGTTCGGCAATATACTGGCAGAAGGGGTGAGAGCAGCCGCAAGAATAATTGGAAAAGGAGCAGAAACGCTTGCAGTCCACGTGAAAGGACTTGAGCCAGCAGGATATGACCCCAGAGGACTGAAGGGAGTGGCATTGGCGTTCGCAGTCGCTGACCGGGGGGCATGTCATTTGACAGGGTCAATATACACTTACGAGATGAGAGGGGACATAGACAGACTCGCTTACGACGGAAAGGCAGCTCATCTAAAAGAGTTGGAAGAACGATTTGCGATTTGCGACACAATGATCTTCTGCCGCTTTTTGCGAGACGTTTATGACTTGAACACCCTTGCGAAGGCAACTGAGCTGCTAGCAGGATTCAGGTTGAACCAAGGAGAGATCAGACTCCTGGGAGAGAAGACTATCAATCTCGCAAGGGCTTTCAACGTGAGAGAGGGAAT
>CP070826.1:341615-345821 GCA_020344435.1 Candidatus Bathyarchaeota archaeon | reverse complement strand
AAACCGTCAGCTTGCTTCCGGAGGAAACGAAAGTAATCGCCTCGCCGAGGGAAGACTACACCATAGCAGAAGATCAAGATATCCTCGTTGGAGTAGACACAGTGATCTCTGAAGAACTGAAGAAGGAAGGGCTAGCCCGTGACATCGTCCGCCGCGTACAGAACCAACGCAAAGACGCAGGCTTCGACATAGCTGACCATATAGAAACCTACTTTGAGACGGGAGAAGAGCTTGCAGAAGTCTTCACTACCTACGGAGATTACATAGCTGCAGAGACACTGTCAGAATTCATACGAAAGGCCAAACCACCTGCAGGGGCGCACGTGACCGATTATGAGATCAACGGCGAATCACTCAAACTGGGGCTGGTTCGAAGACAACAGGCGCATTCTCATTAGAGACTCGTGGATCAGGGTATGAGTGGTAGAAAGAGTGAAGAGGGTGCGCATCGAAGCCTCTAATTGCAGAGTACGAAAATGATATTAACTGTCTTCAGCAGAATGTTTCTTATGAGCTCGCTTGGGTCTAGAGTTGCAGCAACGATCATAGCCGCTGCCTTTTGGCTAGCCTTCATTATACTCTACTTAACTTTCTTCGCGAGTAGTTTTGATATGTGGCAGAAGCTAGCGATATTCTCAGCATCGGCAGCCATTGTAGTCGGCACAGTCGTTGCCATGTGGGCAAAGTGGATTCTCAAATAGTTCACCTACGTGAAATGAGTGGAAGCCAAACTTTAAGTTGGCAGCTGTCTAATATAGTAGGGGTTTTGATATGCTGTTTGTGACGCTTTTGGTACCGAAGGGAAAAGGTGAAGAGGCTGTCAGCTATCTGAGGAAGCTTAAAGCGCCAAAAGGAATCACAATCCGTGACATATACTTCACTTTTGGAAGATACGACGGCATAATAGTCTTCGAGGCTCCAAGCATCAAGGAAGCAATGGACTTCGCCATGAAAGTGGGCTTCGCAACCCACTACACAATGGAAACGCTCACCGCAGTTAGAGCAGAAGAACCCTAAAATCTTCTCTCTTCATCCATCAACCCTGCAAATCTTCAAGATTAGATTATGAAAGGAAAACATAAGAAAAAGACTGCAACCATTCCCAACGCAGCTAGTTTTCTCCAAGATGTTACCTTTGATACACTGTCCAAGGGACCGGGGTGCCGCATAAACGAAAAGAAAATCGCAATGATCGCCCACATGAGAAATGCGTCCCAGACAAAGAAACCCAGAATGAAAAACACTGCGATCGCAAGGTATGATATGATAGCGCGTACCTTCTTCCCGAGAAAGGTCTCTGCGATGTGACCCCCATCGAACATCCCCACGGGTATGAGATTGAGCACTGTAACAATCATTCCAATCCAACCCGCAAAAGCAACTGGGTGCGGGGATATGGCAAGTATGTTTGCACCGTTACCTGGCGGCGGAGGTGGACCCTCCAACGGATGAATGTTCTGCATAATAAACAGGAATAGTGGTGAGATAGGGAGTGTAGGAGCCCCTTCAGAAATCCAAGTATAACTTGAAAGAGGAATACCTATGAGCGTAACAGCAATCGCCACGATGAAGCCGACGATTGGACCGGCAGAACCAAGGTCGAACAAGGCGTCTCTGTTAGGAGGGAGAGATTTCTGCTGGATGAGTGCTCCAAAGGTGCCAATCGGGGGAGGACCAGGTATAAAGTATGGATATGTGGCATCTACACCCTGTCTATCAGCCGCAATCTTATGTCCCATCTCATGGGATCCCAGTATAGCCATAATTGCACCCGCGAACATCACTGCCCCAACCAAATACTGCAATTGACTGGTTATCCCCAAATCGAAATAGAAGACTATTGACTGTAAGTATCCAGCGAATAGCACAGTTGCGAGCGTAGCAAAGAATAGCGCTATATTTATCAGTTTTCGGCTGGACTTTGTAGGAGGCTTCGGCCCAACCTGCAGAAAGATCTTCGCGTCTCTTCTCCTTAGAACTGGGACAAGTCCCACAGGCTGAAGACGGCCCATAAGCCTCAGGAAAGCTTCTTTGGAGTCTTCTTGGAGTCTTATGTAAAAGGTCGGTGCCCCGTACTCAACGAAGCTCTCTTCCACGTGGAATTCCGACTCGACAATATTGCGTAGCTCTTCAAAGGGAACACTCTCAGCTGGCTGCGGAGCACTGGAATCGTTTGAAGACATATCTTTCGATATTCGTGAACGACTTGGCAGATTATAAGTCTAATGTTTCTTCATTGCTTGTAGACAAGTATTTTGAATAATTCTTGGAAATTCGCATGGTTTATTGCAGCCCACAATATTACGCATCTTCAAGGTGGCTCCACTTACAGCATGTCAGATGAATGTGGAATCTGCGGCGAGACGCTTCAAAGATCCGGAGAAGAGGATCTTATGCGCTCTCTTTGCATCTACTGTGAGATTCCATACTATATCTGCCCCCCTGCTGAACTGCCATCTCCGATTAGAACAGGTCAGAAGAGAGAAAGACCATCGGTCTTTGCCCTATGGTTTCCTTTTGCGATTGTTGCGATTCTAGAATTGCTCTATCACTTCTTGACGTGACAGCATGCGCGCGCGAAAGCTCCAGGTTAGAAATGTCATCGGCACCCAAACGTAGCTTCTGGAGGGCGTGTTCTATCGTCGTGGCATTGTGTGTTTTGTCTTCTCCCATATTCCTTTCCTTCCAAGGATGTACTTGATCATAGAGTTAAAGCGTGCAAAGACATTGATGAATCTCAGAATGCTGTAGAGGGGTGTGTATAGGAGGAGCCGTTTGTGATTGTAATGGTTGTAGGCAAATTTCAGGGCGATGGCCTGTTGTATTATTCCAACTGTAAACATTAGTGGCAGAAACATGAGGAGGTTATAGAGGAAGAAGACCCTGTCCGGGGCGAACCAGTAGAGTATAGGTATGCCCAGTACTGCTGTAAGTTCTATTGCAGCGCCGCCGTATCCTGTTATTAGGCAGTACCATAAGAGTAGGCTCAGCCATCGCTTGCTGAAGAGCAAGTTCCTGTGTATACAGAGTATATTGTGGAGTCCTCCCGTGAACCATCGTAGTCTCTGATTCCAGAACGTCCTGAACGATGTGGGAGCTATGGTTACGCTTCTGGCTTTGTCGAGATAGCCGACGCGAAATCCTCTTTTTTGCAGCTCTAATGTTATTTCAAAATCCTCGGTGATGGACTGCATCTTCTTGTCGCTGAAGACCTCTCGCAGTATCTCTGTGTTGTACATGCCTATCGGTCCAGGAACCACGAGGACAGCGTTTCCAAGGGCTTGGGCGCAACGAAAGACACCCAGTCCCTGGCTGTATTCGAGTTGTTGAAGGATAATACAGAGATTTCTTTCGCTATTTCCTCCTGAAGGGTGGATGTAGCCAGTAACAGCGGCCTTGGCGTCTGAATTCATGAAGGTTGCTAGGTGGTTGATGGCTGTTGGCTCCCACCAAGAGTCTGCATCAACGATTGCGGTTACTTCGCCAGTAGCCTTGTTGACACCTGCTCTTATGGCCGATGCCTTGCCCAGATTCGATTCGTGTTTGATTACTTCTCCTCGGATGTAGGACCAGATCTTCTGGTTGATCTTTATGGTGGTCTGCGCGACTTCGTGGGTGCTGTCGGTGCTTCCATCGTCTACCACTATTATTTCAGCTCTGTTCGGATAGCGAATTGCGCATCTGAAAAGGCTTGCAATACATTTTGATATTGTCTTCTCCTCGTTGTAAGCTGGGATGATGAATGATATGGGAGGATAGTTCTTCATCTCTTCTTTGGTCTGTCTCCATTTCCATACCCACGCGGCGACCAGTAGACTTCCGCCAATCACTATTGAGAGGAAGGTGTACCAGAAGTAGAAGAACCACGTTGTTGCATACCAGAGCCAATGGGTTGGTTGGAGGGTTGGAATGTGATCAAAACCATGAATAATGGCTTGCTCGGCCAGAATGGGGAACCATCGCCACACTAAATATGCCAGAATGAAGGGTACGCCAAAGAGTATGGGCTGTAGCTTCATCCATTTAGCCATCTTGGCTTCGCTGGCGTCCCTCATGCCCATTCGTTGCTTTCTCCCATTCTTTATCACGGTCAATCACTAAAATGGCTTCTTAATGAAGTGAGAATATTATCTTGGTCGTAGTATTGATTCTCAATGTGCGGCTGTCATTCTTTCGGAGAGTAGATTCAGGGTTGTGGGCGCTCTC
>CP070826.1:337238-341515 GCA_020344435.1 Candidatus Bathyarchaeota archaeon | reverse complement strand
ACTGGAATTCCTGCCCTTGCCAACTCAACCATGGCTTCGGATGAGCCTTCCTCGAATACGAGGGGACTAACAGGGCAATTCACCGAGCAGAATATGGGTCTCTTTCTGAGTTTCTCTTCGTCACCCGCAACGGCTGACGCTAATTTGATTTGCCACTTCGCCTGTTTCTCATTGAGGGCTCTATTCAAAACGTGTTTTTCCGTGCATTCAAATGAAACGGCCAAGCTATGGACTGTTTGAACAGGAGGCGGAAGATCCGTGGGCGCCACAATAGAATCGAAAAAATCAACGGCGTCCAGATAGTCAGCTAGAATGGCAAAATCTCTCAAGTCCGACGCTTTTGTCATTCTTTTCTCTCCAGTTTCTAGGTCTCTCATGAAAGTCGCGTAGCCGCTTGTAGCAATGAAAGTGAAATCTTTCGATGGAAGTTCAAGGTCAAAGTCTGGATTTCTTCCGCACAGAACAATCTCTTTCGGCGCTTTTCTAATCGCTTCTTGCACGAGGGAGCTTGGAATCCTCACGACTGAGCTGACGGCATCTATTTCTGCGCCATTCTCAGCTAGCAGGCGCTGTACTTTTCTGCTGAGAACTCTTATTCCGATTTGCTGTAATATCTTCAGGCTTGTTTCGTGGACACTTGCAATCTCATCATGAGACAGCAATACTAGACGTCCAAATGCCATATGAATCCCTTTGATAATATCTTGAATTCTACTTTTCTGATTTATGTATGCAGCTTTGACCGTGCACGCCGAGGATGCATGAGCAAAAACGCTCGCTCTGGCTATGTTATTTGCTGCTCATCACAACATGTCCTTTTTACATTCACGGAGAATCTGACCCATTTCGTCTTTCACTTCCTCTTCAAGTTGAAGTGGCACGTGCGATGCAAGTATCTGCCTAACCTTCTCTTTTGCCCTCTCGATCAGGGAGCCACTCGTCGAAGGCAGAATCGTGGTCTCCTTCTTTAGCCATATCTCCTCATGAAAATGTTCTAATGTGTGCTTAGCCCCTAGAAAGTTGCCTCCTGGACCAACGTCCTTGATTGCATCAAATCCCAAGGTTTCCTCGTTGACTTTGAATCGGCGAAGGTAGGCCTTAGCCTGCTCCCACGCCTCGGCATCTAGGATCACCTGCTCCAACGCTGCGCTCTCAGCATTCTCGAGTGAACCAAAGTCAGCGGAGATGTCACCGCGACCCATCTGGGTGAGGCGTCCACCCGGCGTCGTGTAGCAAGGGAGCCTGTACCGCCTCGCCATCTGAGTGGCTCCTGCCGCGATGAGAGGGAATTCTGGAGCCTCATAATTGATTTCTCCCGTTTTCATATTTGCTGGTGTTGATTCAGCACAATAGATCATTGGAGCACCAGGGCTGGCGCAATGCAGGAGGACTAGGGCTCCAAGGTTTTCGGCATTGACTATGACTAGTGTTCCCGCGATTGTTGCAGGAGCTGTACAGCCAGACAGAGCCATTGACATGGGGACCACTGGAATTCCTGCTCTTGCCAACTCAACCATGGCTTCGGATGAGCCTTCCTCGAATACGAGGGGACTAACAGGGCAATTCACTGAAGAGAAGATGGGCCTTCTTTTCAGCTTCTCTTCGCCGCCGACAATGGTCGCCGCCAACTTGATCTGCCACTTCGCGTCCTTCTCAGTCAAGGCCTCATGCTGAATGTGCTTTTCAGTGTTCTCAAATGAGGTAATTAACGCATGGACTCTTTGCATGGGTGGCGGTAACTCCGTGGGGGTCACAATTGGCCAGAAGAAGTCAACCTGATGCAGATAGTCGCTCAAGACTGCAAAGTCCTTCAGGTCCGACGAATTCGTCATTCTCTTTTCTCCAGTTTCCAAGTCTCTCATGAAAACTGAGAAGCCGCTTGTAGCAACGAAGGGAAGGTCCTTCACGGGGAGGCTGAGGTCGAGATTTGGGTTTCTTCCGCACAAAACCATCTCCTTAGGCGCCTTACTGATTGCTTCTTCCACCAGTGTATCTGGAATCTTCACAGTTGAATGAGAATCATCTACTTCTGCGCCGTTTTCAGCGAGCAGACTCTGCACTTTCTTGCTGACGACCTTTACTCCTATCTTCTGAAGCACTCTCAAACTTGTTTCATGGATTCTTGCAATCTCATCATCGGACAAAAATGTTAATCGTCCAAATGCCAAATGTTTTCCCTCAATAGTACTCTAAGATTCTGCCTATTTGGTTTTATGCATGCGTGAAGCGGGATCAAACAATCTCCCCCTTTTTCTGGTAATTCACTTCTACTAAGCCAAGGCTGTATGCTTGTGGTGTTAGAGAAAGTTTCTTAAGCCTCATGGGCTCACATAAAGTATCCCATTGGGTGAAATAGATGAGAAAAAGATTATTGTTGATTTCGATTGTGCCGCTTCTCCTCAGCCTACTCAGTATGGGTGTGATGCGGGTTGGGGCTGTTGAGCACCCCGCCATATACGTGTACCCCACATCAGTCATGGATTTGGCGCTGACAACTGGCGAGACCTTCACAGTGTCGATAATGACGGATTATACGGGAGACGACGTCAACAGCTATCAATTCACGTTGTCCTATGACCCGCAGATTCTGGAAGGCATCCACGTCGCCAACGGTGACCTAGTCAACGCAGACAAAGATCCTACTGCCACGTTCCTGCCTGGAACCTTCAACAACACCGAAGGCAGGCTCTCACTAACTGGCGCCCTCTTCTTCTTCATCTTCCCGCCGCCCTTCGTAACGTCTGGGCCTGGTACGCTGGCTAATGTGACCTTCACGGTGGTTGGAACGGGTGACTCCGCCATAACCATCGAATCCGAGACAAAACTAATCGGGTGGGACTCAGGAGCAGGAGAGGAATACAACATCATAGACGCGCAGACCATGCCAACGCACATACAGCACGGCTACTTCGACAACACGCACGCGACACCTGCAACACACGTCTTCGTCACGCACGACCTTGAAGTCAGCATACGCAGCAACTCCTCCATCTCAGCATTCCAGTTCAACAGCTCCGTCAAGCAGCTCAGCTTCAACGCCGCTGGTCCATCTGATACAAATGGCTTCTGCAATGTTTCAATCCCTGATGATCTGCTCTGGGGCGACTTCTCAGTCTACTTGAACGGTTCTCTCCTAACCGAAGATGTAGATTACACTCAAACATACAACGGCACTCACTACACCTTCAACATCGCCTACATCCACAGCACCCACGCGATCAAGATAGAAGGCACCGAAGCGATACCAGAGTTCCCATCATATCTGATACTAGCACTCTTCGCGATAGCGACCCTTCTGGCGGCGATAATCGGTAAAGGACGACTTAAACAATAGCACCGCGGCACACGCGCTGAACTGCACCCGTTCCCCTGTTCCATTAGTTCTATTGCCAAATAGACGCCTGCAGGCATCAACTCTTATATATGAGCGACGATTATCTGCTGGTCTCGGAGAGGTTTTGCATGGAAAAGATGATTGCAGTCTGCGGGATAACTTGCACTGAATGTGGAGCCTTCATCGCGACGAAAGAGAACGACGACGCAAAGAGGAGAGAAGTTGCTGGAGCTTGGTCGAAAGCGTTCGACCACGAATTCAAGCCTGAAGATATCAACTGCGACGGATGCTTGCCAGCAGATGGACAGCACATCAACCATTGGAAAGTCTGCGAAATCAGAAAATGCGGAACAGAGAAAGAAGTTGAAAACTGCGCCCACTGCATCGACTACAAATGTGAAAAGATCGAGAAGTTCCATGAACAAGTCCCTGAAGCAAAGAAAACACTCGATGAGATCAAAAAGAAATCAAGCAAGTAAACGCGCGTAAATACACACGCAGGCCAGAATCCCAGCGGATTAGCCTACCCCCTTCTTATACCCCACATTAAGCCAATGGAATCCGCCGATGACTAAATGGCCCCGAGCATCAAACTATGGAATCTGGGGAAGAGAGTCGGTATCTTCTTCCCTTTCGATTTGCGCACACATCTTGCGTTGTCACGTTCTGACTTCTCTAGGCAGCGTTTGGCGCTGCTGAAGCCCGTCTAGGAGATAGAGGGGGAAGGCCGGTATTTCAACATCATTTCCACATTCCGCATTGGCAATAGGGGATTCTCGTCCCTACGCTCCTGTGCGGCGCAGAACGTCAAGAACGTGCCAGAACGTCATTCTGATGTTCAGAACGTCAAGAAGAACGTGCTAGAACGTGCTAGAACGTGCTAGAACGTGCTAGAACGTGCTAGAACGTGCTAGAACGTGCTAGAACGTGCTAGAACGTGCTA
>CP070826.1:332858-337138 GCA_020344435.1 Candidatus Bathyarchaeota archaeon | reverse complement strand
GCGCGTTTGACAGAAAATCATATATGCTTTTCCCTATTGTAGTCTCAGATGAGAAAACATGAGAAGTTACATCTTCACAGATAGGGAGAGAAGAATCGTCCAGAGATTTCTCGGCGACAGAACCAAGATGACGGACAGGGATTTAAGCAAGATCAGATCTCGGCTCAAGCTTTTCGACCGATTGAAGAATGACGTCTTTCTTTACCTCGAATTCTATGACGCCCTTCTACTCAGTTCCGCTGAATCGGCGGCCGCAGTCTCCACATAGATGCATGCAGAAGCGGGAACGCACGAACGGGGAGTCTGTTGGCGAAATGGACGAGACAGAACCTGATAAACTGACCAGATCGTGAGAAGAAATGCGCGCGCGACGCTCATCCCAAACTTTCTACTTGTCCATTCTGCGGACTTCTTGCGGCGGCTGTTCAGTCATTTGAAGCATTTCTGGAATATAGGCTTCCAACTTCAGCTGGCCATGCTCACGGAACCCTGCATCGCTATGGAGATCACATATTCTGGTCTCTATAGCATTTTCCAGATCTCCAAAGACCCGGCACCACATATGCCAGACATTCCAATATCGACCCGGCAAATCAAATGAAGGTCTATCATACTTCTTGTAAACATAGTGATCGCATTTCTTGCATATGATTTCCAACAGAGTCACCCAATGCGTGCTCACCGCATTGGCTATTTCACGTTTGCGAATCCTGGATCAAGACTCTGAATATGCATACAAATCCGCGTGCTTCGGTGAAATAAGGCAGTTTCGTCGATTTCCAACCTGATATCGCGGTTCAAGCGCACTCCCACAATCCAGTCATGCCGAAATCCCAGATTTTCTCTATTCCGCCTCAATGTTTCACGCCTGAAAAACAGGCGTTAACAGGGAATGTTAGAGTTATCCCCAAGACCCGTACAAAAGTTAACGGGTGTAAAACTTCAATGTTCCACTGTGTCTAATCAGGGGTAAATGCCATTAAAAGTCAGTTTTTCTGAGACTCCTCAAACGCATCCGCTGATTCGAGGATTTGAGCGAGCAAACCGATGATAATTTGATGGGGATGTGGAAGCCCACCACGGCAATGCCCACGCAGAAGAAGTGAAACTATTTGCTTTCATCTACGTAGCTGTACCCGTTGTCCACTTTCTTCTGCATTCCTTCAGCGTAACTTCTGATTCCGTTCTCTCTTATGCATTGAAGAGCGGGTGTAAGTCCCTTGTAGCCCTTACGATAAGGAGCGAGCGGCTCACACCCCCCGGCTTCGTTACATTCAGCGCAGGTGCGGTATCCCTTTTGCTTTGCGCACGATCGTACTTTGCAGTTTGGGTCTCCGCCACCCTGCAGGCATCCAGGGCAATCACCAAACAATTGGACCAAGCCGTCCATGACTTCATCGAATTCATTGTAGTGCTTGAAACTTGGTTCCCACTGCACGAACTCCGACATCATCTTATCGAAGCCATAGTGAGCGATAATGTCTCGTAGATTGTTGACTGCAGTCTTGATCTTTTCTTGTCGGATTCCACAAGCGTTGCAATAGAGACCACAGTAGCCGACGAGGTTCGATGGATCTGCTGCGGTCACATCTATCCCTTCTTCACGTGCTTTTCCTTTGGGGCTCCACAGTCTGCGCATGTTGCTTGACGGCATTTACCCGCGTATTCGGTTTTGCATTCTGTACATAGCCAAGTTGGCAATCTATTTCCGCTCTCCCTTTTTGCTCCGAGAAGACAGAAGGATGTGAGACCAATCTAATAAAAGGTTGTACCTTCGGAACTGTAGGCTATCGAAGTGGAGGAGTGGAGAACTTGGTACGTTTACGATTACCTTAAACGCCAGGGCTTGGTAGAGACCTTCTGAGTGGAGCATTTGAACCAGGTCAGGACTGTACTCGTCATTCAGGTTCTGCATTCTTTTGTCAGTGGAGTGCTTGCGATTGCTTTGCCATTGATGATGAAGGAGAGGAACATTGACATCGTGGTGATGGGGCTTGTGTTTGCGTCTTTACCATTGATAATGCAGTTTGGCAGGATGGTCTTCGCCACGTTCTCTGACTTTTGGGGTCGGAAACCCTTCTTTGTCTCCAGCGGGGTTTTAGGCGTTTTCTCGGCTCTGATTTACTACTTCGCATATTCACCTGTAGAGTTTCTGTTGGGCAAAGTGGTGGAGGGCGTTAAGCAGGGCAGTCTATGGGCTGTGAATAGGCCTTTCCTCCTGGAGAAGAGCGGAGGACATTGGAGAATTCTAGTCTATCTGAGGGCGGTCCTCTACGTTGCTTTCGCCGTCGGAAGCTTGTTGGCTGGTTTCTTTGTCATCTGGTTCTTGTACGATGGAACGATGATGCTCTGTGCAGTGTTGGGAGGCTTCGTGTTTGCTCTATCTCTTCTGCTGGTTGGCGAGAAGAGGAAGAGGTTCAGCATGAAGGAGGCTTTGCACTTTCTGGATTTCAGGAAGAAGAAGAGACTCTTCAAAATCTTCCTGATTCTGTTCTTCGTACTGGGCTTATCCTATGGTTTCCGTGGAGGCTTCGTGATACCATTGTTCCTGGACAATTACGGGTTCACCACCGAGATGATTGGACTAGTCGTTGGAGTACAGACGCTATTAGCAGGCATCTGCTCCTATTTGTTCTCGAGAAGCAGCAAGATGAGGATGCTAATCCTCTTGAGCGGCATACTATACTGCGCCGCCTTCTCTGTGCTTGGTTTCTTGGGCTCAGTTCTCGCAAGCATTCTAGTCATTGCTTATGGTCTTGTCGAGGGAATGACCAGTATTGGCCAAGAAGGAATCTTATCCAAGATCACGGATAAGAATTCATATGGAACCGATATTGGCTTGTTGATGATGGGACTCCATCTCGGAGAAACATTCAGCTTGGCATTATCCGGGCTTCTCATTTCAATGTGGGGTTTTGTTGTTCCATTCTCGTTGACAGCTCTGACCTACGGAGTCTTCTCCGTAGCATCATACGCCATTCTAAGGGAATAATACGCATGATTGGTGGATGAGGGTATGAAGGTAGTGTATGATGAAAGATATAATGAGGTGTATTCATCCGATCCCGCGGCTATGCCCGGAAGAATAGAGAGCATATATGACGAACTACGCGGCGACTATCAGTTTGTCAAGCCAAAACCTGCTACAGAAGAGGATTTGAGGCTGATTCATGGCGAGAACCACATAAGCTCTGTTAGGAAGAACAGGCGGGCATATGATGTTGCGGTTCTAGCGGGGGGTGGAGCTATAAAGGCGGCAGAATTAGCATTGGAGGATGAACCATCCTTTGGTCTGATTAGACCACCAGGACACCACGCCAGCAGAAATTCAAGCTGGGGCTTCTGCTACTTCAACAACATAGCCATATCGATAGAGAAGCTGAGGAGAAGAGACAGAGTTTCGCAGGTTCTGGTAGTGGACATCGATCTGCACTATGGAGACGGAACAGCAGGCATCTTTGCTGGAAATCCAGATGTTTCATACTTTCATGTGAAGGGCCAAAGCAGAAAACAGTACTTGGATAACTTCAGAGGGTATCTACACGCTCAACACGATTATGGAATCATCGCCGTTTCAGCTGGATTCGACAGGCATGAAGAAGATTGGGGAGGGTTGTTGAGGACAGAAGATTATCTGACGATTGGGAGAACGATAAAGCAGTATGCGGAGAGAGAGGCTGATGGAAGGCGATACGCGGTCTTAGAGGGGGGATACAACCTAGAAGTGCTGGGTAAGAACGTGAAGTCCCTCCTCCGGGGAATGACCTGATCAAACAGGAGTATCCATGCATGCTGGGAGACCACGTCCGAAGAGCACGAAACCTGTTGAGAAGATAGCTAGTGTTAATAAGCTCCGAAAGAGAACAGGAAAGTAGCTGTGCGAAGATCAGCAATGGATGCGGAGTCAAGTTGACTGAAACATTCACGGATGTCTGCGGATGCGTCTTTGAGGTTCAGAGCAAGGTCTTCGTCTGCGTTAGACGCTGCCCGAAGCATAGCAAACCCAAGCCAAAGAGGCCTTACCGGCCGAAAGCCGAGTGTGTGAGACCATAAAAAACCTGATCTTCCAATTCTCCAGTCTCTTTCTTGATTGAAATTGTTAGGCGGGAAAACCCAGTTGCCCTTATGAAGCTTCAGGAGACCGAGCAGGGAATAGTCATTGAAGTCCTTGTGAAGCCTAGGTCCAAGCAGTTCCAAGCGAAGATTGAAGATGGCAGAATGGTTGTGTTCTGCCGAGAGGCTCCCACAAAGGGCAGGGTCAATAGAGAGTTGACAAGAGA
>CP070826.1:328470-332758 GCA_020344435.1 Candidatus Bathyarchaeota archaeon | reverse complement strand
TTCCTGTCTTCCAGAAAAGTGCAGACAGAGACGCCGCCTATTCCCTCTAGGACTCCGAAGTCCCTTAGGCGCAGCGGAGCAAGTTGTGGGCATGGCTGAACTTCCAGGGAAACCTCGCCCATGCCTTTCGGGTAGTAACCATACTTCTTAATATCCAGGGTGGTCTTCAAGCCCATTCGCCCGAGCACTGGGAGAAGCACGTATTTCAGATAGTTGATGGTGGGGGAGTGGCGGACGTCGGTGCCTCCCCTGACTATGTGAAGTCGCACAGTCTGCTTGGCGAACGCGCAGAGGGGTAGAACAGTCAGCAGTAGCATGGGGATGCTGCCTGCGGTGCCGATCTCAGCATGTATGCTTCCTCCTCTGATCTCCTGTGGCTTGAACCAGATTTCCTCCGAATTCAGCGTGGCGCCGTCCGTCTCCGCGTCGCAAAGCCTTGTAGCCGTGAGGACCGCCTCTAGATGTTGGGGGCGTAGGCCGGGGTTGCTGCGTTTCCGGCGAATGTTGTAGATGTGGAGTGGCTCGCCGAGGACGCCGGCTAGGGCTATGGATATGCGTAGGATCGTGCCGCTTCCACTCTTCTGGCTTCCGTCAACCTCAAGCACTTCGAAGCCCCAAACTATTCTAGGTCAGTTGTTCCTTCGAATTAATGTGTTAGTTAGGATAAGAAGGATGCGCTCAATCTAAATAGATTGTTGGCATTACGTATTCAAGCGCATTTTGAGTTTACGCGTTGCGATGATAAGTCTTTTATTCCCGCTTGGTTCATTGAAAAAGCTGGGGTGCTAGCTTGAGAAGGATATGGCTTGGAGCTTTCATAGGGTTTCTGGTTACCGTTGTTCTTGGTGCCGCGCTTCCAATAATCGGTCACTTGATCGGCGGGTTGGTTGCAGGGTTGATAGCTGGAGGTGGAATGGGCAGGGGGGCGCTGGCTGGCTTTCTTGCAGGAATCTTCGGTGGGATAATTGTCTCAATACTTATGATCGTCGGACTATTGGCAGTGGGTGGAATCTTGGGTGGAGCCTTGGGCGGATTGATAGGCGGGCTAGTCGGTGCGTTGATAGGAATCGCAGCGATAATCCTAAGCCTTATTGGAGCAATCGTGGCGGCCATAGGCGGATTGATCGGAGGAGCAATCAGAAAATAGCATTGTGTGCGTAGCATCTACTCTATGGTGATATTGTTAACGTTGAGCGTCTTTGTCTCCAAAAGGGCTATGCTCGATTTCTCAGTCAAGTAACCGCAGATCTCGCCTGGATTTATGATTAGTGTCTCTTCATTTCTATGGGCTACAGATTCATGTGTGTGACCGTGCACAACCACATCGTAGCATTTGGCATCAATGAGCGAGTGTAGAAGCTCTTCCTCATGACCGTGGAGCATCGCCACCTTTATTCCATCCACTTTGATTTCCGCGAAGTCTCCGCGGATATCTCCTCCAATGTCCGCGAATCTCTTCTTCAGCAGTTCCCTGTCTCCATCGTTGTTTCCGAAGACCCCGATCATATTCGCTTCTAAAGCTTCAAAGTGGGAGACCACAAAGGGTGCTATGTAATCACCAGCATGTAGAACCACCTCCGCCTTTTCCTCGTTCAGCCTTCTCACCGCCTTATCAAGCATGGGCAGACGGTCATGTGTATCAGCCATTATGCCTACAATCATTGATTCTCACAGAAACACATTGCATCTTCTCTGCATAACTGATTTTTGCATGATTTCAGGGAAGCTTCCTCGGCTTGATGCAATCCTTGTGGCGTCTCTGCTATCCTAGGTCTTCTCGTGTTTGCCGCTTCAGAGACCGGCGAGGTTTTTTGTGCGTGTGCGTCGTTTCTTTGCGGATTTAGAACTCACTTCTTTGAGGAGGGCTTCGTAGGAGGTTAGTTTCTCCAGGGCTTTAATCCATGCTCCTGATTTGACGTCGGAGTGCAGGACTTGTGTTCTCTTCACTTCTATCGCGTCTTCGGGACAGACTTGTCGGCAGGCTCCGCAGTAGATGCAGAATTCCTCGTTGATCACGAGCTTCTTGTCCTCGTCTATTATGATGGCTTCACTCGGGCATATGTCAACGCATATCTGGCATTCAGGTGGGCATTTGCTTGTGTCCACTTTGAGGGATCCTCTGAAGGGTTTTGTGACGTGAATTGCATCCTCTGGGCATGCGCTTTCACATTTCTTGCAGAAGATGCAGTCCTCTTCTTTTACTTTGAAGTCGACTATTCTCCCCGCTGGGTCCTCTCCCATCTTCTTGATGGTTACCTCTATGGCTTCTGTTGGACATGCTTCTTCGCATACGATGTCGCAGCCAGCTGTTATGGCACCGTACCAGCACTTTTTGGCGTCGATGTCAAGCAGCTTCTTGAGTGTGGGGAAGGCTTCAACCTCAAATAGTGGCAGTCTTCGTTCGTCATTTCTTTCTATCTTTATGGCGTTTGTCGGGCAGAGGTCAACGCATTCGCCGCAGAATATGCATTTGTCCTCTTCGAAGTCTACCCGCGGCTTCTGCACCAATCTTCCATCCTTTGTGATGGCTGGTGAGAGTTTTGGGGATTCCTTGGGGCATATGGCCTCGCAGATTCCGCAGCCGACACAGAGGTCCTCGTCTAATGTGAGACGGTGTCGTACAGAAAAGGTCTTCCGATCTAGGACAAGATTCTTGTCTTCCTGGCGTTTCACGACGTTTCCTTTCACAATAATCCTTCTCCCAAAGCGTCATCTCCGTCCGAGGCGGCCATTCTACGCCTTCCTCTTCAACGCTTTCTTTCCAAGTTCGACACCCGTCTGAAAAGCATTGATGTTCAATTCCAGGTACTTCTTTGGAACTCTGCCCTTCACAGCTTCTTGAAGCGCCTCAACACTCAATGCATCCCACACTGCACCCAAAAAACCAAGCATTATGACGTTTGCTATGATCCTTCTCCCCAGTTTCTCAGCTGTCCCCGTGGCAGGCACCTTGTAAAGCCGATACTTCTCAGCCTTTTCGTCTGGGCTCACGATGGTGCTGTCAACAATCAAGACCCCGCCCTCTTTCAGTCTGGGTAGGAATTTTTCGTATGCTTCTTGGCTCATGATCACCATGATTTCAGGGTTGAGGAGGTAGGGATAGCTGATCTCTCCCTCACTTATCACCACGCCGCTGTAGCAAGCTGATCCCCTGGCTTCTGGCCCGTAGACCTGTGTGAAGATAGCCTCTTTGTCATCATAGAGAACTGCTGCTTGCCCCGCAATGAAGCCAGCTGTCACAACTCCCTGTCCGCCAAATCCTCCAAACATGACTTCTCTTCTATCTTCCGCCTTCACTTCTTCGCCTCCGCTTCCCCCTTAACCCTCTCTTCCAACGCCTTCAGTTCGCCGTAGTATGATAGCCTCTCCCGCTTGACGAAGGTTCCGAGGATCAGTGGCTTCCCTCGCTCAATCTGAACTTCGCTTGTGGCTGCTCCGTTCTTGATCACCGATGACTCCCAGAACCACTTTGCAATGTCATCTACTTCGCGGAGCCTGTTTCGTCTCCCGTAGTTCACGGGGCATGGCGAAAGAACCTCAATGTATCGAAACCCCTTCATTTTCAGCGCTTCAGCGATGGATTTTTCCAGCAATCTCACGTGAACACTTGTCCATCTTGCGACATATACGGCTCCGGACGCGTCTGCTAGATGTGGGGTGTTGAATGGGTGTTCAACATTTCCGTAGGGGGTGGTGGTTGAGTAGTCTCCTCTGAGGGTTGTGGCTGCAAGTTGACCGCCTGTCATTCCATAAATGAAGTTGTTGGTGCAGATGACGAGCAGATCCACGTTTCTTCTGGCGGCATGGATGAAGTGGTTTCCTCCGATGGAGAAGAGATCTCCATCTCCAGATATGACATTCACACATAGGTCTGGCTTGACAAGTTTTATTGCAGTGGCGAAGGGTATGGCTCTGCCATGAGTGGTGTGAAAGCCGTCCACTGCCAGATAGCCCGAGCCTCTGCCACAGCAGCCTATCCCCGACACATAGACCACTTTGTCCTTGTCTATTCCAACTCTATCTAACGCTCTGGCCCAAGCATATAATGTGGGGCCGATGCCGCATCCTGCACACCAGATATGGGGCATCCGCTCGGATCTGAGCCACCAGTCCATGGGATGCAGCTCTTCTGGATCCTCTCTAGTCGCCTTCCAGCTCATTTCTTACTCACCTTCTTGATTTCCTGGTAGATTTCCTGCGGCGTGATCAGTCTGCCTCCCATTCTCGGAACTAGGACAACGTCTGAGTCTCCGCGTGCTTCTCGCTTTACCTCCAGGTAGATTTGACC
>CP070826.1:323985-328370 GCA_020344435.1 Candidatus Bathyarchaeota archaeon | reverse complement strand
TTACCGACTTTGGTGATTATTGATCAAGAGGGGTACATACAACATGAAGATTCAGGATTAATAGATGAATCAGTTCTCCGCGAAGAAATCTATGAGATCATGCGCGCTGCGCCACCTACTATTTCCGTTCTATCCCCAGAAAACAAGACGCATACCACCAGCTCTGTTCCCCTAACTTTCACGATAAACGAGCCCACATTCTGGATAGGCTACAGCCTAGACGGGCAAGCAAACGTGACAATTGCTGGAAACACTACTCTGACCAATCTGTCTAATGATATCCACTCTATAGTGGTATGTGCTAACGACACAGAAGGAAACATGGGGTCCTCTGACCTAGTCTACTTCACGGTGAGCGTACCCATCACGGGGGCACTCACAGTCGCTACCAGCCCAGTCGCAGGTGAAGTCTTTGTTGATGGCGTCCCTTGGGGTCTTGCCCCTCAAAGCAAAATAGTCCAAGTTGGAACATACACCATTAGCTTTGGACCAGTGGACAGTTATCTCGCTCCATTAGACGAGGTTGCCACTGTCTACGAGGATCAGGAGGCAATAGTTGAAGGGGTCTACGAAGAAATTCCATTGGCAAAGGGAGCCCTAAGGGTGAGAACAACCCCAATTTCTGGAGATGTTGTGGTAAACGGTTCCTCTTGGGGTCTTGCCCCTCAAAGCAGAGCAGTAGACGCTGGGACATACAACGTGAGTTTCGGCTCTGTTGCCGGCTACTACACTCCTGATTGGCAACTGGTCACAGTTGAAGAAAATGCTGAAACAGCCATTGACCAAGGCTATGAACTTATCACGGGGAAGCTTACAATCACAACTAATCCTGCTGCCGCAGAAGTCTTCGTCAATGGCACATCGTGGGGTATTGCCCCACAGAGCAGAGTCGTTCAGGTCGGGACCTACATCGTAACATTCGGAGACGTAGAGGGCTACTTCACCCCAGCCAACCAAGTTATCCGCGCTCACAATGTTGAATATGTTGTCGAAGGCGTGTACGAGCCCCTCGCGCTTTCTTCCATCCAACTGCAGGACTTGGCTATTGCGAGTTTCGCGATCATTGCAGCTATCTTGGTGTCGGCCATTTACATGCGCGCGCGCGGTCTTTACTAGGTACAGTGCAGATGGGTGAGACGCTTCAGAAGATCCTGGTTCCCATTGTTGCTAAGGAATCCTCTGTACGTACAGTTCGAGTCTTTCACATGACCTTTGGTGTGTACGTTGCAGAAGAAGTTATGTCCCCTTGATCTTCTCTATCAAACCTAGGATCGATTATCAGTCTGGTGTCTGCTGCCTGACTGCTTGAAGCAGAACTAATAACTGCAATACGTCTGACATGGTTAGATTGCCCCCGCCTGCGTCCATTATCATTTCGATCGCCTGCTCCATTGCTGCGCTGTTTTGATAGAAGTTTATAGACTTCGGCGGATACTCTATATTAGCATCTACTGCCAGTTCTGTGATTGCTCCTTCAAGGGAAGGTTCAGATTCTATAGCTTGGATAAGTGCATTCTCCATAGAAAGCATCAGAGCATCTCTGAATTCTATCGTCTCAAGTAGAGTGAAGTCTTTGACAATGAGAACGACTGTCTCTGCAACGATAGGCTCCATAACTTCGCTTTTGTAGTCTAAGTCGGGATAATTGCGGTAGAGATCATCGATCTTCTGTGGGTGAAGCTGCCATCTGAGTTTAGTGTGTATGTTTATCTGCAGTAGGTCATCGCGGGAGAAACATATCACTGTGTTTTCGAGCTCTTCTGTCACGCTGATTTGAATAGGTGTTGTCCAAGGTAAGCGTAAGAACCATGCCGTTTTGGGTAAAGGGTGTCTGAACCTTTACTGTCCAAGGATTGGTTCCGTGATGTTTCTGCTCACTGGATCAATAAGAACGACGGCGTTACCGACACTAACACTAGTGGAAGATATCAGAAGCAACCATGATAACACAATAATCGTCATGGAAACGCTGAAGATTTTTGACACATCTCCCAATGAGATAGTTTTGGCTGTGGTGTATCGACGGTATACTTGAAGCGCGATTATTCCAGCAACGATAACTGCGAATATCACAACCCCAATCATCATTTCCTTTCACCTCCCTTGATTCTCATTCTGCCTGTTGTCTTAGATTTTCTCCAGATCCTTATCCATTCGACGATTCCGATTATTGGAAGAAAGAGAAGGTGGACTTTGAAGAAGCTGTAGAAAGGATACAGAAACGTGGCCAATGAAGGCTTCCTATATGAGCAGACGATCGCGATAGGAATATGGATGAGCAGGTTTATTGGAATCCATTCAGGCATGAACAGAATGCCAATCCATCTCAAGGGGTAGAAGAGATATAAGAATACAAACATATAGACGAACTGTAAGGGTGTGTGAAGAATTCTCTTATCAACGTTTATTACATTATGTTTGAAAGCGCCCGTCCACCAACGTTTTCGCTGTTCAAACCATGAACGGACCGTCGATGGGACTCTAGTGTACACCTTAAAATCCATGTGGCCGACTTTCATCTTCATTATTTTGGCGAGGAATCCTATTTCTCCATCGCCTGCTCGGATGTAGAGCGAATGGCTTTCCATTATTTTGTGCATCGCATCTGTTGTTGAAACGATGCAGGCTCCACTCGTTTGCCAGGGCAGGTAGTGTCGGCTTCTCATGGCGATCCGGTACTCAAGTTTTTGGAGTCTCTCCAAGAGGTTAGAATGTTGGCTTGGAACAACCTTGACTGTGACGATGTCAAGGTCCTCTTTCTCCATATGTCCGCAGACTTTGCCGATGTTCCCTCTGAAAAAGGTATCCGCGTCGAGTAAGACGACGTATTTTGTCTTTACATGACCGCTTTCCAAGCATTCTTTTGTGGCGTGGTATTTGGCGTCATCGTTCCCTTTGAAGTTACCTTTGCATTCTATTACTTTCGCACCTAGTTTCTTGAATTCCTTTAATTGATCCTTCAGTCTTTCGGAATTCGCCTTTTTGAAGGTGAGAAAGATCGTGTTCTTGGCTCTCTTCTTCAGGAAGGAGAGGATTCTGAAGCGGCCCCAAATCGGTACGATGAGAGTATAGTCCTCCAGAGGAGTCGCCGAAGGCTTTTTTGCCTTGCGGAAAAATGCAATAACATTTCGTAAATCGGCTATGAGAAATCTGAAAGGAGTTGACATTCCGCTTTCCTCTCTTCTCTTCTCTCTTCATTCATGTTTGGGATCACATCATCTAGGGAACCCTTGTTCATCCCTCGTGGCAGCGCGTCTGCACGGTACGAGCCGAGTCTCGGAAAGGGTCCACCATCTCCTAGTCCACCTTCGAAATTTAACGAACCATCTGATATTTGCTAAGTAATATCTCTTCATTTGCAGCGATTCCATTTATAATTGTTATGCAAGCGGTGAATCGAGGATCTCCGGCTTTGAGACGCAAATTCTGGGCTGGAGCTCTTTCTCCATTAATCTTTGCATTGAATATGTTATTTCCTTCTCTTGACAAGATGCAAAAAGGGCAGATGTCTTCCTGGAAGCCTAGCCTCTCTTCGAGGCTCTTCTGTGAGCGTGCGTAGACAGGTAGATTGTGGCTATTATGAAGATGGTTGTTGTGGCTATTGTGATGTATGCTAGGTTTTGGACATTCTGGGCTTGGTTTCGCAAGAGAGAGCTATCAGGTCCCAGCAGCTCCTGAAAGGATGCGTTCAGGGCGTCATATCTCTCTGTCAATTCTTGATGCGCTGCGCCCATAGAATTGTAGTTGTCTAAGAGTTCTTGGTAAGTCGAATTCAAGCTTTGAAAATCTATCTGCAGTTCCGCGTGTATGCGGAGGAGTTGGTTATAGAGGTGTACTAGTTTGGAGGAGATTATTGTGACGGTGTTGGTGCTGTGGGTGTAGGTGAAGTAGAGGCGGTTATGTGTCTTGCTCGACGTGTCAAGTGTGGTTGAGAGCGTCTCTTCTCCATCAATCAGCACGATGTATGAGTAGTTCATTAGCTCGATTGGGACAGCAACTCTGCAGAAACCAACCGTCCCATCTTCCCCAGTGACGTTGAAGTTCAGGATTTTATCTCCCGTTTCTATCCTCATCTCAAATTCTAGGTTGGATAATGTTGAATTAGAGATAATGGTGGCATGGTGGGTTTCGTCTTTCCAGACGCATGTAAAATTTGAGAAGCTTCCTAATAGAGGGTAGTTGTCTTGGTCACCCGCGATTACGTGAGGGCTATCTCCTATCCCATCTGAGTTCAGGTCTTGACCCGCGTATTCGCTCCAGTAGTTTCCCTCTTCGCCGTTGTCCCAAGCATTTACTGAATTGTAGCTCCATGCTTGTTCTGCTCCTCCGATGAAATTGTTGTGGTAGATGACGTTGTTTCCAAGGTGGGAAATCCTAACCCCGTT
>CP070826.1:319456-323885 GCA_020344435.1 Candidatus Bathyarchaeota archaeon | reverse complement strand
GTTTGTGAGCGCAAAGAAACTGATGGCAGCAAGGTGCAGCAACTGTGGAAATCTCCTCCTGCCGCCGAAACCAATGTGCACAAAATGTCTCTCAACAGATCTGAAGTGGACTGAGATTGAAAAGAGAGGAAAGCTTCTGACCTACACAATCATTCACGTCGCGCCCACTCAATTCCAGTCTATGGTTCCATACACGATAGGTATAGTGGAATTGAGGAATGGCCTGAAGCTGCCAGGCATGATTCGAGACGTCGAACCTCAAGAGATCGAGGTGGGAATGGAACTCGAAGTTGACTTCGATACCACTCTGCCTTCTCAGTGGCCCCCGTGGCCTAGATACTTCTTCAGACGCCCGTAAGATTCTTTCAGAGTAGGATGGGCTTTCTGCGTACGTGCAGTAGCGTTATAGACATTTGGGCAGATTATCTTCTCTTTCATGAGCGAAAATGTACTCGGCGTTCTCAATCTTTCTTAGGCGGTCTATAGACCGTAATGCAAGATCAGAACGATAGAGAACTCCTGGAATGTTTCTTCGCTCTATATTCTCTCTGATGGGCGCAGCGTCGCCACAATAAACGATGTTCTTCCCACCTTTTCTGATTACTACGGATTGGTGTCCAATGGAGTGGCCTGGCGTGGGCAGAATGTTTATGTTCTCGGTTACTCTGTGGCTTCCCTGTATCGGTATATACTTGACCTCTACGTCAAAAGATTCTTGTAGATAGCCGCTTTTCTGAAAGCGGTCTGGGTTGTGAGCGTAGCGGAGTTCATCAGCCTGGACATAGAACAGGGCGTTTGCAAAGTCCTTGTTGTTGCCGCAGTGGTCGAAGTGAAGATGTGTGTTAATTATGACGTCGATATCCTCAGGCTCTAGGTTGTATCTTTGCAGCTGGGTCTTCAGTGTTTCTTCAGGCGTTCTCTTCACGATGTGAAACTTCATATATTTCTCTGGAAGCTCTCCGATTCCCGTGTCTATGAGAACGCGCTTCTCGTCTGTTATAATCAGGAGAGGCTTCAGAGCTGCCTCGTAGGCTTCTCCCTGATACTTGGCGTATACAAGAAGGCTTTTGTCAAGGGTGAAGTGTCCATTGCTGAGAAGATGCAACTCCAACGTTAACACCTTGAGGAGCTGTTGCAGGAGGGTTTCCAGTCTGTGGAATTATGCATTTGAGGAAGATAGGGTTGTCTTCCACTTCGGAGACACCAATGAAAAGAAGAGGACGACGTTCAGGCGGGAGTAAATCTGCGTTTCAATTTCTCCAAGACCTTATCTAGGGTTGTGTATTCCATAGCTTCCGCACTGAGGCGGGCGGGCTCAAACTCGCCCATGCGGCGCAGCGTAACTGCATAGTCAACAGCCTCACGACGAGCCAGATCGAAGGCGGGATCATCAAATAGATCACTTATCATCGGCTTGCCATCGTCATCACTAGAGATTGCACCGTTAGCAACCTGAAAACCGAGTGCGACCATTCTCGGAGGTCCATCGAAAGCGGTGCACCTGCTGTTCTTCAACCCCACTGGCATGAGTGGTCCCCAGTGGCTACCTCTCATCCAGCCCTCAACGAAATAGCTGTGCATGAAAGGCGCCAGAACCTCACCAAGTGCAGGTAGGCCGTGTTGAGCCCTTATAATAGAGACTGGGTCGTCTTTCCCTATGTACTTGCCTGCGATCAGTGAGAGCCTTGTTGTGCTGGTCGTCGCGCATATGAGGTCATCCTTGGCTCGCCAGACGTGAGAGACCACGTAGCGTCCTGGCGTTCCGATGAGAGCAATCAGTTCGTACATCTCTTCAGGACATTTAACGGTGACTTTCTTATTTTCGATCACATCGAGCACATTGAATTTGAAGCCTCCAGCCATATTTGGGTCGATTACAAGTCCTGCAGTGTTTGTTGGGTCGGCAAAAATCCGAAACATTGGATAATTGAAAGCACCTGGTTCGGTCTTGTCGGCGGCAAAGACAACTATCGGGTCGGACTTTCTCTCGTCAATCTCCATCTCTGCCACGCCAGGTCCCATTCCTCGAACATTGCCACTGAAAGCGCTTTTCAGGATGTCCTGCCCCGCACCATAGAGCTTTAGATTTGCAGCCTTCTTTGCGCATTCTTGAAATATGTTCCATGCAAGCTTGTGAATCTCAGGATTGTCTTCTCCCCTTTTGTGAACCATGAGAAGTTCGAGGTCGTCTCCAGCGTTGAAGACGTAATAACTGTTGATGAGCTCCTGCTTCTTGGCCTCTTCAAGGCGCTTCTCACCTATTTCAAGTAGGGGCCTAGGTACAACATGGTGTCCAGCCAGAGATCCAACATCGCATTTGATAACAGATATAGTGGTCTTTTCAGTCATCAACACTCACCTTATGGTCTTTGACCTAGTGTGCATGCATGCCGAACCTTCTTTAAAAGGTTTCCTGAGCACAACTGTTAACGTACTAAGGAAGGGCCCATAACCCGTGGTTATGAGGGTAGTTTAGTTGCATGCGCGCGGAGGAATCCCAATCAGCTTTTTATTTATCAGATAAAAGTAGATATGGGATTTGGTGATGGGTGAACTTACAGTTGTGTCTGCCAAGATACCTGAAGAGGTTTATGAGGAGCTTGTTCTACGCGTTCCTGACGGGGATAGAAGCAGCTTCATTCGTGAAGCTATAGTCGAGAAACTCCGAGAGATTCCAAGGCCTAGCAAGATTTTTGAGCTGGAAAAGAAGATTGGCAGGCTTGAGGCTGATATTTCTAGAATCAAAGAATCTTTGGCCGAACTCGAGCTTCTCACATACGATAAGGGTAAGGTCAATCCACATGCTTTCTGTACTGACGACATAGACCATAAAATCTTAGATCACCTTCTCCATTATAAGAGCGCGACAACCTCAGAGCTTGCAGACGTTCTTGGAACTAACCGATGGCTGATTCTGAACAGGCTCAGGAAGATCAAGAAGCGCTCGAAGAAGCAGCTTGGAAACGCCATAATTGAATACTATCCCGGAAGAAAATCTGGGAAGATGAAAGCCTGGTGGGTAGACGACGAGCTAGTCGAAACATAACAAAAAAGCCCGCCAAGATGGAACAGTTGGAGAATCGCCGCAACTGGAAGCGGCCCGCCCTATAGACGGACCCTGCTTTTCTTTGCTGAAGAGAGAGTGTACAAGATCTTAACACCTTCCTTCGAACATTTGAAATAGAATTCGCATCAGCCCGCCGCAGTAGAGGGTGACAATAATAATATTAACCTGTATTCCCACCGAATCTGCTGAATGGAGGGTCCGTGGCCTAGTCCGGATTAAGGCACCGAATTGCCATGGCGAAGCAGTGTGCAAGCCTCCGGAGCCGGAGATCTGGGGTTCGAATCCCCGCGGACCCGCCAGAAGGTGAACATTAGATGGTTTCAGTGAATCCCTTCGAAGAGTTTCGTGAAGAGTGCGAGACTATCTTGAGGGCGGCTCTAAGTAGGTTATATCCCCAGATCTCAATCGACCAAATCATACTCGAATCTCCCCCGAATCCTGAATTCGGGGAGCTGTCCTCTTCACTCTGCTTTGAGCTAGCAAAAAAGATTGAAACGAAGCCAATTGAGATGGCTGAGAGAGTTGTCGAAGGCATAGATTCATCTCAGTATGCGCTAGTTCAATCACTCAAGTCAGCTGGAAAAGGCTACATTAACTTCTACGTAAACCTTCCAGAGTTCACCAAGCTAACTCTAGAGTCCATCAGAACACTTGACACGAAATACGGATACATCGAAGCTGAAATTACGAAGAGAATCATCGTCGAACACACAAGCGCGAATCCTAATGCTCCCATCCACATCGGACAAGCAAGAAATCCCATACTAGGAGACGCCCTTGCGTCCATTCTGAAGAAACGCGGACACAAGGTTTCTCGACACTACTATGTCGATGATGTAGGACGCCAAGCAGCAGTCGTCGCCTACGGCTACCAAAAGCTCGGAAAGCCGAAACCCGAGGGGAAGCCCGATCATTACATAGGTAGAGTCTATACAATAACAAGCTGCATAACAGAGATTGATCGACTCAAAAAGGAGATTCGGCAACGAAAAGAGAAAGGAACGACTGAAGAAGCCTTGAAGTTGCAGGGAGAACTGGACGAGTGGACATCAGCTGCAGCCGAGCTCAACAACAGTTTTCCAAAACTTTTCGACAGGCTTCTAAAATCGATTCAGGAAGACAAGAGTCCGGATCTTAGGATGAACGATCTGGTCCGTGGATATGAGGCGGGCAAGGAAGAAGCAAAGAGTCTCATTAGGAAGGTCTGCTTGGTCTGTGTTGATGGTCTCAAGTCTACTCTCACAAGGGTCGGGGTTTCATTTGACTCTTGGGATTGGGAGAGCAGTTTTGTTTGGAGTAGCGATGTTAAACGCGCTCTTGAAAGATTAGAGAAGACCCCTTACGTTCTCCGTGTTGGGGGTG
>CP070826.1:314909-319356 GCA_020344435.1 Candidatus Bathyarchaeota archaeon | reverse complement strand
AATCAATATTCCGAGTCTTTTCAGACATGAATCGCAATGTTACGTCCTACGCACAGAGCTTCAATGGTCAGCAATCAGGCCATAATCCCTTTATCGCCAAACCAGTCAATTGCGTGCGCGCGCCTGAAGGCTTTGACCAGAAACAACGGATGCAAGATATTTAATAGACTGTGTAATATGATGACTCAGTCTAGTTACATGTGAGCAGGGCGAAAACGTCAATGAAGAGAGTAGATCGTCGGCAACCGGAAGAATGGATTGAAGGATGTACCATTAGATGAAGAAGCCTATAGTGGCAATCGTAGGCATGGGTCCCGTGGGCTCCGTCTTGGCTGCCCACCTTGTCAGAAATGGAGAAGACGTTGTTGCTGTAGACATTCTGGAAGAGATCTTACATAAGATGAGGAAGGAAGGACTGAGAATATCTGGAATCACCAAACTAACTGCCAGAATCAACAAGACGGCAAACTCCATTTCCCAACTCGCAGAGTACAACCCAGAAATCGTATTCCTAGCTACAAAAGCCTCAGTTCTGAAGCATATTCTCCCCAGCTTCAAGAAGATATACGCCTCTGATATGAAGATCGTCAGCTATCAAAATGGGCTGGACAATGAACGGATTATTGCTGAGTCGCTTGGAGTAGACATAACATATCGCGCCGTGATAAACTATGCAGGGAACCTTGCGGGTCCCGGAAACGTCAGCATGAACTGGTTCCAACCACCAAACTATATTGGCGTCCTGCATAAAGGAGGATACGCAACAGATGAAACCACACGATACATTGCCAGGGCAATGACGAAATCGGGACTTGAGACCGAAGAGGCATCCAACATCAAGGAACATGTGTGGAAGAAGACAATCCTAAACTCTGCCCTCTGCTCGCTTTGTGCTGTAACCCGGCAGACAATGAAGGAGGCGATGGAACACACCCACAGCCGTGACTTGGCTATGAGACTGGTAGAGGAGGGGTTAAAGGTGGCAAAGGCGGACGGATATGACTTCGGCCCCAACGCTCCTTCAGAATTCATGTCATACCTGGAGAAAGGTGGAGCCCACAAGCCTTCAATGCTTATTGATGTTGAGAAGAAGAGAGCAACTGAGGTTGATTTCATGAGCGGAGCAGTGGCTCGCTATGGAGCAAAGTATCAAATCCCCACACCTGTAAACTCCACCTTCACAAACCTCTTGAAAACAATCGAAAATCAATACTTAACCACCTAGAAGACCCTGCTCAGAAGTGAGTACCACGCCGCCCACACAAGAATCTAAGCACATTAATTAGAAAAGAGCCCTTCATAGAAGCCCACAAACGAAGGATACCGTAATGGAAGCTCTAGACGAGCTCAGAAATCTCTTTTCAGCACGGCATGATATTGTAAGGGACTGGAAGCGCCAAGGTAAGCACGTGGTGGGATGGGCTTCCACATACACGCCAGAGGAGATCCTCTACGCCGCAAGCATTCTGCCAATGAGAATATTGGGTAGCCCCGAAACCGCCAAGCTTGCCCATGCATATTGTCCCGACAACATGTGCTCTTTCTGTCGCAGCTGCTTCGACGTTGCCCTGAAAGGCGATTACGACTATTTAGATGGTTTTGTCACGTCAGCTTCCTGCGATAATCGTGAGAAAATGTATGATCTCTGGAGACATCACGTCGAAATCCCCTACTTCTACTTCATAAACACCCCTCACACGAACACCAACACAGCACATGAATTCTTCTATGACGAGCTTGTCAGATTCAGAGAATCGCTGGAAAAAGCATTCAGAACTCCTATTTCAGACCAATCACTAAGAAAGGCAGTCAGAATCTACAACGAGAACAGAGTGCTCCTGAAGAAGCTCTATAACCTGAGAAGAAAGGACCCCCCATTGATTTCGGGGCGCGAGGCGTTGGAGACGGTCTTGTCTAGCATGCTCACCCCTAAGGAGGTGCATAGCAGACTATTGACTCAGCTGCTCAAAGAGATCCCTCAAAGGGACGATCCACCAACGAAGGGGGTAAGACTGTTGATCTCTGGGAGCGTGATGGACGATGCAGGATTGCTGGAGATTGTGGAGGCCACGGGTGGAAGCGTCGTCGCCGATGATTTGTCCACTGGATCAAGATATTTCTGGAATTCAGTCGATCCAACTGCCGAATCTCCGCTATTTGCTATAGCGAGGCGCTATTTGGATAGGGTTCCATGTCCGTTTATGGGTCAGTCGGAGGATCGATTCAGACATGTCCAGGATATGGTCAAGAGATATGATGTTGAAGGCGTCATAATCTTTGTGCTGAGATTCTGTGATCCACACCTGTTTGATGCTCCGCTCTTGAAGGCGGAGTTGGAGTCTTCCGGTCTACCCGTCTTGTACCTTGAATGGGAACATGCAATGACCGGTTTCGCCCAGCTGAGAACTCGAATTGAAGCTTTCCTCGAGATGATCAGGGGAGTTGGCTAAATAATGTCAGTGGCAGGAAACAAGAGAAGGCTGCAGACGACTCAAGGCTTCTACAGAAACTATGTGAAAAAGTTCTATGACGACGCCCACAGAGCCAAAAAGGAAAAGAAACCTGTAGCGTGGGTGGCCTCCACATTCCCCATCGAGATGCTGCAGGCCATGGAGGTGACTCCGGTTTGGCCTGAGAATTACGCTTCTGTATGCGCGGCCAGGCAGGTCTCTCTCAGGCTTTGTGAGGCAGCTGAGAGAGCAGGCTTCTCCAAAGACCTCTGCTCTTATGCCCGATGTGTTCTCGGATCAATATTCGAGGAGAAAGATCTGCCTGAGGGAGGATTACCAAAACCTGACTTCCTCGTCGCCTCCACAGGAGCATGTGACACACACTTCAAATGGTTTCAAGTGGCGAGCAGAAGGCTGAATCGACCCCTATTCCTTCTGGACATACCCTACGACACTACAGGCGCCCAGGCACCTGAGGATTATCAAGTGAAACATTACGTGACCCAGCTTGACGAGCTGATCTCGTTTCTTGAAGGACAGATTGGAAAGCAGTTTGACATGAATAGACTTAGGACGGTTGAGCGTCTTTCAGACCGCACAAGCAAGCTTTGGATGGAGATTCAAGACTGCCGCAAAGCCGTTCCAGCGCCCATGAATGCTAGAGACGCCTTCTCCACAGTCTTTTTCATGCTATGCATTCCCGGGTCAGAGATATCGATCAAGTTCTACGAGAAGCTTCGCGATGAGCTTAAAGAGCGCGTCAAAGATGGAGTGGGTGCAATCGAAGATGAGAAGCACAGGGTCATCTGGGACAATCTGCCGATGTGGTTCAACCTCAGATTCTTCAACCACCTGAATAGCCTAGGCGCAGTTATCGTTGCTGAAACTTTTTCCCATGTCTGGGCGGGAGACCTTAATCCTTCAAAGCCATTGGAGAGTCTAGCCAAGAAGTACCTACCGAACTTCGCCAACGCTGTTGCTGAGAGACGCATCAATCTCATTCTAAGGCTCATCAGAGAATGGAGAGTCGACGGCGTAATCTTACCAACCAACTGGGGTTGCCGAATGATGTCCATCGGCATGACGCTTCTAAAGAAAGTGATTCGCAAAGAACTAGGGGTTCCAAGCTTGATACTGAATATCGACTCTACCGACTGGAGGAACTACAACGAAGCCCACGTCAAGACTGAAATCGAAGCATTTATAGAGATGCTGAGAAGAAAAGGCTGAACAGAATATACAAGATCCAGAAATAGAGAGGCAAAAGCGATGAGTGGAGAGGCTAAGGAAATTGCGGATTCGTTAAAGGATATCATAACGAAGCTGAATAAGCTGGTGATCGAGCTGGAGCCCACAGACAAGAAGATCGTGAAATACTTGGAGAATAGAATCCTCAAGATTTCCAGAAAACTCCCAAAAGAGGAAGAGAAACGATTTATGACTGTTCTTGAGGCTTTGCATAGACTGGCGCTGGAGAATCCACACTTCCAGCAGATTAGTGAAGAATGGAAGTTCTACCATAAACCGCAAGACACTTGGAAGATGATCAGGCAATACTTGGAATCTTAACACTACAACGAGGCTACCATTAGAGAGATGATTCTAAAGGAGTTCTTCGTGACAAGCAGGGCTGCGTAGTCAGCGCTGATTTGCATAATATAGCGTCTTCTCTATCTTTTGCGCGCTGCCTTTTGGCTTGGTCTGACTTTCTCAGCTCCGCGTCCCTTGTGGCGGAGCCCTCGAATCTTCTTGCCGGCGCTCGTCAAGCCGCGGAAGGCTCTTCCATGGTGGACATTCTTGCAGATCCAGTTAATTTCCTTGTCTGATTGAATGGCAGGATGGCTTGGGTCGACCAAGATGGTTTCGAACCATTTGAAGCGCCCGTCTTCCCAGACCCAGTAGGAGTTCAGCACCTCCATGTTTGGGAATTTCTTGGCTGCTCTCTCTTCAGCTATCAGCCTTAGGCTCTTGGCTGGTTTGAGCTTGGCGATGCCCAT
>CP070826.1:310090-314809 GCA_020344435.1 Candidatus Bathyarchaeota archaeon | reverse complement strand
ACCTGCGCAGCAGAAAGAGGAGGGGTAAATCAGAGTGGATGAAGAAGGCTCCCCGTGTAACCATGCCTCCGAAGCGGAGGATTCCTTCCAAGACGAGAATAGCTAAGGTTGTAGCGCGATACAAGAACGTACAGCGGGAGAGGGCTTCTATGCGTCGGTACCGGGGCAGGTTCAAGCCCAAGTCCGCTTTTGAGAAGAGGCTCTATAAGCCCGACGCCAAGCCAGAATGATTGGATTCCTTGTCCGTGCACGCGGTCAATCTCTTGCACGTTAAGCATTCTTCTGGGATGTGGCCGCCTTTGCAGAACAGCTTCAGGTAGCCGAAGTAGTATGGGCAATCGGCTGACTTTTCTTTCTTGGCTTCTTTTGCGCGTTTGGAGAATTTCAGGCTTTCTTTATGGAAGACGATGTCAATCCTTGAGCTGCAGTATGGACAGGCATAATATGTTTCGCGGGGCACTGTTGAGTTATCGACCAACATGGCTAATTGGTCGAATTTCTTTGCGCATTCTGGGTTGGGACAGTGCAAGGGTGCGATTCACCCAGTATATTAAGTATCACGATTCCCTATAAGTTTTTCTGTCGTTAAACAGAAAGACACTTCAACTGTATAGGTTGAAAGACACGTGAGGATGGGAGCTCTAAGTCAACAAGCTATCCAGTGACATGAACTCTTTTGAGATGACTGCCCTCACGCCTTTCTTCGGATCAACCACCTGATTGATCTCCAAGTCGACGGTGAGGCTTCCAAACATGTACGCCATCTCGAAGGACCAGGCATACTCTCGCATGAGAGCCTTCACCGCGGCCCTCGATGCAGACGATGCGGCTTCATCCAAGGTCTTGCCACAGGCAAGAATGGCGAAGGAGCCGTGGGCTTCGAGGATTGGCCATTTGGGCTTTCTGTTCTTGATGAGGTTGAATTTGAGGAGGGCTTCGCCGGCCACCTCGATGGCTGAGACGCAGAGTTCTCCATCAGCCTGAACCGCATGCATGTCACCTGCGGCAAACAATGCGCCCTCAACAAAGACCGGCAGATAGAGCTTGGTGCCTGCCGTTAGCATCTTGACATCCATGTTTCCGCCGTGCCTTCCGAGAGAGCCCGAGGGAATCTCATCCGATTCCGGAGCTACGCCAATCGTGCCTATCATAGGATCTGCCCTGACGCGGACACCTTCATCGAAGTGAACATAACCATCTTTTGTAATAGCCATCTTGGTTGAGGGTTTGAATGGTTTCTCTCCTAGGATTCCATGCTTGGGAACCGTGACAATCAGGCCTTTCTCATCGATCTTGATGTCCAATATCTCTACGGCAAGCGTGTCTCCAGGCTCTGCGCCCTCGATGAAAATTGGGCCTGTTGCTCCATCAACTTTGGACCAGTCAAGCACGTCCAGGGAGTTCTCTTCATTCTTTATCTGTCCTCCGAGGGCATCTTCGGTCTCAAGAAGGACGATTTCGCCTGGTTTTATGTGTTCAGCCGGCTTGTGTTGAGAACTGAAACTGTATATCACCTTACTTCTGGGAACGGTTTTCATAATGACTCAACCATCATTCATTCAGACGCTTTGGAACTCAGGGGCCTTCAGTAATTCTTTGATCTCTTTCTTCTTGTCTTCTTTTAAGGGTGCTGTGGGTTTTCGTGGGTAGCCGGCGGGTAGGCCTTTCATGTTTAGTGCTTCTTTTATCGCCGCGAGTTGGTTGTGCTTTCTAATGAGAACCTCGTTTATGTAGGCTATGCGTGCTTGTAGCCTGCCGGATTCTTCCAGTCTTCCTTCTCTGAAAGACGTATACAATGCGCTGCAGAGACTGGGAGCTACGTTTGCCACTGCGATTAGTGCGCCCTTTCCACCAAGCATTAGCGTTGGGAGGATGATGTCAGCTGTACCGGCTAACACTGATGCTTCTTCGCCAATCAATCTGATGAGCTCTGCCATCTGGCTCAGGCTTCCGCTGCTATCTTTTATTCCGAGGATGTTGTCGTATTCGGATGCGAGTTTGTGGACTACGCTTGGCGCTAGGGAGAATCCCGTAAATTTTGGCATGTTATAGATGACAATTGGCAGGTCAACAGCCTCTAGCACAGTGCTGTAATGAGTGTAGATTTCTTCGGTGGAATGTTTGTAGTAGAATGGCGTCACGACTAGTGCTGCATCAACGCCTAGGTCCTTTGCATCCTTGGTCAATTGGATGGTTTCGCGCGTGCTTATGGCTCCAGTTCCGGCGATTACGGGCAGCTTACTGCCTGCTTCGTTTACAACGGTCTTGATGACTCTCTTCCTCTCCTCTCTTGAGAGGTATGGAGCCTCTCCATTGCTTCCGCAGGGAACGAGCCCGGAGAGGCCTCCTTTAATCCAGAATTGCAGGCAATGCTTCAGTGCAGCCTCATCTACCTCTCCGTCACGTCTAAAGGGGGTTATGTGCGGGACAAAGACGCCTTCCAATCTAGGTTTTGACATGCCACTTCCGACCAAGGTCTCTACATGCATGTTCATTATGGGATAGTGAATATCTTGGATACTATTCTCCAGCCTTCTTCAAACTTGTAGAGTAGCATGTAGTCTGTGGAGAAGTGGGTTTCTCCCTTGAAGACGTCAAGTTTGGCTAAGGCAGCATTCTTGCTAACATCTACCAATTTGAAACGGTGGGATGTTTTGGATTTCCACAATTCTGGATTCTCCTTCTTCAATTGTTCGATTCTGCCGAGCCAGTCCTCCACCCTAACTTTCTGGATGTTGTTGTTGCTGAGAACAAACATCGTGAAATCCTGGTGGAATCCGCCTCTTATTCTCCTTTCATCCTGGTCTCCATGAACGCCTTTGATATATGCTTCTTCAATTACATGTTTGATGGCTTCTGCCTCATTCAAGATTACTTCACCAACATCGTTTACAACGCAGACCAAATCATGCATCTCTCTTAAATCTTTATTATGGGTTCAGTGCATGTTGAGTGAAGGTGGAGAGGTGAGACGTTGAGTATCTTCGTCGTGGAGACTTGTATGGTTAAGCCTGAGAGACGAGCTGAGTTCAAGGATTTGATGCAGAGAGTGCGGAAGTACAAGGAGGAGAATCCTGAATTATTCAGAGAGGTGAAGTCATGGAGGCTCTTCAGGCAAATGTTTGGTGGCGCCGCAGGCGCATATGTCTCGATGTGGGAGTTTGAGAGCTTTGTTGATCTTGAAAGGTGCTGGGCGAAGGAGGAGAAGGATGAGGCTTTCCAGAAGATGCATCAAGAGCTCCTGCAACTCATATACCCAACCACGTTCACGATGAAAATATGGGCATCCGCAATGTAGCATACTCAACATGCACCTATACCCACCAGCAGAGTAACGGGATTATGGATTTCAGATTCATAATCCATATTAGTATAGAGAAGCGTGATTTCTGAACAACATCATTAGCCAGTTTGGGAGGTGATGCTGGAATGAGCGAGATAACCTCGATTCTGCCTTTGATCTTGCCATTGAGCGCGGGTGGCATTGGCGGTTTTGTCGTGGGATATGCTGCTAAGAAAGTCTACAAGCCTGCCATTATCATTGGAGCCCTCATCGCTGCACTTGCCTACTTGGGCTATACAAACATCATTAATCTGAACACGGGTGAACTGGAGACGATATCAACCTTTGTTGTCACGTTTGGCTCATCACTGGTGGCGTTGCTGACATCCAGCCTGCTCTTTATGGGCGGCTTCGCCATCGGCCTCTTGTCTGGAATAAGAAAAGGATGACCCACCTCCCCCAATGAGCCCGTGCATTCCTTCGAAAGACGCAGGTGTGCACTGGGGAGCAGCCTCTTTCATCATTCTTTTTATACATGATTGGGCTTGCTTAGGCGCGGAGGCTCAGAGATGTTGGTGGACTCTCACGCTCATCTTCAATGGGCGAGTTTTGATGAGGATCGGGAGGAAGTGGTTAGGCGAGCCAGAGAAGCCGGCGTTGAATATATAGTGAATATTGGGTTTGACGTTGATGGCTGTAGAGACGGTGTTGAGTTGGCTGAGAGGCATGAGGGGCTCTTTGCAACGGTTGGAATTCATCCTCACAACGCCAGCCAATTCAGCGATCACGTCTTGGATGAGCTGATGGCGCTCGCTGAGCATGCGAAGGTTGTGGCCGTTGGAGAGATTGGATTGGATTATTATCGGGATCTGTCGCCTAGGGAGGCTCAGAAGAAGGCCTTTGAAGCCCAAATGCTTCTGGCCGAGGAGCTAGAGTTGCCCGTGGTGATCCATGATAGAGATGCACATCGGGACATTCTCGAGGTTCTCTCCCAGTTTAGGGGGAGAGTAGAGGGGGTGATGCATTGCTTTTCGGGCGGTAGAGAGATGGCTGAACAGTGCATTGATGCAGGCTTCGACATATCCCTCGCGGGTCCTGTTACATTCCAGAACGCCCGTAGACTGCACGAGGTTGCCTGTTGGGTAGGCTTGGACAAGCTTCTTCTCGAGACTGATAGCCCTTGGCTTGCCCCCCAAGAGATGAGGGGAAAAAGGAATGAACCCGCCTACCTGCCATTTATTGCCAAGAAGATTGCGGACCTCAAAGGACTATCCTTTGATGCTGTGGCTGAAGCGACAACAGAGAATGCTAGAGAACGTTTTCAACTCGAATAGAGAGAGGTGGGCATTAACCGCCTGGTTCGATGAGCGGTCCCGTATCCTTGGGCTTAATTTCGGGGGTACGTAGCAGCTGGTCGGCATATTCATGAAGCTGCG
>CP070826.1:305251-309990 GCA_020344435.1 Candidatus Bathyarchaeota archaeon | reverse complement strand
GCTTTCTGACATAGCATCTTTCCTTCTTCTGTTCTGTCTTCTGGCACGACTACCTCGTCAATGTACTTCCCTTTGATTTCATCCAAATGGTATCCGAATAGATTGATGAAGCGCGGGTTGACATCCACGATTTTATAGTCCACGTTCACGTAGACTGACGCCTCGGGATTATGTATAAACAGCTTCTGAAACTTCTCTTGGCTGTCTCGAATCTCACTCTCTACCTTCTTTCGCTGGGTAATATCTTGGGAGATTGCCTGAATACCTACTACCTTGCCGTTTTCCCTCAACAGACCAACGCGAACTTCAGCGCGAAGGGTGGTTCCAGTCTTGGTTTGGAAGGTGAGCTCAAGCGGTTCATTCACTTCTTCTCGCAAAACGGAGAGGAATAGCTTCAGGAAACTGGGGAGATCCCGCGCTCGAATGACTCCTATCTTTGAGAAGTGTTTCCCGATCATCTCCTCTTTGGAATAGCCTAGCATTTTTGTTGCTGTGACGTTGCATGATGTAATCATTCCTTTCTTGTTGATGGTTATTATGCTCTCAGGAGACAATTCAACTATATTCTTGTAAAGTTCTTCTGCTTTCCTGCGTTCTGTGATGTCTCTCGCGACTACCTGAACGCCCTCTGTCTTGCCATTTGTTTTGACTAGGCTAACATGGAACTCTGAAATCGAGGAAGACCCGTCTCGGCCTTTCCAACCGGCTTCAAAAGGCTTAGGGAGGTCTCCACCGACGATTGAGGTGAACCGCTTCAGGTATTTCGGAATGTCTCCCGCCTGTAAGAATCCTAGCCTAGAGAAATGTTTTCCAATAATCTCGTCCTTTGTGTAGCCTGTCAACTTACGGACCGTTGCGTTACATGATGTTACCACACCTTTTGTGTCTAGAGTCACTATGCCGTCGGGAGCTAATTCGAAAAGATTCCGGTATCGCTCTTCAGATTTCCTGAGCTCTTCTTCGGCTCTTCTTCTCTTCACGGCTTGTGTTATGCTGTGAGCGAGTTCGCGATACACTGTTTCTGGAGCGCCAGCTTTGCTTAGATACTGGTCGGCGCCTAAGTTCAATGCTCTAATAGCTACTTCTTCTCTGCCCTTCCCAGTGAAGATGATGAAGGGAATATTGCTTCCATTATCTCTTAGTTCCTTCAGAAATTCTAGACCGTCTTTTCCAGGCATTACATAGTCGGAGATGATCGCATCAAACGTTTTCTTCTCCATCCTTCTGAGAGCTTCTTCAACGGATGCAGCAACGTCTACTCTCAACGAACCTTCCATTTCTAGGCAGCTTTGAGAAACCTTCAACAAGCTGACCTCATCATCTACGTGCAGGACATGTATAGATGCCTTCTCAGCAAAGTCAAAGGCGACCGGAACGGTAGACTCGACGGTGGATCTAGCCAACCAACAGACCTCCAGCTTCACCTATATGAGGGTAAATCAATCAACGACTCTTCTCCAAAAGCTGTCAAGAGTCTGTAGATTAATGGCTTATGAACATACAATATATATTCGAAGAGAAGAGGTGAAACCTACTCTTCGTTTCTGAGTTCGATCTAAGCCTCTCCCAGATATTGATAAAATGAAGTCAATATGTTCAATTCATGATGTGTGCATCTTCAATAGAGACGCTGTGAATTCGCGCACGGATAGTGTTGACATCTTCCGTGGAGGTAGAACTACTGAAGCCAGATCTTCGCATGGGACTCTTGCCTTTCTATTCGAAGAGTAGTTGGAGCTTGTTCTCTTTGAACGTTTTTAGGAAGCTCATTACCTCCATGATTCCTCCGCCTATCTCTTCTATAGAGTGGGCATCAGAACCGATTGATATCAATCTGCCGCCCTTTCCAATGAAATCCCTGAAAGCTTCTTCACTTGGAAGCATACGTATGCTCGTCTCTTTCAGCAGTAGTGGTTTGGAGTTTATCTCCAAATATGCCCTCTTCTCTACAATCATATCCAAAGCTATCCCTATGCTTTGCACATAATCGAAACGTCTGAATTCAGCTATTCCAACATCGATGAATTTTCTTACGACATCAAGATGACCGATAACGTCGAAGAGACGACTTTCAATCGAGAGGGCAACTTCTCGGAAGTACGTACGATAAATCCGCTCCAAGTCGCGGTCTTTCAGCAGCTCATGATCGATTAGTTCATGATTCACGTAGTGAACTGAACCAATGATGAAATCGAATTCTTTGTCCTTCAGCCACTCGCGGATATCGTCTTCAAAGGCCTGCTGATAGTCTATTTCGATGCCCTTGCGGACAATCAGCTTCTTCTTGAAGAATTCTTGAATGTCGCCAATCTCAGCAGCATATCCTTCATAATCGAAGAATCCAAATCCCGGGTCTTCCGGCTCGAAATCCATGTGTTCTGAAAAGCCTATCTCTGCAATTCCCAGTTCGGCAGCTCTCTGACACATCTCAAGAATTGTGTCTTTTCCATCACACGAATGATTTGAATGAACGTGATAATCTGCGAGTTTCATCACTACGCCAAGCAATGTGGATGAGTCAAAATATGTCTTCTGCACCCAAGTGATGGGCCCTGGCAACCCAGAGAATCATATCCCAATAATGACCCACAGCGTCATATTCAGCTATGAAGCCGTCAATAACTCTTTGAGCTTCTTCAGAAAGTTCATCTTTGTCATCGATGATTTCGTGCATGGCAACGTAGATTGGCCTGACGTAGATTTCCCAGTCTTCCTTCGAGGAAGCGAGGGATCCGAGCACGTGGAATCCTGACTCCCCCATCAATCGCTGCATTTCAGGCTTGGTGAGAAAGCTGTCTTCAGCCTCGCCCAGAGTCTTGAGCACTTTCGCGGGAATAGGTTTCGAGAGCCAAGCAGGCTCCGCAAAGATCAGGACGCCCTCCCTATGCAACATAGCTTTGAAGATTCTCAAGGCATTATCGATGTTTCCATACACGTGGGCTACTCCAAGCCCCAAAGACGCTACCACATCATACTCTCGGCCAAACCTCAGTTCTCTGATGTCTTCACAAACATACTCAACTCGATGCGAGAGATTCAGCATTTCTGCTCGGGAGTTCGCGTATTCAACATAGTTCTTATTGATGTCGAATCCTTCGACCTGAACCCCGAAGACACTTGCCCACAAGAGTGAAGGAGTGCCCTTTCCGCATCCAAGGTCAAGGACGGTCTTGTTTGGTCCCAATTGAGCAAGTTTGCCTGCCCAAAATAATGTTGCTGAAGATACTGGATTGAATATTTCTGAGTACTTAAAAACGCGATCATAAGATAATCTCGTTCTGTGACACACTCCTACTCGGTATCAGGCTGCCAGCCAACAATTGCGTGTTGCATCATACTATATTACTTTGTGTCGAGACCGCTTTCAACGTAGCGATCATTCAGTTTCTGTGTTCTTGAGGCAGCTTGAGCAGATACACTGGAGAGGCAGGTTCTTTGTTTCACAAGGGACATTGTACATGCAATCCGAGCAGGCAAAATCTTTTCCACATGAGATGCACGTTTGGAGAAACGATATCTCTTCGCCTTCAAAGATGTCAGATATTATGTCAATGACCTTCTCGACTTCATTATAGTTCTCTACGTGGTAGACGCCTCGGGCTTTGTCAAAGCCCAGGCCAAGTCTCATGAGGGTGACAAATCTGCTCCTTTCAATGAAAGGGAGTCTGAATGCCTTCTTGTTCAGGACTTTCATTCTGCATCCCTCAAGCTAGAGGGGCTCCATACTCGTGAGGTAGTCTAACTCCTTACTGTCAAGTTCGAGCCAGGTGCATATTGGAGAGGACTTCTGCTCTTTCAGAATCGCTCTGATAAAGGGAATGAAATCGATTTTTGCAGACCTTCGGGAAACGTGACATTTCGCCCCAATCTTGGCGCATATACCCTTGAAGGTGGTTCTTTTGCCTCTCGTCCAGAATAGAGTGGATATCCTCGTTGGGAAGGATATGAACTCGAATGGTTTGAAAGTTTGGGGTTTGATTGTTGTTGCTTGAGCCAGAAGATTGAAAAAGTATTTCAGGAGCTTCCAGTTCTCCGTTCCCACTCTTCCTCTGAAGACGTCTGCTTTCGACAAGAGATTGTAGGCAGCAGCTAGCTCTACCGGATCTTTGTAGCGGAGTGGAAGGTTATCTTGCACCGAAAGCATCAGGTCATCGTAGTTGACGGTTGTGTTGTCCAGGAGCTTCCTTGCTTCTCCGGAAGATTTCGCTGAGAAGACTCCTCTTAGAGTGTCATAGAGGCGGAGTTTTCTATTTCTGGAACTGAGCCTGCGAGTGTCTTGAAGTCGTAGAACCTCGCCTTCCTCACTTAGAGCCTGTAGATCAACTATTGCTGACCGTACATCACCTTCGCTGTTTTGGGCGATTTCCTCGAGAGCCTCGAATTCGACGTCGATCTGTTCCTTCAGACTGATCTTCTTCAGTAACGCTACTATTCGGGGAATCCGTACCTTTCGAAATCTGATTAATTGGCAGACTTTCTTTAGAGGACGAAGTTTGCTTAGGTCAGGGTCGTTGGCAGCCAGAACAACAGGTATCTGCGGTTCCTGAGTCTTCTTTCCTTTTCTCTTCTTCTTTCGCCCTTCTTCTTTGAAGATCTTTATTATGGCGCCGATGCCCCCTCTGTCTTGGTTGCCGAATATCCCATCCACTTCGTCTAGAAAGAGAAGGCTGCCTTCGGTGTCTGCGGAGAACTTGTCTAAAGAAACAAAGGAGGTGGCGGGATTGGCGATCTTATTGATA
>CP070826.1:300174-305151 GCA_020344435.1 Candidatus Bathyarchaeota archaeon | reverse complement strand
AACAGGGTCAGAATGGCAGCGGTCATGGCGAAGTGGACACACGCCGCGGGCTACGGCGGATATGGCGCAGTGATGGGCTCGAAGAACCTGAAGGCCGTGGTTGCCAAGGGCACGGGGCCATTGCCTGAGGTGGAGGATGTGGAGAAGGTGAAGCGCCTGATAGATGAGGTGTGTGAAAAATGCTATGACAGTGACTTGTTTCGAATGTGGGGAACCGGAGCCGCAGGCTACGAGGTTGGCGCCAGAACCAGTTCAGAGCCCGTCCGAAACTGGCAGGAGGAATGGCATGACCAACGAGGCTTCGGAGTTGACAGTTTCGAGCACAGGCTTTGGATAAAGAGATTCTGGGGCGACTTCGGATGCCCAACAACATGTCTGAAGATGGCGATGACAAAGGCTGGACCCCTCAAGGGCGCCATAGGGGATAATCCCGATTATGAACTGCAAGCATACTTAGGAACCAACCTAGGCATATTTACTCCCGAAGGCAATGTCTACCTCTCGTCCCTGATTGATGACTTGGGACTCTGTGGCATACAAGCCGGAAACGTGCTGGGATTCGCTGGCGAACTCTACCAGAGAGGCATCCTGACCAAGCAAGACCTGGATGGGATAGAGCTGAAGTGGGGAGACGCACAGGCCTTCGCCAAGTTGGCCAAGAATATAGCAGTGAGACGAGGAATCGGAGACATTCTCGCCGAGGGCACCCACAGAGCCGCACTCAAGATACAAGAAATGAAAGGAAAGGACGTGACAGAATACGCGATTCAGGAGAAGGGGGTAGCGCTTGGTGCCCACGGAGTCAGAAGCGGAGAAGACTACCTCACGGAGATAGGCTACGCCTGCTCCGTGCAAGCTGGGGATCATACATCCATAGCACACTTTGCAAGGCGATCCAAAGGTGAACTGGACATAATGCTCCATGATTCAGGAGTCTACTGCTGGTTCAACATGTTCGCTCAGCGGCGGGATCTCAAATGGGAGTTCTTCAAAGCAGTCACGGGATGGGATGTCAGACCGAGAAGATGGCATAAGACCACAGCACGCAGAATCCTCCATCTGCAACGGGCACTCCTCCTCCTTGGTGGGCCAGACCTCAGATGGAACCCAACGGAGCATGACGATAACCCCTCAAGATTCTACGAGCCATTACCCTCAGGCCCATATGCTGGAAAAAGCGTCAACCGAGCCAAGTTCCGTAGGCTGAAGAAGAGATATTATGAGGCTGTGGGCTGGGATGAGAACGGAATACCGAAGCCAGAAGAGCTGGAACGGCTTGGACTACAAGAAGTAGATAGAATATTGAAGGCTAAGATGGGAAAGTGAATCATCCTAGGCTGTCCGTAATGTCCTTGTTGGAGTGACTATCACATCAACCTGGATATCCCATTCATCGCGTGGAATCTCCTCAACAATCTGCACGTCATGCACCGTCGTCACCGCAAGGGCGCCAACGGCGAGACCACCTGAATCCTTCAGAATAGAGTATTCTCTGTCAGAGTACCCTGTTCCCTTACCTAACCTTCCACCATCCGGAGAAACCGCAACCGACCCTAACACAAACAGGTCAACCTTCAGTTCTGAGGGCTCAACAAACTGTCCACATTCAAAAGCTCCGCGTATTGTAGATGCATGAGAAACGCTGCCCTTTGGGATAGCATCTGGCTTCAGGCAGAGAAATCCCTTCTTCAACTTTGGCGTGGCCATGATCAGAATCTTCTCATCCTTCAATATCATCTCTCGAACAGGTCTCTGAGGAGAGTCGGGACTGCAGAATATGGTCGTGGCGGCGCCGTATTCAGGCAGGTTTCCAAGCCTTCTGGCGGCTCTCTCGGCTCCAGCGAAGTTTGGGATCCGATGGAAGACGGGCCTCGGGAAACGAGCGATCTGCTCCTCCTCCATGAGGCTCCAAACATTCCAACGAATCTCTTCTTTGTCCAAGGTTGCCACTCTCAACTTTGATGTAAATTGGGGCGATCGATGGATTCGTGGGTGGGCTTAGTAGGCTCTGGCGAAATACACCACTTTGTCTGCTTCTTCGCCGCAGCAGACGCAGTTCGAGAATATCTTCTCCTTTTCAAATGGGATTATTCTTATGGTTGCGCCAGTCTCTTCCTTTATCTTCTCTTCGCATCTTGGTTGTGAGCACCAGCAGGCTTTGATGAATCCTCCCTTTTCGCCTAGGACCTTTCTGAACTCGTCGTAGCTTTTTACTTCGGTTATGTTCTCGTCTAGAACTTTCTTGGCTCTGTTGAAGAGGTTGTCTTGGATGTCTTCCAGCATTTGAGTTATGCTTTTAGCTAGCTCTCCTTCTTTCACTGCGGTTCTCTCAAGTGTGTCCCTTCTTGCGATGGTCACTTGTTTGTTCTTGAGGTCTTTGGGGCCTATCTCTATTCTTAGGGGCACGCCTTTCACCTCCCAATGGTTGAACTTCCATCCGGGAGTGTATTCTTTTCTGTCGTCGAGTATTGTGGAGATTCCATTGTCTTGTAGCTTGGCGAGGGCTCCTCTTGCCTTCTCCATGATCGTCTCGTCTTCAACATGCTTGTAGGGTATCGGGACTATCACAACTTGGTGTGGAGCTACTCTTGGGGGTAGCACTAGTCCTCTGTCATCTCCGTGAACCATTACCGCTGCGCCTATCAATCGTGTGGTTACGCCCCAGGAGGTCTGCCAAACATGATGTTCTTCTTCATCTTCTCCGATGAATGTGATTCCGAAGACTTTGGAGAAGTTCTGTCCGAGATTATGCGAGGTTCCAAGCTGCAACACTTTCCCATCTGGCATCAAGGCTTCTAGGGCATCTGTGTAGAGGGCACCTGCAAACTTTTCACTCTCAGTCTTCCTTCCAACCAATACTGGAATGGCCAGTTGATTCTCAGCTAGATCCTTGTAGATGTTTAGAATGACCATCACCTCCTCGTCAGCCTCCTCTTTTGTGGCGTGGGCGGTGTGGCCTTCTTGCCAGAGGAACTCTCTGGTTCTCAAGAAGGGTTTGGTAGCCTTTGTCTCCCATCGCACGATGTTGCACCATTGATTCAGCTTGAGGGGTAGGTCTCTCCAGCCGCGTATCCACTTCTTGAACATGGAGTACATTATTGTCTCAGATGTCGGTCTCAAAGCAAGCCTCTCTTCTAGCTCACTGCTCCCTCCAATGGTGACCCAAGCACATTCAGGGACGAAGCCCTCAAAATGCTCAGCTTCCTTCTTCAGGAAGCTCTCGGGGACGAAGATGGGGAAGTACACGTTTCTGTGCCCTGTCTCCTTTATCTTCTTGTTCAGGAAGTCCTGAATCTTCTCCCAGATCGCGTAGGAGTCTGCTCTGAAGACGATGCAGCCTTTTATCGGGGCATAGTCAGCAAGCTCAGACTTGAGTATGACTTGAGTGTACCACTCTGAGAATTGCTTGGATTTTTTGACGGTGATTCCTAACTCTGACATATCATCTCATCTCTTTTTTTCTTAATGGAGAACCAGGATTTACATTGGAATGGGCGTCGTAGAAATCAGCGGTGTGGAACAGAGTCACCCATTGCAACCACTTCATGCAAGTGCGTGCAGAGACTATTTAAGAGTTTCTTCAATACCGGAAGCTACATATCTACGCTAGAAAAGCAGTTTGATGGCGTCCTTCCCCGTCATTCCCGGTCTTATCCCCTTCTTGCTCGCTTCAGACGTGACTGCCTTCACTTCAGCCTTGAGGATGTCGTTGAAATCCTTAACGCCGCTCACCATAGCGGCAGTCACGTTCAGTTTCTCGGCCGCGTCCATATTAAGGAAGCCGCACATCACAAATCCTGTCTCTCCCAGCACTAGGAGTAGGGGGGGAGAATCTGGCAAATCCACCTTTATGCCCAACGGAGTTCTGCCATCTACGTTAAGCTGGTTTACCTTTATCATGTTGATTTCCTCCTCTAACATTTGGAGAAGCTTTTTAATAGTGTTGCCACCGCAAAGCCCTTAGACAAACCGTACATATCCTCAGAGAAGAGAAGAATGCTTACGAAGATCAAGAAGAGATTCCAGCATTGGATCAGCACGGGAGCAAAGCTGGCGCATCAGATAGGTTTGACTCCGAATGTCGTCAGCGCGCTTGGAATGATGTTCGCGGTGATGTCAGCAACTGCGTATGCAAATGCATATCTTCGTCCGTCCTTACTTTTGGTGGCTCCCATCCTTCTGCTGGTCTCGGGGTTCTGCGATGCTTTGGATGGGGCAATCGCGAGAATCCATGTTGAGACCACAGTCTTCGGCAAGTTTCTGGATTCCATGCTTGATCGTTTCGCAGATGCCGTCATCCTTGGTGGCATCATCTTCGGTGGGTTGTGTGATCCATTATGGGGTTTCGTCGCGCTGGTGGGCTCGCTCATGGTCAGCTATGCTCGAGCCAGGGCGGAGGCGTTGGGAGTTGAGATGGAGGCTGTTGGTGTAGCGGAGCGTGCAGAACGGCTGGTTATAGTGGCTGCGGCAAGCTTTCTCAGCGTTTTCTGGCCTGACGCTTTGTATTGGGCGGTGATTCTTCTAGCTCTTCTCACAAGCTTCACTGTGCTCCAACGCGTAGCTCACTTCGTCAGGGCGTCCAAAAACAAAGAGTAAAAACTACAGCAACGAATCAGTTGCTTCTATCAGATTACCTTCTTCGTCTACGAGCTTTCCTACGCTCATTTTCAGCGCGAACCTTAACTATGCCACGATGAACGGCACAAGAGACGCAATAGTATTTTGTGTCACGCCGGCTGGATATGTACGCGCCTTTCTGACGAAGCTCCTTAGCCAGCAATGGATTCAATACGGAGACGCGACGAGTAGACCTCTTGGCTTTATCTCGAGGCACGAGCTGACCACAGCCGACACACTGAACCTTGCTGCTTCTTCCCTTGCTGCCCTTCGATCTTCCATGGCTTTTCCTCTTTACCGGCAAGTTCTCACATCAATGTGACAGTTTCTCACGGCGATTTATAACTCCTCGCATACACA
>CP070826.1:294933-300074 GCA_020344435.1 Candidatus Bathyarchaeota archaeon | reverse complement strand
ATCTACTATTCCAGGTCTGGAAATACCGAAAAGATGGCTGGGCACATAGCTGATGGAGCGCTAGAAGAAAAGAACGTTGAAGTGGATGTGAAGCCTGTCAGGGATGTTCAAGTTGAAGAGCTGCTTAATGCTGACGGGATCGTTATTGGCTCTCCGACCTATTATGGGTCCATGGCATCTGAGATCAAAAAGCTGTTGGATGACAGCATCAAGTTTCATGGAAAGTTAGATGGAAAGGTCGGTGGAGCCTTCTCTTCTTCGGGCAACATTGGAGGGGGCAACGAGACAACGATAATGAACATTCTGAACGCCATGTTGATCCATGGGATGATAGTTCAGGGCACTCCAAAGGGAGACCATTACGGGCCTGTCGCCATAGAGGAGCCTGATAAGAGAAGCCAGAGACTATGCCAAGAGTATGGTCAGAGAATAGCTAAGCTTGTGCTCAAACTTGCCCCCGCATAAGACATGCGCTAGATCATGCATGCATCCAGAGAAGAGCCTTAACCCTTGGTGACCAACGTGAACACTTCAGATCTTGTGTCAGATGTTCTTGTGGTTGGAAGTGGAATCGCAGGTTTATCCTTCGCTTTGAAGATAGCAGATTTCGCGCAGGTAGTGCTGATCACCAAGAAGGAGAAGGCTGAATCAAACACCAATTATGCGCAAAGCGGAATTGCTGCAGTATTATCTCCGTCTGACTCCTTTGAGACGCATGTAAAAGACACTCTAGATTGTGGCAATGGCTTGAGCAAGAAGGCAGTCGTTGAAAAGGTTGTGAGAGAAGGCCCAGAGCGCATCCGAGAACTCCTGGAGCTTGGAGTGGAATTCTCTCGGACCGCATCAGGCAAACTTGATTTGGGAAGAGAGGGTGGCCATTCCAAGCGACGAGTCGTCCACGTAAAAGACCTTACAGGCAGAGAAATCGAAGATGCCCTTTTAAATGCGGTCGCCAAGACTCCATCCATCAAGCTCTTTGAGAACCAAATCGCAATCAACCTAGCAATGAAACATAATCAGTGTCTGGGCTGCTACGCTTTAGATACAGAAGACTCTGCAGTCAAGAACTTCGGGGCAAAGATAACGGTTCTTGCAACCGGGGGAATCGGAAGGATTTACCTCCACACAACAAACCCGGAGATCGCCACTGGAGACGGCATCGCCATGGCATATCGAGCGGGAGCTACAATAATGAACATGGAGTTCACACAATTCCATCCAACATACCTTTTCCACCCCAAGGAAGAATCCTTTCTAATCTCCGAAGCTCTCAGAGGCGAAGGAGCAGTCCTTCGAGACAAGAATGGAAGGCAGTTCATGATCGATTATGATCCCATGAAAGAATTAGCCCCTCGTGACATAGTTGCAAGAGCCATTGATCAGGAGTTGAAGAAGAGTGGAGACAACTGCGTACTTTTGGACATTTCACAGAAAGACTCCAGATTCGTCCGATCTCGATTCCCGGGAATCCATGAAAAATGCTTATCATTTGGAATCGACATCACCAAGAACCCTATTCCAGTGGTCCCTGCGGCTCACTACTGTTGTGGGGGAGTGAAAGCCACCATAGCTGGTGAAACCGACATAGCGAACCTACTCGCAATCGGTGAAACCGCGTGCACAGGCCTTCATGGAGCCAATCGCTTGGCCAGCAACTCCTTACTCGAGGCATTGGTCTGCTCCCACCATGCAGCCAAGAGATGCAAGGAACTGCTCAAGAAAAAACCTCGCCTACAATCCTTTGCGCCCTGGGAACCAGGAAACGCCGTAGACACTGACGAGGCGGTAGTGATTACCCAAAACCGAGATGAAATTCGCCGTCTCATGTGGAATTACGTAGGAATCGTGCGCTCCAACAAACGATTAACTCGCGCCAAAAAGCGAATATCCCTCATGCAGGAAGAAATCAACCAATACTACTGGGATTTCGCTATTACAGCAGACCTCATCGAGCTACGCAACATGGCATCAGTTGCAGAACTCATCATTGACTCCGCCATTTCCCGCAAAGAAAGCCGAGGAATCCACTATTCCCTGGATTACCCCCAGAAGTTACCTACTGCTCAAGACACCCTATTGAAGAAGCACTGAAAAATCCCAAACGCCCGCGTCTGAGAGAACGCGCGCGCGTACGATTTGAATTCGGTTTCAGCATGTCTTATAAGATATCTATAAGACACCATTAACCCTTTTCCGCGAAGAAACGTCGATGCCCCTCTACCTCGTGGAGGGGTTCAACCTTTGTCTCTTAAGGGGGGTAGCTTAAGAAAGGAAGAAAGAGGGTTAGCTGCTGAGGTCCTTGAGCTGACCTATAGGCAGCAGGCAGGCGATAGTGATGCGCGCGTGAGGTAGTCACTCCTGAGGAGTTTTGGGGATGTTGTTCATTTTCGCAATGCGTTCACTGGCTCGGAAGTGCAGGAATAGGTAGGCTGCAATGGCCATTAATGAGACGATGCCACTAGCATACCAGATCCAATTTGGATTGTAGCTGTCCATAATTAACCCGGCAGCTAAAGGACCTAGAGCAAAAGGAATTGTCCAGCTGAAGTCAAACATAGCCATGTAGCGGCCACGCATGTCTTCAGGAGCGAAATTGGCTACTAATGCTTGGCCAACTGGCGCCACAAGCATTTCTCCTATTGTGATTATGATCATCGCGGTAATGAAGAGGATGTATGTTGACACAAAGCCGTACATGGAGAATCCAATAGCATAGAGCAGTGTGCCTAGAACCATCACCATCATGGGGGGGAAATGCTTGATCCTGCGTGTTATCCAAAACTGGAAGAGAACAACCATGCCAGCGTTGAGGCTGAGAAGATACCCGTAGCCTTGATCTGGAATGTCGTGAACATCACGTAGAAACACGGGGAGGGTTGTGTTCATCTGTATGTATGCCAATGTCATCAGGATCGAAGCGAACAGGAAAGTCATGAAAAGTACGTCACGACCCACCTTGAAGTAGCCCCCTAGGGTTTCTAGGATGCTCTCGCTGGGTTTGTCTGGTGACGCTTCAGGTTTGGTTTCTGGAACTCTGAGAAACACGATAAATGCAGTAACGGTGCTGGCGACTGCATCGATAATGAACAGCCAAATGTAGGAGTATGTTGCTAAAACGCCGCCAATGGCTGGGCCAATCGTTACGGCTAGGTTCATGGCAACCCGGAGGATTCCAAAGCCGTCAGTTCGTTTCTCTTCTGGAAGTAGATCGGCGATCATCGCTTGTTGAGCAGGACCACCAACGGTGCCAAACAATCCTATGATTCCTCCAGCAAAATAGATTAGTCTCATATCCTCCGCAAACCCTAATATCAACGCGCTGAGTGCACTTGCGACTAGACCAAAGATGATTACTACTTTGCGGCCGAACTTGTCGGTCATGGCACCGCCGGCTATGCTGCCAAAGATGCCGGTGATGGCTAGGATGCTGAAGAGTTGACCGATCTCCGTCATGCCAACTTGGAATTTCGCGGTTATGAACAAGCCTATGAATGGGAAGATGAGTGCAAAGCCCACGGTGTCGATGAACAGGGTGCCAATTACAACCCAGAAGTTGCGAGGATATTCATTGTATATTCTTCGAATTCGTTGAATGACCATTGTACGATCTAATCACCTTCAAGTTGAATGTGTGTGCCATGAAATAATCGAGGTGGGATATAAAGTGAAGACATGTGTCAAGACTTTCAGCCCCAAAGAAGCAACAAGGATGCATCCAGTTCACTTCCAGCCAAGTCTCCAACCTACGTGACAGTATGTTTCAGAGGCAGCTTTAACCAGTCATATCTGATACGCCTGCAAGCGTGCATCGGCAGGTGTGATTATGGTCAGTAAGTGCCTCACCAAACGCTGTTCAGCATGCGGAGACAGAATAACGGGAGCAAACTGGTACTGTCCCAAATGTGGAATCTGCCTATGTCTGAACTGCGGGATCGACCTAGAAGGGTGGAATTGCCTTGAATGTGGAAGAAAACTTGAATGAAAAAGACCTCTGCGCGCATGCATACATTCTTGCTTACTTGCGGTCATAAATCCTCTTCAGTCGCCTGATCCTTCTCCGCTTCCGCTCTCTCCCATTCAAGAAATGAAGCTCTCCTCTCTCTCCTCAACATATTCGGGAACTTGGAAGCTAAAAGGTGTTGTGCTGAAATGTTATAGAATTATATTTCATTATGCACACCCGCGCGCGGTGGTTGTCAGCTTTCTATGATTTCTGAGGGAATATCGTTTATTCTCTTGCAGCCTGTTTCAGTGACTCGGAACTGGTCTTCAATCTGCATGTCGCCCACTTCTGGAAGGTACATCGCTGGCTCGATTGAGATCACCATGTTTGCCTTCAGCTTTCTATCTCTGTAAGCTTCGTTGTCAAGAATTCTCTGATATCCAATGAAAGGCCACTCGTGCACTTCGAGACCTACCCCGTGGCCTATTCCCCACCAATCGCCGCCCCAAGCTTCTTTCAGAACGTCACTTGCTGCCCTGTCAACCTCAGAAGCAAGCACACCTTCCCGTACAGTCTTTTCCGCGGCTTCTTGTGCCTGCAGGAGCACTTGAAACACGTCCTTCTGCCTTTTGGAAGGTGGGCCCAGAGTGAAGGGTCTTGAGATATCGCAGCAATAGCCATTATACATCGTGCCAAAGTCCAAGAGCCATGGATCTCTATGTTCCAATTTCCTTTTCCCACAGTACCACCACCAGTCGAGGTGGTTTGCGTCCTTTCCAGAAGTGACCATGGTGTGGTGTGGAAAGCCCTGCGACCCTGCAATTCGACATTCACGTTCAATCTCCCCTACAATCTCTGCCTCAGAAACTCCAGCACGAGCGAATTCTGCTGCTGCTTCTATACCTTCCTTAGCGATTTGAGATGCCCTCTCAATGCACTGGAGCTCATACTCTGATTTCACAGCTCTTTCACTCTCAAGAATGTCAGATGCTGCCTCGAACTGCGATTGGCCAACCTCGCGCCGCATACGAGCGTGTAATGATGGGCTCATGGAGTATTCTCCTACGACTCCGACTCTCGAGTTTTCCAGCTTTGTCTCGCGCAGGTACTTCATAAGGGTTTGAACGTGATCTCCAGCGGACTTCACGTCTTCTATCCATGTGCATTCAGCTGGAAAATAGCTAGCCGCATCTATCTC
>CP070826.1:289512-294833 GCA_020344435.1 Candidatus Bathyarchaeota archaeon | reverse complement strand
GCACCATTTTTCATAGAGTAATTGATGGCTTCATGATTCAGGGAGGAGACCCCACTGGAACGGGATATGGAGATCCTTCAATACCGACAATACCTGATGAATTCACGGATCATAACAGAAACGATAGGGGCACCATAGCCATGGCAAATTCAGGCCCAAACACGGGAAGCAGCCAATTCTTCATCAATCTTGTGGACAATAACTATCTAGACGATGCCCACCCAGTCTTCGGAAGGGTAATAGAAGGAATGGAGGTCGTCGATGAGATTGGAAACGTGGATACAGACGAGGATGACCGGCCTTTGCAAGATGTTAAGGTCATTAATGCATACCTCATCGAGTAAGCTGCTGAGGATTGCATACGCTCAAAAATCCACAATTCACATCCACTGAAGCATATGTGCAATCAGAGACCACAACCAATCCCCTTTCTGCCCAGCTCTCCTTCACGATGCATATACGCCCAGTTAGTGGGAAAAGTTTAAATCTGATCAACTATCTTCGAATCTGAAGGTGCGCGGGATGTCCGAGAAGAAGGTTCTTGGGCTCGTCTACGAGTGTGTGAGATGTGCGGCGATGGTTACGACAGATGAGATTAAGCTGCGAGGCGGTGAGGTGAAGTGCACCGAATGCGGCTACCGCGTTCTCAAAAAGATAAGGCCTCCAGTGGTCAAGCGCGTCTCCGCAAGGTAATTCTTTCGTCGCGGATTTCGGTGCTTAGTCTACAGTGAATCGACTCAACCTTGGCGGAGCATCTATTAGAAGAATTCGTCCTCACCCAGCCTCTTCACGATCTTGCCTCTGAGCTTCACTGGTGGACCTATCTCTTCAGGGCCCTTCTCTGTTGTCTTTCGCTTCACCGATTCTCCGCAGACACCATTAGGTAGCAGCCTTCTCTTCACACATATGGCGTAGCTGCAGTTCGAAATGTTGCACTCTTCGTCTGCCCATGTGCACCACATATTGTTCCCACGGTCCGTTGCAGTCTTCTTTGCACATCTGAAGAACTCACATCTGGGGAAACAATGTTTCACTTCAGACAATGTATGTACAACCTCTCTTTAGATTCTTGACAAAAAGTTTTGCTTAACTAGGTCGTCAAATAATGCCTGAACAAAGTGTGTTATAAACTTTTTTCTCAGGGAATTTAGATTGTGAATAATGCGCTCAGGACTCTTTTGGACGCCTTCTATAAACAAGAATCAAACTGACGAAGGCTACTACTAGGATTGTCACTGCTATTCCTGTGGTCAATTGGTTCACCTCTAAGGGGTATCCTCCAACCACCAGATAATTAGCTGCTTGAAAGACTATGTCTTCTGCCCCGTCGAAGTATAAGGATCTGACCTTACTGATCCTTCCCGCTATGTGGAGTGAGATTCGATAGTCACCGCCGAGTATTCCTTGTTCAGATGCTACTCCATCAGGACCTGTCGTCAAGTTCAGGAGTGGTATGTCTTCTCTTTCGATCTTCACCACTGCGTTTGGGATTGGCTGGCCAAGATAATCCGTAACCTTCACCGATAGGTCAAGGTTCACCGTCTTACAATCAAGCACGAGGTAGAATTGATCTTGGGTCACATCGACGATTGTTTCATTCAGAATAACCGTCTGTTCTTGATTGTAGACTCTGGCTTTGTACCTTCCGAATGTACAGTTTATCCTGATGCTTCCCCATTCGCTTGTATCTCCCTCTCCCACAACGCTTCCGCTGCTCCATTCGATAACCTCCAGTGGAACGTTCTGAATGGGGTGGCTATTAGAGTCCATTGCGTGAATGAACAGCGTATAGGTTGGGCATTGGATGAGGAAGGGATATGTCAGATTCCCAATTGTCTCGGTTAGATTCCCAATTGACTCATTGAAGAAGAGATGCCCGTAACGTCGAGCTTCTATCCTATATGGAATTCCAGTGAACGCGTAGGTGGATATGATTCCAGTGTAGTCTGTTTGAAATGGTGGGATTGTCTGGGGTGCTGTGGTCGCGTTTGCGAGAGCCACGCTGATGAATGGAATAGGTCCATCTTCGTCGCTGGCGACCATTGTGACACGTGCAAGATCACATTCTATGTGCTGTTCCATTCGAAGGATGTAATCTGTGGAGTTTCCTGCAGGATTTATGAGGCTTAAGCTGCCAACTTCCACTTCTCTCCAATAGGCCCCAAATGAATACTGGCCGTGATCGAGTAGGAAATCAACCCATCCAGTTCCGTTGGTTGTTCGGTTATCAATATAGAAGAAGCCGAGAGCGCCACGATAAGCCTTGACGGAGATGCCGTCCAAGGAATCGTTGTCATGTCTGTTCTGAGCTTGGCAGGAGACAATGATTTCGATTAAGGTGAAGTTCTGCGTGTCCTTCACCGATTTCTCAATCGATGCGCATGTCAGCGTTATGTTGTAGGTTGCGAGGACGGCGTCTTCTGGAATCTTCCATTCATGTATTAGTATGCCGTCACTTGCATTCTCTTCTTTTGGATAGCCTTCAACTGGTGTGAGTGTGGTTTCATTGTAGTATGCTATGTTGATGGTGACCGCGTTGTCATCATATCCTGCGCCCTGAATGATGACTTCACCTGTCTCCTCTTCTCCCTCGCTAAAGTATCTCCGTGTATATTCTTGCTTGTCGGATAATCCAACTGTGAAGTCTGTGGTGGCTAGGGTTTCGTTGAATGCTGCCTGGTATGTGCCTCTGTAGTGTGTGTGAGCGCCACCGCCAAAATCGCCGGGGAACCTCACGTTTCCCTCGCCGTAGCCTATCGTGCTGGTGTTTGTGAGCGAGACCGCTGTCCAGTAGGTTGTGTCTGCTGGGTCTTTCACAGTGATGTTGGCAACATAGACTGTATTCTCTGCGCCTCCGGTTACATTCAATCTTATAACCGTCTCTTGTCCTTCCTGCAGCTGCAATGGCTGCGAAGGCACAACCGCCTTCATGTGATATTCCGTGTAGAGGCTGAAAACGGTATCTGCTATGTTTCCGGTCTCGTTGTCAATCAGCTCTATGAGGACTTCGCGTCCTGGAAACGGCTCTCCCACAGTTTCGGGGGCTGTGAATACTGCGTGAACATCATGGTCTGTGGCGTTAGCTATTGTCACGTTGAGCGTCTCATTCCATCTGAGTACATAGGTTCCGTTTGCGGTCTCGATTGTTCCATTCAGTCTTATCTCCGTTCCAACCGGTCCGCTTATCGGGTTGATCAGAGTTATGGATGTGGTGGATACTGCGGTCACTTCTGGCACATGTGGCGTGATTATCATAATGGCGAGGATTGTGATTGTCAAGATTGATGTGATCGATCCTTTTCTGAACATGTTTCTGTGCACTCTTTTCCATCTCTTTTAGGCTTGAAAGTCTTCCATTTCTGAAGATGTGAACATTTCTTAACAACTGGCATTTTAAACTTTGTCTTTTTTCCCGCCTGTCTACGAGGATTGAATTTCGTCTGGCATGTTCTGAAGTCGCAACTGTAAAGTACCTCTTCAGTCAACCTAACGTCAAGACGCGGAAGGGGCAATCATGATGAATGAAGTCTTGGATTTGGTGAGGAGACATGAGCAGTGGCGAGTAAGAGGATGTATCAACCTCATTCCCTCGGAGAATGTGATGAGTCCCGAGGTTCGCTCCTTACTCTCCTCTGATCTGGGTCATCGATACACCTCGAGAGAAGAGTTCTATATGGGAACTCGCCTCACCGATGAAATCGAAGAGTACGGCGAAAAGCTTGCGAAGGACGTCTTCAGATCCGACACTGCTGACCTGCGTCCCCTCTCCGGTCACATAGCCGACATGATCATCCTTGCCAACTTCACAAAACCAAAGGACACGATACTATGTGTTTCTCCGGATGATGGAGGATACCCTGGAATATGGGGGCAAGCTCTCCCAGGATATTTAAGGCTTAGAACCATTGGGTTTCCATTCTCGAAAGAGATGATGAATGTTAAAACAGGCGAAGCTGCCGATTTGATAATGAAGGAGAAGCCGAAGCTGGTGATTTTTGGGGCAAGCCTCATCCTCTTCCCCCATCCTGTGGAGGAGCTTGCCAAAGTGGCCCGTGAAGTGGATGCTCACGTGGGATATGATGGCTCTCATGTGCTTGGGTTGATTGCTGGAGGAGAGTTTCAGAATCCCCTTCAGGAAGGCGCTTCTGCCCTGTTCGGATCCACGCACAAATCCTTCTTCGGCCCTCAGGGTGGAATTATCCTCGCGGATAAAGAACATGGTGAGGTGGTGAGGAGAGGAGTGTACCCTGCGTTCGTGGATAATGCTCATTGGAACCGCATAGCAGCCTTGTCCTTGGCTTTGGCGGAGATGAAGGAGTACGGAAAGAGATACGCCACGCAGGTTGTTCGGAATGCACAGGCCTTGGCGAAGGCGTTAGCCGAATATGGCTTTCCAGCTACCTGCCCCAATCTAGGTTACACAAAATCGCACCAGGTCTTCCTTGATTATGGCGGTTACAAGCAAGGAAGGATAATAGCTCGGAAGCTGGAAGGAGCGAACATCATCGCTGACTGCGGGGTTAGACTGGGTGTTTGTGAGACGACTCGAAAGGGTATGAAGGAGAATGAGATGGAGAGGATAGCAGAGTTTATGAAGCGAGTGATCGTCGACAGAGAAGCCCCCGATCAAGTTAAGGAAGACGCCGCGAAACTCGCGGGAGAATATCAGGAAATCGAATACTGCTTCAGTTGAGCAGGTAGCCGAATGGGTTGGCTGATGCCGACGGCATCTCTGCTTGCGTGCAAAGAGAGAAATAGGTCTTGATGTGTTAGTGGTAGAGCGGGAGGTGATTTTTGGGGATGAGTAGAACTGTGGAGGCTAATGCTATGAGAAGAGATACAGCGTATTCGGGTTCTCCAGCTCCGTTTGCGTTCTTTCTAGCTGTGTTCATTGTGTTTCTGGCGTTAGCTGCCCTTGCTTTTCCAAGGCTTTCAGCTTTTCCGTTTGGCGTTGTTGCGGTTGCAGCTTTGGTCTTCTTGCCAGGTACTGTAGCGATTAATAAGGAGTGGGAAGAGGCTATTGTGCTGCGGTTTGGAAAGTTTCAGAGGCTTGTGGGCCCAGGATTCTTCTTCAAATGGCCTTTCGTGGAGAGTTTTCTGAAGCAGGACAAGCGGATCATAACATTGGATGTTTCGCGCCAAGAGGTTATGACAAAAGATAACATCAGCGTCAGCGTTGACGCGGTGGTGTTCATGAAGGTAGTGAATACAAAGGACAGCCTCGTCAACATTCAGAATCTGTGGAACAGCGTTATGAAGCATGCGCAGACGACGATGCGGGATGTAGTGGGAAACGTGGAGTTGGATGAGCTGCTTGCGCG
>CP070826.1:284039-289412 GCA_020344435.1 Candidatus Bathyarchaeota archaeon | reverse complement strand
TTCACCGTTGATGTAGATCATGACGTTCTTTCCGTCTTCTACTCTTGCGGTGCCAGTTTCCCAACCCATGGTAAAGAACGTCCAGCCGTTGTCAGAGCCGTAGCCTGGTGACCTAACGATGCCTTCAACGTTGTCAGCGAACACGTTGAAGTAAGACCTCGAATACAAGGTCATGTACACCAAGGCAAACATGTCGGCATTCGGCGCGGTTGGTGTGTACAGCAACTCTTGAACCTCTTTGGCGGCAAGCTCGATGGCATTCAAGTCTAGACTGAATCTAACTGTTTCAGTCAAGGCGTCAATAGTTGGGTCGTTGACTCCTGGGCCATTTCTTCTGCCCGGGTGGGGCAGTACGTCTTGGCTAGAGTGAAGCAACGTATACAACTGGTCGGGTATTCTTCCGAGGCTGTAGAAGACCATGTAGCCGTCGAAGTTGGCATGGTCGTACACCTGTGCCAGATACCAGTTGAAGTCTTCGCCATCGCAGAATAAGCCTTTCATTCCGTTTGCCGTGGTTGCACCCAAACCTATAGCAGCTAGGTCTGAACCGAATTCCTGACCATGCTGGAAGGATGTTGGCGCAACTTCCAAGAGAGGCGTCCACACTTCCATGGTTGGCAATGGAACGGCAGTAGGAGTCTCCCAGTAGTCTGCGTCTGTGACTGTTCCGCTACTGTCGTCGTCAACGAATGTGTAACCTGCCTGTTTGAGTATGCCCACTGACGAGTGTTCACCTGCTGGTGACGTGAACGGATCACCTGGATTGTAAGGATGCGCTGGAATTGCTGTGTTGAAGTACCTGCTTTGGGCAGGTGGAACAAGCGAACGCACAGGAGTCACGATATAACCGTAGATTGGAGGAATAATCCCCAACTGGTCATAGGCGTGGACAAGTGCGTGCCTGAACTCAGCATCCTTAAGAGGCCAGTAGGTCACGTCTCCTCGTCTGTAGGACTGGTCTGCTCTGAGGTTGTAGGCGATGAATCCCATGTGAAAACCGAGGTTTTCTGTTACAAGCATGCCAGCATCGGCTTGTGTCTCAATGTCAGACGTCCTGATCTGATCAGGTGAAAAGTCAGCTACACCGGTCATCATGGCAAGTAGTGCCGCGTCCGGTGATCGGATCACCGTGTGGCGAAGTACATCAATCTCGGGGCCTCGTTGTTGAGCAAAAGTCATTGGAACCATTGGAATTATTGCAAGCAATGCAACAAGCGATATAGCTAATATAGTCTTGTATTTCAAGTTTTTCCCTTCTTTCTCCTTTCTCTTATTTATCAGCAAAAGAAAGACTGTTGTTGAGAAATATAAGATTTACTCATTGACACCTATATAACATACATACAGAAGTCAATTCCACCCAAAAGCAATAACTTTAAATGGATTTTGAGGTAAACAACCCGTGGAGTAGACAGCTTCAGCAAGGATGTGAATAGATGCGAGAATACTTGATAAAGAGAATTATAGTATCACTCTTCATTTTATGGGTGATTGCCACGTTAAATTTCGTGATATTCCAGGTCATCTCGCCAATCAGCCCAGAAGAGACTTTTGCTCCTCTAAGTCTTGAGGTATCGCCCGAAGTCAGAGAGAATCTAAGAGAGTTGTATGGTCTCAACGACGATTTGCATATACGATACCTTAAGTACATACGGAACATGTTCACATTTGACTTCGGTATATCGTTCAGAAGCAGAAGACCTATAGCTTCAGAGATGGCGGTCAGACTTCCCGCGACAGTGCTACTTCTCGGCTCTGCAATGGTGGCAACCATCATTGTAGGCACTCCTTTGGGAATACTTGCTGCGTCACGAAGAGGATCCAAACTTGACATAGCCACAATCGGCTCAGGTCTTCTCACATGGGGCGTTCCTGTGTTCTACATCCAACTTGTTGGCATGCTACTTTTCTGCTTCTATTTCAATCGATGGTTCGGCTTCGAGTTCTTCCCTTCCAGAGGACTCTACAGCATTCCGCCTCCCCAGAATCCCCTAGCGTTCATGGGGGACGTAGCATGGCACATGGCACTGCCAGTGCTGACTCTCGTAGTGGGCGGCTTTGGATCTTGGGCATTGTACACAAGAAACGTTTTGCTCGACGCTCTCACACAAGACTATATAGTTACGGCGAGGGCAAAGGGACTAAGCGAGAGAACCGTACTCTATCGACATGCGTTCAGAAGCACTCTTCCACCAATTGTGACCATAATAGCCCTGTCGATTCCAGGAATAATCACAGGAGCAATGATAACAGAATTCATATTTACGCTGCCCGGAATCGGACAATGGTACCTAACCGGCTTGAACTCCGGAGACTATCCAGTATTGCAGTCGGTGCTTTTCACCTACGCCATTCTAACGATAGTCTGCAATCTGATCGCAGACCTCTTATACGGAGTTCTGGATCCAAGAATACGAGTGGGTATGAGAAGATAAGGAGGATATGAAATGGCTTCATTGTTCTCTAGAGACAAAAGGATTATATGGATGAGAAGAATTCGCAATTTCTGGGAGGAATTCAGCCATACAAAAATCGGCTTGGTAGGTCTTGGACTACTCGTGCTGTATATCTTGGTGGCGGCTCTTTCTCCTTGGTTAACGCCTTATGATCCTATTGCTCAACCTCGATTGGCTCAATCCTTTGCAATGCCAGAATGGGTAACCGTATTCCCTCAGTTTAGCAACCTAACAAAAACCCGCAGAATAACTCTCAGTTGGAACGTTGAAAACGATCCCTTAAACTTGGTCACTGGTGGTTGGGGAACGTCCGTTGGAGTGCAATACAAAGCGGGAGATCTGCAACCTGTGCTACTGGTGTTGCATAGCAAATTCTCATATGCGGAGATACCTCCAAACGAGTTTTTCCAGCAATTCGCATATCAATCAACCGACACTAAAGATGTGGAATATTCTGTTACGCTAAATCTTGTCACTCCAGAAGGAGAAATATACCAGTTTTGGGACGAAGGAGGCTTGACTGGTGACCGAGGGCAGTGGGTGACCAGGGACTCCAAAGATCCGCTCTTCATAGCTGCGCTTTTCCCCAATGAACCTGGGAAACACCTTGGCAAAGTATTTTTCACTCAGAAAGGAGAATACACCTTTGTTCTAGAGTTGAGATTCAGGCCAAAATCAATGGACGCAACAGCTCAGCTTGAGATAAGTGATAGCAAACTTGTCATATTAGGTCACGTACATGGAATTCTGGGAGCAGACTACTTCGCCAAAGACATCTGGGCACAGGTTGTCTACGGCGCCCAACTCTCCCTAGCAATAGGCTTTCTTGCAGCCATTGTGGGAACCAGTATAGGGATACTTGTAGGAGTTGTATCTGGCTATCTGGGTGGAATCGCCGATGAGGTCTCGATGCGCATAGTCGATATACTTCTATGCTTACCGCTATTACCACTGCTACTTGCTCTAGTAAACCTCTACGGCAGAAATGTGTACTACATAGTTCTGTTCATCGCAATATTCGGCTGGCAAGGACTAGCTCGGGTAATAAGATCTCAGACACTATCCATCAGAGAAACAGCATACATCGAAACAGCTAGAGCCTCTGGCGCGGGCGGCTTTTACATAATGTTGAGACACATAATTCCAAACATCATTCCAGTAGCTTTCGCATCTATGGTTCTTGCAGTCCCAAGCGCCATTCTCTTTGAGTCAGCGTTGAGCTTTCTTGGCTTCGGCGACCCAAGGGTGCCAACATGGGGGAAGATGCTTCAACATGCGTTCCAGTCAGGTGCCTTCATCAACCTAGCTTGGTGGTGGATAATTCCTCCAGGAATAGCCATCATAGGTATATGCATGGCCTTCGTATTCATTGGATTCGCTTTCGACGAGATTGTAAATCCTAGACTGAGGAGACGACGGTAGATGGCACTATTAGATGTTGAAAACCTCAGAATGTATTACGAAATAATGAGAGGAGAAGTCAAAGCAGTTGACAACGTTTCATTTCAAGTAGACACAAAAGAGTCACTAGGACTAGCCGGCGAATCCGGATGTGGAAAAACAAGTGCAGCGCTCTCTATCCTGAAGTTGCTGCCATGGAACGGGAAGATTGTTGGAGGAGCCATCAGGTTAGGTGGAGAAGACATCGTAAAAATGAAGGATTCAGAGTTTCGAAATAAGATTCGCTGGAAAAGAATATCCATGATATTCCAAGGTGCCATGAACGCGCTACATCCAACGTACACAGTCGGCCACCAAATAACAGAGGCCATACTTAAACATGAAGTCGTCAGCAAAAGAGAAGCCAATGAGAGAGCAACCAAACTCATAGAACTCGTTGGAATGGAATCAGAAAGAGTCAAAAGATACCCCCATGAACTCAGTGGAGGAATGAAACAACGAGCAGTCACAGCAATGGCCTTAGCGTGCAACCCAGATCTAGTTATTGCGGATGAACCCACCACAGCACTAGATGTAATAGTGCAGGCACAAGTGTTAAAGGTTATGAAGGAGCTGAAAAGCCGACTAGACATCTCCATGATAGTAATCTCACACGATCTATCATTAATTTCAGAAATCTGCGACAAGTCTGCCATCATGTACGCAGGCAGAATAGCTGAATATGGAGATGTAGTGCACATCTACAAAGAGGCCTTGCACCCATACACAGAAAAACTGATTACGGCCTTCCCGAGTGTCATAGGACCCAAAACAGAACTCTCATCTATCCCAGGATTCCCTCCAGACTTGTTGAGACCTCCGCCAGGATGCAGATTCCACCCGAGATGTCCGTACGCTATGGAGATCTGCTGCAAGAAAGAACCATCACTCATGGAAGTTGAAAGCAAAGATCATTTTGTGGCATGCCACCTTCACGGAGGAGAAAAAAAGTGAAAGATATAACAATCGCAGCACGAGGCTTGGTGAAGCACTTCCCGATAAAGCTAGGATTCTTCAAAACTCTAAAGACTAAAGAGCTTCCAGTAGTCCACGCAGTTGACGGTGCAAGCTTCAACATACAGAAAGGAGAGGTCTTCGGACTTGTGGGCGAAAGTGGTTGCGGAAAGACCACCACAGGAAGATTACTAGTCAGACTGCTTGAAGCCACTGAAGGACAAGTGCTCTTCAAAGATGTCGATCTAATATCACTCTCAGATAAAGAACTACGAAAGCTAAGGCGAAGAATACAAATAATATTCCAAGACCCTTACGAATCTCTAGACCCAAGAATGAGCATCTACGACATAATTGCGGAACCAGTGCGAATCCAGAAAGCCGCCAAGAATGAGGGCGAAGTGGGCGAAAAAGTCAGAAAAGTCCTAGAAGAATTTGACCTAGTTCCCGCAGAAGAATACATGTACAGATTCCCCCACGAATTAAGCGGCGGTCAAAGACAACGAGTAGCCATAGCCAGAGC
>CP070826.1:278279-283939 GCA_020344435.1 Candidatus Bathyarchaeota archaeon | reverse complement strand
CTTAGGTTTCGTTCTATGAGAGTTCATGATAAGGTTTGTTCACAGTTTGTTAGATGGTGTGTGGATCGAGGAGCCTTGCTTGTGAACCAACTAACAGAAGGTTGAGAGCCGAAAAGCTCGCAGATGGATAGTGGTCTAAACATAGCGCGCACATATGTTGAATTGTCGGAAACGTCTGTACGCGGGCACTTCCAGATTTTTCTTACCAGAATCTTTCTTTCAACGCCTTCTTCTCAGCCTCGATAACCAACTCAAAAAACCTATCTGAGAGTTCCTTCTCCTCTCTAAGAATCGCCTTCACATCGTCAACTCGCATTTTCCTCCCACACAACCCGATTGCCGCAACCTTCCCATACTCCCTCACTAACCGCCCAGTCTCCACAGCCCACTTCTTAAGCTTCTTCTCATCCTTCGTCACTTTCTCACCTCTCTTCTCAATCAAAGAAAAAACCGACTCTTCCGAACTCCTCAACACTCCCAGTGCCCGAGATCCGCACTTCGGGCACTTCGGCCTACCGGGCAAATCCTTGATACGCAAGGGCTCCGAATAATCCCAACACCTTGTACAGATGAAAGTACGAAACTCGTTCAGCAGTCTAGCTCTCGCAGACTCCACAAGAATTACCTTCATCCTCTCCGGAGCTATGAGATCGGTCTTCATACTAACCTTCTCGATGCCTAGCCTGGCCATAGGACTCGCCGCTCCTTTGGTCTCCAACCTCACAACTCCGATCTCCCCGCTCCTAATGTTACCCAAAACCCTAACTACATGTTCAACATCCAGATCCTTCGTCAAGGTCTCCTTCAGCGCCTCATCATGAATCGCAGTATCCTCGAAGCTCTTCGTCAGCTTCTCGAGACTTATCCTGCTGAAATCAACCCACTTCTTCAGAGCCCCAAACCTTCTTGCAACATGGACCATCCTCCTCTTGAACAACCCAGTCCTCACAGCCGCCTTCGTGAGAAGGTCGCGAACCGCAAACTCAGGCATCCCCTTAAGCTCATCAAGCAATACCGAGAGCCCATCAGCATTCATGGCACCCATAGTCCTGATGAAGATGCGATATGGGTCGTGCTGAACCGCAACGATCCGTCCCAATCTCTCAGAAATTAGATGCCCAAACAACTGTGCCAGAGCACGGTTAGTTAAAGAACCGAAATGTGCATGAACAATGACAAAATCCTTCCAGTCTTCAACCACTATCCTTTTGTCGCTAGGAACCCGATAGCCTTCCCAAACGTGTTGAAAGGTCCCGACAAGTGCATGTCTAATAGAATCCTGATCTGCAGGGTAACTCTCACTCAACTCCGCAGCTATGTCCTCAACTCCCACTCCACTCGCCACTCGCTCCTCAACAAAACCCCTAATCCGCCCAACCTCCTGAGCCACATCAAAGGGAACAGGAATCTCCTCACCAACCCAACTCGGAATCGCCCCAGTCGGATCGTCAACACCCTTCACAAAGATCTGGTCCCCGTGGACATTCATAATCTTCCATGGCGCCCCACGGATAATGAATTTCACACCGGGCTTGCCGTACTCCGCCACAAAGGCCTCATCCAAAACTCCTACTGCCCCCTCAGACGCATCATCAACAACAAGATACTTCTTCACATCCGGGATCATAGAGAGATTCTCAAAGTAGTATTCATACATGGCCTTTGTACGACGAGGCTTGATCGCCAACTTGTCTTCGAAGGAGATCCACACAAACCGCGGGAATCTGGAATGCATGTAGGCCAGAACCCTCTCCACATCCTCAACAGATAAATCACCATAGGGAAAAGCCTTCCTGAACAAGTCATAAATCTCGTAGAAATACCAGCGCCTCTTCTTCATCAAAATACCGACCATCTGATGTGCCAAGGCATCAAATGGTTTCTTGGGTATATTCACAGGCTCCAAATCCTCCTCTCCTGCCCTACGGGCTATGGCCATAGCCTCTAGGGTGTCATCAGAATCCATCGTAATAATTAGTCCCTTGGCAATGCGCCCAATCCTGTGCCCGCTCCTGCCTACACGCTGAATGATACGCGTAACCTGCCTCGGACTCATGTACTGGATAACCATATCTACCCTTCCCACATCTATGCCCAGCTCTAACGAGGAGGTGGCAACAAGCCCCTTCAACTCACCGTTCTTCAACCCCCTCTCCGCAGCAATCCTAGAAGGCTTGGCCAAAGATCCGTGATGAATAGAGACTGGGAAGTCGATGTCCCAAACCTTGAACCGGCTGGCCAGGACCTCTGAAATTGCTCTGGTGTTCGTGAACAGGAGAACAGACTTGTGCTGTTCAATGTAATTGCGTATGATGCGTAGCCGCGTAGCGACCTCGGGATGAGTGTACAGTACAGAGGCTAGCTTATGATCTTGAGGCTTGGGCTGCGGGAAAAGAACCTTCAATCTCATCAGGCGTGCAACAGGAACGCTGACTATTTCAACCTCTCGCCCGTTGCCCACGAGGAACTGAGCTACCTCCTCTGGGCTACCAATCGTGGCGGAGAGACCTATCATCTGAAACTCTCTTCCCGTTATCCACCTCAACCGCTCGAGAGCCAGAGAGAGCTGGCTTCCCCTTTTGCTGTCCGCCATCTCATGCACCTCGTCAATTATCACCCACCTGATCTGCTGTAGGTGCTGACGCAATATTCTGCCTGGCATGATAGCCTGCAGTGTCTCAGGCGTGGTGATCAGCACATCCGGGGGGCTCAAGGATTGCTTTCTGCGCTCTTGGGTGGTGGTGTCACCGTGTCTCACCGCAAGTCTGATGTCTAGATTATTGCACCACCACTCCAACCGCTCCAGGAGATCACGGTTTAGGGCTCTTAGGGGTGTTATGTAGAGGACCTTGATTCCCTGGGGCATCTCTGGTGTTAGGAGCAGCATGTTCAGGACTGGGAGGAACGCCGCCTCGGTCTTTCCAGTGGCTGTCGGCGATATCAGGAGGACGTTGTTTCCTGTGAGGATCTTTGGTATGGTCTTCTCCTGAGGTTCGCTCGGTGACTCAAATCCCTTCAGTTTAATCAGTCTTCGAATGGGTTTAACCAGCGTGCTGAAAGCATTTGTTGGGGGTTCTGTCAAGGTCAGTCTGCTCTTTTGGATTAAAGGAATACACCGGAAGCGTGTGTAAAAACATTCTGGAAATTATGATGCGCCGACGCGTGGGGGGCTATTCATAGAATGCCGTATTTATGGAATGTTGCAAAGGTTTTTTCAGATGGCAAGAGAGTATGCTATTGCCAGGGCTATTGCGTCGTACACTCCATGCATCAGAGCCGCAACAATGGTATTTCCGCCAGTTCGCTGCCACACGTAACCAAAAACCAAACCCGCAACAAATACGGGGGCAATCGCGTATAAAGTGTTAAGACCATGTACTATCCCAAACAAACCAGAGGTAAGCAGCAAACCCCTCATTTTCCCAAAGGAGTTCTCAAAGCCCTTCTGAACAAAACCTCTGAAAGCCAGCTCCTCACAGGGTCCGACCAGAACCAGAGAGAAGGCAATCATGACCGCTAGTTGAATGGAGTTTCTAGGTGTCAAAGCATTCTCAAGGAGCTCCGCCGTGGGATCAGGGCCAAGAAGCATCTCTTCGCCGATGGAAATGCCCCAGACCATTAGAAGCAGAGGCAAGACAGCAATTGAAACGGTCATCAAGATTCCAAAACTCGCTCTTTTCAAGCCTAATTCCTTTAGACTTGCACCTTTGTATCTGGCGAACAAGAGCGTAATTCCTAGGATAATCGTTTCATTAATTGGTATGGATATTAATGCAATTGGGAAAGGCGGATTCAAGATGTCTATCCCCATGCCAAGCGATACAACCCCCAGTATCAGAGATCCTACGAAGATTCCGCCGACCAAGGCGAAAAAGCAAGCCAATGCAAGCTTCGCCTTCCACTTGGATTGATCTTCCATCTCTCTCACTTCCTGTTGAATTGCTACTTCCAGCGCCATATCTTTCTTCCGTAGAAGACCTCTGGCAGAATCAGGAATCCCGAAAGCGCCAATGGCAGGACGACAGCCCAGTCCAGAAGGCCTAGGGGTTCCGTGCCGAACAAACCAGTATAAGGTATAATTGCTGTCAGTAGGGCCGAGAAGACCACAGCAATGAGCAAGAATTTGTTTGATGTGAACCCGACTTTGAAGGCGTTATGTTTCTCCGACCGACAGTTCCACACTATAACCAACTCTTGCAACGTTGCCTGCACAAAAGCCATCGCCTGTGCTTCACCTAGAGAGAGCCCCCAAACGTAGCGGGCTACGTAGAAGAGAACACCCGTCCCGACAAACTGCGTTACAAAGGTGGCTAAGATTGAGGCTACTCTTCCATGCAGTATACCCTCGTCTGGGTTCCTAGGAGGCCGATTCATTAGGCCTTCTTCTGGAGGATCCTTCGTCAATGCTAGCGCGGGTCCTCCATCAGTGACTAGGTTTATCCACAGGATCATACCCGCCGTGAGTGGCAGTTCCAAACCTAGCAGAGCAAAGATGCCAATGACAAGCAGCTCGTCAAAATTGGAACGCAACAGAAAGAATGAGAACTTTCGTATGTTGTCATAGATTGCTCGACCCCCTTCCACTGCTGTCACTATTGTAGCGAAGTTGTCATCTGCCAAAACCATGTCTGCAGCCTCCTTTGTCACATCTGTTCCTGTGATACCCATAGCTACGCCAATATCAGCCTGCTTGAGGGCTGGAGCATCATTCACTCCGTCTCCAGTCATGGCAACGATGTGCCCCTTCTTCTTGAGCGCCTTGACTATTCGAATCTTATGCTCCGGAGAAACGCGAGCATAAACTGCCACATCTCCGACTGCCTCATCAAACTCTTCTTCACCCATCGCGTCCATTTCGACCCCTGTCAAAACCCTATCGCTCTTCAACATGCCAATCTCTTTTGCTACGGCAACTGCTGTAAGTCTGTGGTCTCCTGTTATCATGACCGTTTTTATGCCCGCTTGCTGACACTTCTGGTTAGCCTCCTTGGCTTGTTCTCTCGGTGGGTCTATCATTCCTACCAGGCCGACAAAGACCAAGTTCTTTTCAACAAGTTCTTCACTGATTTCTGCTAGGGTTTCTGGTGCCGCTTCTTTGTGAGCTACACCCAAGACACGCAAGGCATCGCTTGCCATGTTCTCGTTCGTCTTCAGAATGTTTCCTCTTTCTCTTACAGTGAGTTTCCTGGTTTTTCCGTCTTTCAGAAAATGAGTGCTGCGTTCCAGGATTATCTCCGGCGCTCCCTTAACATAGGCGACAAGCTGTCCTTCCGGAGTCTTGTGTACGGTGGTCATTCGCTTTCTCTCAGAAGTGAACGTGATCTCACCTGCACGAGGATTCCGCTTCTCCAAGTCGTCCTTAGCCATCCCTGCCTTAGCTGCAGCCACGATTAATGCGCCTTCAGTGGTGTCTCCAATCACATTCTTTCCATCATACTGAGCGTTGGTGCACAATGTGCTAGCCTTCAGCAGCAAAGCCAAATGTTCATCCTCAAGGGGCTCTATATGATCGCCATCATGGAGGAACCCCCCTTCTGCTTTGTAGCCCACCCCTGTTACTTCAATCATTTTGTCGTTTAGGTATATCTTGCGTATAGTCATATCGCCCTTCGTAAGGGTACCTGTTTTGTCGGAGCAGATGATTGTTGTGGCTCCCAAAG
>CP070826.1:272516-278179 GCA_020344435.1 Candidatus Bathyarchaeota archaeon | reverse complement strand
ATTTTGCATCGCGCGCGCTTCAACAATGCGACGCTCAAGCCTGGAATCGTGGTTTTGCTCATCTTTTCAAGAACAAATCCTTCAAAGCCCTTGAAATCTCCAGATATTAGAATCACCGTTACGATAGTCTGTGCTCGCTCTTAAAAAGGTATAAAACCTCATCTTCCAATAAGCGCGTGATCGAATCTTGGTGAAACTCAGACTATTAGGTGTCGACGAGTTGTGAGAATAAAGATTCTGGGTTCTGGGCAAGACGATGGAATTCCACATACAGGATGTTATTGCGACATATGCAGCAAAGCAAGGAAACATGTAGAACACGTAAGATTGGGACCTTCTATCGCCATTCTTGATAGTAGAGAAGGTCTCTGCTACTTGGTTGATGCCTCCCCAGATTTCAAATTTCAGCTAGACAGTATACGCGAAGAGATCAGCGAAACAAAGAGAAAAGGAAGAGTCCTTGTGAGCGGAATTCTGCTAACCCACTCCCATCTTGGCCACTGCGCGGGATTATGGCATCTCGGAAAAGAATCGGTGGAAGAGAACGATCTTCCTTTATATTGCACTCCATCGATGAAACAGTTCCTCTCTAACAACTATCCATTCAGCCTTCTCGTTCAGAGAAAGAACATCAAGATTGAAGAAGTATTTCATGATGAAGGATTGAGATTGGGCGCACTGGAGATTGTGCCGATTCAGGTTCCTCATAGGGACGAGGTCGGCGATACCGTCGCATATATCATAAAGTCGAAGAAGAGAGTCGTGTATGTGCCAGATATAGACAATTGGACAGATAGGATTATGGAAGAGATTAGAAACTCAGATATCGCTTTGGTAGATGGCACATTCTACTCCAAAAACGAGATACCCCGATTTGAAGAGGTCCCACATCCTCCTATCCGTGAAACGATCAGCCTACTACGAAATGCTGACGTTGAGACCTACTTCATTCACATCAATCATACAAACCCTGTGAACAGAAAAGGCAAAGAAAGCAAGTATGTGAAGAGCAAAGGCTTTAAGATTGCCCATGATGGTATGACATTAGAGATTTGAGAACGCGCAAGTGACAGACGATCATCGGATTAGTTGGTTGGGAGACCTAAAGCATGACCTGCATTGTTCATATGTATGAGAGGCCAAAGCTAACAGATCCAGTCTTGATAGAGGGGCTTCCAGGCATAGGATTTGTCGCGAACATCTCAGCGTTACATCTCATTCGAGAATTAGGCGCTCAACGCTTCGCTGAGATTCGCTCCTCATTCTTCCAGGATTTCGCCATAACCGCGGAGAAGGGGCAAGCACGATTCCCAGTCAACGAACTCTATTATCATAAAGGAAGGACGAGCGAACGGGACCTCATCATCCTGTATGGCAACACCCAAGCGCTGACAACTTTCGGACAATACGAACTGTCAGGTCACATATTGGATGTCGCCCAAGAGTTGGGTTGCAACTACATGATAACACTTGGTGGGTTGAGAGTAGCAGGAAAAGTTTCGACCCCGAAGCTGTATTGTGCGGCATCCGACTCGCAGGCTTTGAATGAGGCATTGAGTTTGGGCGCTAAGAGTCTCGGAGGTCAGATCTTTGGATTGGCCGGGCTTCTCATTGGATTGGGTAGGCTGCGCGGCATGGAAGGCTTCTGCCTTCTTGCAGAAACGCCAGGCTTCTATCCTGACGCGTCAGCAGCCCATGAAGCCTTAAGCGCGGTCTGCAAAATCTTGAATCTCGATGTGGACTTGAGCAGGTTGGATACGGCGGCAAAGACCACTCATGACATCTTGAAGTCTTTCGGTATGACAGTTCGTCCTACACAAGAAAGAACAAGAGAGGAATCTCGATTCCGCTGGCTCATTTAAGCCTTTGTTTCGCTGACGAATTGATCATAGACCTTCTGGACCCGCTCGGCTGCTGGGCCCCTCCCCTCTTCCACGCCTTTCTCGGTGACCTTGACCTTATCCATTACCCAGATGAAGCCTTTATCCTCATAAAGCCGAACCATAGTCGGAAAGACATTGTTAAGCCTCTCAGCTAGAGTCTTCAGGTCGAAAGGCTTCTCTATGGCGAAGATTTGGGCGACGGTGTTCCCGTTCAGAACTGCTCTGTGTAAGATTCTTCCCTTCTCATCCTTCGCCTCTGCTAGACATAGGCTTAGGGTGTCTGGGATTATCCCTGCAAGAGTACCTGTGTAGCTCTTTCCATCCACTGTCGTCACCATTACAGGAGCTTCCAACAGGGCTGCTATCTCAGCGAAGAACTTTCTCTGTGCTGCAGACACTGTCTCACCTTCGCTCTTATTCTGCTGTGCCTATTAAAAGACTTATTGATTGTATTTTTCCGCTATCGATCATACTCTTTCGTGGGCGTCCCCCGCGCGCGAAAAAACGCAAGTCCAGACATGTATCCGTTGTGTTCAATGGATAATTCGAACAATCCAACACAGAATCGGACATACATAACAGTTGTTCGATGGACAATTCAAACCGTTCTATGTTCACTGTCGAAGGTTCGATGGTAAATAGAACGTTCGATGTAGAAAATCGAACAGGGCGGGATATAGGAGAAACTTCAACGGCTATGTAGACGCCGCATGGGAAGTGATGGTGAAAACACGGAGGAGGCCCTCTACCTCGTAGAGGGGCTTAACCTTATTCCCCGGTCAGGATTGTGTTGAAGTTGAACACCAAACAAATTGAATGTTCAATCTTGAAAGCATGGATTATCCAGTTTCACTTGAGTCTCCGGACCATGTGCGCCACACGAGCTAATTCTTCTTTTCTCGTTGCTCAGTTTCCTGTTTCAGAAGGAGGAAGGTATCTGGAGGAACGTCTTGATTCACAACGAGGTTGGGTCCGATCCAGCTATCCTGTCCAATCTTCACTCCGGGCATGAAAAGGGTGTGTATTCCCGTCTTCACACCGTCGCCCAGAATCACTCCCAACTTCCGTCTCTGAGTGTCAACGACCTCGTCTGATGTTGTCATCTTGACGGTTTTGTCGTCTAGACGGAAGTTGGCAATAGTAGTTCCTGCGCCGAGGTTGCAGTCTTCACCAATGATGCTGTCTCCTACATATGAGAGGTGCCCCACATGTGTCTTATCCATGATTATGCTGTTCTTCACCTCACAAGCATTCCCTATTCTCACATTTCTTCCGATGCTTGTATGCGGGCGGATGTAACAGTTGGGTCCGATGTCGCTGTCTTCGTCGATGAAGACCGGGCCCTCAACGTAGGCTCCTGAGCGAATCCTTGCGCCTTTGGCTACTGCGACTTGGCCTATGAGATGGGCATTATGCTCGATCTCGCCGTTGACTATGGATTCTGTCCTGTTGAGTATTCGTCGGTTTGCTTCAAGCAGATCCCAGGGTCTACCAACATCAAGCCATTCTTCGCGTGGGATTTGAACTGCGAGTACAGGTTTCTCCCGAATTAGGAGTCTGAGCGAGTCTGTGATTTCCAGCTCGTCTCTTTTGGAAGTGGGAGTCTTTGCTATCTTTTCGAAGATTTCTGGCGAAAGAACGTATATGCCCGTGTTGGCCAGATTTGTGGGTGCTTCCTCTGGACTGGGCTTTTCAATAATATCTTTCACGTGAGAATCATCGAGTTTCACTATGCCATAATGCTCTGGATACTCCACAGGCGTTACTGCCATGGTTGCGGTTGGTTTCCTTTCTTCGTGAAGACTGATGATTTTCTGGATGATATCTGGTGTGACTACAAGGTCACCATAAATCAGTAAGAAATCTTCATCCGCGTAAGATTTGGCAAGACCGGCAGCATCTGCAGTGCCCCGTACTCTATCTTGGAGTAGATAGTTGAGTTCCATTCCGAGCCGTGAGCCGTCGCCAAAGAATTGCTGCAGCTTGTCCGACATATAGTAGACGATGATTAATGCCTCGTTCAATCCAGCCATCTTGAGCGAGTCTAGGATGTGCTCTAATAGCGGTTTTCCGCCTATGGATATCAGATGCTTTGGGCGAGTAAGCGTTAGAGGTTGGAGTCTAACGCCTTCGCCGGCTGCTAGGATAACAGCCTTCATTTTGCAGCCCTCTCGATTGTTTTCTCAACCTGCTTTAAGCTTTTCTCCATTATACTCCTTGCCTCTTCAGGATTTTCAGCCTCCACGGTGATGCGTATTTGGGGTTCTGTTCCCGAAGGTCTGACCAGGACCCATCCATTCTTGAGAGTCAGGCGCACTCCATCAATGGCTAGTTCCTCTACGATTTCCGGGAAAAGGGCGGGCAAGGTCTTCTTTAGATCGTTCATAACCAAGGATTTGACTTGTTTCGGGCAAGACAGTTTCCTTCGAAGCATCGAGAAACGTGGAACTTTCGAGATGAATGAGGTCACTGTCTTGTCCTCCGCTTCCAGGGCTTTCAGGAGCAGAGCTGATGATAGAATGCCGTCTGGACAGTAGTGAAGAGAAGGATGTATCCAGGCGCCGCATGGCTCGCCTCCGAAGACTGCTTTGCGGTTCTTCACGGCGGTCGCAACCTCAACGTCCCCTACTCTTGTTCGTAAAACCTTTCCATGCAGAGGCTCGATAGTTCTTTCAAGACACATGGAGGTCTCCACTGTCGTAACTACAACTCCTCCCTTATGCTTTCTGACGAGGTAACCAGCATAGGCTGCTAGAGTCTGATCCAAGGGAGCTATCATACCTGTCTCGTCGATGACCACCACCCTGTCACCGTCTCCATCAAAGGCGAAACCGACGTCTGCACCAAGCTCTTTTACTACTCTGCCAAGGGGTTCTAGGGATTCAGGTTCTGGTGCTGGGCTCCTAGCGGGAAAGAAGCCGTCAGGCTGCGAGTTCAATGCTGTAATTCTGCATTCAAGCAGGCGGAAGAGAGCAGGTGCCACGTGGCATGTTGCTCCGCAGCCAGGATCAAGAACGACTCGCCATGACCTCTCAAGCTTCGCTGCCTGTTGAACTACCTCCAAATAGGTTTGGGTCCGGTCCTGAGAAGCGGCGGTCTTGATGTTCTGCCAAGCTGATCGTTTGAAGAGTCTCTTGTCGATGATCTCTTCGATCTTCCTTTGTTCTTCTTCATTGTATGCTGTGCTGTCGGGGTTGAAGATTTTGATTCCATTGTATTCTGGTGGGTTGTGGGAGGCGGTTATCATCAATCCAGCGTCGACCTTGAGTTCTCTCGTTAGAAATGCTAGAACGGGTGTTGGAGTCAGCCCCAATCTCCGAACATTCGATCCTCCAGATAATAGACCAGAGATGACTGAGTGCTCCAACAGGGGAGAGGAGACGCGCGTGTCATGGCCGATCACGATTTCTCCACTATTCGTGTGCGTTGCTAATGCTAACCCCACTTCAAGAGCCAGTTTCGGAGTCAAATCAACATTGAAGACGCCGCGAATTCCAGACGTGCCGAAAAGCCTTTGATTCACGATTCTCGCCAGCACTTCAGAATCAATCATATTCATTTATAGCTTTTAGGTAGAACCTCCCCTCTGCTAATAATCAAGTGAACCGCGCGTGCATTACATCTTCTCTGCCAATACGATGAAGAGGCTCTGCAGATAATCGCCGATCTTCTTTTCCCTACTCTCAAGACTGACTTTGAAGTTCACCAGCAACGCCCGTATCTCCTCTTCATCGAAGAAATGGTGGGGACCCCCCTTCTCCGGTCCGTTTTCATGTATGA
>CP070826.1:266752-272416 GCA_020344435.1 Candidatus Bathyarchaeota archaeon | reverse complement strand
TATTACATCTCCACGCGTGGGGGGAAATACAAGTACGTGTTGCTTGCCTTGATCATGACACCTTACTTGGTTTCCTGGGTCATCCTGATATTCGGGTGGCGGATGATCATCGGGCACACCGGATTAGTGAACACCCTGCTTGAGATGGCTGGATTGGAGCCTGTGAAAGTGTGGAAGACTTGGGTGGCAGTGATATTTGTGCTGGTCACTAGTTGGGCGCCGTGGCTGGTTCTCCCCATCTTCGTTTCGCTAGAGAAGATAGACCGAACCCTCCTAGAGGCCGGGGCGGATCTGGGAGCGAGTGCCTTGCAAAACTTTAGGAAGATAACTTTGCCTTTGAGCATCCCAGGGCTCCTCGTGGCAACTTTCTTCGTAATGATTCCCACCTTCGGTGAATTCGCAGCGCCTGTCATCGCAGGCGGGTCCTCGGGAGCCATGATCGGTACGGCGATCGAGGAGGCTTTTAAGAGGATGAACTGGCCTTTTGGCTCAGCGATGGCATTCCTCTTGGTTGGAATAGCGTTAATCGCCTCTTTGGTTCTGATTCGCAAGACAGGGTTGAGAACCCTTATGGAGAGCTTGTAGAATGGTTCGGGGAAAGAGAATCCTCTCAGTCTATTTCTACCTGTTCATGCTAGTCATCTATCTTCCCCTTCTATCCCTACTTGTGTTCTCCTTCAACGATTCGTTATCAGCAGGTTTCCCATGGAGGGGGTTCACTTTGAAGTGGTGGGAAGCTTTCTTCTCCGACACGGTTGCTCCAATCACCGTTAGGAATTCCTTCGCGGTCGCGATCGCAGTCGCCGTGGTGGCTACTTTGATGGGTCTCGGATTGGCCTTCGTTCTTGTTCGCCGTGGATTCAGAGGCGAAAACGTTCTGTTGTCTTCACTGTTGGTGCCAATGGCCATTCCCTTCTTATTGATTGGAACTAGTCTATTCTTGCTCCTTCGAGTCAGACTCTATTTGGAGCTTTCTCTATTCACTCTTGCGATCGGGCACATCCTTGTAGCCTTGCCTTATTCCAGTTTGGTGCTCATGGCGAGGCTGATTGGGTTTGATCGATCCTTGGAAGAGGCTGCCCAAGATTTGGGAGCGACGGGGTTCACTACCTTCAGAAAAATCACGTTCCCTCTCATCAAGCCTGGAATCTTCGTTTCGATGTTCTTGACGTTCATCATCTCTTTGGAGGATATCGCTATCGCCCGCTTCTTATGTGGGAGTGACCCGACAGTTCCATTCTTTGTATATGGCCGACTCAGGCGCTTCGAAGGATTACCCCTGGTGATGGCCCTCTCAAGTTTCATGGTCCTCATAGCGTTGGCGTTCACGTGCTTCTTCCTCATCAGCGCCATCAGGGCCAGACGCGAATGAATTCATTTAATGCATGTCTACATACGCGCACTTGACGCCTCTTAAGGTAGATGCCCACGGAGCCAGCACGGGCATTCTCCGCCTTTTCCTTTGATGACTTCAGATTAGGAAGCCAAGAGAGTTGGTTTGTCTTTGTCCAACTCAAGGATGCCCTATTAATGGTTCTGGCTTATGCTTCAGGATTTTACTCGCTAGGTTTGGTGGATTGCCTAATCAATCGCTTCGTCATTGGGAATCGCTCGTTTCTACTTCGGAGAATATACTGTTTTCACGCTTTGAACTCGAGCCAGAACTCTTCCCAATCATCTATCACTTCAGTGGAAGGTTCTATCCAGTAGGCGCTTTCTTCAGCGAAGAAGTCCGGATCGTCAAGACGCATTTCCTCTATGATCGGTATGAACTCGGGGAATTCCTCGCTGACTATGTCGTAGGAATATCTATTGGGGGCTCCGGTGTACCACTCCATGATTTTGTTGGCGCATGCCTCCCGGGTTACAGCTGCATTGAGGAAAGCGTGAGCCACCGCGTAGAGTTCCGGATCTCTCGCTTTAAGGCCTGCATTTATGGTGTAGGCCGACCCCCATGAAAGCATAGGAGAGAAGAATGAGAATCCTACGGGCAGGTCGTCACCCGTGCCGAACTCTCCATCCAGCCCAGCTTTCACGCTGGCGTACATATCGCACCACCCAATCACCGCCGCGCATTCGCCCGCTATCAATGCAGAGTAAGCTTCCTCGACGCCCACGTAGAACGTGGCTACTTTGGGTTTGAACCCCCACAGCGCGTCCGTAACTGTCTCGAACATCGTCGTATTCAGGGTCCATTCTGCCATGTCCTCGACGGTTAAGTCATATCCTACATGGCTGGCCGCCAAGTCCATTATCTCAATCACTGAATCGTACATCCAAATCTGCCCTTCCAGTGCGGGTATGTCTTCGAATAGGATGGCGGTGTCGTCCCAAAGCGCCTCTGAAATATTCCAGTTCTCAAACATGTCAGTCCTGTATGTAAGCGATGTATACCCGAATTCAAATGGGACCGCATAGAGTTCGTTATCATGCCAGAATGCGTCGTAGGTTTCCCACTCGCTGAAGAATTCCGACATAAGCGGCACCATCGTGGCGTTTAAAGGCTCGATCAAGTCCTCTTGGATCAGCTTGAATTGGCCTCCACAGACCTCTATGACATCCGCGTAATCCGGATCCAACTGCAACATTGAAAGAGCATGCGGCTCATCCTCGAAATAAAGCCACTCAATATCCACGTTTGGGTAGATTTTACTGAATCCATACGGGCCTTCATCCCACCACATCGGGTCCTCGCGCCCGAGGCCAGTCCAAGTGAAGACGCGGAGCGTACCTGTATAGTTAGAGAATGGCATATCTGGGGTGGGATAGGCACGCGCGAGAAGTGCCTCCTCGTAATCTTCTGGCGAAACCCAACCCGGCGGACTAATCTCTACCGGCGGTTTCACCACCCAGCCAACACCAACTCCAACCAACAAGAATATGATTGCAGCAGCAACCAAGTATAGTCTCCATGGATTAGAAGATGACATAATGGTCTACGATGTTGCACCTAATACTTAAAATATTTTCGGTACAGCGGACCTAGAGCGGAGAAATCCCTAATATCTTTCGATAGACAGCTTCAGGTTCCTCATCCCTCAGCAAAAAAGAACGCCCTTGACGACCCCTTAAGAGGATCCAATCGTTCCACGTCCTATGATCATCCTTTGTCCTGCGTCGGCGTAGAAATATTATTAATTGATAGTCTATTATGCTATCCCATAAAAGTGGTTATCATGCAAGAAGAGCAAACAGTCCTCTCCAAGCTGGGGGAGGCGGTGAAGAGTTTTGACGAAGAAGCCGCAGTAGAAGCCGCCAAAGAGGCATTGAAGATTGAGATGGACCCTCTTGAAGCCATTGAGAAAGGGTTAACGAAAGGAATGCGAGAGGTTGGAGACCTCTACGAAAGAGGCGAGGTTTTCATACCCCACCTTGTCGCCGCTGCTGAAGCCATGTCATCAGCCATAGAGGTTTTCGAACCAGAGATTCTAGCCCGAAAAGCCAAGAGAAAAGTGTTGGGCAAAGTTGTTATCGGCACCGTCGCCGGGGATATACATGACATAGGGAAAAACCTTGTCTCCTGCCTACTGACCGCGGCAGGCTTTGAGGTTCACGACGTCGGCAAAGACGTCTCGACGGAGAAGTTCATTGAAAAGGCGAAGGAAGTAGAAGCCGACGTGATCGGAGCATCAACTCTCATGACCGTTACCGCACCAGAACAAAAGGAACTGGCCGACGCCATAGCAAAATCTGGTTTAAAGGCAAAATTGGTTTACATTGTCGGAGGGGCAGCGGTGACGCCGCAATGGGCCGAAGAGATAAAGGCTGTCTACGCCCCAGACGCTAACTCTGCAGTCAAAGCGATTAAAGGCTTACTTGAAACGAGGAAATGAGGTGATTGATGATGGTAGGAGTAAGAAAGCTCAAGCCAATGGAAGTTTTGGACAAAGACGCCCTGACCAACATTCACTTGAACTCGCTGGAACTCCTGGAGAAGATGGGAGTCAAAGTATTCAGCAAGGAAGCCTTAACCATCCTAGATGAATCAGGGGCAAAGGTTGATCATAAGAAGCAGATGGCCTGGATACCACCGCACTTGGTCGAGGAAGCTCTTAAGAAAGCACCAAAAACCTTCAAACTATGCGCTAGAAACCCGAAGAATGACGTAGAACTGGACGGCAACCACATAAGTTGCTCCACGGATGGAACTGGCCTAACAACAATCGACTTGGAAACGGGCGAGAGGAGACCCTCAACAAAGGATGATGTAGCCAAGAGCGCACTCATAGTTGACGCGTTGAAACTTGCCGACCTCTACTACCCCACGGTAACCCCCCTAGACTACCCAAAACACGCGCACGTCCTACATGAATACGACGCAGCCTTGGATAATACACAGAAACACTTCGTAAGCGGAGCCACATACCTCCCGGAAGAAGCAGTCTATCTGATTAAGATGGCAGCGGCAGTCGCTGGAGGACTCAAAAAGCTAAGGGAGAGACCAATCATATCCGCCGTGGCCTGCATGATGGCACCCCTAATTCTGCCCCTAGGCGAGACAGACGCCGCACTAGAATTCTCGAAGCAAGGCATCCCAGTGGTTGCGATGACCATGCCCCTAACCGGAGCCACGGGACCCATCACCCCCGCCGGCTCAGTGCTCATAGGAAACGCGCAGATCCTAGGCATAAACACCGTGATTCAAATGAAGTATCCCGGGGCTCCAGTGATCTACAGCTCTTACCCCATGTCCATGGAGGTAAGAACCGGTGCTTTCGCAGTTTCCTTCCCAGAGGCCACCATGGTAATCACAGGTCATATCCAAATGGCCCGGCACTACGGACTGCCAAATTACGGTGGCGGAACCATAGGCTCCGCAAAAATACCAGATGAGCAAGCCGCCTACGAAAAAGCCTTGTGCGGCCTCATGTCCATGCTAGCGGGCGGCGACGTATGTGGAACGATAGGGCTGCTTGAGAATTACACCGTCCTATCCTATGAGCAGCTCCTAATCGACTACGAGATGTACGATATGATGCTGAGACTCGCTCAAGGAATAGACGTAAGCGAAGAAGCGCTAGCTCTGGACACAATATACAAGGTAGGACCAGAAGGACATTTCCTGGCGGAGAAGCACACATTGAAACATACAAAAGACGTTTGGATGCCTATGCTAACAGACCCCGCGCCATATGGAACCTGGAAGGATAAAGGAGCAAAATCGGTTGTCGACGTCGCAAAGGAGAAGGCAAAGGAGATACTGGCAACCCACAAGCCAACTCCTCTAGACAGAGACGTGAAGAAGAGGCTTGCCGAAATCATCAAGGAAGGAGAAAAGGGAATCCCACACTAACCCCTTCAACACGCGCTTATATAACGCAAGCAAGTGAATACGTACTGTGATGGAAAATGAAATCCTACGAGCGATTCATGCTCAGTTTGAAGGGCAAGAAAGATGAAGCTGACCGGATTGCCTGCGTGAACTCCGCCAGCGTCTCCACCGTCGAATTCATGAAGGTCACCGACGCCCATTGGCCAGCGGCACACAAGAACGCCGCGAAGATGGCCAGGCTCGGATCAGCAGCTCACCGACTGTGCGGTCTCGACAACATATCAGTTCCATTCTGCATGACCGTTGAAGCAGAAGTATTAGGCGCCAGGATTGATTTCCACGAAGACAAGATCAAGTGGCCATCAGTCAGGGAATTCCAGGTAAAAGAACCG
>CP070826.1:260987-266652 GCA_020344435.1 Candidatus Bathyarchaeota archaeon | reverse complement strand
TACCCGCAGAATTTGGAGGATTGTTACATGATGGATAGGGCTAAGATCTCAGGATACGCTGTCCTAATCATAGGCGTAGCTCTACTGGTGTTCACTTTCATCAACGCCTATCTATTCCTGATAGGCGTTTTGAGTATCTCAATCGTTGACTGGGTAGCTGAGCTGGGTGCTTTGTTGGGGCCATTGGTCGAAACCTGCATACGAGTAATGTATTTGGGTATAATGGGGTGGATCGGCGCCCTACTGACGAAACGGGGAATTGAATTTCTTACGAATCTTCCGCGGAAAGTCAAAGAAGAAGCCAAGAAAGAAACCAGGAAGAAGTCTGCAAATGAAGGAAAGAAGGGCTGATGAAACAGTCCATACGAGCGTTGGGCTGGGCTAGCAAGATACTATGGATTGCAGCAGCATCCTTCATGATCATGGCTCTATACTCTCCTCTGAAGTTGGTGTTGGAGGGGCAGATAGAGATAGGGTCACCACAGCCTTCTTTCTCAAATCAAACAATAACGATCTCTATCCCCTTCTTCATTAACAACACTGGGTTTTTCGACATATCCGACTTGAACGTGATAACATCAGTTGGAGACCCTAATGGAACATTAATCTCTGAATCAACAACTTCCGTGAAGAACATCCAACGAGGTGGAAGAATCAACGAAACTCACGCGATTTCCATAGGCATAAATGATGTGGTGTCAAAGAATCTGACTTACCTGCTATTCGAAGACTCAGTCATTGTTTTGGGGGGGTCTGTAGGATTTAGGATTGCACATGTCATCCCTCTTCAGGCATCAACTAGTGTGAATATGTCTTGGGGGGCACCATTCTATCATCCATCCATAAGATTGATGGATCTGCCAGAGCCATACAATTCCACCCATTATGAAATTTCAGCAAGGCTGAGCTTTGAAAATCATTCGCCTTTCGATATTGACGGTACACTGAGACTTGAAGTCTTTAACGAGAAGAAGGAATTCTTAGGTCTCTGGATTGGTGAGATAAGGGTCCTCTCGGGAGGGGACTATGATGAGCCGGTGACCATTTTCATTCCTTCGGTTAGCATCTTTATGTTCTCTGGGAGAGGAGAAGCGCATGTCCATTTTGAGAGTTTCATGGGCATAATAGACTGGAGGTTCCCATATGGTCAATGAAGAAGACTCGAAGCCTCTTCTGAAGAAGATAATACTGAATGCGACCAGGGCGGCCTTGAAGGGGTTCATCATGCTTCTTTTAACTTATCTATTGCCAACACTGATTATCGGCGCTCTGGCATCTCCCGATATGCCCTTTGAAATGCCTCTTGAGTATACGCCTCTCGTGTACATTTTCTCAGCGATAGTCGTCTTCTTCACCGTTGTTACCGAGCTATTCTCTGGAACCATCCTTCGATACGCTTTCAGCGTCGGCAGAGCCCTCGTTCTTATGATGTTCTTCATCTACGCCCTAAATGGGGGCATTCTAACCTCAACCATTCAGATTCCAGGACAACAGCTAGCTATCCAAATCCTCGCCAATCTGAAAGCTCTTCTGGCTGTGCTGATCCTTCTTAATGTCCTCGGACTTGCGAAAAGTATGTTGGAAGCCACAAATTTCCTCGCACGAAAGGTTGAAACGACCTAATATGCATCCTTTTGATATTTCTCTCAATCGTTGTCGTGGGCTTTGAATCGATTTTTTGGAATTTTCGCCTTCCCGAAGTTGTCGGTTGTCCATTTTCTTTTCTTATTATTCTTATCTCTCGCCTTCAAGCCGGTAAACGGTTTTTTCGCGCGCGAATGTTCAATCTTTCATCTTTGCACAGACTAGGTATTATCGGGATGTTGATTATTGCGAAGTATGCATGAATCGCTCGGATTCGCAAGGAGGTTGAGGTCTTGCCTGAATCCTCCAAACAGAAGGCCTAGGAGACCTGACATAATCCGGCAACAATTTCCACAAAAAAGGATGAAGCCGTTCATAAACTTTCGAGATTTCAACAACAGATAGCTGCCTTTCACAATGGCAAGGCTCAATCTTGGAGATATGCCAGAAGCCTCTTGTGTATCGATACCTCCGCCATCTCAACAATCTTTTTATTGAAAGAACAAGCCGGAAGGGGAAGAAAGAGAGGATATTGAGCAATTCATCTTTGCAAGGATGCACAACAACTGGAATATCAATAATGATGTCGGCGCCCTTTTTGGCAACTCTCTTAATCTCTTTCAAAGATTGGAAAGGATTAGCTAAATGTTCAAGAATGTGCATTACGTAAATCTTATCGAAAGAGGCCTTTCGAAATGGCAATTTTTGGGCATCGGCGAGGAGATCGGCTTTGCCTCTTGCAAGATCGATACCGATTTCTCCACGTTTCTTGTGAGATGAGAGAAAACCACAGCCCACATCAAGAATCATTTTATTTCTTCGAGACATTTTATCATGGAGCCTCCAAATCTTTCCCATGTAAGACTTTTGGTGACATATTCTCTTGCTTTTCTGCCAATGGATTGAAGAGATCTCGTTTGGATTTTCTTGATCATTTCTGGAAAACTGCTTACTGCACCAATTGCTCCAAAGACTTGCAGTTCTTCCGGTACCGATTCGAAGGTGGCCAGAATCGGCTTTCCACACGCATAGGCTTCCAGAATTACGCATGGAAAGCCTTCTGTGAAACTCGGAAGGATTATTAGGTCACACTTGTTGTAGAAGTGTGGCATTTCGCCAAATGGGAACTTGCCTTCGTACCGGATGTTAGCAGGGAAGTTAATTTCCACCTCTTTTTTCCCTGCTATCAAGAATCGGATATTGGGCAACTTTCTTGCCACCTCAATTAGTCGAAGAATCCCTTTCTCTAAACTTATCCTGCCTGCATATCCAACAGTGAATCTATCTTCTCTTTCAACCACCATCGGCTTGAAATGTTCTGCATCCACACCAATAGGAACCGCTTCAGTCACCTTGTCTTCTTTCACCCCACAATCTTGAGCAAACTTAGCCAATCTAGATGATATCGGAATGACCAGATCTGCCTCCTTGAGACTTCTAACCTCAAAATAATTGATAATCTTCTTTTTGTAGTAAGAAACCCTTCTTGCTTCTCTTGAGGCCCTATGGTTTCCCCTTAACCGCACCACATAGGGTTTAGACGATTTCAAAGCTACATATCTAGCAACTTCTTGGGACCAAAAATCGCTTAGGGTATAGTATAAATCAACGTCTATATCCCTTATCTGTTCATACAAGCTTCCCTTGGAAAGCCACCAACGTAAAGTTATGCTTCTAACAAGACTGTAGGGTATGTTGACCTTGTGAAAGCTGAATTTTCCTTTCCACTCCTCAACAACTTCTCCTCCTGCAAAAATGATGTGAAACTCGTCTAGCCTTTCCGACATAGCCTTCATTTGAGGTATGTATCGGTCAAATTTCTCCAAATGCAGAAATGGCAACAGAATTCTCATTATTCTCTACACCTCAAGAAGGTGATTAGTGTCCAGGGCTTAAGGTTGACTATGCTATGCAAGGCAACCTTTATCAGCGGTTCACGAAGCCTAGCGCGAACCCTCCCATGCCATATCTGTTTCTCTCTGGACAAACCAGCACGCAGGTGAATTATCCCCGCATCAGGCACATAAACCGCCTTGTATCCCTTTGCCCTTATCTGATCATGCAGGTCATCATATTCAGCTGGAGCATCCCGTAACCTGGCTAGGGATCTTCTGAAGCAATACACCCCAGTGGTGAACTCCATTTTGAAGGGGCTTACGCGGTCTAGCAAATGGCGTTTCAGAAGATTGATATACTCTTCGTGGATCCGCCGCCATATCCCACGAATCGGGCGTTGGGTGAAACCGAAGAAGACACTTCCGACCTTTGGGTGCTGCATCAAGTCTTCTGCTGCACTTAGCGCACGTGGTGCCAGGATGAGGTCTGCGCCAAGAGCAAATACCACATCGTTCCTCGCCCTGTCAAATCCCATCTGGAATGTCTCACCAGCTCTAGTAAAGGCCCACTTCTGTTCCTCTTTGAACACTATCTTCGAATTGCCTAAGTCAGACTTCGCAATGATTTCTTCACTGTCATCGGTGCATCGGTCAAGAACAAAGATTAGCTCGTCAAAAGGAACATGCCTTAATGCTGGAAGAGAGTACCTCAGATATTCTGCCTCATTGTGAACCGCAACAACACCACTGATTTGCATACCCATCATCCCTCAAAAATCTTGATCAGAACCTTATCTTCACGATTTCTCACCCAATGGAAAGAAGCGATTCAATTGGATAGAAGGGAGGATATGAATTAATGAACATTGCGGATGTGCATGTGACATGTTGTAAGACAACGGAACGAGCCGCGCGCATCGAGAAGCCGAATCTAGGAAGAAACATTCAGACGGGTGGCGGGAGGAGGATGCCTCCGAAGAATATGTATGCTGAGATCAACGAAACAACGATATCCCACAATGTGGCTGTCAAGAAGACAACGAGCGGTCTTCCTCTACCGATTCTCACAAGTTCTTTGAATTTTGTGTTAAGGCCTATGGAGACGAAGGTCAATGCAAAGAACCATCCTCGGAAACCCTTAGTTATTCCTAGAATGCTTTTCACTTCTGTTTGCCCGATCATTGGGACCAATACAAGCGAGAATATTACAGAAGCGATCATGAAGCCAATGATGAACTTTGGGAACCTGTACCATATCTCTCGCAGTTTCGGTCTCTCAGAGGTGGTCTTTTTCTCAACTCTAAACACCCAATACATTGCCAAGAGAAATGCTGTGATTCCTATTAGGATATTCTGAGACATCTTTACGACAGAGGCAATCTGCATCGCCTCTTCGCTGAAGAGCGCTCCAGATGCTACTACTGAAGCGGTATTGTCGATTGTGCCGCCTATCCAGGCTCCGGCGACAATGTCGCTTAATTGTAGTGCTTTGGCGATGAGTGGCATTAATATTATCATTGGTCCGGAGAAGAGCAAGACCAGCGAAACGACGTGACTTATCTCTTTGGGGTCTCCCTTTACAGCGCCGCCTGCTGCGATTGCCGCTGAGACTCCGCATACTGAAGTGGCATTTGCCATTATTGCCGCGAATGATTTCTTGAGTCCTAGTTTGACTGCGAGGAAGTAGGCCAAGTACCAAACTAGAGCTAGGCCAACTGTGACCTCAAATATGCTTCTTACTCCTGCGCTCACGATGATGCTGAAGAGTATTTCAGCTCCCAGCAGAACGAGACCGATCTTGATGAAGAGCTCAGTCTTCGCCGCGGAGGAGAGCCATTTGGGGATTTTCAGAGTATTGCTTAGTATTAGACCGAGAACTAATGCCCAAAGCGCATAGGCCAGTCCGGAGTCCTTTATTATCTGTTGATTTGCTATAATATACGCGAAGATAGAGATTAAGAAGACTATCGGAAATCCGAGTAGATAGTTCTTTATTCTACCTTCCATAAATCTCGTTGCTATTCCTGTTATCAGTAGCAGACAAAGCCCTAGCAAGATGATATATGGCATTTGAGATAAAGAAGCAGGAATATCACCAATAAGCTGCCATGAAGAGATTTTTGGCGTGAACGGTATGGCTCCTAAGACGGCTAGAGCAAGGATGAATAGTCCTATCCAAACTGCCCACCAGTCTCCCTTTTTCCACAATGATGACCAGTCTATTGGCATATCCTCACCTACGCGAG
>CP070826.1:255007-260887 GCA_020344435.1 Candidatus Bathyarchaeota archaeon | reverse complement strand
TCTTTCCGCTCCCAGGATAGAGGGGAATCCCACCCATAGGACCGCAGGCTATGCATATCTCATTCTCAGGGTCATCCCACCTGATGACGCGATCCTTTGGCAGAGCATTCCACAGCAGCCAGATATTGAACCCGCGGCCGCCAATGAAGAGGTCTCTCATTTCCTTCGTGACTGGCTTGCTCATAATCTTCTTGTCTGTCAGGTTTATGTAGAGCGTCCTGTTGTTGTACCCCCTATCGACCTTTCCTAGAGTATATTTGAACTCCTCAAACGCCAATGGAAATCACCATTCTTGACATGCGTGGCTTATTGAGATTTATATTTTTGCCTCAGTTGGCATGCATGTATGGCATGTTTGGTTCATATACCGATTGGGCGCTACTGACTATTCAGAAGAAAAAGGCAAGTCGAAAAAGCCATGCGTGCACTCTGCGAAACCCAACGCTTATTTACTCATAGAAAAACTTCAAATAACCTGCAATCATCGTAAAGGCATAACTTGGAGGATGGATGAAGTTGCGAGTGACTCGAAACTTAAAGGCGGTTTCAACTCTTGTTCTCATTCTGTCACATGTAGCCTTGCTGATATGTGGAGCGCTTCTCTCCTACATGTGGGTAGTAGGCTACTACGAAAACTTGAAGATCCGAATCCCAGAGAACAGTGACGTGATTATAACAAACGCGACTTTCCCGCTTGAAGACACAAGCGTCTTCAACGTGACGATCTTCAACCCATCCTATTCCCCAACAGAGGCCCGCATTGAGACAATTGCCACATCAACTGAAGATGGTCTTATTCATAGCATAAACGCCACTAACCCCATGCTTCCGTACAGACTCCCAAAAGCTGCAATCGATTTTTCAGGCCTTCAAACCTTCGAGTGTAGATGGGACTGGGCGAACTACACAGGGGAAGAAGTAGGAATAATCGCTTTTCTCACCGACGGATCGGGTCCGACCCTGAAGACAGAAACGCCACTTGTGGACCTGAGAATCGTCGATGTCAGCTTCAACTCCGCATTAAGCGTTAGACACTTCAACGTGACAGTTCAAAACCATATATCATCCGCCACGCATAACGCCACCATCGACATCACAGAAGTATCTGTAGCTGTGGAGGGCGGGATCAAACCAAACATAACCGAGATAAGCCCTTCACTTCCATTGCCACTTGACCCAGGGGAGTCACGTAATCTTATGTGCTCATGGGATTGGACCGGATATCAAAACGCCAGTGTAACCGTGACTGTTTATACCTCACAGGGGTACAAGGATTACATTACTGAAATGACGCCATTACCAGTGACTCTGGAGATCACAGAGATTCTCTTCGATGTCACAAACGCAACACACGTTGATGTTGCGGTCAGGAATGACCAGGCTTCTCCAACATACGTTAATGTGTCAGCCATCACTGTTATCATGGAGAATCTGACGGTTCGAAAATGGACCGTGGACAACGGGACTGCTGTGAATCCTCCTATTCCCTTCGCGCTCAACAGGAGCTCTTCAGAAACATTCATATGTCCGTGGAATTGGACGGAGCATCGAAGCGAGGATGTCACGATTATTGTATCCACATTGCAGGGATTCACGACAAACTACACGCAAGACACTCCACCACCGATAGTACTGGACATCACCAACCTCACATTCGATCCCATCGACACAGGCCAGTTCAATCTTACTGTTCGAAATTCGGAATTCTCCCTTGCGGATACTGAAGTCACCCACGTGTTTGTGATGATAGAAGATGAGATTGTAGGAGACTTGACTGATCTTCTAGGCCTCCCCATATCGCTCAACCGTACTCACTCGATCGATTTTGCATGTCCGTGGAATTGGGAGAGACAAGTAGGAGAAGATGCTACGATAGTTGTGGAGACTGAACAAGGTTACTCTTTCCACTCTGACTCGGTTGCTCTCGTAGCCCTAACAATCACTGGCGCCACTTTCAATCCTATTGCAGAGGATTACTTCAACATCACAGTCCAGAATCCTACACTGCTCAACTTCACGCTCGCGACGGTGACAGTGACAGTGGATGGAACTCCTTCAGACTTGACGGCTAATGTGACCCCAGCGTTTCCATTCCTGCTTCCCACAGACACCGGGCACACATTCATCTGTCTATGGGAGAACTGGATAGATGAGCAGGGGCATGAGATTACAATCACAATAGAGACTCAAGACGGTTATGAAGCCTCTTATACACGCGAGATTCCAGGACTCTAGTTCCAACTTTCTTCCCGAGCCTCAGCGCACCGGATGCATGCGCCCGTCTACAATCAGCAATAAGCTTTTTAGGACATTAAGCCATTCATAGGCTTGGAGATGGATAGTTTGCCGGTTGCGTTTGTGTTGGTGAATACGGAGATAGGTTCTGAGGATGAGGTTTTGAATGCGATCAAGAAGGTTGATGGTGTGCAGGAAGCTCATAACGTTTATGGAGTCTATGACATCGTTGCCAAGATCGGGGCTGAGAGCATGGATAAGCTGAAGGAAGTTGTGACTTGGCAGATCCGAAGATTAGACAAGGTCAGATCCACACTGACTATGATAGTGACTTCCTGACACTTCCTAGGCTTCTTTTCATGTAGCAAAGACTCTTCTCCAGTCAAGATAAGCCAGAAGTCGTTAATTGTGCATGTGTGAGTGTGATGATGTATCAGGCTACTGAAAGGGTGCGCAACATCGAATATGCCATCAGAGATGTAATAGTTTATGCCAAGAGAGAGGAGGAGAAAGGCAAGAAGGTAATTTACCTCAACATAGGCGATCCGGTGAAGTTTGATTTTGACACTCCAAGTCATATTAAGGAGGCGTTGATTAGAGCAGTAAAAGACGGGTACAACTGGTATTCCTCTTCAGAGGGGATTCCCGAGCTTAGGGATGCAATCTGTGAGAAGGAAAAGAGGGTGAATGGCGTCACTATTGCTCCTGATGATGTTCTCGTCACAGGCGGCGTTTCAGAGGCTATCAATGTGATTATGGCTGCTTCGGTGGATAAGGGCGATGAGGTTCTTGTTCCAGGCCCATGTTACCCTCCCTATGTCTCGTTTGCAAAGTTCTTTGGTGGTACGCCCATTTCTTACAGAACGATTGAAGAGAACGGTTGGCAACCTGACATCAATGATGTTCGATCAAAGGTGACGGATAGAACCAAAGGAATCGTTGTTATCAACCCGAACAACCCTACTGGCTCGCTCTATGATGAGAAAATACTGAGAGAAATGGTGGAGTTGGCAGGTGAGCATAATCTTCTTCTGATATCAGATGAGATTTATGATCGGATTGTCTATGAAAAGAAGTTTGTTAGCTTGGCTCACATAGCGAAGGATGTTCCAGTACTTGGGCTGAACGGGTTCTCAAAGGCTTATCTGATGACTGGATGGAGACTTGGCTACGTCTATTTTCACGACTCGCAAGAGAAATTATCAGATATGAAAGAGAATGTTGAGAAGGAGGCGAGAATACGGCTTTGCTGCAACACTCCTGTCCAGAAAGCTGCTGTTGAGGCGTTGAGGGGACCGCAAGACCACATAGAGGAGATGGTTGGAGAGTTGAGGCGGAGGCGGGATTATTCTTGGAAGCGACTGAATGAGATTGAAGGAATTAGTTGTGCAAAGCCTGAGGGCGCATTCTACGTCTTTCCGAAGATTCATGGGGTTGGTTCACGATGGAGAGACGATTTCGATTTTGTCCGCCAAGCTTTGGAGAAGACACAGGTTCTTCTCGTACACGGTTCGGGATTCTGCGTGACGTATGGCACGGGACATTTCAGGGGAGCATTCCTACCCCCGGTTGAAGTTCTCGAAACAGCGTTTGACCGTTTGGAAAGATTCATGACATCGCACGATTGAGCGCGCGCTAATATATGAGCGTTCCCTCTTTCGGGTCTTTCACCATTTTATAGAATTCCTGCATCAACCTTTTTGTGATGGGACCTGCTTCTTCATTCCCTATCTTCCGCTTGTTGATTTCCCTCACCGGCGTCACCTCAGCGGCAGTTCCCGTGAAGAAGACTTCATCCGCGTTGAACAGCTCATTCGGTGTGATGTTCCTTTCCGTCGCCGCATATCCCATCCTCTCAGCGAGTTCCATAACTGCTTCTCTCGTTATTCCGGGCAAGGCTCCAGTTGAAACGGGAGGTGTAAAGATCTCTCCTTCCCTGACAATGAATATGTTCTCGGCTACTCCTTCGCAGACGAAACCCACCTTATCTAAGCATATGGCCTCGTCAACATCGGTCGTGTTTGCCTCAATCTTAGCCAGGATGCTGTTCAGATAATTGAGCGATTTTATCTCGTGGGATGTTGCGTCCACCGGGTCTCGCTTCACCCAAGAGATCATTGTGGTCACACCTTTTGCTTTCGCCTCTCCGCTATGCAGCTCTATGACCGGTTCAGTGATGATTATTATGGAAGGCTTCGGGCATTTTCTCGGGTCAAGTCCCAAGTCGCCGACTCCTCTTGTAACTAGTAGGCGAATGTAAGCAGTTTTCAAGTCATTCTTTCTCAGAGTCTCAAGAACGGCCTTCGTCATCTCATCCTTTGTCAGGGGTATCTGCAGCATGATTGTGTGGGCGGATCTGTAAAGTCGGTCTATGTGCTCTTTTAGCTTGAAGACGACGCCTTCATAGGCGCGTATCCCCTCGAAGACTCCATCGCCATAGAGCAGTCCATGATCGTATACGGAAACCTTTGCCCCGGACTTGGGATAGAACTTCCCATCTATGTATACTGAAAGCTCTTTCTCCATCCAATCTCCCTCTGGAATCGTAGACTATTCTACTGATCTTTGATATTTCTTTTGCAGCCTTTCGCTAAGAAGGGGTCATCCGAAGAATTTGGGTCTCTGAGAGACGAATCTCGAAAGTGTTGATGGTTTGAAGGGTTTGTTCTTGACTTCTTCTTCTATTTCATTAATGAACTCTTGGAGCGTTGCTTTTCTGATCTTTCCCATCTTCCTATCTCTTATTGGAAGCAGGCCTGAGTTGACCTCTTTCTGACCGACTACAATTATGTAGTTGATCCACTCCGTCTCGGCCTCTCTAACCTTCTTCTGCATCGTTAGGGGTCTGTCGTCTAAGTCAGCTCTTATCCCGTGCTGTTCTATTTCGTTCAACAATTTTTCTGCGTGTTCAAGAAGATCATCGGCTACGGGGATGACTCTCACTTGGATTGGTGCGAGCCAGAGTGGCAGTATGGGTATGCCTCCTTTCTGCTGTTCTCGAAAGGCCTTCTCCAACAGTGCGTAGACGCATCTCTCGATTGCTCCGCTGGGGCTGCAGTGTAGGATCAGAGGGTGCTTTCTCTCGCCACTTTCATCCACGTAGGTTATGTTGTATCTCTCAGCGTTTTCGATGTCTATCTGGTCGGTTGAGAGGGCGGATGCCTTGTCCATGTTGTCTACGAAGTTGAACTCCCACTTCGACTCGAAGTATGCGAATCGTTCTTCCCACACCTCGGCTAGTGCAGGCTTGTCGTTCAGTTTTGTCAACGAAGCGATGAAGTTCTTGTTTTGATTGTAGAAGTCCTTGGTGAATCTGATTGCCAGGTCATAATCCTCTCTTTTCAGTTCCAGTCCTTTCTCCAATATCTCTTTGCAGAGCTTGAATCTTGTGAGGAATTCTTTCTTGGCTTGTTCAAGGTTTGCGCAGAGTGCGTGGCAGTCTGGCATCGTGAATGTTCTGAGTCTTCTGAGCCCAGAGAGTTCTCCGCTCTTCTCTCTTCTGAAACTGTACTTGGTCAACTCGTAGATTTTGAGTGGCAACTGGCGGTAGGAAATCTGTGTGTCGTGGAGCATGAGGAATTGGCCGAAGCAGGCGCTGAATCTTAGGAAGAAATCTTTTTCACTAGATTTCAGAAGATACTGTCT
>CP070826.1:248908-254907 GCA_020344435.1 Candidatus Bathyarchaeota archaeon | reverse complement strand
CAAAGCTTGCATATCGTGAAATACGGCGAGAGTCTAAAGGAAATTGTTGAGAAGGCACCGAGGCGTTTGACATGCATCCTATGTAAACGCCTGATGTACAGAGTAGCCGAAAGAGTATCTGACAGAGTTGAGGCTGAGGGACTCGTTACTGGAGAAGCTATCGGAGAACAAGCCAGTCAGACCCTCCGAAATCTAAGGGTCTTAGACGACGCTGCCGAGACATATCCAGTTCATAGGCCTCTCTTAGGTTTTGACAAGGCTGAGATTGAAATGCTAGCAAGGAGAATAGGAACATACGAGGCTTCAGCTAAAGACGTTGGAGGATGTGAAGCGGTTCCTTACAAACCCGCAACAAAAGCAAAACTCAAAGAAGTCATGGAGGCGGAGGACAATTTGGATCTTAAGACGATGGTGGATCGGTCTGTAGGCAGCCTCACCATCGTGGACTTACAGAAAAGATCTCGATGACTATTCATTGAATATATTTGTGCGAAATAATTATACTTGATAGGTGGTTAGATGACTGCGCGACCTCGGAGAAGAGCGAGACATGACATAATTATGGAGATTTTAAAGACCGCCAAAGCCAGTGGCAAGAAGAAAACCCAAATCATGTACAAGGCGCGTTTGAGCTATTCCCAGCTTGAGGAATATCTGGGCGCTTTGAAGAAAGCAGGGTTTATGAATGAGGAAGCTGATCTTTGGAAGACAACAGAGAAGGGACTTCACGTTATAGAGGCTTGCGATATATGCCTCCGCCTCACAAGGGACGTCTAGAAGACATACAGATCAAATCACAAGTTGGATGCAGCCACGCGGTGACCAAATACTTTGGATGAATTGCTTGCTCACCGCGGGCATGTCCACTGGAGCGTACAAGGAACTATTTGCGTTCAGTCTTACTCTTTCTCTCGCGCTTTCGCTTCTCGTCTATCGCTTTCCTCACCCAATCTGAGGGATTATCAACCGCTTTCAAGTATTTCAGCTGATCTGTTCGTAAGCGCACACCATAATGAAGCTTCTTCTTGCTCATATAGTCTCATCATCATTATTGACGCTCAACATGGAAAAAAAGCTTTATGAATCAGAAATACTGATCACGAGCAGTCTCTTCAATCTCATCAAGGAACCATGGATTTGAGGTCTACAAGTGTCTAAGCAATAGGATATTCCTCATTAGGAGCACCCACGCTGAGTGCTAGAATCAAACCTTGCGACGTATTGACGAATCTTGAACGTGATTCTGGAGAGATTGATGATGTGTCTGGCAGTCTGTCTTGGACTGAGATGCGATACAAGTTGCGATTGTTTCTACGGTGTATCTCTACGAGTCTGCCGTAAACCAAAACTGCTAAGAAATGCGAAAGTCGGGGCGGCCCCTAGGTTTTATTCCCAACATGTTTGTTGAGTGTTTTGCCTTGAAGCATTCTTTGTTCAGCGAGATTACATAGCCAATAGTCTTCAGAATCTCTTTAGAATTGTCTTTGTCAACCTCGCGTTGCCAAGCATACATTGAGTGAATATCTTTTATTGCGATTTCAAAAGCTCAGTGGCGTATTGCGCCATGGAACATTGCTACATCAGACTTTTATATTCACTTGAAGATTTTTAACTTGGTGCGGGTAGGGAACCTACTGTTTATCAAGAGCTTTCCTCTCACTCTATTCACCCCTACATGCCGCACCACCTTAAAAACATGTATTTTTCACTTTTTCAAATAGGTCAATGATAAGCTCACACAAAACATCAATAAAGCTCGGCGTCAAAATCTCTTAAGACCCATGTCCACAGCAAGTATCGCCGCCAAAGCCGTCCTGAAACTCGAACCAGAAGACTACCGAATACTTGAGACAATAGAAAATCAGACCCAGAAATATCAGTACCTACCAATAGAGATCATCTCAAACACAACAAGCATCCACTTCCAAACTGCAAAACATCACTTGAAACTACTCCAGAAGAAAAAACTCCTCTCATATCAATCGCAACCTTACGAAGGCTACAGGCTCACAACTGCAGCCCACGACACCCTAGCTCTCAAAGAACTGGTAGACAAGAACATAATTGAGAAATTCGGAAAGCCTCTCGGCGTAGGAAAGGAATCGGACGTGTACGATGCCTTGGCTCCCGGGGGAGCCCAAGTCGCCGTGAAAATCCATCGACTAGGGAGAACAAGCTTTCGCGAGGTAAGAAGGAAGCGAGGCTACACAGCTCAACACTCAGACACACCTAATTGGCATAAACAATCGGTAGTCGCCGCTAGGAAGGAGCATATTGCCTTAAAGCTTCTTGCACCCTATGGAATGGTCGCCCCCGGACCGATAGCAAGAAGCCGCCACATCTTGGTTATGTCTATGATAGAAGGCGCAGAACTCTACCGCTACCCTGCAATCTCGAACCTGAAGGTCGTCATGAGAGAGATATTAGATAATATACGTTTGGCCTATCAAAGGGCCAAGATAATACATGCAGACTTGAGCCCTTACAACATAATCCTCCAGCCAAATCAGCACATACTAATCATAGACTGGCCTCAGTACATTCGCATAGATCATCCGAACGCGAAATCGCTCTTGGAACGGGATCTAAAGAACGTCTTGGACTTCTTCAAGCGCCGACAAAAACTTGCTGTAGAAAAAGCATTGGCCTACGTTATGACCTGACTGATTGCATTCCGCGCCTAGTTCCGGCTTGCATAGCAGCAAGAATCACTTCGGAGGAGCAGCATCAACTCTAATAAAAAGAACATTGTTGCCCCTAATCAAAACACTGCCATAATTAGCAGTCAGCTCCCCATTAACCATCTCAGTAGCTCCATTCAACAACATATTCATATGACCATCGCACTTGACCATTCTACCCCCGTAGACGACGCCGTTCTTGAGAAAAATCTCTACATAGGCATTCAATTGCTTTGTTAGGACGTTGAGGGGCTTCCTACTGGGCTCCATTAACATCAACAATCAATAATCACGAAGCTCACCACTTAAAAGCTTTATGAAACAATCAAATGCAAATACAACCGCTTCAGAAAGGCGTATGCTTGGCTCCTTTAATGTTGAGAACTGTGGTTTCTGAGGCTGTTACCACCACCTATTCGACAGGAAGATTTGCTGTTTAATCGTAAGTGCATGCATGAGTGTTGTATCCAGGAAAAGAGTGGGGCTTGTCGAATTGAGCATTGGAGCTTTGTGTACGAAGGCAGCTTCTGACATGCTCAGCCTGCGTATCCATCTATTGACAACTCGCTCTCTGTCATGGAGTTAAGCTGCGTCACGCTACCATCTGTGTATACAACGACTGTAATGGTCATATAGTTTAGGTCGGCGTAGTATTCAGGATCGGTTGTGCTGGTTATCACCCCGAGGAAGTAGAACGTGTGTTTTCCTGGTTCTAGGAAGTATACCCGATCTGTGTGAATCCCATGACCATCGAATCCTTCCGCGTTAGATGAATCACCGTAAAACCTGCGAGTGGACTCGTCTTCTATCGGGGCATCAACGCCGATGCCGATTCTAATCTGGCAGTCATCTATGCCTGCGTAGCCGTCGCATATCACCTGATAATAGGCATCAATGGGGATAGGTGGAAGACTCAAGCTTAGGATGGTTGTCCAATTCGGATAGTCATCAAGGTATACCCAAGTTCCCCAGCCGTAGCTCACGGAGAAGACACCGCACTGGTATTTTCCTGCACTGGTGTTAGCAGCGTAGGCACCGACCAAGAGCGATACCACGACTATTCCTGCGAAGGCAGCAGCAACCAACATTTTCTTCTTTTCCAAAATATCACCTCCCTTCTTCTTTTGAAGCATACGTTTACATCCAATCCTTGTTTAAGACTTATGGAAATATCTTCTACTCCAACTATGCATTCAATGCCCTATGAAAGAATGTTATCAATCTCTCTCCTCAGCTTTTCAGCGTGGTCAAACCTTTTTCTCATCCCCAACTTGATTGTTTCAATGCTCTTCACAGGAGTTGGGTCAAAACCGCTCAGAGCCGCCAGATAAACGCTTAAGAAGTCGCCCAAGAACAGAAGAGACAACATCTTGGCAAGCCTATGCTTCCCCCTCCCATATAGCTCATGTATTTTTCTGTTTTTATCCAGCAATAGAGATTTGGTGAGTTCGATTCTAGACTTGACTTCGCGAAGCTCGTCGTGGTCGCGGAGCAATATGATCGAGAAGTTTCTTGTGAGATTTTCAGACGCTTCCCATCCGATTATCTCATTGTGATTGAGTTCAGGAAAGACATTATACATGCTTGGAATTTTGCTGTTCTCATTGAACTGGGTTTTGAGCCTGTGAGCTACGGCTTCATAAGGACCAAATCCGTAAATGACGGGTATGGTTCCTTTCAATTCTAGCGCCAACCTTTTTGATGGATTATTCTTGACGGGAGTCTCAGGCGCGTTTTCCCTAGCCATACATCTAAGAATGGCCAGTGCTTCTTGAGTCTCCTGTTCTGTGCCTGAGATAATTTTCATTCTAGTCAATAGTCTAAGAAGCGAAAAGAATAGGTAAGGGAATGCTGCTCTAGGGGGGAGTCCTTTAGGTATCATCACATGCGGGATGTTGAGTTTCTTGGCGAACGCGAGGAGATGCCCCCCAGATGTTATGGATATCACCATGCACCTGCGGCGAATCGCATCTACAAACGCGCTTAGTGTTTCCTCTGTGTCTCCGGAATAGCTTATGATAAACGTCAGCGTGTCTCTGTTCGCGTAAGCTGGAAGGGTGTAGTTTCTGCAGATCTGTACAGGCACAGGAAGCTTGGCTCGCAGCCATCCTCGAAGCATCTCTCCGCCTATTGCAGAGCCGCCCATACCCTCAATGATGATGTTTCTTGGTCTCCCGTATCTTATTACTGTCTCATTACAAACTCTTACTTCACTTGGAATTCTGACTTGTCCTGCAAGTTCCGACGCGTCTTTGAGGTAGTCCGGAAACCTCACACAATGGCCCAACATGTTACTTCCATCGATTCTCCGAATCTCCCCTGATTGATCCAAGGTCAAGGCTTCGCGCATACTCTCACCCTTTGACAGTAGCTCATGTTTTCCTCAATTCCCAAAAGGAGAGTTAGGACTCTAAGCATATAATTAATTGTGTGAGACTTGCTATACAAGGAGTGATACATAAGAATGGAGCGGGGTTGTAGACTTTCTGTTGCTGTGCCCGCATCTTTGGTCTCTGATGTTCCACATCTTCGTGAAAAATCCTCTAAAATCGGCTTAATAGGCCGGGCGGCTGCCATATTCAAGGTGGATGAGATTATAGTGTTTCCAGATCTTCCAAGCGTCGATCAAAGCCAGAGTGCCAGCTTGATCTCTCTCATTTTGTCATATATGGAAACACCACAATACTTGAGGAAGCGACTTTTCAAGATCAGACCCGAATTGCGATATGCAGGAATTCTTCCCCCATTACGCACGCCACATCATCCCTTAGCGAACAGAATGAAGGATTTGAGCGTAGGAGAGCATCGAGAGGGGGTGGTTGTACGTTCGAGCAGGAAAGGACTACTTGTAGATGTAGGCGTGGAACGTCCAATCCTAGTTCCAAAAGCACAGCTTTGCGTCAATGAACGTATCACCGTAAGGGTTGTGGAGGTTGCAGGACGCGGGAGGGCTGTTCCTGTCCGTCGTAGTGAGGTTGGGGAGTATTGGGGGTATCGTGTAACGGTTTCTGGCGACTCTTTTGGGCGACTGGTGAAATCAGGAGCTTTCGACTTGGTGATTGCGACATCGCGGTATGGTGTTCCATTTGTGGTGGTAAGAGATGAGTTGGCCGGACGATGGAAAATGGCTGACCGGATATTAGTGGCTTTCGGGGCACCTGCTGAGGGGTTGCGTGAGATTGTGATGAGGGAGGGCGTTGAGCTTGACGTGGTTGCAGATTTCGTTGTCAATATGATTCCTGATCAAGGGACCGAAACTGTGAGGACTGAGGAGGCTGTTTTTGCGTCTTTGGCTCTATTCCACTGTCTGTAGGTATT
>CP070826.1:242775-248808 GCA_020344435.1 Candidatus Bathyarchaeota archaeon | reverse complement strand
GTGCGCATGTGATCTACATAAACATAAACTGCCTTGTTGCGTGGCCTTCGTTCCTTAGCTTTCTCGACCATATATTCAAGCTTGTTCATTCCATACCAAGACAACGGAAGCTTTAGCGGTGGGACTGTAGCCCCCTTTTTCTTTCTCTGGTGAAAGTCTACTACGATGCGCGTGTTGGTTATCTTGAAGTCGCTGACGACTCTTTCATAAGCTTCACTCTTACGTACTCCGCAATAGTATAGCAGCCAGAAGAAGGCCTCTTCATTTATTGACAGATTCGCAGCAATGACTTTCTGTCTCACCTGCTGGAAGGGAAGTATATTGTCCTTCTTACCATCTTTGTATGTCGGGCACATCGGGTATTATCCATCCTAGGAAGAAGGGTCGTGAATATTACGGTGATAATATTCATTTAATGTTGGATATATGGTTTTTCCTCTTTCTATTCTCTAGATTCAGGATCCCCCCAATATATATCATACAGCAAGCGGGGCGCTAGAAACAACAAGAAGGCGAAAACACTATGCAATATCTCTTTGAGACGCTTGAGCTTTGCCAACCTGTCGCATAGCTGAAGATAAGCCGTTCTGTACTCTTCTCTGCAAGATGGTCATGCACGTGTACGTCTGTACGAAGTCTGACCACAAGTGAGATTTCGAGGAGAGGATTCTGTGAGTCCTGTTGATGCTTTTGTATCCAATTTTGATCAAAGGCACCCCTTCTTCAGTATTACAGATAGGGCTTAGAACGGGGCATTCCAAGTTTCTTCAACAATACTTCTGGTTTCCATGTCGTTTATGGTAGGGAAAAATTGGCAATTCTGCTCATTATCGACCTATAGTTTGCGACGTTGGGTGATATGGGTGATTCTAGTATTACTGCTAAACATGATGTACACCAAGATTCACTGTAATATTTGGTGAAGAGTTTTTTCTAGCTTTTGCGGATACAAAAGCATCACCAGGAGTCTGCGAGTCTAGTGTGTACTCAGCAGGTCTTCATGAAGTCTCGCATCCCTCTCCAAATACTCTCAGGGCCCTATGTCACGCGAGTACTCGGGGTTTGCAAGGCTTATATATAGAGCGGGGGCAAGGAAGGGCGAGTGTTATGAGATGGTAGCGAGCAAATTCCTAGAACGCATGACAGGACATGAACATAGAGCCTTCCGATTCGACAGGGCGATACTAGCGATTGGGGCGACTGAATATCACGGTGATCATCTTCCATATGGTACTGACACTATAATAGCCCATCAGCTTGTCAAAGAGGTGGCCAGGCGGATTGACGGACTACTAGTGCTCCCTCCGATACCTTATGGCATGAGTCTACACTACGCGAAGTTTCCGATAGCCATAGCCTTAACCTCAGAGACTCTCACTAAGATTCTGAAAGATGTGTTTGCATCGCTTCTCAAGCATGGAATTAGGAAGCTATTGATCATCAATGGACATGATGGGAATATAGCTCCAATCGAAGTGGCAGCTAGAGAATTCAAGGTAGAGCACCCAGAAATGAGATTATGTGCATTGGAAGCATGGTGGAACACAGCTAAGGAGCTGCTCCCAAAGGGCGTATTTGAGGTTTGGGAAGGACTGGGCCATGCAGGCGAAGGGGAGACATCAATAATGCTCGCTACAGATCCTGAGCTAGTTTCCATGAAACACGCGAAAGGAGCTGTGCTCAATCTACCTTCTCACGTTCAGATAAAATGGACATTCGAGGAATTAACTCCCTACGGAGCAACCGGGGATCCAAGCAAGGCGACTAAGGAGAAGGGAGAGAAGATGATGAAGGCGCTCATTAATCACTTAACATCATTCATTAAAGAAATGGATAAGAGAGACTGGAAATACGGCTTGATAGACGATTAAGTCCGCCAATCCCCTCTTTATCCGATGCACGCTTGCGTCAAGGCTGAGTTACTTCTATGAATAGATATTTTATACTAGAATGGCAAAACATTGTTGAAAGAGGAATTGTGAAAACACGATGCGAGTCATTAATGAGAGCTTCACGTTCTCAACAGAGGGCGAGATAGATTTTGTTGATCTGACGGACAAGGTCAGAGAGATTGTCCGCGAATCAGGTATTAAGAACGGCTTAGTTCACGTGTTTGCCCCACACGCCACAGGAGTCATCGTTCTGACTGAATATGATTCGAGTCTGCTGAATGATATCCGGAATGTTCTTGAAAGACTGATTCCAAGACGCGCCTGCTACGGTCATCCCTCCAATGCTCATTCCCATCTCAGATCGATGTTCCTGTGCCCAGATAGAACGTTACCAATAGTTGACGGTCGTGTCACTTTGGGCACCTGGCAGTCACTGTTCTTCATCGAAACAGATGTGCATCCAAGACGGAGGACACTCATAATACAAGTCCTCGGAGAATAAGACCTTCCGATGATCCTAGCAGCCTCAGAAGAATCAATCAGCCCAATTGATATTCCATCAATCTCTTTTGGTTGATACGATATCCTTCGCCCGTCTATCAACCTTTCCCGAATCATGGGTTCTCCCCAAACGATCCTTTGACAACTTTGATGAATATGGAAGTTGCTTCGTTCATATCAAGAACAAATCATTCGAAATCATTCGATTTGCCAACAAATCATTTGGATCAAGAGATTACCATTGAGGTGACTAAGATAACTCCGACAACCCCGAGAATGAATGATTTCAAAGCAATATTTGTAGCAGAGCCGATGAGCCAGCGAGATGCAGTGAAGATTCTCCCGGGATTATTATAATATTCGAAATCCTTCGAAATTGGACGCCAAAGGCGCCAGATTCTCATAGAGGTGCCGTCTATTCGTCGCAGAATAATCCAGTTGTGCCAGTCGTAAAGCAGAGACGTTTGTCTTCTTGGCTTAGCTTATTTTCTCAGCATTTTCTATTGCGTTATCGTAGGCCTCTCTGCTGGCGTCGCGCCATTTTGCCAGATATGATGCTATCTTCTCATCGTTGGTCCAACCATCCGTGTCGTCGTAGATCGCGCTTATTTCGCTTTCGTTCAGGTAGTATCCGGCGTAGGTGAAGTTGCCTACTGCTGGTTCGTAATATGGGCTGCTCATATTGGCCTCTTCAATCGCGTTCCAAGCATACTTTATCTGAGTGTGCCTTTCGGCTATCCAAGTCCGATAATATTCTCTTATGATTTCTTGGAGTGATTCGTTGTGCATACTAATTGCTGGGAATGTTGGGTCGAAGGGGCCGGGTTCTGACGGAGGAGTTGCGTCTGAGCGTATGGGCAAGAGATACCTTCCGATATCATCTTGGGCCTCAAAGGCTAGAACATAGTCCACAAACGCTTTTGCCTCATCAATATATGTTCCCTTATTGAGTATGGCAATCGGGTCGGGTTGTAGGATTGTGGCATCTAGATAAGTTAGGGCGATTTGAGGAATATTCTTTGCAATTCTTTCGTATGCATACGAATCTGGAACGACCGCCAAGGATAAGTAATCATTGGAGATTTCCAAGGCGCTATCGTACTCGTCGGCGTCGTATGTTTCGATGAGAGCTGAGAGAGTGACAAGGTATTCCCACCCACTCGTCCAGTTCTTGCTCTGAAGTATCAACATAATGAAGGAGCCCAAGGATTCTGACTCTGAAGGATCTACCATCGTGATATTTCCAGCGTAGTCTTGAAGTGTTAGGTTGGTCCAGGTTTGAGGTATCTGCAGGTTGGACTCGACCAGACGATGCTCATTATACATTAGTCCCGCACCATGCAAGCTCGCCGCGTACCAGCGAGGAGTGTTGTTGCTTGAGTCCATTAGAGGGTAGGAATGTGTCAGGTTTATGTCGTCTCGATGTGTTGAGTTGTAGGGGAGCAAACCATTATAAGCTTCCTCAAAGAGAGAGAGCGGTCCGCCCCACCATACATCAGCCTCAGCCTTTCGAAAGATGGTTGTTGCTTTCTCGAAGGCGGTTTGTGGATCAGTGTGAATTACCGTGACCTCTATAGGCCGTCCGTATTCTGGTTGATCCTGATACCAGGATTCAAACCCAGCCACTATCTCCTCAACCATCTCGCTTGAGTGAGTGTGGAGGATGCGAAGGTAGGTTGGGCGGGGCCTACCATAGTGGTAGTAGGTGGCAGCCCCGATGCTGACGGCGAAGAGTGCAGCTACGAAGATTATGATGCATACGGATGTTGACAGCTTCAGCATATTATATTCCTCGTCAGTGGAAGCAATTGGGGAGATTTAAGTTAATAGTTTTCGGTTAGCTCTTGAATGCATACGGCGAGTTCTTATCTGGTCTGCCCCGCTTCCATCTTATTTTCCTGCGATTGTAAGCTGAGCAAGTTTCACTGTAGGTGAGTAGTTTTGACCGCTATTTCTCAAGTCGCTGCCTATTATCGCTATTCCGTCTTTGAGAATTTCGTAGAAACTCCCCGATATTACCACTCCTTTGACTGGTTTCGCAAGCTCGCCATTTTCTATGAGATATCCATGAGTTACTGTGGCGTTGAGGTTTCCGCTGACAGGGTTCGAAAGCCATTCACCTATAGTTTCTTCAATGTAGATTCCCTTCCTAGTCTCTTGGATGATCTCTTCAGGACTAGTCTTTCCGGGTTTCAAGATCAGGTTGCTTGGAGATGGTTGTGGGTTCATCCAATAGGATGGTCTCTGAGCGTTTCCAGTTGACTCTACATTGTCTTTCAGGGCGGTATACGTATCGTAAAGAAAGCTCTTGAGAATGCCGTCTTTAATAACTGGCGTTTTCTGAGTTTGGTGTCCCTCGTCGTCGAAGGGTCTTGTCTGCCATCCTCCCCGAATTAATCCGTCATCAACAAGATTGACGTTTTTGGAGGCTATCTCCTTTCCAAGCTTGTCTGATAGAGGTGACCTGCCTTTTTGGACCCAGTCTGCGTTCATCGGGCCGCTAAGAATGACGCCGAGTATATTGGCGAAAATCTGATTTCTGAAAATGACGGTAATCTTGCCGCTTGGAATTGGTTTTGCACTCAAGAATTTAATGGCTTTTTCTGCAGCTTTCAGCGCCAAGTCTTCGAATGCAATTGCCGCCCAAGATCTTGCGTGCTCATATTCGGAGCCTGTGCTCTCCATTTTGTTTTCTTCTGCCTTGGTGCTCATTATAATGCCTATGTTGGTTTCCTCTCTTTCACAGGTTTCGTTGTAGCTGTTTGCTATGGAAGTGTTTGAGGTCGAGGTGGTTAGAGATCCACGGGTCGGCCTAACCCGTTTGTCATAATTCTTCATTTGGTTTATGGCTGAATTCAATGTTTTGACGACTTCTTGGTAGTCAAGATTTGCCAGTTTAGGGTCGTAGTATCCTTCAGCGGGTGCCTTGCCGAATCTTTGGTTCAAATGTTTCCAATGAGGGTCTTCTGGTGCGACTTTGGCTATTTTCACTGCCTTTGCAGTGACCTCGGCGATTTCGTCTTTGTCCAGGATTGAGGTGGAATATGTTGCGGTCTTTTTGCCAAGAGCAACTCTTAGGGTCATCCCTATTGATTCGATGGTTTTGAAGTTTTCAATCTCTTCGGCGAACTCGACTCGGGTTGTTCTCGCCCTCTTCAAATAGGCTTCTGCTTCGCTCGCTCCCAAACTCAAAGTTTTTTTAACAGCTAGTTCAGCTAGTTCCATAACATCACCTTCCTCCAACAGTCATCTTGCGTACCCGAACGTGTGGACCTCCTAGGCCGCATGAGGCTCTTTGTCCACCTTTGCCACAGGCGCCGAAGGCGCTCGTTATGATCTTCAGGTCTTTTCCGATGGCGTCAACGGTCCTCAGTGTTTCGAGAATTGAGCCGCTGATGACGACGCCTCTAACTGTCTCAGCGAGTTCGCCGTTCCTTATTACTTTTGAGGGTCCAACGCCGAAAGTGAAGGTTCCCATTCCTGGTTCAACTTGTCCTCCAGTCCATCCTTTCGCCATGACGTAGATTCCTGAGTCTATACCCTTGATTAGTTCCTCAAACTCGTGGGGTCCCGGCTGTAGGTAAGTATTTGTCTGCCTGACTATCGGTAGGTTCTCAAAATCTTGAGCTCTCCCGTTACC
>CP070826.1:236494-242675 GCA_020344435.1 Candidatus Bathyarchaeota archaeon | reverse complement strand
ATGAAGTCCCCATGTCAAGGCAGGCGAGCGGTGTGATTGTTATCCCCGTGTATCATCCAGCAGCCGTCTTCCATAACCCGAAGCTCAGGAGAACTCTTGAGATTGACTTCCAGCAATAAAGGCGAGAGCTTGATGAACTGAGATGAACACACTCGATACGCCCATGCCTTTCTGAATCTGCTGGTTCAACGAATCAGAAGCGTAATCTCTTCCACCAATGTCTCTGGTGTGACGCTTCGCTTATCCCTACGTTTCAGAATGACAAAACCAAGCCTCTCCAGCGCTTTCAGATCCTGATGGACGTTCTTGACATTCCTGCGAATCTTCCGCGCCAGATCGCTTATAGACTCAGGTCGCATACTAGCCACGTCGTTGAGAAGCTCAAGCCTTTTAGGCGTAAGAAGCGCCAGCTTACCAGGGTTGAGTTCCCGCATCTCCTCAACCACGTAGTCAAACTCTCCGCTCTCGACATACCGTCGGTACGCGTGGATAAGCCCAGCCCACTCAAAGTAGGCCCCAACCATACTCCGATCCATCTTCTTCTCCAGGAATACCTCTTCAAATTCGTCAAAGGTCATACCGTGCTCTATCTCAAGCTTTCTGACTCGATTGTGCACCTCTTCAGTGGTCAACGCCCGAACTATCCTAACCAGCACCTTTCCACGCCCAGCTGACCCTTCTAATAGCGAGAAAGATAAAATTCTTTGGTTCTTACGCCATAGTTCACTTGAGAATACAGGGACAGCCAGCACAAAAATCAAAATGTTAATAGCGAATCCACTGTCTATCCTCATCGAAGACCCATGTACAGCAGAAGAATCAACGATCACATCTACCTGATAGACTTGAAACCCAGCAACATAGAGAATTTCATCGCCTCCTACGTTCTGATAGACCACAAAACAATGATAATCGAGACTGGCCCGACGACGTCCATCGCAAATCTGCTGACCGGTCTGAGCGAAATAGGAATAGAAAGAAGAGAGGTCGATTATGTAGCGGTCTCACATATCCACATAGACCATGCTGGGGGTTCCGGTACATTGCTACAACATTTGCCCAACGCAAAGCTCATAACCCATGCTAGAGGAGCCCCCCATCTCATAAAGCCCGAAAAGCTTTGGAGACAGACCAAGCAAGTTCTGGGCGAGATTGCAGAGATGTACGGCGAGATTCATCCAGTCTCGAAAGAGAGAATCATGAAAGCAACGGATGGAAGGGTTATCGAGTTGGGCGAGGACATTAGATTGCAGGTTCTGGAGACTCTTGGACACGCCTCACATCATCTCAGCTTCTACGAAGAAGGCAGCAAAGGAATCTTCACTGGCGACGCTGCTGGAGTCTACCTGAAAAGCATAGATGCGACAATACCCACGGCTCCTCCACCTTTCAATCTAGAAATAACATTAGCCTCGCTAAATCGGCTGATTAAGCTTGCACCCAAAACGCTGTACTACACCCATTTCGGCGCCGGAGAAGACGCCGTCAAGAGATTGAAAGCCTACATGTCTCAGCTTGAACTATGGGCGAAGGTAACCCAAGAAGGAATGCAGAATCAAGAGAATCTGGAGACCATCTATGAAAGAGTCCTGAAAGAAGATACTTCAACAGGAAAGGCAGCAGACTTCATAAGAGACCACCGGGTCCTTCGAAGGGGAGTCGTGATGCAAAACATCAGGGGCATCATCCAATACTTCGAAAAGACCTCCTGAGCCGACACGAATAATGGAACTCATAGAGACTCTTCTGCAGCCTCAGTGTTCTTTGGTGTAGAGACCAAAATTATTTATATCCTGCCCCACTCGCTTTTCCTCTTAAAAGGTGATTATGATGCGTGGAAGAGGTGGGCAGGTCCCTCTGGAGAGAATCGACAAGTACACTTGGAGAATTCCGAAGAAGTACAAGAAGGGAATGCGGGTTCCAGGCGCAGTCTTCGCCGACGAAACACTGATCAAGAAGATGAAGACTGACAGAACCCTTGACCAATGTGCCAACGTCGCTCATCTACCGGGCATCTACAAGCATGCCATAACCCTCCCCGATGGCCACGAAGGGTACGGCTTCCCAATAGGTGGCGTGGCAGCCACAGATTATGACGAGGGGGTCATAAGCCCAGGAGGGGTAGGGTATGACATCAACTGTGGAGTTCGTCTTCTGACCACAAATCTTTCTGAAGAGGAGATCCGACCGAATCTCGCCAGGCTGACTGATACGATTTTCAAGAATGTCCCCTGTGGGCTTGGAAGCCGCAGGAGGGACTTCCACCTATCCTCGCATGAGCTCGAGCGGCTAGCTGCTGAGGGTGTGCCATGGATTGTGGATCAGGGACTCGGCTGGCCAGAGGATGCCAAACACTGCGAGGAAGAAGGGTGCATGGAGATAGCCAACCCAGACAAGGTCTCGTCCACAGCCAAGAGAAGAGGCCTCACCCAGTGCGGCACTCTAGGCTCAGGGAACCACTTCCTAGAAATCCAGAAGGTCGACAAAATCTATGACCCCAAGGCAGCCAAGACTTTCGGAATCACAGAGAAAGGCCAAGTCACCGTGATGATTCACTGCGGCTCACGAGGCTTCGGACACCAGATCTGCTCAGACTACTTGCGCATCATGGAGCATGCTGTCCACAAATACAACATCACACTACCTGACCGAGAGCTCGCCTGCGCACCTGGAACAACAAAAGAAGCCGAAGACTACTACCAGGCCATGGCCTGTGCGGTGAATTATGCCTTCGCGAATAGACAATCCATCACCCACTGGGTACGCGAGAGTTTCGAGCAGGTCTTCAACACACCAGCCGACAAATTCGGCTTGAGACTTGTCTATGACGTAGCTCATAACATAGCAAAAGTCGAGGAGCACAAAGTAGATGGAAAACAGAGGAAGGTTTGGACCCATAGGAAAGGTGCAACCAGATCTTTTGGACCGGGACGTGAAGAGGTGCCGGCTGATTATCGGGCCGTCGGACAGCCAGTGCTCATCCCAGGTTCTATGGGAACTGGCTCGTGGGTGCTCGTGGGCACATCGAAGGCCATGGAAGTCTCCTTCGGCTCAACCGCTCATGGAGCAGGTCGAATGATGAGTCGTTCTGCGGCAAAGAGGAGTTTCTGGGGTGGAGAGGTGAAGAAGACCTTGGAGAAGCGTGGGATGGTTGTTCGAGCTGCAAGCCAAGTTGTGCTGGCTGAAGAGGCGGATCCAGTCTACAAAGATGTGGATAGAGTGGCGGAAGTGAGCGATAAACTTGGAATCGCAACCCACGCAATCCGTCTGGTTCCCCTGGCGGTTGTAAAGGGATAACCAGTCCGGATCTGCGCTAGCCTTATCCACAGTGCACATGCGAAGATGGAATCAGAGTTCCTGCTCGTATCCCTTAATGGATGTTCTCCTATCTTCCCGCTCTGAAACAAAATTCCCGGTCTTGCGCGTTAGCTCAGATCAGCAATTGATGCCTCGATCTCTGCGGAGACTTTGCTACGCGGGAGACAGCAACTCCTTCCTCGCAGCAAGCAAAGCTGAATGCTCGGGGTGGAAGGAGAGCGTAAACAAGATTCTCCTCATACTCTGATATATCTCCCTCTCTCCAAAGCCCTTTTGGGAGTCGCAGTAGAGGGGAATTCTTTCTGAATCGTCTTCCCTTTCATAGTACACATAAGCTGGAAACGTCCTCGTCATCGGGATTACCTGAATCTGCATCTTCAAGGGCTCAGCAATCTTGGAGACTGCAGATCTTATAGCTTTCAGTCTGTCAGTGCTTGATGGTGTGTAGATCAGGAGTTTTCCGTTGGGCATAAGATTCACTGTTTTGATGCAGTGTCTGTTTGGTTTTTAGAATTGTTGGTGCAAGTGATATGGGTAGAGGTGGGAGTGGTTACTGAAAGTGTTTACACAAGCACAAGCTCCAAAAGTGCCAGTACGGTCATTCCACCTATGGGCACCTATTGCTTTATCTGCTAATGTTCGCAATTAGCTGTAGGTGTTCCAGATTGGTTGATGAAAAGGGCATTAGACTGTTGAGAGAACTCTCGGAATCATTTGGGCCCGCCGGCTTTGAACGTGAAACTGCCAGAATCGTGAAGAAGAATGTTCAATCCTACGCTGAGGAAATCAGTCAAGACAAATTGGGCTCCGTAATCTTCAAACATCAGGGCAGTGCTCAGCGACCTCGCGTTCTGATTGCGGGACACATCGATGAGGTTGGGTTCGTGATCTCAGGAATAGATGAGAAGACAGGATTTCTAACATTCAACCCTCTAGGTGGTTGGTGGGATCAAGTGCTTTTGACCCAAAGGGTGGTGATAAGAACTCGAAAAGGAGATATTCCGGGGGTAATAGCCGCTAAACCGCCTCATCTAATACCAGATGAAGAAAGAAAGAAACCCGTTGAAAAACAGAATATGTTTATAGACGTGGGAGTTTCAGGCAGGAAAGAAGCTGAAAAGATGGGCATCCGGATTGGCGATCCGGTGATACCTTGGTCACCATTCTCCATTATCAGGGATGGGAAGGTTGCTATGGGAAAGGGATTTGACGACCGAATCGGCGCCTTCGTCGCTATGCAAGTAGTCCGAAGGTTGAAGGAAGAACAGATTAGCCATCCCAATACAGTCTTTGGTGCAGCTACAGTCCAAGAGGAAGTGGGGCTTCGAGGTGCTACGACTGTGGCGCACGTAGTGGACCCGGATGTAGCGATAGTATTGGAGGTTGACATAGCTGGAGATGTACCTGGAATCAAACCATATGAGGCGCCGGCTAAGATGGGAAAAGGACCATCTATCTTAACTTTTGACAGCTCGATGATCCCAAATCAACCTCTGAAAGACTTTGTAATCAAAACGGCTGAGAAAGTAGGAATTCCATATCAGCTATCACAAGTCTCCAGAGGAGGCACAGACGCGGGTAGAATCCATCTCAGCCGAGCAGGGTGCCCCAGCATCGTAATCAGCGTGCCAACCCGGCACATCCATTCACACGTTGGGTTACTCAGTCTCGAAGACACAGAAAACGCGATAATACTCACCTTAGAACTGGTTAAGAGGCTTGATGGCAAAACTGTTGAAAGCTTCATTACAATCTGACCTTGAAATTGTCAGCCAGCGTCTGCTCCCAAGAGATATGATAGAGGCTGTTGATAGAGAGGCGGATGCGGTTTGGCAGAAGGCGAATTCTCCGGTATGAGCCATCTCGTGAAGCTCTCGTTCATGGGCGGGTGGAACGCTTCAAAGCCGGGCGGATTAACGAGGGAACTCTAGGGGGACACATCGCCCAAATATGCTAGGGAGAACCTCTTGTATTCTCCTTCGCCGATGGCAACGATGAAGCTTTGAATGTCCTCCGTGATCTCTTTCAAGTCAATCCTCAGCATATTCAACTCTTTATGATATTCCGTGTAATTCCTGTGAAGGGAAATTATCACACCTGTCATGCCGAGACCTCTTCCGCTGTAGGCAAATATCACGTTGGGAAACTTCGAGGCGTACTCTTTGGTTTTCTTCCTAGTTTCGCCTATAAGAACGTCGGGGCGCATCTTGACGAAGGTTAAAGCCAATATCTCAAAACCCATCTTCTCAAAGTCTGGAACAATCGTGTAGTCTTGAATCACTCCATCCCGTTCCAGTCTGTGGCGAGCTCTGGTGATTGTCGGTTGAGATACCTCAAGGACTTTTGCAAGCTCCCTATCACTCCGTTTCGAGTTCTTGAGGAGTTCATGTAACAGCTGTCGTGGCAATTCCTTTCTCATAGATTACAGTCAACAAACCATAGGTTAAAAACTTATGGTATCAACTGAAAGAATCCAAGCTGGGAAGTATAGCAAGTCTTAGCGGGTTTTGTGTCTATATCTCGCTTTTTCCCCAAAGAAATCTAGTACTCTGACTCTGCTCAGGAACCTTGCGGAATGTTCAGTGTGAGCAGGGATGAGATATTCATCACCTTTCTCATAGACATTAGTTTCATCGCCAATGATCAATTCCATTCTTCCTTCCACAACAAGCCCCCATTGAGCATATTCATGCCTATGCTCTGGCACTTGACCGCGAGGCTCCATCTCAAAGAATATTATCTGGTGGCTTTCACCTTGAGCAATCCACCCCTTGACGCCTTTGAATTGAATGTCTGCCTCCGGCAAATCCCTTATGGGCTTAGGAAAGCCTTCTCTCGTCTTGACAACCTCCATGGTTCAATA
>CP070826.1:229862-236394 GCA_020344435.1 Candidatus Bathyarchaeota archaeon | reverse complement strand
AAAGACAGTAGAGAAGAAACCTATCAAGAAAGGAAAGAAAAGCACCAAGGCAAAGAAAAGAGCTAGATGAGGTCATGCTCTTCAGTTCTTGACTTGGCTGCTATTCTCACGTCTCTGCTCGAGTCTTGAGAGTTTCACATGTCTCCAGAGATAATTCCTGTTCTGGACCAGGAGTTGGAGCGTCGTATACCTGGATTGTCTGTTCAGCTGCCTTCCTCCACGTGAAGTACTGCAGAACCCTTTCACGGCCTCTTTCACCCCACTTCTTCGCCCTCTCTGGGTCCTTCAACACCTGCTTCACGCCCCAAGCTATGTCGGCAGAATCGCCCCCGTTGATGTGAATCCCATTCTGATCCGGCCCCGACGGTATCACTTGCTCTCGGAATCCAACTACTCCATGAGCCCCCACAACCAGCGGCTTTGCCATGGACATAGCTTCGAGACTGACTATGCCAAAAGGCTCGTAGGTGGAGGGAAAAATACAGACGTCGGAGGCGGCATAATGCAGAATCCTTTCATCCTCTGATACAAACTCGTAGCGGCAGACGACTTCGTCACTTATCCCAAGCCTGTTCGCTGTCTCGATTAGGTCTCTCTGCTGCTCCCCTTTGCCCAGAACCACAAGCTTTGTCTTCGGATACTCTTCAAGAATTAAGGGCATCGCTTGAACTAGGTTTCTCACACCTTTGACCCAAGTCAAGCGTCCTAAGAAGAATAGCATGCATTCATCGTCTTGGATGCCATATTTCCTCCGCAGTTCTGCCACATCGTCTTTGCGGCTTTTCCTTGGGTCATATCGCTCGGGACTCACGCCATTCCAGACTACACTGATCTTTGATCTGGGCCAGCCATGCCGGGCTAGGTCATCTCTCATAGCGTGGCTTACTGTGATTATTCGATCTGCAGCCTCAGCCGTCGCCACTTCGAGATGGGACACGACCTCTGAGCCTCGATCGCCGCTTCTTCCCCATTCAGTGCTGTGCACATGGAAGACCACGGGTACATCAGTCTCATTCTTTGCTATGATACCTGAGGTACCACTCAGCCAGTCGTGAACGCACACCATATCGAAATGATAGCCTTCCTTCTTGATCAGCTGGTTGATGAGCTTTGCTGCGCCTAGAATGTTGTAGATGAAGAGATCGTTGAAGAAGCGGATGTTTGTTCCCCATCTCTTCAGGTCCTCTGTGACGAACATTGGAAACACGTTGCTTGCGTCTGCAATCATGGGCCTGTGAATTTCCACTCCCCTGAACACTTCTCTCGTCTTCAGATCTCCAGGGTTGAGCGTAAAAACTGTGACGTCGTGGCCCAGGGCAACGAATTCTCTAGTTATGTATTCGGCATATGTGCCTAGGCCACCGACAAGTTTTGGAGGATATTCCCAGACGAAGAATCCGATTCTCAAATGTATCACCTATTAGCTTTCACTCGGGATAGTTCAGGTGTCTCGACTTCGATCTCGGTGGACTCGAATCTATCCTTCAGCTTCTCTAAGACCTTTGGAAGAGTGGTGTATTCCATAGCTTCTGCGCCCAGTCGTGCAGGTTCGAACTCGCCCATCCGGCGCAGGGTGCTTGCGATCTCCATGGCTTCGCGGCGAGCCAAATCAAAAGCTGGGTCATCAAACAGGTCGCTTATCATTGGCCTACCATCATCATCCGCGGCGATTTCACCATTGGCAACCTGGAAACCTAGTGCCACAATCCTTGGAGGTCCATCGAAGGCGGTGCATCTACTGTCCTTCAGCCCCACTGGCATGAGTGGCCCCCAGTGGCTACCTCTCATCCAGCCCTCAACGAAATAGCTGTGCATGAATGGTGCCAGTACTTCGCCGAGTGCGGGCAAACCGTGCTGAGCTCTCACTACAGAGACGGGATCGTCCTTCCCCACGTATTTGCCTGCGATCAGTGATAGTCGAGTTGTGCTGGTTGCAGCGGATATGACGTCGTCTCTAGCCCGCCAAACGTGGGAAACCACATAGCGTCCAGGTGTTCCGATGAGAGCGATGAGTTCATACATCTCCTCGGGGCATTTGAGAACGACTTTCTGATTTGCAATGACATCTAGAACTTCGAATCTGAAGCCTCCTGTCAGATTTGGGTCGATTACAAGTCCTGCGGTGTTTGTTGGGTCGGCGAATATTCGAAACATGGGATAGTTGAAGGCGCCTGGTTCGGTCTTGTCTGCTGCAAAGACAATGAGCGGGTCAGATTTTCTCTCTTCGATTTCCATTTCTGCTACGCCAGGGCCCATTCCACGTATGTTTCCGCTGAAGGCAGTCTTCAGGATATCTTGTCCTGCACCGTATAGTTTGAGTTTCGAGGCTCTTTCAGCGGCTTCTTTGAAGGTTTCCCAGGCGAGTTTGTGGATTTCTGAGTTGTCTTCACCCTGGTCATGTACCATTAGAAGTTCAAGGTCGTCTCCTGCGTGGAAGACATAGTGGCTATTGATAAGTCCCTTTTCCTGTGCTCTTGCCAAGCGTTTCTCTCCGATCTTCAGCAGGGGATTGGGGACAGTGTGGTGACCAGCAAGGGAGCCCACATCACATTTGATTACTGAAATGGTTGTTTTCTGGGCCATCTCATTCACCTCTCAGATTTCAACTTGCTGTGTCAAGGTGAGCAGGTATTCACTATAATAGATTATGAAGTGGAAGTAGGGATTGTCAATTTATGGCCTTGGAGCAAGAGAGAAGATTCAGCGAGGGCTGCTCTTTGTTACCGCTTTCTCGAGATCCCCGATTCCCGCTTTAGCCAAGCGGTTTTCTCAGACTCGGGGTGGATCAGCAGGTAGTAGTCGAAGACTTTCTTCATTCTCTTGGGAGCGAGGTCGCTTGAAAAGATCTTGTACATCTTGATGAGTTGGGGCTGAAGGCGGAGGAGATCTGTCAAGGTGACTAAGCCCTGAAGCTTTCCACCTTCTACTATCGGAAGCTTCTTGATTTTCTTCGTGAACATTATTTCGGCCGCGCTTCCGATTTCCATGTTGGGTCTCCCAATGATGAGGGGCTTCGACATTATTTCCCGCACGGTTATCTTCTCAAGCTCTTCATATATGACTAGGACTCGCTTAAGCATATCTCGTTCAGTCACTATTCCAATAGGTCTTCCCTTTTCTACTACGACCAAACAACCAATATCATTCTCGTTCATGAGCTTGGCGGCGTCTCTTACCTTTACGTCGGCTTCTACTGTTATGACCTTGTCAACCATGATATCTTCGATTTCCAAGGACATTGGCAATCGTTGCGCATCTATGTTGGACATGCGTATAAAAGACTTCTACATTTGCAATAAAGACTTTCAGTCAGTTTCTGCGTTCGAAACTGAGAAGTGCAAAGTATGTATGCGTGAATTTGGAGGCGGTCTTGACAGAAATCCTAGGTGGCGATATCTATACTTGCCTTTTCAGGTTCGACACGTGGTCTACAAGGCGGTGGTTGGTCTTGTTTCGATACTCAAGCCCGAAATTCGAGTATAGATTCTTCAAAGCCATTCTCTCCGCAGCCCAAGCTCCCGAACTCAGAATGTCCTTGAGGCCCTTCTCAAAGGTTTCCAGTCGCTCTGGAATGTCTTCCCGTCTAAGTGAATACCTATCTCTCAGGTAGCTATAGATGGCTTTGGCGCCGAGTTCTCCAAAGATCTCTCTAAGCGCGCCATCTATGCACTTGATAAGTTGTCTGTCCAGTTTCTTGGTCATTGGGGTTTCCCAGGCTATGCTATATAGGGGCCTATGACTTTTTTCATCTTTCTTGGAGGAACCCATCCGTCCTTTCTGAGCTGCTCAATCACTTTGATCAGTAGGTGCTCAACATGGTCGACCCTGACGATGTCGGTCAGAGTTATGAGACCTACTAGCTCGTTGCCATTCACGATGGGAAGCTTCTTGAGGTTGCGCTTCAGCATCAACCTCGCAGCCGTCTCCAGATCCATATCAATCTTGCCGACTACAAGAGGTTTTGACATGATCTCTGAGACTTGAACCTCTTCGGGGTCCTTTGATTGACAAATGATCTTCTTCAGAATGTCTCTTTCAGTCATTATTCCTATGGGGCTCCCCTTTCTCTCCACAATCAAGCAGCCGATTTCGTTCCTGTTCATGAGCTCTACGGCGTCTTTTACTCTAGTACCGGCATTAACCACTATTACTTCTTCGACCATAACATCTTTGATATCCATGTGTAAATTCGCCTAGAATTCCAGTGGATTTCCGCGGGTATAAGCTATATGAAATTCAAGTAAACATTTTGGCTCTGTGTGAATCTGTGTCGCGGAATGTCTGATTTGGGTTCAGGGTGGGGTTAACATCTTCTTCATCAGTTCTGAGAATCTCTCTGCCGCATTGCGCTGCTTCAGGAGGTTGACTGATGTTGCTGGAATATAGAGCAATGCTTCGGGACTGCAGAATTTGACGCATACAGGGTCGCCCCTGCAGAGGTCACATTTGATGACCCTTCCATGCGCTGCGTCGATTCCAGCTCCTCCGAACGGGCAGAAGACCACGCACATTCTGCATCCGATGCATCTGTCGTAGTCGATAACCATGGCTCCGGTCTCTTCATCTCGTTTGATGGCGTCCATGGGGCAGACTGTCTCGCATGTGGGTGAGTCGCACTGCTGGCAGACCATTGGAATGTAGATGCCAGATCTCATCCATTTCACGGCATGGATTCTGGAGGAGGCGGGACTGTGTGTCTTCTCGTTCTTTATTGAGCAAGCGATCTCGCAGAGCTTGCAGCCTGTACATTTCCCTGGGTCAGCCAAGAGTATCATCCGCAATTTTCTTATCCCTCATAGCAATTGTGAAGGCTCGTTTTCCAGGTTCAGCTTCTTCAATGTGCTCTTTCGTGGTTCGCCCATCTTGTTCCATCCGTGGAGCCTGTAGTACTCGTCCAGCATTCCTTCGAACTTCGCTCTATCTATCTTCTTGCCCTTGGCAATTGGCAGTCCAAGTGGGGTTGGTTCTTTGAAGTAGCGTTCGGGCAGTGTGTCATCGCTTCTTGAGAAGCCTTCTCTATTGTTGAAGAGTCTTTCAAGGGTGTAGATTCTTTCACCGGCGGTCATGAGTTCTTTCTTCGGAATCTTCATTCCGGTGGAGTATTCGATCAGTTTTGTCCACTCTTCGAACTTCGGTGCATGAACGGCGCAGAAGACGGTTTGAAACTTGCAGAGTCCTAGAGAGTCAACAACCGCGTAGAGGAGTTCCTGCCATCTGACCATTCGGCTCTTCCCCTCGTATGAAGTGTAATCGTTGGAAACGGGGCCTCCATATATCTCCTCAAGCATATTCTCCGGCAGATTATATAGGTCAATTGCGGGGCGGCTTCTGAGGTGATCTGCTCCTCTGGTTGATGTGGCTATTCCCAGGGCGAAGCTTGGTGTTGGCCTCTCGTCTGATTGGAGGTTGCCCATCCCCTTCACGTGGATGGCGTAGTATTCAGATTCTCTTCCAATCTTCTCTATTGCTGGTCTCATTCCATCCGCGAGTATGCTTCCGAATCCTTCGCGCTTCGCTATCTTGTGGATCAGTTCGAAGATGGCTTCGCTGTCTCCCCATTCCAGCTTCAATCCACCCATTGTCTGGTTGTCGATTATTCCTTTCTCGTAGAGCTCCATAGCCCATGCAATCATGTTTCCAGTTTCAAGTGTGTCCAGCCCGTACATGTTGACTAGGTGATTGGCGACGAGTACGGCTTCTAGGCTTGCGCAGTCAGGCATTGTTCCGAAGGCTCCCTGCGACGTGTATTCAGGTCCTTCGCCGTAAAGAGGTGCGTATGGTCCCTTCGTGAGAGTGTATCGGTGGCGGCACTGGACCGGACACGCGTAGCATCCAGCCATTCCAACGGAGTACTCGTCCATGTTCTCGCATTCCAGTACGTCACCCTTCTCCATGAGGTTGTACTGGAAGTTCCTGCAGCGTATCAACCCAGTAGTATTCGTGTTGCTGTAGATTATCATCGTGCCATACCTCGACTGCGCCCGCGCCCACCTGGTTTCCATTATCATCTCGTTCATTTGCCTGCTGTATTCCAAGAGCTTGTCAGGCTGCGTGAATTCTAGGTTCATCGTTCCTCTGGCGGCGACTGCCTTCAGCTTCTTGGAGCCCATCACGCATCCCATCCCAGTTCTCCCAGCGGAGTTCTTCATTCCATTCCTAACATTCGCGAACCTAACTAGATTCTCCCCTGCTACTCCTATCACCATCGACTGAATCTCATCGTCTCGGTGAATCTCTCGGATCATCGTCTGCGTCTCGAATGTGTCTCTTCCCCACAGCTGAGAAGCGTCTCTGATCTCAACTTCCCCGTCGTGAATCCATACGTAAACCGGTTTCTTCGCCCTTCCTTTGACGACCAGATGATCGAAGCCAGAGAACCTGAGTTCAGGTGCAAAGAAGCCGCCCATGTTTGAATCGCCTATGGCCCCTGTTAGGGGAGACTTGGCGGCGATGTCACATCTTCCTGAGCCCAAGGCGGGAATACCGCAGAGCATTCCAGCGCCCACAAGAAGTACATTCTCTGGTTCGAGGG
>CP070826.1:223154-229762 GCA_020344435.1 Candidatus Bathyarchaeota archaeon | reverse complement strand
GAGGGATGTCCCCTGAAGACCGCAGAAAGAGAGTTGCCGAGCTACGAACCGAACTCATGAGACTGAGAACGATGGTGAGGGCTGGAGGAGCTCCCGAGAATCCCTCTCAGATACGGGAGATTCGGAGAACGATTGCCTCCATCCTCACGGTCGAGAACGAAGAGAAACTTGGGGTGGGGGAGAAGCGATGAAGGTCACTCCCCACATCGTTCAAAGGGAGTTCATCGACCTAAACGCTGAGGTTGTTGAGAGCTCAAATCCAAATTACATTGGCATCTCTGGAAAGGTGGTTGATGAAACCCGCAATGCTCTCGTCATAATGCATCAGAATGAGAAGAAGGTTATCATCAAGAACGTAGCGGTTTTTCACTTTACCCTGTTTGATAGGACGGCCGTAGAGATCAATGGGAAGATGATCGTTGGACGACCAGAAGACCGAATCAAGAAGCGGGTCAGGAGGCTCTGGTAGATAATGGCCTTCACCCTCAAGAAGCCTAGGAAGACCTGTGATGATCATGACTGCCCATTCCACGGGACCCTTTCAATCAGAGGACGCGTTGTGGAAGGAATCGTCATAAGCGATAAGATGGACAAAACCGTTGTGGTGCGACGGGACTACCTCAAGTATGTTCCGAAATTCAAACGCTACGAGCGGAGGCATAGCCACATACCCGCCCATAGTCCCCCCTGCATAAACCTAGAGGAGGGGAGTCGTGTAAGAATCGCTGAATGCCGACCCCTAAGCAAAACAGTCTCTTTCGTAGTTGTTGAAAGGATGGGGGAAGGATAAGGTGGCCGCAAGAGCTAAAGCCCGCGCGTTGATGACCAAAGGAATGATCGGGCAAAGACCCAAGATAACAAGGGGTCTGCCAGCTGGCTGTGTTGTCAGATGCACAGATAACACCGGCGCCAGGGAGCTTAGGATAATTCAGGTGATAGGATATAAAGGTCGACTAAGAAGGGTTCCAGCCGCTGCGGTAGGAGACATGGTTGTTGTATCGGTGAGGAAGGGAACCCCCGACATGAGAAAGAAACTCTTCCGTGCGGTGGTTGTTCGGCAAAAGAAACCCTACAGACGCACCGAAGGAGTCTGGGTTCAATTCGAAGACAATGCCGCCGTGATAATGACCCCTGAAGGAGAGATGCGTGGCTCCGAGATTCGGGGCCCTGTAGCAAAAGAAGCGGCTGAGCGATGGCCCAGAGTAGCGAGTGCCTCAAGCATAATCCTGTAGGAGGAGAAAATCGGTGAAAGTAACCAAACCTGGAAAACAGCGGAAGAGACTACACCAAGCATTCTTACACAAAAGGTACAGAAAGTTTTCCGCACCTCTCTCTCCACCTCTAAAAGCGTCGCATAACACCAACTCAGTTCCTGTGCGGACTGGCGACACAGTTCAGATCATGGTAGGAGATCGCAAAGGGTTTGAGGGAAAGATCGCCGGGGTTGATCGGAGAAGGTATAGAGTGTTTGTTGAAGGCGCAACAAGAGAGAAGGTAGACGGCACCGCAGTGCCAATCCCAATACATCCATCCAAGGTTATGATCACCAAACTCAATCTTGACGACAAGTGGCGCAGGGAGGCACTGAAGCGAAAGGGCGCCGCCGAAAAAGTTGCGAAGACCGGTGAAGCCACTTCGAAATCCGAGGGAGCATAAATTGGGTAGGAAAGGCGGTAGTAGGCATCTGAAACGAAAGCCAGCGCCAAAGTTTTGGCCTATTCACCGAAAGGAGCTTGTTTGGACGATTAAGCCTAAACCAGGCTCCCACCGTATTTCGAACTGCATACCACTTTTGCTTATTATTCGCGACATTCTGGGGTTTGCAAAATCACGAAAAGGCGCAAAAACAGTGATCTCACAAGGTGAAGTGAAAGTCGATGGAGAAATAGAAAGGGAAGGAGGCTTTCCAGTGGGGTTGATGGACGTAATCTCCATACCTGCCCTCGAAAGGGCATACCGAGTATTGCCATCTGGAAAGGGATTAACGCTTCACCCAATAGATTCAGAGGAAGCCAAGTTTAAGCTATGCAGAATCGAGAACAAGAGAGTAGTCAAGGGCGGCAATATCCAGCTTAACCTCCATGACGGAAGATGCATTCTGGTTCAGGTGGATGACCCCAAGAATCCTGAAAAAACTCTCTACCGGACTCTGGACGTTCTGAAGATAGGTATTTCGGAGCAGGAGGTAATCGAGCATTCCAATCTAGCTAAGGGCGTGCCCGCAATAATCTTTGGAGGAAAGAACATGGGCAAGCATGGTAGCGTTGTTGCCTTTGAGAAAAGATCAGGTCAGAAGCGGAGAAATCTACTCGCCACCATCGAGGATGCTGAGGGAACGCGTTTCCAAACCATTGTTGACTTAGTCTTCCCCCTCGGTCACAAGAAGCCTTGGATATCTCTACCTGAGGTTCATTGACATGTCTGAAGAGGAGATCCGTGAGAAATGGGATAACACTCCTATGCTTAAGCCGAGGGTCGAGAAGGTTACAGTGAACATCTCGGTCGGAAAGTCGGGCGAACCCCTTGAAAGGGCGTCCAAGATTCTTGAACAACTAACCGGTCAGCAACCCTGCAAGCGGAATGCCAAACAGACAATACGAGGATTCGGCATCCATAAGGGTGAGCCAATCGCATGCCTCGTAACCCTTCGAAAAGAGAAAGCGGGAAGTTTCCTTGAGAAGGCCTTTCAAGCAATCGACAATAGACTTTCGAAGGAGTGCTTTGATGGTCAGGGAAACTTTTCTTTCGGAATAAAGGAGCATATTGAGATTTCTGGCACAAAGTATGTGCCAGAACTAGGCATCTATGGGATGAATGTTTCTGTTACTGTAGTCCGACCAGGATACCGCGTTAAGCGGCGACGACACGTCAAATCAACTGTTGGACAAAAGCATTTGATGACAGCTGAGGAAGCTATCCTCTTTATTAGAGACGAATTCGGGATTGAAATCGTGTAATGACGGCGATGTAAGATGGTAAAACAGAAGCCCAAGAGGGAGCGAAAATTCGGCAAGGGCAGCCGACAATGCAGACGATGCGGATCCCATGGGTCAATCATCCGTAGGTATGGATTGAATTTATGCCGTCAGTGTTTCCGAGAAGTAGCCAAGAAACTAGGGTTCAGAAAATTCGAATAGACTGGTGTATACAATGACTATGATGGACACTCTTGCAAATGGGTTGACGACCATAATGAACAACGAGATGCGGAACATAAGTGAATGCATCATCAGCCCGGCATCGAAGCTTCTGGGGAGAGTCCTGAGAGTGATGCAGCTGAATGGATACATTGGCGAATTCGAATTTATGGACGATGGGCGCGCTGGAAAATTCAAGGTCCAACTTCTCGGACGCGTAAATAGGTGCGGTGCCATAAAGCCCCGCCTCAACATAAAATCTGATGAGTTTGAAAGATGGGAGAAACACTTTCTTCCATCCCGAGATATAGGTGTTCTTGTAGTCTCCACATCTGGTGGAGTGTTTTCCCATCGAGAGGCTAAGAAAGAAGGAATCGGCGGAAGATTACTCGCCTTCGTGTACTAACATGAGTGTTGGAAATGCGTGTTGTTGAGGCTGTTGAATCGGTTGAAATTCCTGAAGAGATAGAGGCTGAAGTGGACGGTAGAGTAATCACAGTCAAGGGCGAGAAGGGAATGCTGACCAGAGATTTCTCCCATGCTCCAGTATCTATCCTCTTGGATGGAGACAGCGTTAAGATCAGTACCAGTTGGCCTCGAAAGAGAGAGGCAGCCCTCGTGGGCACAGTAAAATCCCACATTCAGAATATGATAACTGGAGTAGCAAAAGGCTTCACCTACAAACTTAAGATAGTATTCTCTCACTTCCCTATATCCGTCACAATCAGAGAGAAGACAGTGGCAATAGAGAACTTCACTGGAGAGCGCAGCCCACGCTTTGCCAAAGTAATGGGCGCCACCAAAGTCATTGTGAAGAGCGAAGACGTAATCGTGCAAGGAATCAACATCGAAGACGTCAGCCAAACCGCCGCAAATATCCAAAGAGCAACCAAAGTCAAGAACAAAGACCCGCGAGTCTTTCTCGACGGGATCTACGTCTATGAAAAACATGAGGGGCTTGAAGAATGAGCGATGAGGAACAGCTGACGATATCAGACAAGAAGCAAGCACTGAAAAAGCAGGAGCGCATCAAAAGCAAGAAACCTGATTTCAGGCGTCAGGAGAGCTGGCGTTACAAGCGAGTCAAAGAGAGCTGGAGAAGACCTCGTGGCATAGACAGCAAAATGCGTAAGAAAGTGAAGGGCTGGCCAAAATCTCCCAAAGTCGGCCATCGCAGCGCAAAGGAGACAAGAGGACTTCACCCCTCTGGGTACGCTGAAGTTCTTGTTCGGAACGTGGATGATGTCCGAAAGATTGATTCGAAAACCCAAGCCATCAGAATCGCTCATCAAGTCGGAGCGAGAAAACGCGTTGAAATCTCCGCGATAGCAGATGAGCTGGAGATTCGCGTGTTGAACCCGATGAAGGCTATAGAACTCGAGGAGGAATTCGAAGAGATCGAAGAACTGCGCGAAGAAGAGACGGAGGAGACCGCCGAATAATCTTGGTGGAGTGAACAAGGATTGAGCCTCCAGAATCAGCGCCGCTTGGCCGCCGAGATCCTCAAGATTGGCGAAAGCCGCGTTTGGATTGACCCTGAGCGAAACGAGGACGTTGAAATCGCCATTACAAGAGATGAGATTCGGAGATTAATTCATGAAGGCGCAATTCAACGCCGTCCAAAGAAAGGAGTCAGCCGAGCACGTGCGCGAACTCTACACGAGAAGAGAAAGAGGGGACTGAGAAGAGGCCCGGGTCGAAGAAGCGGTTCTGCACGTGCGCAGATTTCTAAGAAAGAAGCTTGGATGAAGAAGATCCGACCGCTGCGCAAGAGACTACGCGAGCTAAAGAGAAGCCGCACAATCACTGAAAGCGTCTATCGGCATCTCTACAATATGGCTGGGGGCGGAGAGTTCGAATCAATCGCCGACTTGGAGCGGTACATCAAAACGCGAGGGCTGGGGAGGAAGCGGTAATGGCGAAGGGCCCTAGCTATAATGTTCCTTTCCGCAGGCGAAGAGAAGGAAAAACCGATTACAAGTCGAGAAGAGCTCTCATCACATCCGGACTTCCCCGATTGGTCGTTCGTGGCACCTCAAAATACACAATAGTCCAGATCATCGAAGCTGGAGAGACCGGTGACAGAGTCGCTGCTTCTGCAACTTCTCGCGAGCTGACCACGCATGGATGGCGGGGAAGTCGCGGAAACATTCCTGCTGCTTACCTAACTGGACTTCTATGTGGCTATAGAGCAATTACTTCAGGCGTCAAAGAGGCTGTTTTGGACATAGGCTTACAAACTCTCTCACGGGGAGCAAAGATTCTAGCAGCGCTGAGGGGAGTTGCTGATACGGGTATCGGGGTTCCACATGATCAAGGCGTATTGCCTGATGAATCACGAACAAGCGGACAACACATCGCTGACTACGCAAACCAGTTATCTTCCGACTCAGAGACTTATCAGAAGAGATTCTCCAAATACATGTCCAGAAAATTCAAGCCTGAGAAACTTCCCGAACACTTTTCTTCAATAAAAGAAAGCATAATTTCCTCGTTTAAGAAGGGATAGATGTGAGATCCGCAGACATGGAAGAATGGAAACCCCGTACAAGACTTGGTAGATTGATTTTTGAAGGCGAGATAACTTCAATTGAAGAGGTCTTCAAAGAAGGCTTAAAGATACGAGAGCCCGAAATCGTGAATGTACTTCTCCCAGACATACAGGAGGAAGTCATCGACATCAACTTGGTACAGAAGCAGACAGATGCAGGAGAAAAATCAAGGTTCAAAGCGATAGTGGCCGTAGGCAACCGTGATGGCTACATAGGCTTAGGCTCAGGGAAGGCCAGACAGGTTCGAACAGCAATTGAAAAAGGCGCTGTTGATGCACGTCTGAACATCACAGTCGTACGTCGAGGCTGCGGAAGTTGGGAATGTGGATGTGGGAAACCGCATTCGCTCCCATTTGAGGTTCGCGCCAAATGCGGCGGAGTAGAGATCATGCTCATTCCCGGTCCTCGTGGCTTAGGCTTGGTCGCAAGCGAAGCGGCTAAGGTCATTCTAGGCCTTGCTGGCGTGAAGGATTGCTGGACGAGAAGTTACGGTGCGACAAGAACAGTTCCATCCTTCGCTTACGCAGTCTTCGAAGCCCTTCAGCGAACGTACAGAGTTGTCATACCAGACGACTGGGTGAGGTGAGATGGAGGAGAAACATAGTTGTCTAGCAGCCATCCGAGTTCGAGGAACAAGCGACATTTCCAGCGAGATCAAAGAAACACTGAAGATGCTCCACCTGACTCGAAGCTGCCATGCCACATTGATTGACGACCGACCATCCTACCTCGGCATGCTACGGAAGGCACGGAACTACCTGACCTGGGGCAAAATATCAAAGGAAAGCATCAGACTTCTCCTGAAGAAGAGAGGGAAACTCATCGGAGACAGAAAAATCACCGAAGAATATGCTCAAGAGATTGGTTACAAATCACTGAGCGATCTGGCAGAGGCCTTATACGAATCAAAGGTTGAGTA
>CP070826.1:216318-223054 GCA_020344435.1 Candidatus Bathyarchaeota archaeon | reverse complement strand
AGAGACTTTCCAAGATCAAAGAATCGCCTGCGTGACAGGCCCTCTGCTTCCCCTTGAAAGAATCAGAGGATCGTACCTCTACAAACTTACAAATACACTTCAGAAGATTCTCGTGAGAATCAATTATCCCCTGTTCTGGGGCGCTTCCTGTGCATTCAGAACCGATGCTTTCTGGAAGATCAAGGGATTCGACGAAAAGCTGCTCACCTCAGAAGACCACGACATTTCCTTGAGGATTAGAAGAATAGGTAAGGTTGTATTTGATGACAGCATTCGGGCATACACTTCTCACCGGAAATTCCTTGAGAATGAATCGAAGGCATTTTTCCTTTATATAAAAGACATCCTAGAATATTTCTTCCTCAGGAAGATCCGAACGCGCGTCCACCAAACTTGATCTCTACCTCCGGCGAGCATCCACGGCAAATTACCACTTTCTTGGCCATTCTTCATCTACTCCCTCGGTGACCTCGACTAAGCATCCTCGTTGCACTCATGCGTTTTCTAGTTTGGCCGACCAGCCTTGGTTTCAACCTCAACCGTTGTGTGCACGAAACTTCTATGTTGTATTGTACTGATGCGGGGTTCACGGTTTTCTTGAAGAAAAGATTAAAAGAGCTTGATACTCAGTCTTCAACTTCTAAAGTCGTCACTTTGGGATAGGAAGCTTGCTACGCTTGGGATTCATTGACCCTTTGGCTGCGTTCGTTGTCTCTTTCGCCTTTCTTGGAGTAATGGTGTACAAGCGCGTAAACCTTGGAATAACCTTAACATCTACAGCTTTTCTCCTGAGCCTTCTCGTTATGGAGTTTGATGAGATTCCGAACGTATTCATTGAAACTTCAACTAGTGCGCTCACGATTTCTCTGGTCTCAGCAACTTTTGGAATAATGATTTTAAGCCAGCTTTACAAGGAGACGGGAGTCATAGAGACTCTGAGTCAGAGTCTCAGTGAGACGGTGAGAAACTCCAAACTCGTAGTGAGCTTGCTTCCAGCGATTGTGGGTCTTCTGCCAGTTGCTGGTGGAGCATTGATGTCGGCACCGCTCATAGAGGCTGAAGCAGACAAACTTCAATTCAGAAGAGGTATGAAGACCTATGTTAACATCTGGTTCAGACACACGATTTTCCCAGTTTATCCAATGAGTCAGCTCCTCATACTCGCTGCAGCGCTTACGGGACTTTCTCTGACAGGTCTGATTGTGAGACAGATTCCAGTCGTGTTATCCATGGTTGCAGTTGGCTATCTCATAGCTTTCAGGAAGACCTCAATGTCTGAGGATGAAGTTGAGAGAGGCAGCTTTGGTGCAAACTTGAAATCCCTTCTTCTAACGTTTTCACCTATTCTTGCGATGATCTGCGCCGTTGCAATCTTCGACATCGATGTTGCCTTGGCCGCCTTCGTGGGAGTCGCAGTTCTGCTTCTCCTCGCTAGGCCTGGCCTAGTGATTCTTTCAAAGCCCTTCAGAAACAAGGCGCTCTATGGGGTTGCGCTGGCGGCATTTGGGGCCATGTTGCTGAGAAATGTTACCATAGCATCTGGAATCTCCGATATACTTGGAAACATAATGGCCAACGTGAATGTGAATGAAGTTGTCCTGCTATTAGCGGTTCCAGCGGTGTTGAGCTTCCTCGTAGGTTCTCCGTCCGGCGGAATAGCCATAAGTGTGCCGATGCTAGCTGGAACGCTAAATTTCATACCTCAGACGGCTGGACTACTCTTCACAGCCGCTTACCTGGGGTATATTGGTGCGCCAACGCATCTCTGCCTAGTTCTGACAGCAGATTACTTCAAGTGCCCGTTAGGTAGGCTCTACAAGTATCTGATTCCTTCTTTGGCAATCTCTTTTGTAGCCGCGATATTCGTCTACTTTCTAGTCTGAATCGGATGGCGCGTAGGCATTTGCTTGTGACGCTGAGTGACAGAATTGAACAGGTGACAAAGAGGACATTACCAGCAACTTCCCTATTCTTCTATGAGAGCTGATATGTGTTGACCACATCAGCTTCGTAGCGGGGCAACTCAAGCTTCTATCGGCGTTCGACTATTTTCATATACGCGTAGGTGGCGGTTGTGACGAAGATTAGTGAGAACACCACGAGGTTTCTAATCATATTTAACTCGAAAGCGGGTGTGCCCATGAGGAAAGATCTGATTAGGTCTGCGCCGCTGCTTAGCGGGTTGAGTTCAGCCAGAATCACTATGGGCTGGGGCATTATACCCTCTTGTCCAAGAGTCTGTATCAAGGATAGGGGGTAGAAGATGCTGCTGCAGAAGAATAGTATGTAGTAGACGAGCCCTCTTGCGGTTACGAATTTTTCAAAGCTTGTGGTTGAGACTGCAGTGGCTATGCTCAACCCGGATATTCCTGTTGCCAGCAGGAAGAGGGCGCCAAGAATCGTGAGGAGCTGTGGGAACGTCGGAAAACCCACGAAGATGAAGGTTGTTAGTAGAAGTGGTGACATGTACACCATTCCCCTCAGTCCGCCTGCTAGGAGCCTGCCGAATGCGAGTTCGAAACGTGTGATTGGGAGGCTCAGCATGTAATGGTGAATCTGCCGGCGCACCTCCATATTCACTTCTCGACCGATCATGAAGGCTGAAGCAAACAAACCTACTACCGTGACTCCTGGGGCGAAGAAGCTGAAGTAGGATCTTATCTGCTCAGTTATCTCCGGGCTTACCATATGGCTGTAGACCACTGCCATTATTAGCAAATCAGCAAGATTCATGCTTATCAAGCCGGCTAGCCACCACTTGTAGCGAAAGAAGTTTTTAAGATCATACTCGATCAAGCGCAGAACCGCTCTCATCTATTGCCAGCCACCTCCCTCAAGTCGTCTCTCATAGATCGTGACTCCAATCAGTGTGAAGGTGAAGAAGAAGATGACCAGGCCAACTATGGCTGCTAATGGCATAGGGTTCATTGTCAAGTATCTTTCTATTCCAGCTCCCCAACGGAACAGGTCAGACGCAAAGGTGACGGGGTTGAATTGTGAGATTATGGCGTATGTTCCACTTGCCCTTTGAACAAAAGATTGAGGATACATCGTTGTGCTCAAACGGACGATCAAGGCATTCACTACACCCATGAGAATGTCGAATCGATCTCCAGACTTCAACGAGACCGCAATAGTGATGCTCATTCCTGAGACTCCGAAGGCAAACAAGAATAGCGCTGAGAGCGCGATCAAGAGGTTGACGGGATTTGCAAGTCCGATTACGTACAGGGCTATTGCGATGATTGGGCCTACAAATATGAAGCTCCGCACTCCGCCACCAATAGATCTTCCCACAACCAGTTCCTTTCTAGAAATGGGGAGGCTGAGCAGATACTCGAAGACGCCGTGTTCAGCCTCTTCGAAGAGATCATATCCGATGAAGACTGATGAGGAATAGAGCGTCATCACCACAACGCCTGCGATGTAATACTCGAAGTAGATGTCTGCCAGCTCGGGAACAACCATCCGGGAGGCAATCAGGCCAAAGAAGGCGACCTGAGCTGCAAACCATATGCCCCGCATGATTATGAGAACTTTGAACTGTAGGAACGTGCGCAGATCCCTTTCAACAACAAAGAGCAGTTTCCTCATATCTTTCACCTCGAAGGGCTCTTCTGCTCTGCCTCTTCAATAGTCAATCCGGTATAATGCACGAAGACATCATCCAGAGAGGGCTCGCTCATTCGGATTGAACGCATTGGCACGCCGTTTCGTAGAAAAACCTCTATTATTTGAGGAACGATCTCCTCAACTCGGTTCAGATGGACCTTAAGCTTGTTCGGCTTCAATGAGACCAAGTCTGCAACTTCCTCGAAGTCGTTCAGCTCCTTCAGGACGCTCTGGCCTGCTTCCTTCTCAAGCTCAATCTCAATAATGTCTCCGCCTGGGATGCTGTCTTTCAAGGTCTTAGGCGTGTCGCAGACCAGCATCTTGCCCTTATGCATTATGCCGACGCGGTCAGAGAGCCGATCCGCTTCATAGAGTTCATTGGTTGCAAGGATTATGGTTGAGCCTTCGTCTCGAAGTTCTCGAATCATGTTCCAAATCTTGTGTTTGCCAACGACGTCTATTTGGGCAGTAGGCTCATCGATAAATGCAATCTTGGGTCTCTGAATCAGGACTTTCGCAACTTCAACGCGCTTCTTCATTCCACCAGAAAGACCATGAACCTTCTTTCTTCTGTAATCCCACATGTTCACGTCTTCAAGCACTTGTTTGACTCGTCTCTTCCGCTCTTGAGTTGAAAGCCCACACACTTTGGCATGCCAATTCAAAACATCCCAAGGGTTACTGACCCAAAGAATCTTCGGCTCTTGAAAGCAGATGCCAATCAGCTTTCTCACGTCGGTTGGGCTCTTTCTCACATCGTGTCCGCCCACAACCGCGGTCCCGCTTGTCGGCTTAATCACAGTTGAAAGCATTAGAACAGTCGTCGTCTTTCCCGCTCCGTTTGGACCTAATAGTCCGAAGATTTCGCCGCTATCAATACTCAGGTTCAAATGGTCCACTGCGACTAGGTCCTCGAAACGCTTTGTCAAATCGATTGCTTGGATTATTGACATCAGTGCACCTTCTCTGATTTCGGGTTTAGAGAGCAAACAACATGAAGACTAGCGATAGATAAGCTTATCTCGAGCACGCGTTTCGATGAACTACACGGAGCGTGGCATGCATTCAGACTTGTACATTGACGCGCGCGCCACTACTGAAGTGTTTCTGCGCCAAGGAGGAACCGTCTTATGAAATCCTCCAATTCTTCAGATTGTCTGTCATAATCTTCTGTGCTTTCAATCACATTTTGAGTCAGCTGTTTCATGAAAGCTTCGACGAGTCCTAGTCCACGTGCGCTCCTTTTCTGAAGATAGATAACATGCACACGCGCGCGCGCATGGTCTAGTAACCACTCAATCGGCTTGAGAATGCAGTCTTCGTTTAGCTTCCCTTTGACTGCTCCATACACACCAAAGGGTATAGTCAAAGTGTATTGTTGTCCTTTTGAGGATTGCCTGCACTTCGTTATACGCTTCCTTATGCTATCTATTACGCCCTCTTCATCACAGAAGTTTCGCAATTCCTGAGGGGAGTTCAGACTTACGGCATAGACCTTCATTCCGTTTAAGGTTCTCTCCAGCAACTGCATGGGTCTGAGTCTAGGTAAATGGCTGACTCCGAAGAACTTCTTCAAAGTCTTACTCTTCCCAGATTCATTGACACCGCAGAGAATCACGATTGTTTCCATTCTAACCGAAAACCATTTAGAATCACACGACATAAATCTTCGTGATCTCTAGAAAGGGACGAAAATCGCGCGCGCAGAAGGCAATGAATGTCGGGATCTTGAACTACTATTCATCGGCTTGTTCAGAAATATGGACTGGAGGTCTTATGTTTATCTTCTTCCATTCTGCGATTTGTCTTCATCTCTCATCTTGATCTTCTTCGGCTTCCTCACTTCTCTCCCGACTAGGATCACGACTGTGTTCACGTGCCGCGCGCATGGTCACATGCCCAACTGCTACATCTCTCAGCATTTCTGCACTGCTTGCTATCCCACTCACTGCGTCTCGTACTGCATCACTTGCTGCCTCCCTCGCTGCATCTCCTAATCTTTCTGCGCCATCTGCTGCCTCCCTCGCCACATCACTTGTTGTATCCCTCACCGCACGCATTCCTGCCTCACTTACTTCTCCTAAACCATCTAGTGCAGCATCGGCTGCATCTCTTACTGAATCTTGTGCTCTCAGTACGCCATCTGCTGCATCTCCCGCCACATCTCTTGCCGGACCTGCGTATCTGTCCGCATCTATTGCCGCATCTGCTATCGCCTCTCCTACTGCTTCTATGCCTCTTTCTGCGGCGCTGGCTGCATCTATTACAGCATTTGTTGCGGCATCAATTGCCTCACCTGCTCCTGCTGCTGCAGCCTCTCCTGCTCCTGCTGTATCTCTTGCTTCGTGTCTTGCCACATATTCATCCAATGCAGCTATTGCCGTCTCTTCGATTTTTCTTTCTAGGGCTTCTGGTATCTCCCCTTCTTCTCCTGCTGCTTCGCTAGGTACATCTATTCTTTCTGCCTCTCCTAATATTAGTCGGGGTTCGGTGGTTGTTGCTTCAGATATGGGGGTTTGAGTTTCCTCCAATGCTTCTGGTGTGCCAATGCTTGGCGCTGCAGGAGGCACACGCACTTGCCCGCCCTTACCTTCTCTTGGTTTGTCCTTTGAGGGGGTTTCCTCTCCAAGTTTGTCCTTTTCTGGCTTGTCTTGGCTCTCATCTTCAGTTTCTTTTGGGGGCTCTGACTGTGCTTCAGTTGCTTCTTGGTCCTTTTTTATATCCGCTTCTCGTGCCGCGTCTGTTGGTGCCATTTCTGGACTATCTGCTGGTTCCTCGGATGATTCGCTTGTCTCCTGTTCTCCTTCAGTATCCTCAAATCCCTGCTTCATCTTTGTTCATCTATTATAAAAGAGAGAACAGGGAAAAAAGGATTTCCTCGATTCCAATCAAGCTATGTTTAACTGAGATTTACTGTATTATGAGACCGAGGTAAGGTTGGTCACTCTGTTTCACTCTGATTTTCGTGGATGTTTGAGAGTTTGGTTACAATTTTGTCCTTGAGGAAACTGCGCCAATCGTGGTAGGGGAGAGAATGGTTTTTTTGTATGGCGTAGCAAAGTGACACCTTCTGCTTCACCTCGGGAGATACCTCATTTGAGATGATTCTTCTGCCAGCGGTCTG
>CP070826.1:209437-216218 GCA_020344435.1 Candidatus Bathyarchaeota archaeon | reverse complement strand
AATCTATTATTTATTGAGACTCACGATAGAAGGAACGGTTTTGAACCCCAGAAACGCAGCGTTAACCACAGCAGTCATCGTTACAGGAATCCTTGCTACCTTCTTTATTCTTGACGGAACGGTTATGGGAACATTATTGGGAAGAGTGACTTTGCCAAACTCGGGAACTGTCAAGGCTATGGGAGTCGGGGTTTACTGGGACAGTGACTGCAGCAACACAGTGACGTCTATTGATTGGGGAACGGTTGAGCCAGGTTCAACGAATAGTGTGACGATTTATTTCAAGAATGAGGGAAATGCGGCGGAGACTCTTTCGTCAGAAACGGAGAACTGGAGCCCTCCAAGCGCTTCAACTGATATGAACCTAGCATGGGACTATGGAGGTCAAATTATTGATATGGGCGAGGTGGTTCAGGTGACGTTGAGCCTATCGGTTTCCGAAACCATCGAGGGCATAGCAAACTTCAGTTTTGACATAGTGATTGTTGGAAGCGATTAAGAGTCCCAACCTTGCTAAGTTGTTGGCACATATAGGTGGTTCACTATAGATTGAGGTTGCTTCTTGTCTTGTATCCAGTAGTCGCTCTCGTAAGCCATAAAAACTGGGAGCTGAAGATTTGTGGGTGGTGTCAATGATTGCTTGAAGGAAGACTTGTGAACCTAAGGGTTATGGAGAAAGATGATTTGCCACTCGTTGCGCAATGGGCTAACAACCCTGAATTTTGTGGTGAATTTGAGCCTCTTGAACAGGTCTCTATAAAAGAAGTGGATAAATGGTATGATAGTCTGCGTTCTGAGGAAGTGTGGTTCATTATAGAGAAGAAAGATGGCAGCAGGATTGGCCATATATTCCATTCTCCTCAAGGACCGCATTTCATAATAGGTTACAGACTACTTCCCGGCGAGAGAAACAAAGGTTATTGCACCGAGGCAGTCAAGATTATTGTAGATTACCTGTTTCTATCGAAGGATATTGTGCGTATTCAGGCTGAAACTAATCCGAAAAACATTGCATCACAAAGGGTTGTGGAAAAAGCAGGATTCAGGAAGGAAGGGACAATTCGTAGATCTATTTTTATCAGAGGAAAATGGGAAGATGGGCTTCTATATAGTATTCTTAGAGGTGAGTGGAAAGAGCCCAAAATCCTGACAAAGATATCTTCGCAGAATTAGCGCAGCGGCGTGCAAGGTTATAGCGTCTTTCCGAAGTTTTGGGCTATCACGATTATTTCCCGCATGTCTATGCGGCCGTCTTGGTTGAAGTCGAGGTCAGGGTTATACCTCCGTTCACCTTCCCGAGCCCCAAAGGCGTAGCCAACCATGTTTAGGTCTAGGATGTCCACAATACCGTCGCCGTTGGCATCGCCGGTTGGAGGTCTCTGTGAGCCAACTGTGCTCATTGTTATAGGCTCTGCTCCGCCGTTGTGGAGCCAGAGGTCCCAGATCGCGTTGCCCCATCCCTTAAGATTGGCAAAGAATGGGTCGGTTTGAACGACATAGGCATTGGGTTCTCCTGATGGGGTCGGGCTGGATAGAGTGTTGCCTATTCCGTTTATCTCGTCCCTGAGGAATTCAACGTAATCCTTAGAAGTAGTCTGGTAGCAGAGGGTCGTGTACCAATAAGCGGTGCCTGAAGGCTTTTCCACAGTTACGTCGTCGTAGCCGCCTACATACTCTTCAGGAGTGAAGTAAGCCGGTGCATCCAGGCCTTCCCACCTAGGTTGGGCGAGTCGGGCGTACATCTCTGTTGTATTGAAACCTTTTGGTGGAATCCTGTTGTCTTTGTAACGATCTGTGCCAAGGGCAAAATGGAAGGTCTTCTCTTCACCCGTAAGATCAACGCTTGACATCTCAGCCTCCCATACCAGTCTTTCATGTGTCTTGACGAGGTCCCCGCCCGACACATAGACTTCGTTACCTTCACCGTCTGTTGTGGTTACAAGAGGTTCATACGGGTTGACCTCACCTATAAGGATGTCTGATGCATTGTAGAACTGCACGTTGAGGAACATTCTTCTGCCCTCGGGGAACCCTGAGATGAGTTTGTGTCCAGCGTTGTTTTTCACTCTTATCGTGATATTATCGGCGGTTTCCTCCACGGTACTTAGGTTTGCTGCAACCCGCAGTTGCATGTTAGCTCGCTCTCCGCCATCCCAGAGAGCTTGTCCTTGTCCGACAATGCCAGCGACTTCTATCTGGGCGCCTTCATATTTCTGACCTGAGAGAATTGCATAGTTGTACGGGTCATACCCAATGTTTTCAGGGTCTACGGTTGCTAGGATTCTTGAAAGCCACTGGTTACCGCCAGTCAAGTCGTGGAGTGGAAGGTCACTTCTGGTTGGGGTACCGGCTTTGTTGCATCCGAGTCCAACTACATCCCTCATGTGACAATCTTGACATTTGTCTGCCCATAACACATCCAAGATGTCAGCTTCAGATCCGTTTCTTCCATACTCGCTTAGCATGAACTCGCTGAATGTTCTCTCTACGTGGAAGTAGCTTGCCGCGGCCTGCGTCTCGGGGATGTCTTGTCCAAGAAGTACGCTGGCTAGAATTGGATTTGAAACGTCATGGCATGATGCACAGAACTTCTCGCTCTTGTGGTATCTGGAATAGTAAACCTGATGCTTTGCAGCAGCATCATCGAATGGCCCCCGTTTAGCATTGCCGGGATCCACAAAGAACTGTCCAGCAGCATTCTCTACGTAGTTTGGAAGGCTGCCATCGCCATAGTACGTGGGAAGATTCGTAGCATCTAGGAATGGTGTTCCATCAAAAAGCGTGAGAGTACTTAACACTTCGATATCCCGTAGGTAGGTTTCATCTGCCATAGATTGGGAGGCAACTATTGCTGGAATCACGGTTGAGGCCAGAAGAAGGGCGGAGCTTATCACGATCCAACCTTTCCTAGCACTTTTCGACCTGCTAACTACGATAGTTGCAGCGAAGAATGGAAATAGGAGAATCCATGGGTATGTAGAGATGAAAGTTCCTATGATGCCGACTTCAGTCAGGTTTGCGGATGACTGTGAAGAACTCAGCTCGGGAGGAACGTCTGGCTGACTCAACTCGGCGAATGGATCTATCATTCTGTGGCAGAAGTCGCATTGGACACCGTCAAAATCGCTTGTCGCGAGGCCTGCGGTGTTGGTTGGGTCGCTTCTGCCTTCAAGCCATCCTGTGGGGGAGTGACATCTTATGCAGATGTCTCCTGCGTTGGGGTTGCCGACAGCCCATATAGAATCTTGAAGACTTGTTGTCAGGCAGGCAAGCCATAACGGGTCTCTGGCGGCTTGAGCCATCATGGAGCCTCTCCAGTTGTATGCGGGCTCTACTGTGATGTTGTAGCCTCCGTGGCAGTTGTCACATTTGTCTGGTGTTTCTGATTGGCCTGCTTCACCTGGTTGGGACCCGGGCATGAACACGTTGCGATCGTCTACGACAGGTATTGGTGTCCATGAATGTACAGAATAGATTGTCATCATAAAGACTAGGGCTAGGATTAGCAAGATTCCTACTCGATTTTTCGTCTTACTCGCCTCTCCTTTCTATGCGTACATAGAACCTATCTGTTCACAATTAATCTGCACGTTCTGTTGATAATAGTTTTTTGGAAGTAAGTTCTATTTCTGCAATAGTGGCAGCACAACGCCTCTGTATGATGAGATTATCGGCAACTCTCAGTCAATGCTAGTTTTCTTGCCAGTTGGTCTGATAAGTCCGTTGATTAATGGCATTGCAACTCCTATGCTCATTAATGCGACGCCCACCCATACAAGATAGACCATAGGAACTACTTCTACAGTGATTGCCAAATCCTCGGGTAGAACCTCCATGCCCCCAAGTGCATGCACCAGTGAATCGGACATTGATGCTGTAGGCTGCATATGGAGGTATGTGTCACCTGTCCAGGTGGTTACAATCAAAGGTGTTGACACATAACTGTAGTGGGTGTAAAGGCGGATCCAGAGGGATCTGTGATAGGTATTTCCGCCTTGTTCGATCACCACATCCATTCTTAAGGCTGAATGCTCTGGAACCAGTGCTGGGTTCTCTCCGATTTGGATGTAGACACTCCCAGTGCCTCTGTAAACGGTGAAGTTCTTGAATTGTATCCCTAACCCCAAGGCTTCTAGCGATGTGTTTGGTCTTGCATCTTGGATAATACTCACCTGTTTGGTTGCCGAGCTTACGAAGACACCTATCAAAGTGATTATGATACCTAAGTGGAGGATGTTTCTTCCAAGGCGTCTTACAAAACTCTTCCTTTTTGGCAGATCTCGAGCGAGACCGTAAGTCACGGCTAGAAGCCCGACCATCAACAAAGGAAGACCTAGGTTTGCTAGCAGATTGTGTGTTGGAAATTGTAGGGGGATCAATATGACTCCAGCAATCAGAGCACCCCCTACAAGCACAGCGAACGTCTTCAGACTCATTCTATTATACATGCTGCAACCAATTAGCGCCGCAACGAAACTCATTACGAAAGGAAAATTCCAGGTGTTGTAGAAGTCCACAGTTGGAATCGGAGGGTTAGCCACAAAAATCCCGCCTATTATGGGAGAGACCACTCCAAAGAGACAGACAACGAAAATTAGGATTAGAGACCAGTACCCTATCAGTAGAGATATGGATAGAAGCGACGATTTTTCAAACTCAAATGAGAAGAAAGGCTTGTCGATTTTTCTCTTCGAGTGAAAGAAGAAGATTGCCATTCCGAGGAGGAAAAGAAGGAGGGCAGGTCCGGCAGGTGAAAGTGCGTATGCATGAATTGACGCCCGGAATCCTCCACGAGTGAGAGCACTCAAGAAAACAAGGGCTGCAAAGGTTAGCAGAACCATTAGTTCCTTTGTCAAGCTGCGGTCTTTGGCGAGGGGACCCAAATGAAAGTAGGAAGTGAGGGCTAGCCACGTTATTAGCGACCCAGTTTCAATAGGGTCCCAAGACCAGTATCCACCCCATAACACTTCATATGCCCATATGCCTCCAAGGGCTATCCCGAGGGTTAATAGTAGCCATGCAGCTCGGAGTGAGAATGTGATGCTTGCATTCTCAGTTCTCTCTCCGGTTCTCATGCTTGCCAGAACAAGTGTGAATGCAAGTAGGATGAAGGCATAAGCACAAAAGACTATTGGCGGATGGATGCTCATCCAAAAGGCTTGTAGTTGGGGGTTGAGTCCTCTACCATCTGGTAGTATCGTTGGAAATCTCTCAAACGGATTCTTCATCAGTGTGAGAATTAGAAAAAAGATGAGAATAAAGTTCAATATTGCACTTGCGCTAATGCTGAGTCTGCTTCTCTTTTCATTTGTCTTGTACCGATAGGCAAAGTAGAAAACGGCTATAATGAGTGACAAGAGAAGGAGTGATCCACCTGCAGCACTCCATGTCGCGAACAATTTGGATGCTACTGGTAGGCTTGAGGAGCTTGATTTGTAGACTTCTTTCAGTGAAAAATCATCCCTCAAGAATCCTTGAGCAAGCATACCGTAAGATATGACGACAAGTCCAAAAGCTAAGGTTGCAGCGTAGAAGCCATATTCAAGTTTTCTCTTTGCGCGAGGCTTGGCTCTCAATAATTGCATCAAATCAAAGAACAACAAAAGAACAGCAAATACCATAAATAACTCTTCAATCTCCATTTTGATCTGATCCCAACATTGCATGCGTAGTGGATTTGTCGCTATGATGTTGCCAGGTGTGACTCTCAGTTAGAGGGTACGAGCCACACTCACTTCTCCATTATTTGCCTTAGGCGTCTGCAATAACTTTCAACACTTCTTCTATTTCAGTCATTGGCTTGACGCAGATGAAGTTTCTGCAAACGTAGGCTGTTGTCCTGTTATCTATCATTCTCATGTTCTTCGTGAACCCTGCGATGTTTTCGAGGCTCTTCTGTTCTGCTTTCTTGAGCAGCATCACTTTGTTTGGGACAAACCTCTTCCTTATTGCACGTAGCATGTTTTTTGTGCCTTTGGAATCCGCGTTGCCCACTATAGCGATCTCGTATGCTGGTCCAATGAAGAAGTCTAATGCTGTCAAGAACATTGTGTTGTGGGATGGAGTGCCTTCCATGTGGGAAGAAGAAGCCTTTGCTAATGTTGCAGCTTTCTCTTCGTAGTGGGTCTTTCCTGTCAGGCGTGAAAGTCTGATGAGATTCAAGAATGCAACAGAATTGCCTGAAGGGACAGCTCCGTCGCGAGGTTCTTTGTGACGGATTAGAAGTTTCTCGCTGTCGTCTGCCTTGAAAAAGAAGCCGCCACTTTCCTTGTCCCAGAAGTGTTCAAGCATATCATCCTGAAGTCTCAAAGCTTCTTCTAGAACTCTCGTGTCGAATGCGGCTTCATAAAGCTCAATCAAACCCCAGATTAGAAATGCGTAGTCATCGAGATTACCATCTACAGTAGCTTCTCCATCTCTATACCTGTGGATAAGCCTTCCATCGGCTCTCTGCAGTTTCTCAAGAATGAAGACAGCTGCATTCTCTGCAGCCTTGGAAAACCTGGCCGAATTGAACACCTGTGCACCCTTCGCAAGTGCAGCAATCATAAGTCCGTTCCAGTCGGTGAGGGTTTTGTCGTCCTTAAAAGGATGAAACCTCTTTTCCCTAGCTTCAAAGAGTTTTTGTCTCACATTTCTCAAGCGATTGCTCGATTCTTCGTACCGTATACCTAAGTCTGAGGATAGTTCTTGCAGAGGTTCTCTCAAGTGCAGTATGTTTCTTCCCGTTTTGCCTCTGTGAACCTCATCGTAGTAGTTTCCTTCTCTCGAGATGTTGAAC
>CP070826.1:202371-209337 GCA_020344435.1 Candidatus Bathyarchaeota archaeon | reverse complement strand
GGAGCAGAGATACTCGCTGTCGCATGCCCATTCTGCCTCTTAACATTCGACGATGCAATCAAGACAACGGGCACAGAAGACAAGATCCACGCAAAAGGCATCATGGAACTCGTAGCTGAAGCCCTTTGAAGCAGAGCGAACGACTCCTACATCCCTAGGCTCCCGCATGATGAGTTTCACTGATTTTCAAGCGTCCAAGAGCAGCGGCAAACACGCACTCCAAAGATTAAATAAGGAAAGCATTATTCTTTCTGAACTCTGTAATTCAAACACCAAATAAGCAAGGAAGAGAGGGAAATGGAAATAATTGTCTGCATCAAACACGTTCCGGAAACTGCAGAGGCAGACATCACGATTGACGAGAGCGGGAAGAGAATAGAGGTTGAAGACCTGGTCTTCGACATAAACGAGTGGGACGACTACGCCCTAGAAGAGGCTGTCCAACTGAAGGAGAAGCTGGGAGGTTCTGTCACCGCAATGACTGTGGGCTCAGAGGAAGGAGACAGCACACTAAGAAAGTGTCTCGCTCGAGGAGCAGATAGGGCGATAAGGCTGACAGACAAAGCCTTCGAAGGCTCAGATGGATACGCCACTGCCAAAATACTCCACAGAGCCATAAAAGAGCTGCCATACGATCTGATCTTGACAGGAGCCCAAGCAGGAGACGACGGCTACGCCCAAGTCGGGGTAACACTGGCCGAACTTCTCGGAGTACCCCATGCAACCATGGTGAAGAAGGTAGAATTCAGCGGAGACCAAGCGAGGGTCAATCGTGAACTCGAAGGAGGCTTAGAAGCGGTCATAGAGATGAAGCTGCCAGCGCTAATCACAATCCAGACAGGCATAAACGAGCCCAGATACGTCTCAATAATGGGTATAAGGAAAGCTAAGAGCAAGGAGATAAAAGTCCTAGGTCTGAAAGAGCTGGGCTTGAAAGAAGACGAGGTCGGCAAAGCTGGATCTTGGATGACCGTGGAGCGGATGTTCGTGCCACCAGTGGAGAAAGAGGTTGAGATCTTAGAAGGCACGTCAGACGAAGTCACCACCAAGATCACTGACATACTGCGAGCAAAGGGGCTGATATAGATGACTGAACTCTTCGTACTAGCAGAGCACAGGCAAGGCGAGATCAGAGACGTAACCTTCGAACTTCTAACCAAAGGCAAAGAACTGGCCAAAAAGACAAGCACAGACCTTACAGCGATTGTCCTAGGCCATAATGCCGGAAACCACGCCAAAAGACTCGCAGACCACGCAAAAAGAGTTCTAGTCATAGAAGACCCCAGACTGGAGAACTTCAACTCTGAAGCCTATCAAATGGTTCTGTCCCAGCTAATCAGCCAGCGCAAACCATCACTCACCTTAATGGGTCACACAGCATTCGGTGTCGATCTAGCTCCAAGCCTAGCGACAGAGCTGAATCTGCCGCTGGCTACAGACTGCGTAGACTTGGATTTCGAAGGAGAAACACTGACTGTGATTCGACAAGTGTACGGCGGCAAAGTGAACGTCAAAGCGCGAGTTCGCAAATCCGAAGGCTACATCGTCACCATCCGTCCGGCGACATTCGAAACAGAAGAAGGTACGCCTTTGGGGGGCAAGATAGTCACGATTGAATCTCCCCTGTCAGAAGACATAGAATACAAACGTTTCATCGAATATGTCCAGCCCCCAGCAGGAGAGGTGGATATAACCGCTGCAGATAGCCTCATAGGCATAGGCCGTGGAATCAAAGATGCAGACAACATGCCCATGATGGAGGAGCTTGCAGCCACCCTAGGAGGAGTACTGGTCTGTTCGCGTCCCATCGTGGACAAAGAGTGGTTGCCCGCCGATCGCCAAGTCGGCACATCAGGAAAAACCGTTAAGCCCAAGCTATACATAGCAGTCGGCATCAGCGGCGCCTTCCAACACCTTACTGGAATGAAGAACTCAGACCTGATAATAGCCATAAACAAAGACCCAAAGGCACCCATCTTCCGCGTAGCCGACTACGGCGTAGTCGAGGACCTCTTCAAGATCGTACCCTCTCTAAAAAGCAAGATATCTGAAGCAAGAGAGGCTCACACGTAAGCCAACAATAGAGAGGAAAGAAAATGGATTTTGATTTGACTGAGGAGCAGAAGGACATAAAGAAAGCTGCTAGGGAATTCTGCGAGAAAGAATTGACCCCAGAGTTGGCGATTGAATTCGACAAAAAAGAGGAGTTTCCCATCGAACTATACAGAAAAGCCGCCAAGCTTGGATTCACCAGCATGAGATTTCCCGAAGAGTATGATGGTCAGGGATATGGAATCCTTGAGGACTGCTTGGTGACCGAGGAGATGTGCAGAGTTGATCCTGGACTCGGCGTCGCCATAATGTCTGGAACCTTTGCCCTCCCCGATCTGGTTTTGACACACGGAACTGAAGAACAGAAGGAGAAGTATATTCCTCCCCTAAGTAGAGGAGAGAAAGTGTCGGCTGGGGCGTTCACTGAACCAGAACACGGGAGTGATCTCTCATTGATGGACACGACCGCTATCAAGAAAGGGGACGGGTGGGTGATCAATGGTGATAAGCAGTTCATAACAAACGCTCCTGTAGCAGATTCTTTCTGTGTACTCTGCCAAACAAGCCCAGACGCCAAACCCACATACAGAGGTGAAAGTCTATTCACAGTGGACAAGGGCACAGATGGACTTGACGTCACCAAGCTGAAGGACAAGATGGGTATTAGATCGGCAATAACCGGCGCTGTCTCCCTCAGCGACGTTGCAGTCACCAAAGACAATCTTTTGGGCGAACTCAACAAGGGGTTCTACTATGTGCTTGAGTTTTTCGATGGAAGTAGGATAGCCGTCGCAGCTCAAGCCGTGGGCATGGCTCAGGGAGCATTCGAGCGGGCATTCAGATACGCCAAAGAAAGGAAACAGTTCGGATCTCCAATCATCCAGTTTCAGGGCATATCATTTAAGCTAGCTGACATGGCCACCAAGATACAGACAGCGAGACTCCTCACCCACAAGGCTGCTTGGATGTTCGATCAAGGGAAGGTAGATCCCATGCTCACCGCCATGGCCAAGGCATATGCGAGTAGAGTAGCCATGGAAGTCACCGACGAGGCTATCCAGGTTTATGGAGGATATGGTTACTTGGCGGATTATCATGTTGAGCGATTCCATCGCTGCGCAAAGATAACTGAGATATACGAGGGAACAACTGAAATGCAGAAACTCACAATCATGAGATACCTCCTGAAGAGAATGTGAACTCAAGAACACATACGTGCACAAGCTTCGCCGAGTAAGAACCCTATCGACAACTCCTACATGCCATTGAATAGAAAGCATACACAAGATTCAGGGATGTTACGAGAATCCTCTGAAGAAACAGAAGAGAGAATCTGTCATACCCGGCTACATCACGAGATTCTGGGCATACGCGCGCGCAGGGGGTATCGTTAGAGGGAAGTTTTGAACATCAAGCGTTCAACAAGTTCCTTGTAACGATTTCTGATGGTAACCTCGGTCACCTGAGCGATTTCAGCGATTTCCCTTTGAGTCTTTCTCTCTCCCATAAGAACAGAAGCGATGTAACTGGCGGCCGCGGCTATTCCAGTCGGTCCCCTTCCAGACGTGAGTCTGAGGGTTCGCGCCATCACTAGGATCTTGTGTGCAATTTCTTCTGCCTTCCCCTGCATAGTGAGTTGATTCGAGAATTTGCTCACGTATTGGCCAGGGCTCACTGGGGGAATGAAATAGTTGAGCTCCCTGACAAGAAAACGGTAGCTTCGCCCAACCTCTTTCTTGTCTACGGTCGAAACCTCAGCGATCTCGTCCAGAGTTCGTGCGAGGCCACATTGCCTGCAGGATAAATATATGGCTGCTGCTGTCACGCCTTGAATTGATCTTCCACGAATGAGATGCTCTTTGACGGCTTTTCTGTAAATAACCGAGGCTGTTTCAAGTATGTTTTTCGGAAGGCTAAGATTGTTTGCTATTTTCGAGATTTCAGACAGGGCGAAAGCAAGATTTCTCTCAGTGGCATCAGAGACTCGAATTCTCCGCTGCCACTTCCGAAGTCGGTAAATCTGAGCCTTCTGTCCAGGGGCCAGCTTTCTACCGTAAATGTCACGGTCATGCCAGTCTATCATGGTGGAGAGGCCCTTGTCATGAATCGTGTACGTGAGAGGAGCGCCGACTCTGGTTCGTTTGGCACGCTGCTCCTTGTCAAATGCTCGCCATTCAGGTCCCCTGTCAGCGAGTTTAGTGGCGATGACTACGCCGCATTCCATGCAGACGATCTCAGCACAGTCATAGTCTCTCATGAGCCGTGTACTCCCACATTCAGGGCACTGCTGAACCTTGACCGGATGCACGGAGGTTTCTTCGCTCATCTTCTCTTCCCTCTCCTCTTTCTGGGCTTGGAAGCGGGGATGGCGTAAAGGACACAATCAACGAGGCGATTCGTGTCTTCCATATTTGCTTTCACCGAGACATATGGGGATGCGACAGATCCAAAAATGTCAAAGACGGTTCCAACGGGCTTCATCTTTTCATCAACCACTTTGTCACCAATCCATGGAAGGTTCTCCGCCTTAAGGATGACACTTCCACCAGAGCTTATGTGGAGGACACAGCCTATTCTCTGCAAACCCACGTATTTCCCTCACAAAACGTGAAGGTTGATCCAAATGGCGTTATTTAAACCTTTTCATGATTCAGAATCTATTCGTAGAATTCTGAGGCTTTCTCAAGCTTTTTTCCCTTTTTTAAGCTCATTTCAGCCTTCTTATCCAAACGCTGAAAAAGGTCAGAAACACTATAGAATCAATCTGAGACGATTAATTCAATTGATAGTTCCAGAGACCCTAAAAGGGGATTCTACTTCTTCTTAGGGATAAGAATCGCGTTTGCGACGCCCGCTTGTCCGGGACGCGATGTTACGCGGGCCGTTCCCAGCGGAGTCTCTATGATTGTTCCTTTTGTGATCACGCCTCGGCGATCATAGTCAACATTGGCGGGGTTCCTTGAAACGCGGGTAATCTCGACTCTCTTTGCTTTTCCCGTGGCTGGATCAGAAACATTAGCGAGTGCCACATTAAGTAGTCTAGCCTTAACATTTCCACCACATGTACGGGCAAGTCTCGTCTTCTTGATGCCTCTAGTTGTCTCAGTGGGAAATGATCCGATTTCGAACTTTCGCTTCTTTCGGTGTGATCTTTTCCTGCCGCCTGAGGCTTTCTTCTTGTGTAGGTCTCCGTGCCAGACGGACAACTCAGTATCTCCCTAACTTAGCCCAATGAAACTTTACCAAGGGGCGTCTGCTTTTAAAGGTTGTCGTCTACACGATCCATTAAGGTTCCTTCGCCGTTCCATCGCTAATTTTCTTCAGTCTTGAACACATCGCCCTAGTAAAGGCGAGAATGGTAAGTTAAAAAAGCTGTAGTGCTCTTACCTTGTCCAGTGAGTGAGATTGACCAGAGTTTCAAGAATCCAGAAGAGGGACGGTCGAATAGTAGGTTTTGATCAAGATAAGATCACAATTGCCATTCTGAAGGCTATGACAGCGGTCAAGCATGAGAATGGTCAACTGGCGAAGCGGCTTTCCGGTTCCGTCGTGAGCCGCATCAACGAAAGATTCGCTGGAAGAACTCCCAGTGTTGAGAGTGTTCAAGACATAGTTGAGGAGGTTCTAGTCAAAGAAGGCTATGTTGATGTGGCCAAAGCTTATATTCTGTATCGTCAGAAGCGCGCCGAGATTCGCGAGTTCAAGACGTTCTTTGACGTTGTTGACGATCTGAAGCTAGGGACCAATGCAATAAAGGTTCTGAAGAAGAGATACCTCCTCAAGGATGAGGAAGGCGACGTCGTTGAAACCCCAAGCCAGATGTTTCGCAGAGTTGCCAGGGCCGTAGCCAAAGCTGATCTTCTTCACGACAAGAGAGCGGATGTTAAGAAGATCGAGGAAGAGTTCTATCAGACTATGACAAACCTTGAATTCTTGCCAAACTCCCCCACTATTATGAACGCTGGTACCCGGCTTGGGCAGCTCTCAGCATGCTTCGTCTTGCCCGTGGAGGACTCGATTGAAGGGATATTCACCACACTGAAACATATGGCAAAGATTCATCAATCGGGGGGAGGAACCGGCTTTTCATTCTCAAAGTTGAGACCCGCCGGAGACATTGTAGGATCCACAAAAGGCATAGCTTCTGGACCAGTATCTTTTATGAGCATCTATGATGCAGCCACCAACGTCATCAAGCAAGGAGGGCGGAGAAGAGGAGCTAACATGGCAATTCTAGATGTCACGCATCCTGACATTGAAAAGTTCATAGAGGCGAAGTCTGGGGAGAGCGCTCTGACTAACTTCAACATCTCTGTTGCAGTCACAGACGAGTTTATGAAGGCTGTAGAGGAAGATGGAGAATATGAGCTAACAAATCCTCGAAACGGGGAAGTTGAAAAGACACTGCGTGCTAGACACGTCTTTGATTTAATCATCATGAATGCTTGGAAGAGAGGTGATCCAGGAGTAGTATTCATTGACGAAATAAATCGACACAACCCAACTCCTGAAGCAGGGAAGATTCGAAGCACCAATCCATGTGGAGAACAACCCTTGTTGCCGTATGAATCATGCAATCTAGGCTCCATCAACCTCGCCAAGATGGTTGAAGATGGCACCGTAGACTTCGAGAAACTGCGTAGGGTCACCAAAATTGCCGTCCATTTTCTAGATAACGTGATAGACGTTAATAGGTATCCAGTCCCCGAGATTGCCGAGATCAGCAAGGCCAACCGGAAGATAGGGCTGGGAGTTATGGGTTTTGCAGACATGCTTATTCAGTTGGGCATCCCTTACGACTCAGAACGGGCTTTGGCGGTGGCTGAGAAAGTTATGAGTTTCATCAGTGAAGAAGCAACGATGAAGTCTGTCGAAATGGGAGGAGAGCGAGGGTCCTTCCCAAACTTTGAGGGT
>CP070826.1:194868-202271 GCA_020344435.1 Candidatus Bathyarchaeota archaeon | reverse complement strand
CGGAACGCTCTCTCGAATCACGGCTGCTGCTTCAGCAAACATTCCATCATCAATGAGATGGATGTATCTGGGAATGTCTATGCTTACAGGGCAGGCGTGTTTACATGGTACAAGATTCTCCTCGCTTGGCGGCCATCTTAGGTCTCTGTCCATTAAGGCGCCCGTGGGACAGACTTCAATGCATGCGCCACAGAATCTGCATCCAGACTCCTCCAGTGTGGGACCAAGCATGCCGACAACATACTCCTCACCATCATATACCATTCCGAGCGCCTCTACGCCTCGAAGGTCTTTGCAGACTCTCACACAGCGACCGCAGCTTATGCATAGGTTGAGGTTTCGGATGATGAGGGGCGACTCCTCCACGGGCAGCTCTTTGAAGACGTATCGGGGAACATCCTCGTCAATGCCAATGTACTCTGCAACCCTCTGCAGTTCACAGTTTCCAAACTTGTCACAGCAGCGTTCGTTGACCGGCACGTTCAGGGAGCAAGGTTCTTTGCTGCAGCCCTCCCTCTCTGCACAGACAAGGCAGGCGTGAGGGTGCTTGGCGAGAATCTTTGTCAGGTTTTCGCGTCGAAGCCTCTGGATTTGTTGAGTGTTGGTGTGGACAACCATGCCATCGGCGACTGGCGTGTCACATGCAGGGGCGAAGCCTTCTGAGCCCTCAACCTCTACAACGCAGAGTTGGCATCCTTCAAACCTGTCAGGCTTCGGAGTGCCTCCATGCAGTGGCTCTTCGCCACGAAAAATCTGATTATCAACCTTCATTCGAGGCGCTGACGGTAGATCTGGATGATGGCAGAGGGCTGGAATGTAGATTCCGTTACTCTGCGCCGCATCCAGTATAGTGGTGCCTTGTTCTGCTTGAATCTGCGTGTCGTCTACTGTAAGCGTTACTGATTTCATCTTTTCCCATCTTATAGAAGTAGAATGGATTGTATTCGTTCCCTTCTTATTGGGGTTTCCATGTATGCGTGATTGCTGCTTGTTTGCAGGCTGAGACGCATGGTGGTGTCTCTTCTGGTTTACATGGGGCGCAACTGTACTTTATCTTGTTCCGATGCTCTTCAGTCACGGCTGCCACAAGCTTGTCTTCTAGGTCTATCATCATGGTTGTCATCTCCAACACGTTTGCTGGACAAGCTTCTACGCAGTCGCCACAGCCGTTGCACTTATCAGTGTCAACGCTGATGAAGTACTCGCCTGAACCATCCTTATAGCCATAATGAACTATCAAATGTGCTGACCCCGCTTCTGTTTCTACGTGGATTTTGCCGATCTTTCATAGAGAGCTTTTGCGAATAGGGCGGCGCCTATGCTTCCTGCAGTCATAGGGTCAAACTTCTCCTGAATTGGCAAGGCCTTGAAGCCTATAATGTTCTCCAGTCTCTTCACGACCCCAATATTCTTGGCGATTCCGCCTGTGATGACAAACTCTTTCTCCACCTTTATCTTCTCAAGCAGCTCAGATACCCTATTGGCCATGGCAGAGCAGTAAGCGGCTAATACCATGTTCTTGGGCCATCCTTTCCGCAAGAGCCCTACCGCTTCTGACTTTGCAAAGACCACGCATGTGCTGCTCACGGGTTCCGGCTCCTTATCAACGCTGAGCGACATGGGGCCAACCTCCTCGATGGGCACTGAGAGCAGGTCAGCGAAGACCTCCATGCCTCTGCCCGTCCCTGCAGCGCACTTGTCATTCATGAGGAACGCAGTGACTTTGCCTCGCTCGTCGCAGTGAATTGCCTTGCAATCCTGACCACCCATGTCCAATACTGTCCTCACCTTGGGTCCCCAAATGTAGTTTGCCCCCCTGGCGTGGCAGGCGATTTCGGTGATTGCCCTGTTGGCAAAGGGAACGTTTACTCTTCCATAGCCGGTTCCCACAGTGTACTTGATATCATCAAGTTTCATACCCGTCTCCTCCAGTGCCCTGTCCATCGCCTTTTGGGCGCTGTCTGGACTGCTTGAGCCTGTTCTCATGATACTGTAAGCGTAGAGTTCACCATCAGTCATGATGACTGCTTTGGAGCTCACTGAGCCAATATCGACTCCGGCGGTAACCACTTCCGCGTTCTTCCAGTCCTTGCCAGGTACCGTGCGCCTGTACTCAGGCCATCTCCAAAATTCCTTGCTCATCTCAGTTCTTCTCCATTCATTTGGCTGGTGCAAGCGCTGCTCCGATAGCACCGACGAACTCTGGGTCATCAGGCACTAAGAGGTCAACTCCCAGGGCTCCTTTCAGAGATTCGATGAAGCCAACGTTCTTCGCTACGCCTCCGACCAGAATTACATCTCTCTGTATTCCTAGTCTGCGTGTCATAGAGGCTATTCTGTCGGCTATGGCGTCATGTATGGCCTTGGAGATGTCTGCCTTGGGCGTTTTGGCGTGGATCAGCGAGACCACCTCGGACTCGGCGAATATGGTGCATTGTGCATTCATTGGAACGGCCTTCTCCGCCTTCAGCGATAGTGGACCCATCTCCTCCAGTTTCACTTCTAATGCTCTTGACATTGCCTCGACGAAGGTGCCTGCGCCAGCTGCGCATCTCTCGTTTATGACGAAGTCTATCATCTTACCTTTATCATCGCATTTGACTGCTCTTCCCTCTTCAGCGCCAACGTCTATGACTGTTCTGGCGGAAGGGAAGAGGTATGCTCCTCCTAGGGCGTCGGCTCCCATCATGCTGATCTCACTGTTGGCGTAGGGAGCCACATCCTTGCCGGCTCCGGTTGCTACTATGCGTTTTATGTCGTCATGGGATAAGCCAGCTTTCGTCAGCGTTTCATTGAACGCTTTTTCGGCGGAGGCCTTCTGGTCGAATCCGCTCAAGGCTATGCCTTTCGAGAGAATCTTGTTGTCCTTCAGGATTACTACTTTGATGTTTCTTGCGCCCATGTCTATTCCAGCAGTGGTCACGTTCATCCTCTCCTATCTTGCTCCGAGAATCTCGAGGAATGCGTCTACCTCAGCTTTCGTTCGTTCCAAATCGAATTCCCTCTCATCTCCCATATTTCCTTCGAAATGCATGACTGGTATACCTGCTTCCTTCAGGGCAAGCTTGTTCTCCGCTATGCCTATGGTCAAGCCTTCACAGCCCCGGTTATAGTGTAGCATGACGCCGTCGACCTGCCATTCTTTGACTATCCTCTTCATCATCTCGCTCTTAAGCTCTGGCGAGTAGAAGTGTTGCCATTCTGGCCTGCTGAGGGTCCACTCCGCCAAGGTCTTCAGCGCTTCTTCTCTGGTCTCTATCTCGATGCCTTGCTCTTGAGGGGTGGTTCTGGGTCCCCAGGTTCCATCCTCCTTCACTTCGAAGATTCCTATGAGACCGAAGGTGTAGAGGGATCCTATTGAGACAACTCCGTATTTCTGGAGGTATCTCCACAACTCGAGGAAGGCCCATGGGGGTTGAGTATCCGTCATGACGCGGAACCTTTCATTGCCCACGGCCGCAATCTTGTTGGCAACTCGATCCTTGACTTCGTCTCTGAGTTTCTCGTAGAAGTCGGCACATTCCTTTCTGTGCTTCATGAGGGTGCCGAGTACATAGAGCGAGTACATTGTCTTCTCATCCAATGGGGTTGGGATGGTCTTGTTGAGCGTGCATATTTCAGCCCATAAGGAAGTGGCGCGGCACTCATTGTAGACTGCCTGGATCAGCTTCTCGTCATCATACTCTCTTCCGGTAACCTTCTCCATCCATTCGATGCCATCCATCATCTGAGAGACCATGTAGTTCAGTTTTCTCTCGCTCCGTTCATTGTAGGGGCCCACGCTGACGTCGACGCAGAAGAATGGGACGTTCCCTTCAAGTTCGCTTGCTACCTGGTACCATTTCGCATGGCTACAGCAGATGTGGGTTGTCCATAAGAAGTCGGGTTTGGGCCATTCTCCGCCCCACGCGAACTTGTCGAGGAGTATGGAGCCCCAGTAATTTCGCATGTAGGCGCAGAGGTCGCGGGCGTATCCTTTGGCTTCGGCGGCTTCGTGGCACTCCTCTGCAAATTCCTTGTTGAAGGCCACGGTTGCCCCGTAGGGCTCGCCTGTGAGGCTGTACACGTCGTCGCCGAGTCCTGCTGGGACCGCGCTGAAGGACCAGGCTCCTCCTGCCCATCGGATTCCGCCATTCTTGCGGGCTCTCGCAAAATTCTCGTAGTAGTCTTTTCTGAGTTGCTTAGCTTCGTTCCAACAATCTAACGGTTTCGTCTCATACTTATTCTCAGCCATTCTTCTCATTCTCCTAAAATAGGTCTGTTGGAAGCTGAAATGTCTCTAGGAATGCTTCCACGCGGGTTTTGAACTGTCCTACGGGGACTGTCACGTCGAACTCGAGGAAGTATGTGGGGATGCCATTCGTTTCCAAGTGGGATCTGATTGCTGGGATGTCCAGTTCGTGGGGGTCGCAGAATTTCTGCTGGATGAGGATTGCGCCCTCGACATCGTAGTCCTTGGCCAGCTTTAGGATGTGTGGGAGTCTGGTTCGTTTGGGCCAGTCTTTGCTTGGGCAGGCTGGTCGGTCTATGTATCGGGCGGCTATTGCTGCTAGCCTGTCCTCTTGTGGAATGACTTCGTTCCAGAAGTATCTGCTTCCTGTGCAGTGGTCTTCAATGACGAAGGTTGCGTCTAGAGACTCCACCATGCTTAGGAATTCCACGTCGTCATCTTCGCTGCCGAGAACCATCAATCTTGTGCCTGTGCTGCGGTTGAGCTTGCGATTGGGCAGTTCCTTCAGGAGTTTCTTCAGGGCTTGATTGTGTTCTTCCTTGTCGACCATCTGGCTGGAGACGACCATCTCCATCGCTTCCAGCCCCGTGAGTCTTGGGGTCTTCTCTCTTCTGAAGCTGTAGACCTGCTTCATGAGGCGGCGGTTCTCGTTGTACACTTCAATCGCGTGGTCCAGGTCTTTGTTGGTGATCTCCCTTCCCGTCCACTCTTCAAGGGATTTCTTGAAATCTTCCAGTTCTCCTCGCAGGTATGGATATGCTCTGGGCGTTTGGATGCCATGTGGCATGTAGAGGTAGTAACTGTATTCCTGCGGTATGTGTTTCTGCCAGCTTGTGAAGGCTTGGCGCATGTGCAGACAGCATTGTGCTATCATTATTCCGTTGAGATAGTCGTATCTGCCCTGCAGCCCTTGTGCCAGGCAGTCTCGACAGAGGGGACAGAACATGGCGAAGATGTGTGGTTCTGTGAAGCTCTGGGCCTCGTGGCTGCCCAGAATCCGCACCGGCAGGACTCCTGCTGCGTAGATTATCTCCTCGGGTGCGTAGGTGCAGAAGTATCCTAGAGCCTTTCCTCCAGTCCTCTCCTTCCATCCTTTGGCGTATTCGTGCCGATTCTCATACCACTCGTGGAATTTCTCGAAGAGACGCTGCTCCATTCTAACTCTCCTTCATTTTTTTAATGCATGATTATTTGCTTGGGACGAATCTGTAGAATACCCTGCCGTCTTCCAATTCGACTATTTTCAGTTGAACCTTGGCCCCGATCTTGAGTTCTTCATATTTTGCATTATCTATTCTGGCAGAGATGGATAGCCCGCTAATCTTGACTATGCCAATGCAGAAGGGAACGTCTTCAGCGAAGCCTAAGGGTGCACCAAGCCGCATCTCTGTGAAGGCGTAGAGTTCGCCTTCAGAGCCTAGGTCAATCCACTCAAGCTCGTCGGACATGCAATCTGGACAGATTATTCTCGGTGGCCACAGGAGTTTTCCGCAGGAGTTGCACTTCGTTGTGGTCAGCCGGTGTTCCTTGAGATTCTCGAAGAAAAGGCTGATCCTTGTGTTCTTCTCGTCTTCTAAGGGATAGAAGTCAAGCATCTGTGGGAGTTTGATCTCTTCTGTTCGCTTCACTCGCTCGGATTTCACTTTCTTCATTTTGGACTCCTCGAATAGGCCATTATGCTGTGAACGTTTGCTGCTCCGCTCAGGTTTTGCGTGACTGCTATCTCCGCGTCTTTGACTAATCGTCCTTTGGGCACTTCTCCCCTGAACTGCTGCATTACGTCTATGGCCTGCAGGATGGCGGTTGCGCCTAGTGGATGTCCGCATCCAAGCAGTCCTCCTCTTGGGTTCGCGGCTACCTTCCCTCCGATATAGGGTTCTCCTTCCTCGATGAAGGCTCCGCCTCCGCCCTTTTCGCACCATCCGAACGCTTCGTATTCCATGATTTCTGAGATGGTGAAGCAGTCGTGCAGCTCTGCGATGTCGATGTCGTCCCGGGTTATCTTTGCTGTTCTCAGGGTCTCTTCGACGGCAAGTTTCAGCGGAACCCACTCGGTTATGCTTGCCAGGTTATTCACTACATTTCCTATGTTGGCTTGTCCACTGCCTATGAGGTGGAGTGGGGTGTCCGTATATTTGCTGGCATCTTCCGCTGGCACCAGTATGACGCCTGCAGCGCCGTCAGTTATTCCGCTGCAGTCGAACAGGTTTAGTGGTGGAGAAACCATGGGGGAACTTAATACTTTTTCAACCGTCACTTCTTTCTGGAACTGGGCTATTGGGTTCATTGTGGAGTAGTGATGGTTCTTGGCAGAGACCATGGCCATCTGCTCCTTCGTTGTGCCATACTCAAACATGTGCCTTTGAGCTGTCATGGCAAAGAATGGCGGGGCTGATAGTCCGTTGACTCCGTCCCACTCTCGATCAAGAACGCAGGTCATGTTTGTCTGGGCCTCTGCCATGTCCCTCATGTACATCTTCTCAACGCCAAAAGCCAGGGCGATGTCGGCCATGCCGCTTGCAACGCAGGCCCATGCATATCTGATGGCGGCCTGTCCTGAGGCGCACATAAGCTCTGTGGTCGCAATGACCTTTGTTGGTGTTATGCCTAGATACTCAGCCACCATTGGGGCCACGTGAACTTGGAACGTGAACCTCTCGGGCTGTGCAGCTCCGACCAGAAGGGCCTCGATGTCTCTAGGAGAGATGTTGTCAACGCTATCAAACATGCTCTTTCCTGCTTCCTGCACTAGATCCCTCCAGGAAGCCTCTCTCCTGCCACATTTCGTGGCTCCTCCGGCTACAATCGCAACTTTCCTCATTCAGGCACTTCCAGTCAGCAGATCCTCTCCACTTTAATGTAGAGTAATCTTAAAGCTGGACAGTGTTTTAAATCAGTTTCTCATATCGGGCACTGTTGAGTCTGTGCGATGGGTTAGACTTCTTTTAAAATCTCTTCAACAGCATCCTTGGGCATTTTTGGGCGATAGCTGTCGCTACTTTCCTTTGTACTTTGGCTTTCTCTTCTCTATGAAGGCGGCGACGCCCTCGTCGAAGTCCTCGGTGGAGGTCAAGACTCCGAAGGCTTGAGCCTCTTCTACAAGTCCCCTTGCTAGGTCAGTCTCGATACTGCTGTTTATCAGCTGCTTGGCCAGTTCAATCCCCACGGGCGG
>CP070826.1:187302-194768 GCA_020344435.1 Candidatus Bathyarchaeota archaeon | reverse complement strand
GTAGTATGAAGCGCCCGCAATACCTGTTAATGGATTGCGCAAATCATGTCCGATAATAGCGGCTAGTTCTCCGATGGCGGCCAACCTTTCAGCTTTGAGGAGCTGTGCTCTGGTCTCTTTCAACTCAACACGTGCTAGTACCAATTTCTCAAGAGACAATAGGGATGTGATGCCAAATACCAGACCAATCACTAGGAGCGCTGAGAGAAGATGGAAAAGGCTAGATTGGCCTTGCTTGTAGATGTCTCGGGGCATATCGACTCTCATTAAGAGAACCGAACTTCCTTTGACATCCTTCACTAGGGAGTATCCTGCAACATCATCCTCGCTCAGTGGCAAGACGAGAGTCGGCTGTTCATCTGATAGGAGTGAAAGGACCTCTCTAAAGTCTGCAGGCAGTTGAGAATCGTCGGTGCTATGCAGAGTGATGGACAAATGTGTTCTCGCCGCAAGGCTCTCTATCTTTTCAGAGTCTAAGTAGCGTCCCATAATCAGAGCTCCACGAACGGGTCCTTCATTTTCGCTCGTTATTATTGGTCGTGACGCAATGATCATTGGGCCTTCTGGAAGAAAGATAATCCCGCTTGTACTGTTCTCTGGTTCGTTATGTAGCCAAAGATTCTCTTGAGCAAACAGCAATTCCCAGAAGCTCTGCGGGACTTCTATCTCTGTTTCATTCTGCAAATCGAAAGCCTTGCTAAAGACACTCTGTCCAGAGGAGTTGACAAAAACCATGAGGTTAATCTCCGCGCCAATGAAGGTCTCATCAAGCAGATTCGATTCAACATAGTCGATACTCATCTCCTCGATGAATGCGTAAGTATCATCCCATGCAGCCCAGTCATAAGTGAACGTGTCCAGATCTGAGACTTCGTCACTCAAAGCGTCTGCCACGCGCTCAACATTCTCGATAGTAGTCTGCTCTTCTAGATTGCCGAAGCTTTCGAGCAGGATGGCTTGCGAAATACCATATATAACCGTGATCATGCAAGTTACGGCAATGACAATTGAGATTACTGCTTTATGGCGAGGGTTCATACTGTCAACTCCACTTCGTCTAACAGCATTGGAGAATGCCTTCTCCTCTATCTCGAAGAAACTTCTGCTTGGCAGATGCTACACCCTTAATGAAATTCGGGCTTCTGCACTTGCCCTCCCCGTCGGAGTTCTGCCCAATTCTTCGATGCAGTTTTGTCAGAATTAGAGTCTCGAGGAAACGAGCTCCGGATCCAAAAATCCCTTCGATTGCTTCCTTGAAACTATCGATCCTTGAGGGAATCTCTGACTTTCTAACGTTGAAGCCTTTTTCTAGATGAAAATATATTGCGTCCTTCGAGGATTCTCCCAGAGAAGCTAGTCCATCATCAATTGCCTCAATCAGAAGTTTGTCGAAGTCATTCTTGGACATTGCCAATCCTCAAATTGAGCGAGTATGTTGAAACCTGTGAAATGCAACAAGATAAATCGATTATGAAGTCCAGGTTCAGATTCAGAGGTGTGCGCACGTGCGCTTTATGCTCTTATGCATCTATGCACCCTTCATACTTCATAATGAAACGCTCAAAGCATGTATGATGGGCTCATGAATCCTTGAATCTGACAGTAGCTAGCCAGAAAAAGTTTATATCTCAGTGGAAAACTGCAGTAGATAGACCCAAATTCAGCATGAAAGGAGGATTTGCATGGCCTATTTAACTACACAAGCTGGACAGCCAGTTCTTATTCTAAAAGAGGGAACCGCTCGCAGAAGAGGCAGAGACGCCCAAAGAAACAACTTCATGGCAGCTCGAATCATATCGGAGGTTCTGAGAACAACCCTTGGTCCCCGCGGCATGGACAAGATGCTTATAGACAGCCTAGGAGACATCACTATAACCAACGATGGAGCAGCCATTCTAGACGAGATAGACGTTGAGCACCCAGCAGCAAAGATGATGGTTGAAGTAGCCAAGACACAGGATGACATGGTCGGCGACGGAACCACAACTGCTGTGATCTTAGCTGGGGAACTCTTGCGTAGAGCTGAAGAGCTGCTTAACCAAAACATCCACCCAACCGTTATCGTAAGCGGGTACAGAAAGGCATGCCAGAAAGCGATGGAAGCTCTAAGTAAGGTTGGGATTTCGGTGGATCTCGAGGACCGTGGAACCCTGAAGAAGGTTGCCGTAACATCAATGACAAGCAAAGCGGTCGGCACTGCAAGAGAACACCTCGCTGAAATTGCCATTGACGCGGTGAGACAGATTGTTGAGGAACGGGGTGGAAAGAGCATTGCAGACATCGATAATATTCAGATCATAAAGAAGGAGGGAAAGAGTCTCCTCGACTCTGAACTCGTAAAGGGCATAATAGTTGACAAAGAGAGAGTTCATACTGGCATGCCGAAAAGAATCGAAAAGGCAAAAGTTGCGTTACTTGACTCTCCACTGGAGGTTGAGAAGACAGAGTTCAACGCCGAGATTAGGATACGAGATCCCACGCAGATGAAGGCCTTTCTTGATAAAGAAAGTCGCATGCTAAAGGAAATGGTCGACAAGATCAAGAGTTCAGGCGCAAACGTAGTGTTCTGTCAGAAAGGAATCGACGATGTTGCCCAGCATTTCCTAGCGAAGAAGGGAATCATAGCCGCTCGGAGGGTTAAACAATCTGACATGGAGAAGCTCTCTAGGGCAACTGGTGGAAAGATAGTTTCAAACCTCGACGACCTGAAAGCCAAAGACTTGGGAGCGGCAGGATTGGTGGAAGAGCGTAAGGTTGGCGAAGACAAGATGGTCTTCGTGGAAAAATGCAAACATCCACGCTCAGTGACGATTCTGATTCGCGCAGGCTTGGAAAGAATGGTCGACGAGGCTGAGAGGGCCCTGCACGACGCCCTATCCGTTGTCGCAGATGTTGTTGAACACAATAAAATCGTCGCTGGCGGAGGAGCTACAGAGTCGGAGATAGCAAAGGTTGTCCGCCCATACGCTACAAAGGTTGGTGGGAGAGAGCAACTTGCCATAGAAGCCTTCGCAGATTCCGTAGAAATAGTGCCCAGAACCCTCGCTGAAAATGCAGGCCTTGAACCGATTGACATTCTTGTTGCATTAAGAGCCGCACATGAAAAATCTAAGGGCCATCTGAAAGGCGTCGACGTCTTCACGGGCAAAATCCTTAACATGCATAGTAAAGGAGTCATTGAACCTCTCCGAGTTAAAGAGCAGGCAGTGAAATCTGCCACAGAATCCGCCTCAATGATCCTAAGAATCGACGATGTTATCGCAGCGACAAAGCCCAAGGACGTAGGAAAAGGACCAGGAGAAATGCCTGAAGACGAAGATGGAGAATTCTAGAAAATCCTAGAACTTCACTCTTCTCTCTTCTTCTTCCATTAAGCTAGAAACTCACGGATTAGATTCCTCTCCTAATTATGGGGATCCGGTAGTATTGTTTTGTGGGAGTTGTCTTCGATGAATGCAGTCCCACTCTAACCCACTATGTATGAGTAACACTAAAATATATCTATGGGCAATATATTTCCAGGTAATATAATGCCGAGTGAAGACGTTGCCTTGGATATGATACGATCCTCCATCATTCTGCTTCTCAGCGAGAAACCTCTTCATGGATATGGAATCATGAAAGAAGTCGAAGAAAGAATCGGCAGACCAGTCAATCCAAGTCTGCTCTATCCTTTTCTTAAACAGCTTGAAAAGAATGGCCTAGTAAGGTCGACCAAAAGACCCGTAGGTCAGAGGCCAAAGGTAGTGTACACGTTGACAGCTACAGGGAAGGAATTAGCCGCCCGTATCTACAAACGAATTGCGTCAATGATCTCCATGACCATCGAACCAAACCTGAGTGTATGTTTCCACTGCGGCTGCAAAATATACGAAGGGGGATACAGAGAGGCAATAGCTGGCAGAGAAAAAATCTTCTGCTGCGCTCATTGTGCCCAAGCTTACAAGAACGAATTATCATCAGCAGCTCACTCCTTAAAGATCGAGAAGGGGAAGACCTGAATGACCAAGCAAAAAAAACAGATTAAGATCGGTGGAATGCACTGCACGGCTTGTGCTCAGACAATAGAGAAGGCATTGCTGAAAGCCGAAGGAGTAGACAAAGCAGTAGTCAATTTCGCAACGGAAACCGCATACGTCGAATACGATGACAACACTGCAGATGAAAAAGACCTAACACAGGTCATCGAGGAAACAGGCTACAATGTAGCTGAAGGGACGCAGAAGACCATCCTGAGGATTGGAGGGATGACTTGCGCTTCTTGTTCACAGACCATTGAAAATGCTCTAAGAAAGAAGAAGGGCATCAAAGAAGCAAACGTCAATCTGGCGACCGAGAAGGCAACCGTCACCTACAATCCAAACGAAATAGAGTATGAAGAAATCGAGAATGTCGTCGAAGATGTCGGGTACAAAGTTCTGAGCAGAGAGGATCAACGGGCAAGGTTTGAGGAGGAAGAAGCGAGAGAGTTCAAGGCATTCTCAACCGCGAGGAGAAGAGTCCTCATCTCCTGGGCGCTCACAATACCAATCATGGTCTGGATGATCCCTGAAATGATCCTTGGAATCAGCTGGCCCAACTCAACAGTGTTCAATCTCGGCATGATTGCCTTCGCAGCCCCAGTTCTCTTCTACCCCGGATGGAACACCTACAAGTCAGCGGCAAAAGCCATAACCCACGTCACAGCAAATATGGACGTACTCATCATGCTCGGTACATTGGCCTCCTTCCTAACGGGACCGCCATCATTCTTCGCCTCTATAGCCAACTATGCAGGAGTCGCAGCAATGATTATGTCCTTTCATCTCACGGGAAGATACATCGAAGCAAAAGCCAAGGGAAGAGCATCGCAAGCCATCAGAAGACTTCTAGAGCTTGAAGCGAAGACCGCAAGGATCCTGAAAGATGAAAACGAAATTGAGGTTTCCATCGACGAGGTCGAAGTGGGCGATCTCATGGTTGTGCGACCAGGAGAGAAGATACCTACAGACGGAGTTGTCACCGAGGGTGAGAGCGGTGTAGATGAGTCGATGGCGACAGGAGAGTCTATGCCCGTGCTCAAAAAGCTGGGCGACGAGGTCATCGGTGCCACAATCAACCAAAGAGGGCTTCTGAAGGTCAGGGCAACCAAAATTGGAAAAGAAACCTTCCTTTCCCAAGTCATAAAGATGGTGGAAGAGGCCCAAGGTTCAAAGGTGCCCATCCAAGAATTCGCTGATCGAGTGACGAGCTATTTCGTCCCCGCAGTCTTAGTTCTAGCTTCCTTGACTGTTGTCCTATGGTTAGTCCTTCCCAGATTCATAGGTAGTGTTGGTGCTTGGGCAAGCAACTTCCTTCCTTGGGTTGACCCGACGCTGAGTGTAATCTCATTGGCAATATTCGCCGCTGTGGCGACGCTGGTTATTGCATGCCCCTGCGCCCTCGGGTTGGCAACACCAACAGTTCTCATGGTAGGAAGCGGAATGGGCGCTGAGAACGGCATCTTGATCAGGCGTGGAGAAGCGATCCAAACACTCAAAGACACCCGAGTAATCGTCTTCGACAAAACAGGCACAATAACCAAGGGAAAACCTGACGTGACAGACACGATTCCCATAGAAGGATTCCAAGAGAGCGAAGTTTTGATGTTAGCCGCCAGCATTGAAAAGGGATCTGAACATCCCTTGGCAGAAGCCATTATCAGAAAAGCCGAGGAAAAAGATTTAAAACTCGCGAAATTGGAGAAGTTCGAGGCCATCACTGGCAGGGGAATCAGGGGAGAGATCAAAGGACAGATCACTGTTCTAGTTGGCAACCGGAAGCTTATGGATGAAGAAGGGATTGACTACAGCAGCTTAGAATCTGAGCTTAAAAGATTGGAGGAGGAAGCGAAGACTGCGATGCTTGTTGCCAAGAACAGGAAATGTGTCGGAGTCGTGGCAGAAGCTGACACCCTCAAAGACGACTCTGTGGAAGCTATTGCAGAACTGGAAAGGATGGGGCTTCAAACAACTATGCTTACTGGAGATAACCAACGGACTGGGGAAGCGATCGCACGCAAGGTCGGCATAACAAAGGTGCTGGCTGAGGTGCTTCCAGACAGGAAGGTGGCTGAGATCCAGAGACTTCAGGAAGAAGTTGGACTCGTCGCCATGGTTGGGGATGGGATAAACGATGCCCCGGCTCTTACTCAAGCCAACGTCGGCATCGCAATAGGCACTGGAACGGACATAGCTATCGAAGCAGGAGACATTGTGCTCGTGAGAGGCAACTTATCAGACGTGGTTAAAGCTGTCAAATTATCGCGAGCAACTTTTCGGAAGATAAAGCAAAACCTGTTCTGGGCGTTCTTCTATAATATCGTGATGATCCCATTTGCGATGCTAGGCCTTGCACACCCCGTAATAGCTGAGATTGCTATGGCCACCAGCTCCGTAACCGTTGTCACCAACGCAAACCTTCTGAGAAGAACTAACATACAACCAGAGTACGCATAAAGGAGGTGAAGTAATGGCAAGAGATCTTGTCTGTGATATGGATGTAGATGAGAAGACAGCAAAGTACAAGACGACATATAATGGAAAAACATACTATTTCTGTGCGCCAGGATGCAAAAAAGCCTTCGAAGCAAATCCACAAAAATACACTCAATCATCTCAAGAATAGCATGTGCGAACAAATAGGCCAGACTGATGCATTTATGCAGAAGAAGAAAAGAAACTTATAGAAGTCGGGTTTGAATATGTTCGCTACAGCGACAGAGACCATGTCGCTATATATCGGAAACGCAAATGAGAAAATGCGTATTATCTGGGCTCCGGTAGTATAGTCCGGTTAAGTATGACGGCCTCTCGAGCCGCCGACCCGGGTTCGAATCCCGGCCGGAGCACCACTCTTGCTGAAATGACGGTTTGACAGCGGTTCTCTCCCTCTAGCTCGTAGAGGGTCTTAACCTTAATCGCCAGCAAGAATTCAAGCCCAGACTGAGAATCAAACAAATCAAACATTCCATATTTTCCTGCAGATGGGTCAGAAAAGAACCACACTTCCGCTTTTCCGAAACCTGAACACAGGAAATCCCGAAGGCCCGCGCTTTCACTATCTTTTTATTGCACTCTGCTTAATCAGGGGATAATGGAGAATCTGAGATGCCCCACAAAAAGAGGAAGATCCGAAAGAAACGTGGCTCACGAACACATGGCTACGGTATCATAGGCCAACACAGAGGCGGAGGACAACGAGGAGGCCGCGGAAAGGCTGGAGGCAAGAAACACAAATGGACGCACACTGTGAAATATGCTCCAAACCGATTCGGCAAACATGGATTCAAACCTCCTAGAAGAAGTGAGTCAAAGGCGATAAACATTGGCGAACTAGACGAACAGGTCAATGAACTCATAATATCTGAAAAAGCCAAGAAATCAAAAGGGGGCGTCAAGGTAGATTTGAACGCGCTTGGCTACGACAAGCTCTTGGGAAGAGGACAA
>CP070826.1:179313-187202 GCA_020344435.1 Candidatus Bathyarchaeota archaeon | reverse complement strand
GGGGCTGAGAGCATGGATAAGCTGAAGGAAATCGTAACCTGGCACATCCGACGCTTAGACAAGGTTCGATCTACCTTGACCATGATAGTGATTGAGGAACCTTAACCTGTCTCCTTCTCTTTTTATGTACCTTCATCAGTTAAGGCTCATTATCAGTCAGCTCTTCTCAGAAGTGGGTGCTAGGCGCTAATGCCCAAGATGCACATTGGATTTGATGACACTGATTCGCCCACAACTGGCTGTACGACCTATATAGCGGCGATACTAGTTCAGAAACTCAAGGAACTTGGCGCTTCGTTCACTGACTATCCAAATCTTGTTCGACTCAACCCAAATGTTCCATGGAAGACTCGAGGCAACGGCGCCCTATGTCTCAGAATCAAATGCAAACAGGAATCTGTGGAAGAGATCAGGGAGACCGTCATTAAGGCTATTCACGAGAATTCAGATCTTGGGTATGAAGGCACAGATCCGGGCATAGTCTTCCTCCTGAATCACGTTCCAGAGCAGATCAAAGCCTTCGCGAAGAAGACTATTCAGGGATTGGTGAGGATAAGGACTGCTCTGAGGATCGTTAACAAATTCGATGCTGAGGCCGTAGGTTTCAAGAGGGGAAGGGGCATCATCGGAGGTTTGGCTGCGATAGGAGAAGCTCTTGAAGGGGACCACACTTACGAGCTCATCGCGTACCGAGCGCTAGAGAATCGTGGTACTCCCCGCAGAATAGAAGAGTCCTCAATCGCTGAAATGAATGATAAGACCTCTCCATTAACATTCAACAATGTAGACCCAGAGACAGAACGAACACTCATAACACCCCGCGGTTCAGATCCCATACTATATGGAATCCGAGGAGAAAATCCAAAAGCCATCATAGAAGCCCACAGGATTGTTCGTTCGGATGAGCCAATTGAGCGATGGGTTGTCTTCCGAACAAATCACGGAACTGATGCTCATCTTCGGAGAGTTAGCTCGATAGCTCAAGCGAGACCTTTCGCCCCCTTGATTGTTAGTGGGTTAGTGGCAGAAGATCCAAAGGTAATCGCCGGAGGACACGTTATATTTATGCTGCAAGACAGAACTGGGAAGATGGACTGTGCAGCCTACAGACCGACAGGCACTCTTCAGACAGTCGCAAGAAAGCTGATTAAGGGGGACTTTGTCGAAGCTTACGGTGGCATTCGACCCGCTTCACCAACACATCAGATGACAGTCAACTTGGAGAAACTACGAATTATAGAGAAGACTCCAAGGGTTGCTCTCCATAATCCAAAGTGTCTTAGATGCCGCAAGCGAATGAAGTCTATGGGCTTTGGGAAAGGCTTCAGGTGTGAGAATTGCGGCTTTCGATCATCGAGACTGGAGAAAGTGATTGTTGAATTGAGCCAGAATTTTGAGACGGGACTGTACATAGCCTCTCCACGATCACAGAGGCACTTGACCAAGCCTCAGTGCCGGTATGGGCGAGAAAACTCAAACGCACCCCAGAAGATGATTAGAGAATGGCACTATCCATGAGTGCATCTAAGCTTCTTCGAATCCATACATGGCTTCACCGCTCATGTTAAAAAGGGACAAAGAGGCTTTCAGTGTAGGAGGCTGAGGAAGGATGGAAGGGTTACCGCTCCTCATAGAATGTGCCCAGCAGATAAGAGAGAAAGTTCTCCCTCTCTTTGCAAAACCAGAAGCTGCCAAGACATATGGTAAGGGCGCCGGTGGGGACCAGATGAAAGAAATCGACCTAATCGCCGAGAAAGCCCTGATTGAAACCTTGGAGAAAAACAACGCATCATGCACGCTCATCAGTGAAGAATCGGGAACCAAAAGAATCGGCAGAAACCCCTCTGCGTACTATCTCACAACAGACCCGATAGATGGCACAACAAACGCAATCCGCGGATTACCCTTTGTAGCCACATCCCTAGCAGCATCAGAAACAAGAAATATCAGTGACATAGACAAGGCGCTAGTGTCTGACATACTCCACAACATCACGTACACTGCAATACTCGGTCGAGGCGCGTATCGAAACGACCAGAGAATCAAACCCTCCACAGAATCCTCACTGAAGGACGCAGTAATTGGCATTGACTTGGGCACACCTAGGAGGAAGGAATTCGAAACTTCATTCATGGGCATACTCAAAAAAGCGAGTCATCTCCGACATCTAGGAGCAAATGCACTCGAAATCTGCTACGTGGCTGACGGTACGACGGATGCCTTCATCGACATGAGAGGCAAACTACGAGTCACAGATGTAGCTGCAAGTTACCTCATCCTACTCGAAGCAGGCGGAACAATGACTACTCCGGAGGGAAAGGAACTAAATGCCTCATTAACCCCCACCCAAACAGTTTCATTCATAGCTGCAAGCAACAAACAGCTCCATAGAGCTATCAGAAGAAGCTCAGTCTAGAGATTTTTGAGCGATAACCTGCACGTATGTGAAGTTCATTACAGTGGCAATTCTTTCCACAGAGATATAACTGAGTGCACGCATAGAGGGCAGAGTGCTCCAGTTGAAGCCGATAAGATCATTCCCTGCCATACTTTTGCAGGAGAAAGCCAAGCGTGTTCTTGTGGTGGCTGACCTACACATCGGCTGGGAAACAGCTCTGATAGAGAAGGGGATTCACGTTCCATCTCAGACGCCAAAAATCTTAACCAAAATGTTAAGACTTATCAAATTAGTCAGACCAACCAACCTTATTTTCCTCGGTGATGTGAAACACGCAGTCTCAAAAGTTAAGATGAAGGAATGGCAGGATATTCCATCGCTTTTCGAAACTCTGTACAAAAAAGTCCCAAATATCCAAGTCATACCAGGAAACCATGATGGAAATCTTGAGGCTCTCCTGCCGCAGGACGTGGAGATATTGTCTGCAAAGGGAACTGCCCTCGGGGAAGTTGGGCTTTTCCATGGACACGCCTGGCCTGCTCCGGAACTCTTGCAGTGCCGAACCCTAATCACAGGGCATATTCATCCGATGGTTGCTTTCCGTGATCCCTTGGGCTTCCGAATTTCGAGGCAGGTGTGGGTTAGGGCACGATGTCATAAAGCTCAACTGGCGAGGTCGCTTCTCAAGCATCTAGGTATAAAAGCTGATAACGATTCGGTTGCTCTATTGGAGAGACAATTCAACGTTAGAACTGGTGCAGCGCATTTTTTCATAATGCCCTCTTTCAACCATTTTTTAGGAGGACAAACCGTTAACAAGAAACGCATGCGAAAGGATGTGAGGACAAGAGGGTTCATTGGTCCAATGTTGCGTTCAAGAAGCGTCAATATCGATGGTGCCGAACTGTTTCTTCTTGATGGAACTTTCATAGGCACAGTCGAACAGTTAAGACCCCTTTCATGAAGGCTTTAGTTTGAAGACCCATACATTGAGGCAAACGCATTAGCTATACTCTCTGAAGGTGTAATTACACTTGGTGCACCTGAAGAACTGTGTTGAAGACTCGTCTGTTCCTCTGGTCTGAACTTGCCACACATACGCCTTCATGTTTCCACATTTGGGACATTCAGTCTTAACAGTGGGCAACGTCCTCAACTTCTGTTCTTTCTTTCCAATTACGGCAATACGCTCCTGGGGTTCATGTTCAATAATCGTGGGCACAGGGGTTGGAGCTGCAGGCTTCTTGTAGCCACATTTTGGACACGACAGGACAAAGGTAGTCTTGCCCCTCCTCGTTTTCTTAGCTGGAGTCAGCCTTGTTCCACATTTAGGACAAAACTCCATTACATCACCCGTCGTTCTCTCACCGATAATCTCGACGCATTTAAATCTTTTCTTCGGGTCTAGAAAGTCCAGAGGCTATTATGTGGGCCACCCTCAGTGCTTCAGGAACATTACTCCGAGTGGATGTGTTCTCCAGAAGTCTCTTTGCAGTGTCCTCCGATATTCCTACGATTTGCGCATAGATGGATTCTCCTGCATTTCGCGTCTGCACCTCGATAGCCCTTCCAGCGTTCTCTATGGCTCTCCATCGCCTTCGAGATTCGGGCAAATTCTTGAGGGCTCTTCTGATACTCTCCAAGTCGGGCTTCTCCCTTGAAACTGCTATGACTGGTAGCTCAATTCTTTCCAAAAGCTCCTTCAAATCAACTACATTGAAGCCTCCAAAGGTAACCCCGTTTAAGAACACAACTCTAAGTTGATTGTAATGGGGCGAGTGTAGAATCATTGAGGCTATCTTCTCCGTCGCATCCAACCCATCGATCTCTACCTCAGTTCGCATGACTCCATCAAGCCAATATCCACCCTTGAAGACAACCCCAACAACGTCCACGAGTCCATGGGTGTGGGGGTCAAAGAATCCGTCATCTACTCCCAAAATTCTAATTTCAGGTTTTATGGACGGAATTCTCACAAGTTTTCTTCTTCTCATCGGCGGCCCAAGCTCACCCAAGAACGGGTCTGGAGCATAATTAAGCTTTTCAAATATACTATGTATGTAGTGGATAAGAGAAGATGTGGGGTGAACATTGTGTTAGATTTCGTATCAAAATATGAAACTCTTCACGAAGTTTTAGCAGATCATAAACTTGCCGCCCTTGGAGACGCGTATGTGAACTTCCTTTTCTCGGTAGCCGAGTCGAGGAAGAACCGTGAGCCAATGGGCGTAAGAGTTGATAACAACTTGCTAGCTTTGGCTCTTAGAAAAGCAGGGCTAAGGAAGCTTCTGCGGTCAAGAATTAGCCGTCACGAACAGGCGGACGCTGTAGAGGCTCTGATCGTATATGCTTGGATACGGAATGTTATGACAATCGAGGAGGGAGTTGAAATTCTGGAACAGGATAGAGACGCAGCTGAAGCCTTCTGCTCCCTCATCCTCATTGCCAAAGAGAAACTTAGTTTATGAGACCGTCAGCAGTCGCCAGCCATCTTGTCATATTCTTGAAATGCCTTCTCCAAGGCGCTCTTCAATTCAGTGCTTCTCGTCCGCAGTTTTTTTGCCGCTTCACGTATTGCAGTCTCTGGTCCTCGCCTTCCCTTAGTATGTACGTAGACGATAGCTTTTGTCATGAGGGGATGAGGTACAGTATATCCCGCCATTTCAACAGTTTCGTCTTCTAGCAGAGCCTTCTGCAGCATATTGCAGAACGTGTGCCCTTCCCCAGCAATCTCTATTCGCAATTCGTTGGATTTCTTCCGCAGAAGTTTGATCTTCACTGGTCACTCCTCTAAATAATCACCTTTCCATAATCTTGAGCCACTTTTCGCGGCTCAACATTCGCACACTTGGGACACCGCATGTCTGCCCTTCCCAACTGTAGGAGATGACCGCAGCGCGAGCAGAAAGCGTAGATAACCCCCAGGCTCTTGTCTTCAGTCGACAGGTGATTTGCTCTGTTTAGGCAAGAAATAACCTTAGCCCTTATGAGGTCGCCTGGCTTACAGACGCTATACATGGTTTCGATGTAGGTTGGACTTACATTGGAAACGTGCAGAATTCCAGTGAAGAAACCCGAGAGTGGTCTTTTTCCAATGATCAAGATGCGCACCCCAGCGTTTTTGTTCCGCACATCGGAAACCTGACCGATCACGGTGCTTCCTACTTTCGGGGTATTCACGCCGTGAACTAGTGGGTACACTGAAACCTTCTTATTCAGCATATCAATGAGCGTGCGCCCTGTCGTCTTGGAGTATATTGCTCCGTGCTCCACAAATGTTCCTGAACCAGCCATAAATTCCTCAATGACTCCTAAACGCCTCCCAGGAACAACGAATTGTCCACTCTTCCTATCAGATGGACTCATAAACTCTCCCCCGAGGTTATATGAAGATTAACCTCTGTACTATGCTTTCTCTTTGTGTGGAACTTAAGGAGTCGCGGAAAGTCGATTTTCATAAGAATGTTCCCTTAACCTTTCCCCCATGCCCATCAATAAATCTTTTGTTTAATGAGACGTGAAACGAGATTTATCGACTCGTGTTGTTTGCCTTCTGTTGGAAATGCGTGCTGAATCCTAAAAACAGAAATGCATGTAGGTATTCAAGACTTCAACGTATGCGATCCATCTATCACATACAAATCGACAATAAACCTATGCTTCTTCTTATCATGAAAATCAAACATATGCGGAATTTCCATCAACATGGCATAGACTTCCCTAATCCTCCCACCATACTTCTCGATAAATCTCTTCAGAAAAGGAGAAGGTTGCGTCGATATAGATCTCGTCCCACGACTTCTTAATCTCCTAATTAACCTTCGGTTGCGTTCACTTCCTTTGTGAATCGAGTATATTCTATCTCCCAACTCGAGAGACTTCTTTATGAATTCTCGATCTGCCCTTCTTTTCTGTACGCCAAAGGGTGGATTCTGCAGAATGGTGTCAAACTTTCCGTGTATGGCGTTTAGGTCTGCAGTGACCCAGCTCGTCTTCTCCACTATGCCCATATTCTCCGCGCTCCTCTGTGCTATTCTTATAGCTACCTTGTCTACGTCGACTCCTATCGTTTGCTTTGCTCCCAAAACGGCTGCGCCGATTCCCAGTCTTCCTGTGCCACAGCCCAGGTCTACAACAGTTTTGTCGATGATATCATCATTAATGTATGCTGCAATGTAGAGTATCTCTGCAGCAGCTTGAGGCGTTATCGTGTATTGTTCCAGATAAGCCTTAGGCGCTGGGTGAGGCGGAATCTCACTTATGGCGTTCTCTAGGTCTAGCTTTCGAACCAGCCTCTTCTGCATAGCTCTTCCCATGTAATTTCGTTTAGCATAGCGTATGCCTCATTTAGGGTGATAACTGGTTTCGGAAAGTTCTTTGAATCATCTAATGATATTCTGGGACACGCTGTGTTTATGAACGCATCAATGTCGGGAAACTGCATCAGCGCTATGGGCGTAATCTCTGTTATCGCTAGTAGTGTAGCTCTCCTTCCAAGCTTCTTTAGTTTCACCTTCAGGTTCATGGCGGCCCTCAGTCTTTGTTGTCCGTTCTTTAAGCCGATCAAGATGGCAAGTCTTTCGGCCTCTTTGGCGTCGCAGATGCTTGCCCACCGCTTCTTGAGCAAGATTTTGGCCTCATCATCGACTGAAAAAGCCCTATTCTCGTATGGGTCCGCAACTATTGTTGGTTTTGATGTTGAGAGGGCTACGCCCAATGCATGGAATCGTCCACCTCCAACGAAGAGGAAGGCTTCAACATTCCTCGCTATTGATTTGACATTAGAGTAATTACATCCAATCACTTGTCCTGGATAGCTTGAGTGCTCCGCATCACCGATAATAACAGTTTTCCCCGCATTAAGCAGAATTTCTTTGATTCTATTCAGTGTCTGTATGTGTTGAACTGTTGTGGCCAGACCTACTTTGTGCCAATTTTTCAGTAGAGGCAGTGCCTTCTCAACAGCATCACTAACTTCTACGGTTGCTCTAGCTTCCACGTAGATTGTGGGTATGCATTCGTACTCTGACAATTTCGCGTGCCCGTAGTGAACAATTAAGTCGACTCCTAAACTCTCAGCTTCAGCTGTTACCAAGTCGCATGCCCCATAGCATGGGTCCGCGGAAACTATAGGTAAGGCACCTGCTTTCTCCACAATACTTGCCAATCGAGGGCCGTGAAGTTTCAAGCCTTCAGGAAGTTGAATAAGAACACGTCTCGCTTCAAGCTTCCCTATTTCTTGTTTTAGCCTCTCTTCCTCGAAATCGAATCGTTCCAAAGGACACTCAAACCATCAGGGCGAAATGCTCGATGACAAACTTGGAAGATAAATAGTTTGCCTCATTCAAATGTTTTCGGAGAGTCTTCATGTATGCTCCCCTCAAAGACTGTCATCTAGTTTCTTTATCAGATAGTCAGCATTCACTTCGCTTATTGCTAGTTCTTTTGAAATCTTCGCAGGGTCTTTATCACATTCTTCTATAAGATTCTT
>CP070826.1:171271-179213 GCA_020344435.1 Candidatus Bathyarchaeota archaeon | reverse complement strand
CTCTCCATCTCTTAGTTGTTTGTCGTCTTTAAGAAGTTAATGCCACGCCATTGTTAACCTCAACTCATCGTGCGCAGGCCAGCACCGTCAGATCCGTCAGATGCAAGTGTGCATACCGTCAAGTCCGTCATTTCCGTCACTTTCGTCATTTTCGTCAAATCCTTTTTTCCTGTACAGGAGTCAACGTGCTCACAACGTGCTCTTGTAATGGTGATTTTACGGTGGTCTCCCTCTACCTTCTGGAGGGACTCAACCCGGAGGAAGGGCTGCACTTGACGGGATACAGTACTTGACGGTTTCAATTATGGTTTGCACACAGCTTTGCCGTAGGTGGCGAGCTCGAGGGTACTCATTACGGATCTAAGGCGGGATCCTATTCTGATATCTGACTTTTTTCCACCTTCTACACATTCGTGTGTGCACGACAGTTGACCTTGGTGAATAGTTGCTTAAGGGGTACGTTTTACTGTAAAGACCGAAGCTATTTCTGGCAAGTGTGATTTCACGATTTTCCGAGATAATTCCTAGATAGAAAGACAACATTTGAACGCTGCGACCTGCAGTATTTTCCGAAGATTCTAATGTATGCGACTTTGCAGTTGAGGAGTGCTCTGATTCAGCTTTGAACTTGCATGCATTTCCACTTCACAAAATTCCTTTAATATCAGAGTAGGCGTTCTATTACTGCGCTGATTGAGGCTCTATAAGTGCTGATTCAAGAGATCATCCTGGAGAACTTCATGTCCTATGAATACGCTAGAGTACCGTTCAAACCAGGCGTTAATGTTGTTTGCGGACCGAATGGATCGGGCAAGTCCTCCATGCTGATTGGCGTCTCTGTTGCTTTGGGACAATCGTACACGGAGCGGTCTAGAAAGCTAAGCGATCTCATTAGATGGGGAAAGGACCAAGCTAGAGTCACTTTGGTTCTGGACAACTCTCCAAGAAAGGGAAGAAGACCCGTTCCAAGAATAAGAAAGGATCAGATCTTTCTGACGAGAGGCTTGAGGCGAGACGGGAAATACTGGTTTGAGCTAGACAATAGGGCCGCGACCAGAAGCCGTGTTGTCAGACTTCTCTCCAAGCTCGGAGTCGACCCAGAAAACATACTGATAATCATGCACCAAAACATGGTGGAGCAATTCACGGTACTCTCTCCTGAGGACAAGCTGAGGACGGTTGAGGCTGCAGTAGGATTTGAGTCCTACCGCCAAAATGTTTTGAGGGCACAACGAAAACTCAGCAGAACACTAAGTCAGGAAGAGTCTGTTGGCAAGCTCTTAGAGTCGGCTGAACAGACCCTGACCTACTGGAGAGAACAATACGACCGCTATCAACAGAAGAAGCAGCTGAGGTTGAAGCGTCGATTTCTGGAGAGGGAGTTGGCATGGGCTGAGGCTGCACGGAGAGAGAAGACAGTCTCTGACTTGAAGAAGCAGATGCAGAAGAAGAGGAATGAAGTTTCACGAATCGATGATGAGACGAAGAATACCAACAGCCAGCTGGATAAGACTGAGGCAGGCCTCAAGCAAGTAAAGGAAGAGCAGAAAGGGCTCTTCCAAGAGATACTAAGAATTGAATATGAGAGAGCAGGACAAGAATCAAGCGTTTCCTTGGCAAACCAAGCTCTGGAGGATATGCGCTATTGGACGGAGATGCAAGAGACAGAAACACGAGAGAATCTGAACAGAATGCAGCAGCTAGAGAATACTCTTCAGGAAATCGTAAACCCTGTGGATGTCAGAGGCCAGCTTTCCGACATCAAGAGAAGCTACAAAGACCTAGAAAGCACTTGGACTCAAAGATTCACCTTCAAGAGTGAGAGCCTGAAGAAATCGGCTGAAGACTCGAGTAGAAACCTCGAAGAAATGAAGAGCCAAATCTCCGATCTTCAAGCCAAGAGAGATCATTCAGACCGCGAAATAGAGAGAATCTACGACGAGATCGTAGATTGCAGGGTCAACCTAGCCTTGCTGCAGTATCGAAAGAGAGTTCTTGTGGATAGTCTCGACAGACTGGAGAGGGCACTTCAGATCTCACTCAGCGATCTCGATGAAGCTGAGAAGAAAGCTGGCGAGACTGGCCTGAAGATAGCAGTCATAAAGAGTATTGAAGAAATACTGGACGAGATGAGGGTGACGGACGGACACCTCGCAGCCCTCGCCGACGTTTCAGAAGACATAGAACGCATGTACGAATCCTACTCCAAGCTCTATCTGGATCTGAAGGAGAAGGCACGCCTGGCAGCGGAGAATCGTGAGAAGGCATTAGGTGAGGTCAAGGAGAGGATGAGAGCTTGGAGAACGGTTATCAAGAATCTGCTAGATCACGTCAACCCCAGATATCAGGGAATTCTCTCGCAAGCCCAAGCAATTGGAGAGGTTAGACTATTCAATGAGACCGCCATTGAGGAAGCAGGCCTCCAAATACTTGTAGGCTTCAAGGGATCCAAACCGGTCCCTCTCGACGCCTACACGCAGAGCGGCGGGGAGAGAAGCACAGCTACCATAAGCTTTTTGCTGGCACTTCAACAACGTGTTCGATCCCAGTTCAGAGCTGTTGACGAATACGATATCCATCTTGATCCAAGGAGCAGAGAGCTGATAGCCGACATGATCGTGTCGACGGTTGGTGGGGAGGAGCAATTTCTGGCTATCACTCCAAGCCAATTGACCTTCACGGAGAAGGATGTTCATATAATCACTGTCCAAAACGTTGAGGGCACATCGGTCATTAAGGAGATGCTTTAGTTGCCCTCAAAGGGACAGGTTAAAAAGCTTGGCAGCGAACGCCTCCAACGCATCATCGACCTGTGCAGATCCGTCGAGGAGAGAGGGCTTGATCCATTCACAGTGGACGTTGACGATGTCATAGAGATTGTTAGGAAGTACTTTCCGAAGTGGGAGCTTCCCGAGGAGCTCTGCCTGGACGCGGAAGCTATCCATCGCCTCGCTTCAGTCATAAAGCTCCAGAGCGACTGGGTAAAACATCAGTCAACCTCCTTATACACCGACCCGTTTCTGCTTGAGGAGAAAATAAGGCGACTAAACAAGGAAGAACTAGCAAATCTCTTCGTCAAAACATGGCATCCGATTGTGGAGTTAGAACAGATCTCTCCATACAGCTTTGCTCAAGCAATCAGATATTGGGAAAACCTTCTTCCAATAAGCGAAAGATGGCCGAGACCACCTTCTCAAGAGAGAAAAATCGGATCTACAACTCGTGAGGAAATGATCAGACAGAGGATGCTTACTGATAAGATGTTTTCGCAAGAGTTGGAGAGTTTCTGGGAGGAACTAAGGCGAAGTGCTGGTGAAGAGGGGAAGATTCGATACTGGGATTTTGTAGGGGCTGACTCATATCCTGAAACGACTAGAAGAGCATACCTGACGAGCTTTCTCGTCACCTATGGATACGCAACCCTAGAAGTGTATAGATTAGAGGATGAAATCTTCATAAAGCCCTTCAAGAAACCCTCATCCCCTCATGGGGAAGAACAGATGATCTCCATCCCAGTTTCTGTGGGCTTCGAAGAATGGATGAGATGGAAGAGGAGTGAGCAGGATTGAAGAGGAAAGCATACTACGCTCGGCAGATTAAGAGAGCCACGCACCTACTCTTCTATAGACACCATATGAAGCCAGGAGTGAAAGGATGGGAGCTTAAGAAGAAACTGGGGTCAGACTATCCAAAAGTGCTTCAGGTGCTGGATAGATACTTGAAGAATCTTGATCTGCAGGTGAAGACTGTCTTTGAAGGCGAGCATCCTCCTAAAAAGCCTACTCTGGAGCAGCTCAACAAGGCTCGATTCTTCATAACCCTCCGAGGTGACCTCACACCGAAGGAAACGAAGATGATGGGGTGGCGAATTGATGATATCGCTGGCTTAGCCACTTCCTTATCTTATATCATATCGAAGAAGGGGAAGGCTCCGCGCGAGGAGGTAGAGGAGCTCTTGCGATACAAGCTTCCAGGTTGGCGTGTAGGCGCGAATATTGATCGTTACATTCGTTCTGGCTATTTGGCTGAGGATGAGAATAGACAGTTGTATCTGGACTGGAGGACCCGGGCTGAGATAGATCAGAAAGCCTTGGTTGATCTCCTCTTAGGATCAGAATGATTACTTCTTCCCAAGCAAATAGTCAGTCTTCGCCCAGTTGCTTTCTTACGGTTTCTTCAGCCTTTTCTAGTGCTTCTGAAGCCTTCTCAACGAGGGTTCCGCCTGCCTGAGCGAAGTCAGCTCTCCCGCTTCCTCCGCCGCCAAGTACAGATGCAGCATTCCTTGCGATTTCGGCAGAATTCACACCTTGTTTCACTGCTTGCTCTCCGGCCATCACTACAAGCTTTGCAGTTTTATCTACTCCGCAGAGCACAACGACCACATTTGTCTCTTTCCTGACCAATTCGCCAGCGGTCTTTATGAGGCGATCCACATCAGCTTCCGCAACCTTCCGTGTTATGACCTTCATCGTTCCGACTCTCTTTGCAGCAGCCATGAATTCTTTGGCTGCTATATTTGCGATTTCACCAACAAGTCTCTCCTTTTCGCGTCGGACCTCCTTCCACTCTCTGACAAGGCGCTCTGCGGTTTTCTCAAGCTTCTCCAAAGGTGCGTTCAATACTTCAGAAACCTTCCAAAGCATCCTCTCCCTCTCTTGCATGGCATTCACAGCAGGAAGTCCCGCACTGAAGATGATACGTTCGACGCCGTCTTGAATCCTTTCAGTATTAATAATTTTGATAAACCCTATTTCTCCTGTGTTCTTGAGGTGAGTTCCTCCGCAGGCTTCGACTTCCCAGTCCCCAGTTTTCACGACGCGTATCTCTTTTCCCGGAACTGCGCCACCTTGGTACAGTCTAAACCCGTAGAGCCTCTCGGCTTCTCCCCTAGCCATCCAGGACGCTTCCACAGGGATATTTCGAATTACCGCGCTGTTTGCAAGTTTTTCTATTTCGTGTATCTCGTCTGGTGTTAGCCGTTGGAAGTGGGACACGTCAAGCCTCGTCTTGTCGATTCCCTTCTGAGAGCCAGACTGCCACACATGTTCTCCCAGCACACGTCTTGTGGCTCCCATTATGAGGTGGGTCGCCGTGTGATGCTTCATGAGGCTGCTTCGCCATTTCCAATCGATAGTTCCCTTCACTCGATCCCCTTTCTTAGGAATCTGTCCCTTCACAGCATGGAGGATGACTTTTCCGATCCTTTGAACATCCACAACCTCTGATTGTTCTTCACCAAACTCTAGGTATCCCTTATCTGCTGGCTGACCTCCGCCTTCAGGATAGAAGGCTGTTTCGCTCAAAACCACATTCTTGCCATCTGACACTCGGAGGACTTTGGCTTCAAACTCAGTTTGATATGAGTCTTCGTAGTAGAGCATGCGTGTTTCGGGAAGATTTGAGATCATCGATTGCAAGGCTTCTGTCTTGCCCGCTTCCTTTGATAGCGGTAGTTGTTCGTGTCTGTCGGCGACCATCGAGTAGAAGTTCTGAGGTATCTCAACCTGCAGCCCCTCCTTCTCGGCTGTTTCCCGAACAATCTCTGGAGGAAGTCCGTGTGAGTCGTAGAGTTGGAGGAGGGATTCTGTAGGAACTGCGTGGGCTCCCTTCGCTTTCAGCTCTTTTCCCATCCTCCTGACGATGGACCTCCCTCTTCTGAGGGTCTGATCAAACTTGTCTTGCTCCACGGCAAGCATATCAAGGATTTCTTCTTGCATCTTCTTCAGATACGGAAAATCCTGTGTCCAAAACTCTATTTGCATATTAATTATCTCAGGTAGTTCTTCTTGGATTTCTAGAGTTCTGAGTAGTCTGAGGGTTCGGCGGAGCATGAGCCGTGCTAGATATCCTTCGCCTACATTGGATGGCACAACGCCTTCTGCAAGCATGAAGACCAGACATTTCGTGTGATCCAATATGGCAAAGAGGTTCTCAACCGGAAGTATGGCGTTCTTAAGTTCCTCTACGGTTATTCCGATCTGTTTGGCGACTTTCTGCCGAGCTGTTCTTCTGTCTAAGGTCTTTTCAAGGCTCATCAATCCGGAGAGCTCAGCTACCCTCGCCAACAGGGTGCTGTCAACTCTGCATATGCCAGCTATTTTCGTGGTCTTGTCCAGGATCGGCCCATACAACGAGTGGAAGCAACTGAAAGAACCCTGCGAAAGCCATGTGTATCGGCTGATGCCGTATCCGGTATCAACGGTTCGTATGGGCAGCTCCACGAACTCACCATTAGCAACCTTGAACTTCATAAAGACGAGGGTGGCAACTTCGAGCCCGCAGATCACAGTCTCCAAATCTGGCCCTGCGTTTCCACCACCGGACCACACGTCTTCCTTATAGATAACATCTTTAGACTTCACTCCCAGCTCTTCTGTCACAAACTCATGATGATATCTCACGGTTTGATCTTTCCAGTAAACCTCATTATCTGGATAGTTGAAGGCATGATGTCCTCCCATCTCAAAGATCGTCAGGTGTCGTCCAAAGGTGGGACCTACATTATCGACATCCACTAGCCTGATGCATGGTTGGCTAACCACCAAAGGGTTAGCGGGAGGAGGAATTATCCCGTTTGTGACGTAGGGTTGAAAGTCAACGATGCTGGCGCTGGTAAGATACAGATCATCCCTCCACCTAGCTACAACAGGATAAGGCTTGATTCTTTCGTGTCCACGCCTTTCAAAGAAAGATAGGAAAGCTTCGCGCATCTCCTGAAGAGTGTAGCGCTTGCGCGTAGGCGGGTTGTTGATAAAGGTTAGGGATGCACAGCCCTCGACCGCAGCCTCGCCACATGTTTCTTGGTCGGGGTTTTGAGTCCAGAAATATTCATCACAAACTGGACATAGCTTTCGAATATATCCATACTCATCAAAGAAGGGAACGTGGTACTCGCTCTTGGGGAAACGTGCCAAAGTGTATCCCTCACAACAATAGGTTGATTGCACAAACATAAAGTTGGAAGAGCATATAAACCGTAGTACAGAGTGCGTTGAGAGAGGCTCTTAGGCAGTTTCTGTGAAAAGATTTTGGGATCAGTCGTCCAAGTTTCAGGAAGAGGTTATCCGAACAGGGCTCCGAGTCCTTCCATCGCCGCCTCTTCTTTTTCTTTCTTCTCTTCTTCCGTCTTTTCCTTCTCTTTGACTGGTTTCTCCTCAGCGGCTGGTGCAGGCGCTGCTGTTGGAGCTGCTGTCATGAGAGCTGGCGAGCTTTTGATGGCTTCATCTATGTCAACTTCGGCTAGTGAGGCTACCAAGGCTTTCACTCTGATTGGATCGGTGTCTATGCCAGCGGCTGTGAGAACGTTCGTCAGACCCTTTTCGTCGATTTCTTTTCCAGCCTTGTGTAAGAGCATTGCAGCGTATACATATTCCATAGCTTTTCACATCCTCTCTTTCACAGTCTTCCTTTTCAACCTTTCTGAACGATATGAACGCGATATTTTGTTTCACCATATGTAATTGCGTATTTAAGCATATTGTAGAGAAATCTCCCGCAAGACCCCCCTTCTTCTAAGGCACATACCAGAAGCAGTGAAACGTCTTAACATTAAGACCCCATATGGTCGAGCTTTAGGCAAATAGTCACCACGTCATAATCTAGAATAATGCACCATTGCCGGATATTCTCTGCATATTCGCAAGCCATTTTAAATACAACGCCCCAATCCTCCACGCGCTGAAATAGGAGAGTTCTCAGTGGAAGACAGATTCGGTGCAATGCTGAACCGTATAGAACGGCGAATAGAGGAGCTACTGGAAAAGCAACGCAGAGACAACGAGGAGCGAAGGCTGACTAATGAGTGATTCTACGCATCACGAGGTTGTTTCCTTGCTTTGGGAGCTCCGGGCGTTGAAGGAGAAGAAGAAAGAGGAGAGCAAGGAGAAGAGAGTAGAATGACACAACAAGACAAGGATTTTCTCCGTGCAACTTCTTTATGTGT
>CP070826.1:162857-171171 GCA_020344435.1 Candidatus Bathyarchaeota archaeon | reverse complement strand
AACAGTCGTCGACTTACTCCTCAACCGTTCCCTCTCGATGTATAAAGGCGCCTTTGAAAAGTGCGTTTGGGATTGGCTGCGCGAAGAGAAGACACAAATCAACGGGATATACTTCAAAGAGACTGATTTGACCAAGGGATGGCTCTGCGGAAATCTTTTCGCCTGGGCAGCCTTGGCAAAATACTACAAGCATCTAAGCAACTACACAGATCCAATCATATATACAACAAACGGAACAATCAGCGATCTGTTGCTTGGACCGCAGACAATTGCCTTCAACATAACTGGACCCAGAATGACTACCACAGAAGTCTATTGTGGTAGCCGAGGCAGACCCCTGTGGATCCTGGTCGATGGAGCTGAAAAACCAGTAAACTACGACGACTCAACGAAGATCCTAAGAATAGCATCTATCGACTCTGATTCAAGCGAGATTCTTGCAGGCTGGGAAATCCCAAAAAGCTTTCTCACAGTCAACACATTGAGAAACGGAATCCCCATCATCTCCAACATAACCCTCTTCGATGAGAACAAGACCACACTTGAAATCGTCAGAAATACTACTTCTAATGAATGGTTTCTTCGCGCCCTCAGAACATACTACGCTCAAGCAACAACGAAATACAATGGATATACATATCGTTCTGCCCAAATCTCGGTGGATCTAACATTCAGCACCACACTCAACATAGCCTTTCTCTTCAGCAACCTCACAGTCACATGTGTAGATATTGATGGTCTTCCGATAGACGGGTGTGCTGTAAGATTCACACGAGAGTACGAAACGCACATCAAATACACAAGCGAATCAGGTTCAGCAACTACTGAAGCTTACTTTGATAACTGGCAGATAACCGTCTTCTGGCGGAACACAAGCGTAGGAATAACGTTCATTGAAGTGAACGAGACCATTGTTGACATTAACATCAACTGTAGAGTGGGCGACTTGGTGGTCACATTAACCGATCAATATGATAGACCAATAAGATCAAACTTGACACTGACTCATGAAATATACCCAATACACTTGTCCGGTTACTTGGATGGAACAGCGAAGAATATCACCTTCAAGCAGGCACCCCTAGTTCAATACACCCTCCAAATCGAAGGCGAATACGGTACAAGGACGTTTTCGGTGGGTTCCCGCACCACTTATGTGCGTATTGAGATTGAGCAGTTGGACTGGATGCACCAGGTCGGTTACATAGCGGCTGGCATAATAATAGGGTTGACTACGATGTTTCTTGCGATCCAGTTGCAGCAGAAAAGGCAGAAGAGAAAAGCTGGTGTTCCCCGCCAACCCCGCAACAACAGAAAATCTCCTGCAGCATCAAATAGGTGAGTGCCCTAAACACTCGTAAGCTACCGAAGAGGGAGACTGGGCGTTTTAGTCGCTTTTGTCGCTTTTCTCTGTTGACTGCTTTCTTAACACACCGAAAGCAGTGATTCCCAAGCCCAGCACAACTATGGGCACGCCGATCAAATTAGCCCTAACCACATTTCCCAACCAAAGAGGATAGAGATATGCTGGGTTACGTCGAATGTATATGCTACCTGTTACATTCACAGCCCCAGTCGCGTACTCAGGGTTGTGAATCTCAACCCAATAAGCATCATATTCGTCAAAGCCAACTCTATATTGAAATAACCGCCCTCGCAAGTTGAATATTGTCTTAACTATCTGTCCCTTAACGAAAACGTTAACGTCATCACTCGCCAATATGTCCAGGTCAAGCCAATCATACTTCCCCGCTGAAAAAGGCTCGAAGGTGTAGTGATCTCCAATCCCTATTGATGTAACAACTGAATTCTGCCTAAATGTTTCAACGTAAGGAACGAAAGTGACAAAAAGGCCTACGGCAAGCACGACCACACCGGCGACAACCCACTGCTTCAACATTAATTCTTGCTCCTTTTTTTCAAATGAAACCTTATCTTCAGATTCTATAGATTGGGGTCTCCCTTTTATCTTTTATTTCAATAACTTCAACGTGCCTGCTTGCTCTCAAGAATGACTTTTGCCTTTCTGAGCGTTCCCACGAAATCTCGCAAAGAGTCCAAACGCCTCTTTCTGATGGCCATTGAGATATGTGACACGTCGCTTCTCCTTCACCAGTCCAAGCGCGGCCTTGGGATCTAGCCCCGAATAAACCAGGTATGAGCTTGCTGCTAAGGCTGCTCGACCTCTGCCGAGACTGCAATGAATCAGAACTTTCTCCCCTCTCTTCGCTCTTGCAGCTATCCATTCCACTGTTGCAAGCAAATCTCTTGGATGCATGCCGGAGCCGTCCGGCGTGGGTCTTCTAAGATATTCGACACCTGATTTCTCAAGGTAGGACGTGTACTCGCCATCATCTCGCTCTCTCAGATCAACCACCGCGTCAAACCCATTCTCAACAATGAAGCTGGGATGATTTGCTCCTCCAACCCATATGTTCTCAGTTACCCTATTCATGTTTGGATGAAGCCTTAGCAGAGACAACAACTTGTATAATCTTGCCAGGATGGCTCCTATAACCAGATCCCAGATTTCAACAATGCTCATGCAGTTCATCAACACTCAATTGAATTCTGCACTAGCCAAGCCCTATTGCTTTAAAACGAGTTCTTTCAGCGAATATTCTGGGATCGAATATGCGCCGCCCATCAATCACGTTAGGCTCTTTCATATACTTCACAAAATCGTGCGGTTCCAGTTTCTTGAATTCATCCCATTCTGTCACCAAGATGCAGCAAACAGCATCTTTGATGCAGTCAATAGCCGATGAGGCATAACTCACCTTGTCGCCGAGGATCTCCTTTGCTTTGCTCAAAGCCATAGGATCGTAAGCAACCACTTTTCCCCTTTTCTTCAACAGTCTGTTGATGATTTTTAGCGAGGTGGCTTCACGCATGTCATCAGTTTCAGGCTTGAAGGCTAGGCCTAAGATGGCAATCTGCTTTCCTTTCAGATCGCCGACGAGATCTTCAGCAAGCTCCACCGCCCTATCTGGCTGGGCACGGTTCACCTCTTCTATAGCCTCCAAAAGCACTGGTTCATAGCCATTATTCTTGGAGAACGAGATTAAGGCCTTCACGTCTTTTGGCAGGCATGAACCACCAAAGCCCAAACCTGCATTAAGAAATAGAGAGCTTATGCGCTTGTCGATTCCAATGGCTTCCGCCACATCTTTCACGTCCACCCCTGGAATCCCTTCGCAGATGTTCGCGATTGAGTTCATGAAGCTGATCTTGGTTGCCAGAAAGGCGTTATTAGCGTACTTGACAAGCTCAGCAGTCGACGGATTAGTTCGGATGGTAGGAGGCATCTCAACGCCGTAGAACTCCTGGTATATGCTTTCCAGGAGGTCTCCCGATCTCTTGTCTACCTCGCCGATAATGATGCGATCGGGATGCAAGGTGTCTTGAAGGGCGGATCCCTCCCTCAAGAACTCAGGATTCATGCACAGACCAAAGTCAGTACCACATTTCTTTCCTGAGTGCCTCTCAATCGTTGGTTTGACAATTCTCTCCGTGGTTCCAGGCACCACAGTGCTCTTAACCACCACTAAATGGTATCCTCTCTTTTCTCTCAGAGCCTGCCCTATTTCCTCGGCAGTTCTTTCAACGTATTGCAGGTCGATACTTCCGTCTTGACGACTTGGAGTACCCGCAGCAACGAAAGTCACATCTGTATCTAGAATAACGTCTCTCTTGTATAGCACGCATTTGAGATGGCCATCCTTAACAACTCCTTCGATTATCTTCCCTAATCCGAGTTCGTAGAAGGGTGGGACTCCGCTGTTTATCAAAGCCACTTTCTCTGGATCGTGCGTGGATGCAATGGTCATGTAGCCCTTGCTAGCGAAGCCAACCGCAGTAACCAATCCAACGTATCCGGTCCCAACGATTGATATTCTTCCAATTCTCATTGTTTACCGCCTTCATCTCCCACTATCAACAGATTGGCTGAGCATAGACATAAATTAATCTCTGAAACGCATTCTATATGACTTGTGTGACAAGCTGGTAGTTAGGTAGGTCCTGATGATTGAGAAAGCCGTATTGCCCGCTGCTGGGCTTGGCACGAGATTATTGCCAATAACAAAGGAATTGCCAAAAGAGATGCTTCCGCTCTTCTTCAGAAGGGAAGATGATACAGTCTGTCTGAAGCCGATGTTGCAGGCGGTTTTCGAGCAGTTGTACGGTGTAGGATTCAGAAGATTCTGCATCATAGTCGGGCGTGGCAAGAGAGCAATAGAGGATCACTTCACTCCAGATTGGGACTTCGTACAGCATCTGAAGAGCCAGAACAGGGCTTCACTAACAGATGAACTGCGTGAATTTTACAGAAAAGTAGAGGACTCCAACATGGTTTTCATAAGTCAGCCGACGCCAAGAGGATTTGGGGATGCAGTGTACAGGGGCAACCCTTTCACAGGGGAGGATCCCTTTCTATTACACGCTGGAGACGATCTGGTTCTCTCCAGAAAGAACAGTCATTTGGAGAGAATGATAGACGCATTCAAGCGCTATGACGCTGATGCCACTTTCCTTGTTGAAGAACTCGAAGATCCTCGAAGATACGGCGTCGCCGTAGGGGAAGAAGTCGCGGCAGACGTTATTGAAGTAGAAAAGGTCATCGAGAAACCCGAGAAACCACCCTCCAACTTAGCCATCATTGCCCTATACATTTTCAAACCAACAATCTATGAAGCAATAAAAGCGGTCACTCCAGATGAAAATGGTGAAGTGCAACTCGGCGATGCACTCCAGGCACTTTCGAAGTCAGGAGGTAGACTCTACGCTCTCAAGCTGAGGTCTGATGAACGGCGTATAGATATAGGGACGCCAGAAAGCTATTCTCAGATATTGAAAGAGACGATAGGACACGTGTAGCTCATCTTTCGAAGAAGAGCCGTACCTTGTCGCTCACATACTCTATTTCATGCTGGGACAGTTGTGGATACATGGGCAGTGAGAGCACAGTTTCCGCGCTTTCTTCGGTGTTCTCCAGTTTGAGGCGTGAGCTGATGGTGTCTGATAGTGCAGGCTGCTTATGGATTGGAATTGGATAGTGAATGCCCGTGGAAACACCGACCTTCCTCAGAGACTCCTGAAGCGCGCCACGTTCCAGAGTTCTGATCACGTACATATAATATACATGCTTTCCCCAAGTCTCTTCGATAGGACTCACCACTGAGGATGGAAGCGACTTGTCATACTCTCTCGCAATCCTTCTTCGATTCTCATTCCAAACCGGCAGTCTTTCCAACTGTTTCAGTCCAATCGCGGCCTGAATCTCATTGAATCTCAGGTTATACCCAGAAATCTCGTGAACGTATTTCTCCCGCCTTCCGTGATCTCTCAACATTCTCACTTTCTCAGCGATTTCTTCATCATTCGTTGTAACGATGCCGCCGTCACCACATACTGTCATATTCTTCGACGGATAGAAGCTGAAACACCCCATGTGGCCTATGCCCCCAACCTTCGCCCCCTTATACTCCGCACCATGTGCCTGTGCTGCATCCTCAATCACAAAAAGATCCTCTTGACTCGCCATCTCCATGATCGGATCCATATCGGCGGGGTGCCCATACAGATGAACGGGCATTACAGCCCTAGTCTTCTTAGATATTTTTTTTCTGATTTCACTGGGATCCAGGGTGTATGTCCTGAGGCTAATGTCTGCGAAGACTGGTTTGGCATGTACATGTAGTATCGGAGACGCCGTGGCCATGAAGGAGAAAGAAGGAACAATAACTTCATCTTGGGGTTTTATGCCCGCGGCGATTAGAGCAAGAAAGATCGCTGAGGTCCCAGAGCTAGTGCAGATTGCGTGTTTGACTCCACAGAAATCCGCGAACTCTTGTTCGAATTCTTTGACTCTTTCTCCTAGGATATACCATCCGCTGTCCAAGGCTTCCAGTGCGGCTTTTCTGATGGTCTGATCCACGAAAATCTTTGATAGCGGGATTTTCATTTTCTTCTCCACGAGTAGACCTCTCCTCTTTTGTAGAATCCTAATGGGCAATCGAGGTCTCCGATCTTCTTGACGACTTTGGCTGGATTGCCCGCCACTACACATCGTTCGGGTATGTCACTATTTACAACGGATCCAGCGCCAACAATAGCACTTTCACCGATGACAACGCCGGGTAGGATTGTGGCTCCTGCTCCAATTACTGCGCATTTGTTTATGACTGGTCCATTGAGGCATCTTTCTCCGCGGATCGGAGCATGCTTTTTGAAGGCAGGACAGGGTGGATGTAGAACGTTTGTCATGTTTACGCCTGGTCCTATCCATGCATTTTCGTTGATGATTGTGTATTCCGATATGAAGCAGTTAGAGTGGATTCTTGCATAATCTTTCATTTCACAACCGCATTCAACAACCGAACCCGCACCGATGCTAACAGAATCACCGATTCTGTTGTTTTCACGTATCCTTGCGTTGTCTCCCGTTTGAAAGCGATTGCCGATGATGTTTCCAGCGTAGATTATGGTCCCCGATCTGATTGTTGGAAAGTCGCCTATAACCAACTCTAATTGACCTGGCTTGAATCCTGAAGGCGGCTTACCAAGAACTACGAAGTCCTCTACTACCGGATTCTTTCCTATTTTCGTTCTTTCGTAAATCACGGCGTTCTCACTAATTGCCAAAGATTCTCACTTTCCTTCCGAGCCGAGCGGACTCTAGAGCTTTCTCAACCGTCTTTATGACGTTTATGGCAGTCCGCCCGCTAGCTAATGGTTCTTTACCGTTGCCTATGCACTGGATGAAGTCCATTAATTCAAGTTTGAGTGGTTCTTCGAATTGGACATCGATTCTGGTCGATCCTTCATTTATTGCTTCAAGTCGTCCATCCTTGTCTTTAATGTATGTTTTGTGAACTTCAAGTGTCTGACTTAGGAGATCGGATGTTATGCTCTTTCTGCTTCCAACGATGGTTAGATCTCTATGTTTGCCCGGAGGCAACCAGCTTCCTTCAACTATTCCCATCGTGTTGGGTGGATACCTCAAAACTAGGACGCAAACATCTTCTAGATTCTCTCTTTGCAGAAAATAGCCTGTAGAACAGTTCACTTCTTCTGGAGGCTTATCAAGCAAGTAATTGTAGATGTCTATGTGATGAACCGTGTAGTTGAAGAGGGCGCCTACATCAACTCTCGGATTTTTTATTCCCATGAAACGGCCAAACAAATAGTAGATTTCTCCCAACTCGCCTTTCTCAATAATCTCTCTTATCCTGCGTATAGCAGAGTTGTACCTAAAAATGTGCCCAACCATCAAGATCCTGTGTCGTTCCTCAGCCATCTGAACAAGCTGTTCGGCTTGCACATGGCTCGTGGTCAGAGGTTTCTCCACGAACACATGCTTTCCAGCCTCCAAACATTTGAGACACAATTTGAAATGCGTTCCTGTTGGAGTGACTATATCCATCCCATCAACATCATCGCCTAGAAAGTCGTCGATGTTCGAAGATGTCTTGATATTATGATCCCTTCCAACTTCTTCCAATACCTCACTTCTTGTGTCAACTATTCCATGAAGAGTGCATAGTCCCTCACTCTCAATCTCCTTTAGAACTCGCAAATGATTTCGGCCGAATCTTCCGGCGCCCACAAGAACGATTCGTGGCTTCGTGAACCTGAACCTCCACATCCTATTTCTTCAATATTGTTGTAAAAGGCTTACTGAGTACTGGTCTTAATAGGAACGTAAGAAAGAAGCCGCTCGAAGGGTGCAAACAAAGGCTCTACAACTAGTCCTTCTATTTTGACAGCAGAGACAAGTAGATGTCTTCCATCTGTGAGACACACTCTTCCCACGTGGCTCTTCGGCGCACTATCTCTCGGCATTTCCTCCCAAAGGTTCTCCTCAGGCTAGGATTCTCTACGAGTCTTGAAACCTTTTCAGCAAGGGCAAGCGACTTTCTCGGTGGGAATAGGAGACCGTTCACTCCATCCTTGATCCATTCTCTGTTTCCCGGTATATCAGTGACTACGGGGGACAAGCCAGAGGCCATCGCCTCCAACAACGAGACGGAGGTGGAGTCAATGAAGCATGTGGAGACGTAGATGTCTGCAGCTGCCATGTACTGAGCAACTTCGGGGAAACTGACCAAGCCAACGAACCTGACGTTCTCGGAGACTCTCAGTTTCCGAACCAGGGTCTTCAGATAGTCCTCCAAAGGTCCCACGCCCTTGAGTATGAACCTCACGTCCGGAAATCTCTCAACTATCCGTGGAATAGCCTTGATCAGGCACTCAACATTATAATGATGATTGTAGAATGGTCTGGTGCTGATAATCACCACATCATTTCGAT
>CP070826.1:154089-162757 GCA_020344435.1 Candidatus Bathyarchaeota archaeon | reverse complement strand
ACGCCCAGAATTGGAAACGTAGAGTTCACCTCCATCATCACTTTCACCATGGGAGTGTTCTTTGGGGGTTTCATCGGAGGGATGTTTGGAGCAGGAGTGATGTTCATCAATGGATTCCTCTCACCTTGGGGTGTGGCAGGGTTCATAATGCCCTTTCAAATGGCTGGAATGGTGATTGTCGGCGTCGCTGGAGGAGTATACAGAAGATATGGAATTGAAGAGAATCCACGTCGATTGCTCATGGAATCAGTAATCTTAGGAGCATTTTTGACGTTACTCTATGACGTCATCACTAACAGTGGGGTTGCGATTCAAGCGCAGTCCGCCTTCCTCCCTGTCTTCCTATTTGGAATACCAATGTCGATATTACATGTTGCCTCGAACATAGTCCTCTTTGGATTTGCCTTTCTCCCGCTTACAAAAGCTATTCAAAAATTCATATGAGGTGACATCGGGGGTGAAAAGAAGAACTGCTGTGTTTATGGTGTTGGCGTTCTCTGTATGGGCGATATTGGCGACAGGAATGGCAGGATACTTCTACCTTCGCTTTGAGAATGTTATGAGTGCCTTCCAAGAGATTGAAAGTTCGATAATTGAAGTTGACTTTGTAATCAACTATGGCAATGGAACTGAAACGTGGCACAATAACACAGCGTTAATCGCTGGGGCAACTGCATTTGATGCTTTGCTCGCAGTAACGACGGACGTGCAATATGAGTCACATAGCTTTGGAAAACTCATAATCAGTATAAATGGAAGAGAAGGTGATGAAAGCAGTGGATGGTTATGGTTTTTCTGGAATACCGCGAAGTCAGAATGGGATTATTCATTGGATGCAATTGACCAATACGTTCTGTCCTTGGGTGATACTGTAAAGTTCGAGTTCACAAGCTGGTAGCTTTTCTTCGCGCGCGCTCCAGAGGGTCTACTGCTTTGCATCCGTGCGCGCGAGTAGGAGAGAGACGTACCCATGCTTGTCTTTCTTCTCAATCCTATGCAGGGTCGTAAGGATTTCTGTGCAACAAGACTTTTACGTATTCTCTTCAGGATATAATCGAGCATGGGAGGAAGTAGCCTTCTAATGAAAAATAGGAAATGTGCAAGATGTGGGGCCAGTCTAGGTGATGGAGATGTGTTGAAAATGAGGTTTGATGACGGGCCTTGGGAAGTGATACCTATACCTGTGTGTCCGGATTGCCTCACAAAACACATGGCAAAGCAAGGACGCTCATGTTGAGTAGACTTTTGTGTGCATTCATGTAAACTTTGACAATGATAGCTCGCAAGGCGCTTACCTACTGATTTTGAGGGTTTTATTGTATAACAGAGTGGTACCAGTCTATCATATACTCTGGTAGTTTCAACCCTCTTTCGCTCAATCTCTCAACCAATTTAACTGGCAATGGACTCAGAGCATATGCTGCTCGCATATAGAACCGCCTGGGCTGACCCGGCTTCACCGTTTCTTCTAGAATCATGTGGAAGTCCGACTTTTTGACAAGAGTTGACTCTTTTGCGCCGGTGATTGCGAGCACGATTCCCTTGAATTCTTTGAAGACGTCACACCAGATAAGAACCGGCCTTGTTTCTCCAGAATATGATACCAGTATCTCAAGGTCTCCCGCTCTGGGGCGTGGAGTGTTTACACCTCGGGATATGAAGATGTTGTCTCCTAAGAAGCTTTTGATGTGAAACAGCCTCACACCAGTCATTTTGACGATCTCATTTGCTGTGCCTTTCCCGCCAAGAAAGACGTTCGTTCGTCTCTCAAGCATGTCAACGAGGTGTGCATAGGTTTCTGACTCTATATTCGAGTCAATTATTGATCCCAATTGAGTGAGTTCTTCCTCGCAGAGTTGAAATACTCCTTCTACGGGTAGATTTCTGAAAATTGCTTCAGTCATCATGCATAGAAGGAGAAGACTCCCTAGCTCAAACACATCGCCCATTATGCCTGTTTCGCTGTACTCAAGAGAAGGCCTTAGTCTTCCTCGTCCTTTCAATTTCACCATGTGTCCGTACTTGCGGACTATCTGGGCTAATGGCGTGCTCACACTTGAAGTTACGAGTCCCATAGAGAACTTGACCGTCTTTCTGTCTTCAATGTATTTTGCCAGATCCTGCGCCATCGTCAGTGGATCTTCAGATAGACCGCTTCCTGAGTTGATAAGGAGTAGAATCTTCTTGTATCTTCTTTCCAATTGAGCTGCCGCATCATACATGTTCTTCCCAGGAAAGCCTGGGTCGTCTGGAGTGAGTACGATTTTGTTTCTCCAGCCTATTTGGCTCATTGCGATTTGGCTCATTGCTGCGTTCAAAGAGTGCAGTGACCTGCCTGAGCCTCCGCAGACCACACAGTCGGCGGATTTCAGTTCTTCGTAGAGGGGCATCAGATTCTTTCTTTTTATGCCCAGAACGTTCTCTGTTATCCTGTTAACGTAACCTATATGACTGATCTTGTTTCTGATCTCACTCACACCTCAACTCAAATCTGAAATTACACGCCTAATAGTCTTGTCGTGTGTCTGTTGATAGATGTCGTTCTCGACCCAACTGAACTTTCTCTGCAGGGACTTTGGATAATACTGCTTCCAGTCATAGTCAACGTTCTTTCCCCATTCATAATAGATTCGTGGGTCAATGTAGCTCTTCAAGGACGTTGCGAGGTTGAAGTTCCTAGTCTCCTTCTGAGCCGCGATCTTGAACTTGAGTCTACTAATTGCCGTTCTATCACGCGCCCTACGGCTCTCCATCCTCTGCCTTAGACCCTTCATCTGGTCTTTATGGTTGGTCTTGACCTTCTCCAAGTACTGTCTCTGTCGAGCCACCCGATCTCGGAGGAGTTTGATGCGCTTCTTTAGAGAGTGAACAGTTCTTCCACCTTGTCTCTGTCTTTCGTTGAGCTGTTGTTGATAGGCTTCCAGCTTCTTCTTCTTTGCATTCAGCTTCTCCTGTTGTTTTCGCAATCTCTCGCCGTATCTTTCTTCCCGCTCGATGGTCTTCTGCTCGAGCTTGGTTTGCCCCTCTCTGGCTCGGCATCTGAGAGTCTTCAGCCTAGTCTTCTTCTTTTCCAGAGATGATTTCCAGGTTTTGGGGATATTGCGCTTATGGTTACAGATTATGGCAGCCTCAAGATTCGCCATAGTGGCGGCATGCTTTTTCCGGTATTCGGGGTCACTAGGTTTGACAGAGGCTTTCTGCAGCCCTGCATCAACGGCTTCTGATGCATAGTAGGTGCGAAACACCTTTGCTGACAAACCCTTTGACACCTCATCCAGGAACTCGCTCACGTGCTTTGAGCTAACACCTTGGAAGAGGGGAGAATCAGCATTCTCAGCGAATTCTTTCAAGTTCTTTATGACATTACTTGGGAGCTGGACTCTGAAGACGTGTGGTACAGAGTCCTTCCCCAGAAATCTGAAGGTTGTCTCGCCATCTTCATGGAATTGTACATGTTCTGGTCTGATAGTGGAGGCTCCTACGGTATCTGCCTCGTCAGGATCCTTCTCATCACCGACCCTAATCTTCAGCCTGTCGATTAGGAAAGAGACTGTGGCTATCTTCCTCCGCCTGGTATCTTGGACGTCGAGGCTATCCCAGATGTGTTTCTGGACAAGCGCAAGGCTCTGATGAAGCTCCATTGCCTTATCAAACTTCTCGATATCCTTCCTCTGTTTAATAATGCTGGAGTCGGAAAACCATACATGCTTCATCTTCCCAGTCAGCTTATCCCGCCAACGCGCAATCCACATCACTTCAGGCTGCCACAAAATGGCCTTCCAGTTTCCTGGTGGTCTCGCCGCATCAGGAGAAAGATTGAGCTCGACGTCCTCTTCTCGAGGACCTTCCTTCCAGCGCCCTCTCGAAGGGTGCTTACCGCGCCCCATGAAGATGCAGCTTGGCTCAACAGCATAGTTGGCTATCTCCACCTTTTCCCCGTCAACCCAAGCATAGCCGTAGTGCTCTTTGTTCACCTCTCGTTGAGCTTTCCTCTGCGAGGCCTGTTCTTTCCTCTCCTCTTTTGAAAGATTCGCCTTCCGAATCCGCTCTCTTTGGACGAAGGAGAGGACCTCAGAATAGTCAACTTCGCCAAGTTCCACAGCGGCGCCTAGTCTCTTTGAGAAATCGTGGTGGAAATTTCTCGCGAAGACATCGTCTTCAACGTATGAAGTTCCAACTTTGCGCGTCCAAGCAAGAGCCATTTCCTCCTGCTCAGAGGTCAGCCTAATCCTATTCCCCTTCACCATGATAGTGAGACCGATTCCTTCGGATTGAGGAGGAACCAAAACGCCTTTATGCTGCAGTCGCTTCATTCGACTTCTCCGCCGATTTAGATTCCTAAACGACACAATAGATGACTTAAAGCTTCCTTATCTCAGCTCCACCTACCTCTTTATTTCAGGGCATTCTGTAGACTTTCTAGCCTGTGCACGGGTTAGGCATTCATGCATATGCTTGGGCCCTTACAGATTGTACATTCATAGGGTCTCTATCTATTTCAATGGATGGCAGAGATCAAAGCTACCGAGATCAGTTGTGAGTATCTGGTTTCGCGCGCGCACCAATCTGCTGGAAGCAAGTTAGGGTCAGGGAAGAGAATGCATCATCAACAGCCGCAAGCCAAAACGTAATTTCAGGCCCTGTGGCGCCATGAAACTTCTGACTGACAGAGAAGACAGAAATATCAATACAAACGAACTTTGTTTGGAAGTATGAGATCTATGGCTAAGAGGCGGTTTAGGTTTCTGGAGCACACCGCCGATGTGTATATAGAGGCTTGCGGCAGCACCTTAGAGGAAGCTTTCGAAAATGCTGCTTTAGCAACTATGAATGTCATGACGGAGGCTGAGAGGGTTGCGCCTAGATTCGAGGATAGCGTAGAGGTGGAGGCTCATGATGAGTATGCTCTTCTCTACAACTGGATAGAAGAGCTGCTCATCAGATTCGAAACAGCTGAGACCCTCTATTCATGCTTCAAGGTCTCCAGCATAGAAGTGGCTCCAGATGTTTTGAGGCTGAAGGCGAAGATTTGGGGGGAACCTTTCGACCCAGAGAAACATCTGCAGAAGGTAGGAGTAAAAGCCATAACCTATCACCGAATGGAAATCTTGAGAAAAACCAAGCAAGTCACGGTGAAATTCATTCTAGACATCTGAAGTGTTCGCGCTAGAAGTTTCCCTTCTTGAATCACTTGCAGTGTCTTCAGCCAATAACAGAATCATGCGTGCTCTGACCCCGCTTCATGCACAAGTTGTTCGTTACAAGAAATCTTTAGTAGCTAGTCTTCTGAGGGCCTGAGACATCCAGAGGCAGAAATTGTTCCTATTCTTCTCGTCTGGTCCAAAGTTCCCTTCTCAGCAGATCTCTGACCGCAGCGCGAATCGCCGCACTTCGACTCGGGTACATGGCAGATCTAACCAATTCATCGAGTCCCTCCAGATAAGCTTCGGGAAGCAGAACTGTCACAAGTTTCATCGCCATTCACCTAGTGTCCGTAATATCTAGCTAATATGCAGCTGTAGCCTTAATAGAATTTCCTATGTCTTTCTATGATTAGCAGCACCATTTTCGCTTTCTGAAGATCGTCATGTGTTGATAGATACGGATGTATCAAAGTATCAAGCTAGAGTTTTTTGGTTTGCGAGGACAGAGGGTGTAACAGAAAGAAAAAGGTAGAGACCAACCAGTGTGTGTTTGTTTTCGTTTCAAGCAGCTCAAACTTTGCAGTTTAGACTATTCTCCAAGTTGCGAGAATATCTCGTTGCAGATGAAGGTAATCTGTTGACGATGTTTACTCTCCTTCACAAATGAAGTCTGGGCGACGTGATGGAGGCGGAGTAGTATCAAATCAACCCCAATGTCCACATACTTCTGCAGTTTTTCCACACAGGATTCAGGAGAACCAACAATATACCGTTCCACAAGCTGTTCGATCTGGCTTTTGGGCAAAGATTTGAGAACCTCTTTCATATGAGGACCAGTGAGAACTCTCGTGAAATGCACAAAGGTCAATTCATCGCGGTGCCTGCCGTGTTTCTCTGCCTCCTTGATTATTTCGTTCATCATGCTTTCGTAGTCTTTGAGAGGAAGGTGGCCAGGAATCCAGCCATTCCCTTCTCTCGCGGCGGCTAGGCGCATCCTTCGAGATCTTGATCCTATAAGAATCGGCGGATGGGGTTTTTGTAGAGGCTTTGGGAGAAGAACAGTGCCTTTGGTACGATAGTATTTGCCTTGAAAGGTGACCTCTTTCTCGGTCCACAGTTTTTTCATGAGCCTTATTCCCTCGATTGTCTTGGATACTCGCGCTTTAGGGGGCATGAACTGAGAGCCATAACCTTCAAATTCGGTTTGGTACCATCCAGCTCCGGCCCCGAAGATGAAGCGGCCTTTGCTGATGTTATCCAGAGTGGAGACTATTTTGGCTGTTTGGGCTGCAGATCTGAACGGTATCGGTGTTACCGCTGTCCCCAGCAGAATACGCTTGGTTTGAAGAGCCATTGCAGTCAACATGAGAAAAGCGTCGGGGATATCGCTGCCATTAGGCTTCATGTAGTGATCGTTGACGAAGACAGCGTGTATCCCCAAGTCATCAGCCAGTTGAGCCGTTTTCAATGCGAGGTCGATGGAATACTCTTCTAGCTGAAGGTTAATGCCAAACTTCACCATTTCAAGTCTTCTCCTTGGATTCATATCTCGGGTATCTCGGTCCAGCTATAACCTTTCTATCCAAACCGGAATCCAACAGCTACACTGTTTCATTTTTGAAAGCTATTGTTTGAGGGAATGGTTTCCACGATCGTTAAGAACCCCATGCTTGTTATGAGCCGGAGCGCAGCAGAGCAGATGAGACCCATGAAGATCACCGGGTGTACTCCGTTTGATGTGGACAGATAGTCAGTAAATACTCCACCCACAAACGAACCTAGGAAACTTGAGCATCCAATGATTAAGTTGTAAGCGCCGGTGTAGGTCGCCCGTTTGCCAATGGGAGCTGAGTCTAGGATGTAAGCGGTTGTCGTTACGATCGACGCAGCCAAAGCGAAGCCGAGAATTGCGTTGCTGGCAAGTAGGTGAAGCCAATGATTCGCAAAGGCATACATCAATGGAAACAGAACAAAAGAAGCGTGACTTGCTACTATAAGGGGTTTTCTTCCAATTCTATCGGCGATCGATCCGAACTTCGGCTGTGTCAGACTGGCTACTAACCCTGACGCAGTGGCGATGAGAGCTATTTGCCACAGCTCAGCTTTCACGATGTCAACAGTCACATATGGAAATAAGGGCCAAGCAAAAGCCATGGCAAACCAGAAGAAGCAATTGACTACCAAGAAGATGCGGAAACTCTTATCCCTCATGGGCAGAATAGCATCTAATTTCACATTGGAGGTTGGCTGTGGCTTCCTTTCTTTCACAAAAGCAACCAGAATCCCACCGACTACGCCCACTGCAGCGGAAAGAGCGAATGGCATGACGAACGAGGAGGGAGTCAACTCACCAGGAGTCCAAAAGGCTATAAGAGCAATGAATAACGTAGCTCCGACGCCAGAAAATCGGCCGACCGACATGATTTTGCCCAGAACTTTGCCTCTGGTCCTCATTTTTGTGTAGTCTCCCAACAGGGCGTTCCACGCCGGAGAACCCATGGACCAAAAGATCGCTTGTGAAATCATTATGGCTAGAAGTTGAAAAGGAGTGTGAAAGTACAGCAAAGCAAGAACGGTTATGCTGCTGAGGAGATAACCGGCAAACACGAATAATCTCTTCCCGAACTTCTCCACCAATCCCCCCCAGCCTATCTGGAGCGTATATTGAAACAAGTTTCTCACCGATCGGATTACTCCCATCTCGGCGAACGCAACTTTCAAGACAGCCGCATACGGGAATAGAAAGTACCATAGAAGGCTGTCGGAGAAGAAGGTGCATGCTGCAGTGCCATACAAAGCTAGGGAGGGTACAAAGGGCTCGGATTCGTCCTTCGGAGTTGCCATCTTTTCTTTGACAGTGTTACTTGAGTTTCCCACACCAAATCCCCAACTGGATAGAGGCATAGAAATGTAGAAGCCATAAAAACGTTCCTCAAAGCTCCGTGGAATCGCTTTCACAGTTGACCCATGTTGCCGCGATCTTCTCAGTTGTAGGAACAGGCAGCAGGCTCCATGGCGGCAGATATATAAGCGGAACGATAGCTCAAGAACTGACTGATGGAGACATCTGCATTGCAGAAGTTTGATCCAAAAGAATTCGTGGATAGGCAAGTTATGGAAATCAGAAGGATTGCTGGAAGCGAGAGGGCACTTATCGCCGTATCTGGGGGTGTTGACAGTTCAACATGTGCCGCGCTGACCCATCGCGCCCTGAAAGAAAACCTCCTCTGTGTTATGCTAGACGACGCTTTTATGCGAATAGGCGAGCCAGAGAGAGTCAGGGAGCTTCTCGCTCAGCCGCCCATAAGCCTGCCTCTTAGGATACTCAGAGTCCAGAAGCGTTTCTTGAAGGCGCTGAAGGGGCTGCACGACGCAGAGGAGAAGCGGAAAGCGTTCCGAGAAACATTTTATAGAAGCCTCAGTGAAAACGCTGAGATGGAAAGTTGCCGATTTCTAGTGCAAGGAACCATTCAAGCGGACATCGTCGAGACGGTTGGAGGAATAAAGACTCAGCACAACGTCCT
>CP070826.1:144458-153989 GCA_020344435.1 Candidatus Bathyarchaeota archaeon | reverse complement strand
TTGGTGGGGCTGCCCGGATTCGAACCGGGGTCAAGAGAGCCCAAGTCTCCTAGCCTAGACCATGCTAGCCGACAGCCCCTTCCCAAATTTAACTCTGATTGTGTGGATTCAGTATAAGTATATCGTTTTAAATGTGGCTGAGCCATTAATCTGGGGCAAGGATTCCAGGGCTTCAAAATGAGCGAGCGAAGCGTTTCCAAGCATCTTGAGGAGCTGAGCAAGAAGCTTGATACGATCATGAAGAGATTGGATGCTTTGGAATCATTTATTGTGGACAAGCCAGAGTATGCAGGTTTGACGGGTTCTCTCCGAATGACCAAGATGGGAGTCGGATTGTACGGAGAACCCATCAAAGTACTCTCACGTCTCAAGACGGCTGAGCGCTACCTGAAGCGAGGACATATTTCCCGCGACGAGATCTCAAGGTGCATTCTCCAAGCTCTAGCAGTAAAGGGCCCCTTGAACGTTTCGGCCATCACTCGTCAGGTCCAAGCTATGAGAGGAAAGGCCTCGCGAAGAATAGTCAGGGCGAGACTGAAAAGCCTCGAGAAGGAAGGTGTGGTGCGTCAGACAGAGGGCTTCGGCACAATATACAGACTGATTGAGTGACCACTCTGCTGACCACTTTTTCCCAGAATCCTAAACTAGAGTGCCCAGACTTATTATTTAGCGGTGAAAAGGATGGGTTTGAATAAGAGCGGAGTGAAGAAAGGGAATTCTGAACCTCAAGATTCCAGATTGCTCGGCATAACAGACAAGGTTATACCTACAGATCAATCGGGAAACAGCATAGTGAATCTTCCAGCTTCTCTGAATAATCAAGCGCGAAGAAATGCAGTAGCCCAATTGTTCAGAGTTGAACTCTACAAAGCTCAAGCTATCATACTAATCCGCCAAACATGTATAAGATAGAAGTCCTTTCCAGAACATTCAACAAGAAGGCAGGAACCAAAAGGAGGTGGAAACGTGATTGAAGAGAGAAAAAAATCGAGAAAAGAAGAAGCTGAAGAGGTCAAGGAAATCCTCGGAGTAGTCTCCCAAGAAGTCCCCGCACTGATAAAGGGAATAGTAGGCGCCGTCTTCTCGGAGGAGGCGGGAAAGGACATGGGAAGAGCAGCCGCAGCGTTCTACAGAGAATTGAAAGAAGGGGGAATGCCAGAGGAAACTGCGGTTAGAATGACAGAGAATTATGTAGGAGTCTTCACGAGCCTCGGAAATGTACTCAAAGGAGCCGTGGGCAAAGGAAAAATAGGTGAGCTCGCGAAGGAGGACATCGAAGAGGAAGTGGCCAAGAGGGTCAGACTGAAGATCGCTGAGAAGACCGGTGAGAGAACAGAGGAGAGCTAGGCTCTTCAGTGAACGGAAGTGGTAAAAGCAAAGACAGTGATCATCGCCGCATTCTCAATCGTCAGCCTAACGAGCACTCTACTTCTAATCTGGCTGAGTCTAGGCTGGAAAGTGCGAAAGGCCAGAAAAGCCTTCGAGAGAGAGTTAATCAAGCAAGGAATGTCGAAAGAAGATGCACAAAGATTGAGTGAGTTCTATAAGACCCTGAAAGATCAGATCACAAGCACAGTTATGAGTTCTTTCAGAGAACAATAGCCAAGCGCGCATGCATGCTAGTCCCGAACCTCGGCGAATGCTTGGAGTGGCTATTTCTCCCATATGTCTAGAGGAGGCTTATGCTCAGGAGGTATGGGTGACTTGTACTTCTTATGGCCGATTCTTTGCCTATGTTCTTCCCAAGCCATGTTTAGAGTCTTTTCGTTTGTTAAGAGATCAATGGAAGTGGCAGCCATGACCTTCGCAGAGAAGATGAGAGAGGAGTGTCCAAGTCCGACTCCGCTTTGAGCCACATTCTGCCATGAGTGTCCAGGTGTGCCTAGAACCCATGTTGCAGTGCTGAATTCAACGGTGGGTGCCTGCCAACTCACATCAGCAACATCAGTGCTGCCATGACTGGTTTCACCATCTCCCCAAGGATCCGGAATCTCATCGTCCATCAACTTGTCGACGAGCTTCTCCCATCCGGGTCGCTTGGACTTCCTTAATTGAGCAACCTTCATTTCAGGAGAGATTGTCTTGGCGATTTTCTCAGCAAACGCCCAATCCTCATCGCTGTATCTGGGAACTCCAATTTCACGCATATTCTTCACGATCAGCTCTGCGATGGCTCTGTTAGGAACAACGTTGTAGCTTCCCTCGAGGAATTCTGTCTTTGCCTCGGTTCTCGTCATGGTTGCTGCTCCCTTTGCTATGTCAAGAATCCAGTCATGTATGAACTCTAATTGGTCTCTCTCTGGTGCTCTCACGTAGTACCAGCTTCTAGCGTATGGTGGTACGATATTCGGCTGGTCTCCACCCTTTTCGATTACATAGTGTATTCTCGCATCTTGGATTACATGTTCCCTCAGATAATTCACACCTGTATTCATCAGCTCCAATGCATCCAACGCGCTTCTGCCATGCTCAGGTGATCCTCCAGCGTGGGAAGCTTTACCATAAAAGTGGAACTTGATCGAGTTGACAGCCAAGCTACTCTTCAAGTCAGCCGCATTCATAGCGTCCGGGTGATGGCTGATTACCGCGTTAACATCACTGAAGCAGCCCTCTCTAACCATGAATACCTTGCCCGAAAAATTCTCCTCAGCCGGGCATCCGAAGAACTTGATTACACCCTTCATTCCATGTTTTTCCATGGCTTTCTTGACTGCAACAGCAGCGGCCATACCACTTGTCCCGTGAATGTTATGCCCACACCCATGCCCGGGGGCAGCTGGTTCTAAAGGGGCTTTTCGAGGAATCTTTCTCTGTGACAATCCTGGTAGCGCGTCGTATTCGCCCATTATTCCGATGACAGGTTTGCCTTCACCCCAAGCTGCTTTGAAGGCCGTGGGCATACCTGCGATTCCGCGTTCAATCCTGAACCCTTGTTTCTCCAGTTTGTCCGCCAGAAGCGCTGAAGACTTGAATTCGATTAAGCCAAGCTCGGCGAACTCCCAGATTTCATCACTGAGCTCAACCAGTACGTTCTTATTCTCTTCAATCCAGTCAAGAGCGTATTCCTTCTCACTAGACATGGTCAACACCCAGAATAGCCTAATTCCAAAGCAGAAGGATTAAACGTTTGCTGTATCGAGGAGATGAATGTGAAGGTTTCAAACGTGGTTTCATCAGACCGCTGATGGGCTTTCGAACCCCGGTTGAAGCTCGAGGAAGATCTGTGAGCAGCAAAGAGGTGAAAAGGTGATCTGCAAGCCCATGGATTCTGCAAGTTGGATCGCCTCCTCTGATGGAAAGGCGATTGCATTGACCCCGGCTTTTACCGCCAACAGATCAGTCTCGATTCTATGCTCACCCTTTGGTCTCATACAACCTAGAGCTACTGGAGTCTTAGGGAGCATTAGTCTAGCCGTCGTCAAGACCTTCACAATCTCCGTTGGTGCAGGCGGGGGCACTTTCTCCATAGGAGTACCCGGTACTGGCGTGAACGCGATTATGATAACCGCGGATGGAGAATACTTTGAGATCATGCTTAGCGCTTGCAGTTCACCATCTAGCTTACCATAATGAAGCCCCACAAGCACGTGAGGCACGATTGGAATCCCGGATTCGTGCAAAGCTTTCAGAGAACTGTCGTAATCATCAACTGAAGCGTCCAACTGATAGATTTCCTGTACGGTCTTATCTGAGCCGATTATGTCGATTAGGGCAGCGTCGACTCCGGCCTTCTTCAATCTTTCTGCGGTGGAGCGGCGAATTATGCCTGTATGCACCAGAACCGCCAATCCAAGGCGATGTTTGATTTCGGTGATGGCTTCGGTGAACCTGTCCAGTGGCACAGATCCGTCTGGCAAGCATCCGCCGCTTATCAGACAGCCAATACTGCCTTTGCTCTTGAATTCTTCGCAGGTAGCAACCAGCTCTTCAGGAGTGGTAGCGGACACCATGGTTTCCAGCACCTTTCCGCCGCAGTGCTTGCATTCTAGGGCGCAGGAGGAGCCCGTCACCGAGATTGTTGGAAAGCTTGTTGGAGATGAATTGAAGTATCTGTTCCTGTAATAAGCGAAACTTGGGGCGAAGAATCTGATCTGTTCACCAAAGTTTCTCCGGCTGATCTCTCGAGCATTAGTCATTGCTGCTCTGAGTTCTCTGTTATCTGCGTGCAGCAGTCTCTCGTAGGCATCTTCCAAGCGCTTCAAACTTTACTGCCCCAGATTATAATCAAGCACAGATAGCAGATGGATAAGTGTTAAGTCTCAGCGATTTAATTCTATAGGTTCTAGACTCGCTGAGGCGGGACGATGCATACGAGAGGGTTGCCTGAGAAGATTCGTGCTTCGTTAGGTTCAGCCGTAGTGCTTGGGCTGACGAAGGCTGCACTGGACGCTGAGCCAACGACGATATATCTACTCACATTCCTATCAAGCAAGTGCTCGGCAAACTGTGGCTTCTGCCCGCAAGCAAGGAAGAGCAGAGGAAGGGCAGACATGCTTTCCAGGGTGACTTGGCCCGTCTTCCCGACTGAGCGAGTGGTTTCACGAATCCAGCATGCTGTGAAAAAGGGTGCAGTAGAAAGGGTCTGCATTCAAGCGTTGAATTACCCAACCGTCTTCGAAGACGTTGAGAATATTGTGAGAGAGGTTCTCTCTCGCGTGAATGTGCCGATCTCAATCTCCTGCCAACCTATGAATCGAGAGGAGATTAGAAAGCTCGCTGAGGTGGGAGTGGAAAGAATCTGCGTTCCTCTCGACGCCACCACCGAGGAATTGTTCAACAAAGTCAAGGGGCGACTTGCCGGTGGACCATACGTGTGGGAGGAACAGCGAAGGTCGTTGAAAGAGGCGGTGCACATCTTTGGCAAAGGTTCTGTCAGCACTCATCTTATCGTAGGGCTGGGAGAGACGGAAGAGGAGGCTGTCAGAGCAATCCAGTGGTGTGTTGATCTGGGAGTGTATCCAGGGTTATTTGCCTTCACGCCAATCCGCGGAACCACTTTGGAGACTCGAGCTCGACCATCAATTAGCCATTACAGGACTATTCAGATCGCTCATTCTCTAATAACAGATCGAAGGACACGATGCGAAGAGATGTATTTCAGCAAAGAAGGAGCGATCAAGGACTTCGGCATCCCCATTAAGCATCTAGAGCAAACGGTAAGAACAGGAAAGCCATTCTTAACATCGGGCTGTCCCGGCTGCAATAGACCCTACTACAACGAACGCCCCGGTGGACCCATCTATAACTACCCCCGACACCCTCAGTCAGAAGAAATCGCTGAGATAAAAGAGCAGATTTCTGCGCTAGATGCGTGAACTGCATTTACATATAAGCGTATGCTATCGGAGACATCGCTTCAGTTCTTTCTTGAAGCGAAGACCCCCTAAGGTGGAGCATTGGAAACAATTATTTACGGAAGCTGATTCACTTAGACCAAAGAGCCTTCTGCGGTTAGAGAAGAGATGGAAGCTTGGTACCTGATAGATGCCCAAGTCGAGGATGACTCGGTCAAACTCAGATTCTATGATGCATCATCCGAAGAGATCAAGGAGGCCAAATACAGTGAGTACAAGCCGTACTTCTTGATCTCCTATCCTCTGAGTGAAAAAGACAAAACCGCAGTTGACAGGATCTTAGGGCAGGTTTCAAAGATCAGAAAGCGTGACCTATTCAGCAATGACGTTAAGACCTTCGCAAAGATAGAGATCAAGAACCCAAAAAACGTTCGGAAATTCAGCAGAATATTTGAGACTGCTTGGGAGAGTGAGATAGAGTTTAGCCACGGATACGTCTATGACCACAACATGGTCTTTGGCTCGCAATATCTGCCAAAAGAGAAGCACTTCATAGCAGTTTCTGGTGTGCCAGTAGAGAGGAAGAATGAGTTTCGGAGGAGATTTGCTGCGATAGAGGAGAATGACCCGCTGAAATATGGTCTTCTTGAAGGATTTTTCAACTTATGCTATCAACCAGTACCAGAGTTTAAACCAGAAAAGCTTGGCATCAACAGGAAGATTGACCTTGAAGAGTACTACCTGACCTTTATGACTGCGAGAATAGCCAACCTACCTCTTTCTGAAGCCTATTCCAACAAGCACGTGAGCAAATGGATAAAATCGATAATCTACACGCACCTGCGAAGAAATGACATTCTTATTCCCACATCAAAAGAGCTGAGAAGAGGAAGTGAACTGAAGCCGGCAGTTCCTGGAGCCTTAACAATCACCCCCAAGAGCGGGACCTACTTCAACACAGCAGTGACCGACTTTGAAAGCCTATACCCAAGCTGCATCGACAACTACAATCTCTCCTACGAAACGGTTGACTGCGAGCATGATGAGTGTGAGACCAATGCGGTTCCAGAAGTGGGTCATCACGTTTGCACCAGAAGGAGAGGCTTCTACGCAGTCTTGGTCGGAGCACTGAAAGACCTGAGGATTCACTGGTTTAAACCCCTCCTGAAAGACCCTTCCATATCAGAAGAGGAGAGGTTTCTAGCTGAAATTCTGACCAACCTGCTGAAGTTGATAACGGTTTCAAGCTACGGTGTCACGGTCAGAATCCATGGACTCGCATCCACGCCGTTGGCGGAGTCTATAACTGGCTACGGTAGGTACGCACTTCAGACAACGTGGAATCTGGCTGACGAAAACGGGTTGCACCCAATCTATGGTGACACCGACTCGATATTCCTTGATGATGCTCCAAAGGAAAAAGTGGAGTGGCTGATTAGAACCGTGAAGGAGAAGCTGCGGCTTGACTTGGCAGTTGAGAAACAGTATTCCCTATGCGTATTATCTGAGGCGAAGAAGGCGTATTTCGGCATCCTAGAGAATGGCACAGCCGACATCAAAGGACTGACAGTGATCAAGTCAAACTCGCCGAGGTTTTTCATGAAGACTTTTCAGAACTGTATTAGGGAACTGAGCCATGTGAAGAACAGAGTGGATTACAAATCAGCAAAGAAAAGGATAGTTGCCGTGGTCGAGAATGCGGTGAACATCCTGAGACAGAGGAAAGTCGCACTTGAAGATTTAGTGTATTCGGTTAAGTTGTGGTTTGATCCAGGAGAGAAGGCCATGGAGGAGGCCTTGCATCAGCCGTATCAATGCGCGGTTCAGCTGATTGACTCAGGGAAGAAGGTGGGTAGAAGGGACACTGTCTCCTTCATCAAGGTGAAGCCCTTCACGTATGAGGGAAAGCGCTTCACTGTAAAACCGGTAGAACATGTGAAGAGCCCGTCAGAGATTAATGTTGAAGACTACATTCGGAATTTGAAGACTGCTTTGGATCAGACATTTGGTCCAATGAACATAGAATTCGAAACAAAAAGAGATATGAAACTCTCCAAGTGGCTTAGCAATAAGTAAGAATCTTCGCCTTTGCGGGCACGCATGGCGGAAAAAACAATTTTATAAGCAGTCTGAGGTTTCTATCAATTGCAGTCTCCAGTGAAGTGGGTCTAAGATGATATGGAAGTATATGCTTACAAAATCGAATAAGCTGCAGGCAAGTGATGCTGATTCTTTGAGTGAATTGCAGAGACTTGACAAGAAAATCAATTGGCTTTGGATAGACTGCATGGAGCCAGATGACGAGGAACTTGAGACAATCGCAGAATTGGTGAAAGACCCTAAAGTCACAGACTCTATTAAGAAGAGGCGGATCTTTTCACCATACAAGAAAGTCAATGATCATATTCTAATCTCCATTCCACTAGTCATCTTCAAGAAAAACCTCGAAACTTATCCCATCTACGTATTCGCGAAAAAGAAGACTGTTGTAACGGTGAGAAGTAGATATTCCTCTAATGCAGTAAAACGTGCATTGGATACTTTCAGGGATTGCATCAAGAAAGTCTGCGCTCAGGGTAATGCTTCATCGTTCATAATCAACAGATTGTTTCATGAGGTGAGCAATGAAAACCTTGAAGTGGTAATGGCGTTAAGGGCTCGTACTGATGAAATAGAGGAGAATGCCCTTGCAAACCCAGGGGATAAGCAGATTAGCAAGACGGTTTTTGCTCTGAAACGGGAAGTTACCAGTCTTGAAAGGATCTTGTGGACTCAGAGAGAGTTGATGAGTAGTATAGAGGAGGGAGTGGTGCCTGTTGTCGAGCCTTCCGAAATGGATGAGCAGACTCTGAGCCATGCAATGAGCAACATTTCAAGAGAGCTATCCTTCATCAGTTCTAATGATGCCGCTTTGGATAGTATTCTCAGGCTTCAAGACTTAGGCATGATACATAGAGTTGAGAAGACGTTGATCTTCCTCACACTAATAACTCTAATAGTGAACGTTATTGTGATACTCTTAGAGATTGACTTATATGGAATATTGACAGGCTGAATCAGAGAAGAAGCATTCAGCCGGAACGAATATTCAATATCGCAGCTCTCGCAAGCATAGCAGCTCGGGAAATTATCATATTAAAGCATATAATACAATGAGTTCGGCGAACAGCGATGCAGTCAAAGACATAACCACTAACAACGTGTTAATGGATGGACCGGCAGTGTCTTTGAAGGGGTCGCCGACTGTGTCCCCGGCGACCGCAGCCTTATGAGCCTCAGATCCCTTTCCGCCAAGGTTGCCATCTTCTATGTATTTCTTAGCATTATCCCATAGACCTCCCGCATTAGACATCAGAAAGGCGAAGACCATCCCAGATAGTATGCTACCTGCCAGAAATCCACCTAACGCATCCTTACCGAGTATGAACCCGACAGCCAAAGGAGACACAATAGTTAAGACGCTTGGGAGAATAAGCTCCCGCAAGGCACCCTTTGTCGCGATATCAACACACCGGGCATAATCTGGTTTTGCCTTTCCTTCCATCAAGCCTGGGATCTCCCTGAATTGCCTCCTGACTTCTTCAATCATCCTAAAGGCATTCTTGCCCACCCCCAAAATCATCAGAGCGGATAGAAAAGGCGGAATAGAGACTCCGATGATGGTGCCTGCCATAACGAATGGATCCATGAAATCAACCACTTCAAGCCCAACTATCTCAGCATAAGCAACCAACAAAGCAATAACAGTCAAACCCGCTGAAGATACCGCAAAGCCTTTCGTTATTGCCTTTGCAGTGTTGCCTGCAGCATCCAGTCTGTCGGCTCTGGCGATAACTTCTTCTCCGAGCCCCGATTGTTCAGCTACGCCCTTGGCATTATCAACGATGGGCCCATACGCATCTGCAGACACGATCATACCGGCAGTAGCCATGATTCCAACGGCGGACATGGTGACGCCGTATATTCCTGCCAGTTGATAAGCAACTATCGTTGCGATTGCTATGCCGAAGAGGGGGGGCACTATACTTATTGAGCCATAGGAGAACCCAGTCAAGATGTTTATCGCAACTCCTGTCTTTGACGATTCAGCAGTCTTTCTCGCAGGCGGTCTATCTATAGACGTGAAATAATCTGATGTGAGACCAAGAACGATCCCAACAATCAATCCAGCCAGAGTGGCATAGAGAATGTTCATGTCAATCCCCAGATAATATAGCAGCAGAATCGCAAGAATGGC
>CP070826.1:134486-144358 GCA_020344435.1 Candidatus Bathyarchaeota archaeon | reverse complement strand
AAATGAAACCACGGTTCAAGGTGATTAGAATTGGGTTGTGGTGCGTTCGTCAAGAAGTTGTCTGAGACGTTGAAGCCAACACCGGAGAAGCAAGGTGCTGATGCCGCAGTTGCCTTGTTGTTGAAATGCGAGAACCAAGCTCTCAAGGTCTTACTCGTGAAGAGAGTTGAGAGGTTCACGGATCCTTGGTCTGGTCAGATGGCTTTGCCTGGAGGAAAACGTGATGCGAAAGACAGAGATCTAGAGCAGACTGTCATCAGAGAAACCCTTGAAGAGACTAGCATAGACCTCCTTGATCGCTCTATATTTCTCGGCGCAATGGAACCCTTGAGGTCAACGCAGAGACCCGAAATGAAGATTCTTCCCTTCGTTGTCCTTCTCGAGCGCGAGCCAGTGATCAAACTGAATGAAGAGCTGGAAGATTCTTCTTGGATTTCACTTGAAGAGCTCGCTCAGAATAGGAACGCCGTCAAGCTCAGTTTCGGAGAGGAACCTGCCTATACTGTGGAAAATCGTGTCATCTGGGGATTGACTTATAGGATACTTGAGAAGTTCTTTCATATCCTCGAAACCTTGCATTAAGCCGTATATAAGAGAGGGCTCCGGTGCACATATATCCCCCAGAGTTTCCATGGCCTTCACATACATCAAGCATGCTTGTTGGATGTTCCATGAGATCTATGAACAAGAAGATTTCGTGAGTGATACGAAAAATGTCTTTTGAGATTCGAGAAAGAGATGTTCTCGGAAGAATCGGTAGATTTGAGACCAAGAGCGGAATCATCGAGACTCCTCTTCTGCTGCCAGTCATAAGTTCCACCATTCAGCTGATTCCACCGAAAAGGATTCAGGAGCTATTCGGCTGTACTGCACTCATGACCAACGCATACATAATAAGGAAGCACTTCGAAGATGAAACCGCCGAAAAGGGGCTGCATACATTTCTCGATTTCGACGGGGTGATAATGACAGACTCAGGGGCTTATCAAACACTCGTTTATGGAGACGCTGAGGTTTCATCCAAGGAGATTGTGCAGTTTCAGGAAGATATCAGAACCGACATTGCAACGATACTTGACGTGCCTACTGGTTGGGATGTCCCTGAAGAATATGCGAGATATACAGTTGATGAAACCTTGAGGAGAGCTGAAGAATTATCAGAGATCAAAACCTGCGATGACATATCGTGGATCGGTCCAGTTCAGGGTGGACGATACCTTGACCTCGTGGCCCATTCTGCCCGAGAGATGGCGAAGTTGCCATTTGAGCTTCATGCTCTAGGGAGTCCAACGCCCGTTATGGAGCAATACCTCTTCAGCACCCTGATGGAAATGATTATGACCGCCAAGAAGAACCTTCCAGCAGAGCGTCCCCTCCACCTCTTCGGGGCGGGTCATCCTTTCATGTTCGCATTGGCTGTGGCTTTGGGATGTGATCTCTTCGACTCTGCTGCTTATGCCAAGTACGCTAGAGAGGGGCGATACATGACGGCGCGAGGGACAATGCGGCTGAGTGGAATGAGATATTTCTCGTGCTCGTGTCCATTATGCGGAAAGTACAGCCCTGGGGAACTGTTGGAGATGGAGCAGGTTGAGAGGGTGAGAGTGCTTGCCAAACACAATCTGTACGTTAGCTTTTCTGAGATTAGGTTGATAAAGCAAGCGATAGTTGAGGGGCGTCTGTGGGAACACTTGGAGCTTAGGGCGCACGGACATCCCAGTCTCCTCAGCGCATTGAAAGGCCTAAGTAAGTACAAAGAATACATAGAGGCGCAAAGCCCCATGAAAAAAAGAAGCGGGCTCTACTTCTTCAGCTCTCTCGGATTAGCCCGCCCAGAGATCGTCCGACACAAGAAAAGGCTCACAGAGAGATACTCGCCCCCAAAGACTCGATTCCTGGTGCTAGTTCCTCAGACTAGGGTAAGACCATTTCACAAATCAAATGAGTACAAGAAGGTTTTAGCGGATATTCAGCAGAACCTAGGTGACGTGGCTGATCACCACGTTTGTATATATGCGGCCCCTTTCGGAATTGCACCAATAGAGCTTGACGAGGTCTATCCTCTTTCTCAATATGAGATCGTGACTCCGCTAGACCTTGAAACACTGGAATACACGGCCAGACGGGTTGCAGAGTACATAATGGCCGTGAATTATGAAAGAATCATCTTGTATCAAGATGTTGAAACTTGGAAGGGAATGATAGCAGCTGCATGTAGACAAGCCTGCAAAAAGAAAGGAACGCCCCTTGCGGTATTCAAGAGGTGAAGCGTAGTTTTCAGAGGATATTAATAGAACAGACTGAATGAGCTACGGTGGAGTCGATGGTCGATGAAGAGGAGGTCTGTATCAATCGCTCTGACCTATATTGTTCTGTGTTTCTTGCTGATGGTGAGCGGTTACTTATACTTTGACCTGAACAAGAGGCACGCCAACCTGCAATCAGATCACATCTCCTTGGTGAACGCGTGTGACATCCTGCAGTCTGATTACCAAGGACTGGAACTCGACTATCGAACCTTGAATAATACCCATTACATTCTTAACAGCAGCCATACTCGATTGAATCAGACACACAAGATTCTAATCCTAGAATACAATGAACTCAACGCATCCTACGAAGTCTTGACCAACAATCACACAGAGTTGGAGCAGGACTATAGTGAACTCTACAACAACTATACGGCGCTGGAGCACAATCACACAGGCTTGTCCAACGAGTTTCTAATTCTCCAGAATCAGTATACAAGTCTATTCAATGACTATGACGCACTGCTGGAAGCTTTCAACGAACCATTACCTACCACCTATGAAGAAGTACCCTCGATACATGAATTGGAGCAATGGTTGGCAATTGATGAGACCGATGAAATACGATATGATGAACCTGATTTTCTATGTGGGGATTTCGCTGTTATGCTTTCTCTTCATGCAAAACTGGAAAGATGGGATATAGGGGTAGTCGGAGTAGTTGGCTACACTGAGTCGCTTGAATCATTTGCTCATGCATTCAATGCCATAATCTGTGATGAAGGCCTTATCTACATAGAACCACAGAGCGATGAAATATGGTCGTATGGAGACCACGAAGAGATAGGCGATGGAGACTCGTATCACCATCCTGGCTTCGGGGAGATCACCGTAGAAGAGTACATCGTAGTCACATGGTATTCCTAGGTCTTCATCAGAATGACCTATGGATATGGATAAGGACTAGTCATTATGTCTATCTAAGGGGGCAGAGGTCTTGCGGGAATCCCCAGCCGGTCCTGGATTTCCCTCGCCAGCACCACAGCATCCCCATAGCGATGGTTATCTGTGATTACAATTTTAGGTTTGCTTCGTTCAACATACCGCAGTAGACCGTAGAAATCCGAGTGACCGCTAAGTGCAACCATGCATTCGTTGTTGTTTATCATACGATAGGGGCTTGAAAACTCCCATCCACTAATGTAGATGCGAAAGGCATCGCCGTTTACAAATCTTCGAGAGGCCATATGATAAAAGGCGAGAAGAGAGTCACCTTGTCGCATCATTGTCTTTGCTTCATTGCTGTGGGACAGTAGAAGATCCTGCCCAAACCGCATCCCATACCTTTCACAGATTTTAGAGACGCGAAAGACTTTCTCCGGCATAACAAATGGGACTTCAACCCCTGCCTCATGCAAGATCTGCATGACCTCTTGAATCTTTCCGTGATATCCAAACAGATAGACAGGCCCATCCTTAACGGCTTCTTCGGCTAAGGAAATAAGAACATCTTTAACCTCTTCTCTGAACGGTCTGACACGATAGGGGTTTCCGTAAGTGGCTTCTATGACGAGTACATCTGTTTGAATTACAGGGGTGAACGGGATTCGGAAGTCACCACTGTAAAGAATTCGTGTCCCCTCATCATCTTCCACGAGAACTTGAGCTGCGCCCAGAATGTGATCCGAATAATGCAGCGTTATCATTTCAGTTTCATATTCAAAAGATTCTTCATACCCAAGGGATACTACGTTCTCTCCTACAAGAGAAGGCGAATTCTCAAGAGCATTTATCAAATCTCTTGTAGCTCTTGTCATTATCACGGCTTCGCAACCCTTCAAGCTCTTTCGTAGTCCCTGCAAATGATCAGAATGAGCATGAGTGATCACCCTCAAAGGGCTATCTTCACTGAAGCCATCACAAGCAACGCGCCTACCTAAAAGAACCGCTCCACTCTTTGTCACAGCAGCCTTTGACCACAAAAAAAACACGCTTCCAATTATTCCACACCGTTGTTCCTTTCAGAATTCCATCAGTTGGCGGTATCTCCTATGAGCGCCTTTCTTTTCTGCTGGAGCGATTGCATACGGTAGAGTTAATCAAGTTCAGAATTAATGCTTTCTAATATGCGGGACTATATCAAATGCTGATTAGACGCCATCAATGCATGCGCCGCGATTCTTTCTGAATTAGCCTGAAGAGGATTAGGCTTTTATGCAAGTCTTTGTGGATTTTCTGCGAAAAGTAAAATAGAACGACTACTTAATTACATATGGAGGAGCAAAAACGAATGAAGGAAAGACTCGCCGGTCTCCTGCTAGTCTGTCTGGTGGCTCTATCAATCGTTTATGTTTGCAGCAGCACCATTTTGTACTGTAACGTACCCCCCTCCTTAGATGGGGTGACTTCTTGGCCTGCCTTGGTACTCGAAGAGGCACGTCACAAAGGGAAACCCACCGATCGAGGGCCACCCATGGATATCATGGGAGATCCCGTTGAGGACGTAAAGCCTCACTGATACCCACTTTAAGTAAGCTCTGGGGACCGAAGAATTCCAATAGGAGGCAACTCGATGAGTAAGCTCGAAGACTACGAATGGATGCTTCGATACTTAAAGATGCTAGATTCAGCTAATGCAAAGATATTGGAAGGACTTGGCAAGCATGGTCCAAGAAACATTGTCGCATTAGCCAAATCTATTGGATTGCCTCCCACAACCGTAACTTTCCGCATAAAAAAGCTGATGGAAGAGGGGTTTCTCAAGATAAGAGCCAACTTGGACTACTCCAAGCTTGGGTTGATGAAGGCGGTTTTTCTTGCTGAATCCAAGCTTGGACAGGAGAAGAAGCTGCGGCAAGCAATTGATAATCTTGACTATTGGACCTACATGGTTCGCTGTTATGGGAAGTATGATGGATATTACTCGATCTTTGCCATTCCAGCAAGGTATGAAAGAGAACTAGAAGACTATCTGGAGAAAGCAGGGCGGCAGAAAGCGTTTTCGCACAACATTTTCCACCGCACCACCAACTTCACTGAGGTTGCGCCGAATTTCGACTGGTTTGATTTTGAAGATAAATCCTGGAACTTCCAGTGGAAACGTTGGATTGATGAGATTCAGAACGCATCCGAGGAGTTCCCACAAGAGCTCAAGGACCCAGAAACATATCAAATCCAAGTCGATGACGTCGACATACTAATTCTGAAAGAATTGGAGAAGGACGGGAGCGCCAGATTCAAGACGCTGGCAGAAGCTGCGAAGATGACACCCCAGGGAGTTGGATATCGCTACCATAAACATATCGTTGAACGCGGCCTCCTCACTGATTATGAGGTGGCAACAGTTCCCTATCCCCTTCCCACATCTGACATGTGCTGCTTCATAATTGATTTCGAAAAGGAAGAAAAGCTAGCCAAGTTTGCCAATAGCCTACAGAACAAACCCTTCATCTTTAATTATGCAAAGGTTGCTGGCAGACAATCTCTTGTGGTTCATACATATACCCCTAAAACTGAATTTTCCGAATTCATAGATTCAATACATCGCTTGACTGAGAAGAAGCTCATAGGAAGTTTTCTATACGTAAGCCTCGATGTTGCCTCATTCAAGCGCCAGACAATCTCATACGAGTTCTTCAGAGGAAACAAGTGGAGCTTCGATTATAAAGAGAAACTTCAGACATTGAGAGAAATCACTGCCAAGTAAGAGCCTAGAAACCTTCCTGAGTATCCCCTATCCAAAAAAAGACAGTGCCTGTTTCTTTTTTAATGGCAATCCAAAGGAGATTTTTTAGTAAAAAACAAAAAATATTTAAGATTGAAGCGAGAAACAAGAGTGTGCGTATGAGAGCGAACGGAAGCCAGAATGAATCTTTTCTAGAAATATGCTCCTTTCTCTTTCAGCGTTCTAGCTTCCGTTCGCCAACAATTAATAAACTGACCTATTTATCTCTTACCCAGAATCCGAATCAAGGCGCTACGGCCTGGAAGAGAGAAAAGGAGGGATAAAGGAAACTCCCTTCCAAGCCCGTGAGAATTTCTCCCTTCTCTTTCAGCACCACGATAACCTAGAATGAGAGTCCAATAATATTGCTTATTGCGTGATTAGATATATTTCATGTTGGCAAGCTATGCCTGTCCTTGGTACGTTGAGGATGTCCAGTCTAGATGTATCTCGAATAGCCTCTATCTGATGAAGTTGCGGCACTACAATATCTCGTGCACATCCTTTTTTGATGGGCAAGCAAACTTATTTGCAGTCTGATTCACTGACTAACACAGATGTCTGTTGGAGTCGGTGTGATATGAAAGAATATATAGATAATCCCTTGTGGGCAGTTCTCGTGGAGACAGTCCACGCCATGATCATGTACCCACATCACAAAGCCTACGTCAGAGACGTAGTTCTCCACGAACAACCAGATATCACCGCCGCAGACCTAACCGTAGAACTGGGTGTATCCTTAGGTGAAGCTTTGGTAATCCTGTACGAACTCCAAAGACAAAGCAAAAATCAGACTGCAAAATCACCTAGCAATCAGACTACGTGAACAGACGACGCTTTGAAAGTGAGAAAGACATACGAATCCAAGTTAAGCGCCATCTCCCCAAAAGATCTCTTTGTTATCTGAACCACAAACTCCTTCCCAATATCCGCCCTCAGCTCAACTATAGAGCCCAAGTCCGTGATTCCAACTATCCTGCCCTTGAAGACGTTTCTGGCACTCGAATTCAGCGGTCTTTTCGAGAGGATTATGTCCTTCGATCTCACGAAAATGTGGATTTTCCCCGACTTCCTCACTGACGCTTCGATATGCAGTCCGTTTCCAATGTCAATCAGAGATGTTCCTTCTTCAAGGATTTTTGAAGTTCCTGAGAACACATTTTCGAGCCTCGTGAAAGTGGCTAGCTTTTTGGATGGACTCCCGAATGTCTCATCGACTGTTCCGACTTCAGTTATCTTGCCCGTGAGAAGCAGTGCAACCTTGCGCGTGGTCCTTCTCGCTTGAAACATGTTGTGTGTAGCCATCACGACTGTGATGTTCTGCTCTCGGTTGACTTGTGTGACGGCTTCTTCAATGATTGATGTGGTCTCTGGGTCCAGATTCGCTGTGGGTTCATCCAACAGCAAAAGCTCAGTGTCAAGCACTAGAGCTCTGGCAAGAGAGACTCTCTGCTGTTCTCCTCCAGAAAGCTTGTTTGCAGGATGCGTCTCGTAACCTTCCAGTTTGACCAACCGTAGCGCATTCTTGATTCTGTTGTTCGTCTCTTCTTTTGAACAGTTTCTCAGCTTGAGACCATAGGCGATGTTGTTGTAGACGCTTGTGCTGAATAATACGTTTCTCTGAAAGACCATAGTTATCTTTCTCCTGAATTGATTCCGGTTTCGATCATCCACTTTGACGCCTTCAATATGCAGTTCTCCCTTCGTTGGTTTTTCAATGCAAGCCAGGATTCTGAGTAGAGTGGTTTTTCCCGCTCCGTTTGGACCCACAATGGTTAGAAATTCACCCTTCTCGACTTCCAAGTTGAGGGTGTCAAGCACAGTTCTAGTTCCATATCTTTTGGTTATGTCTTTGATTTCAACGGAAGTTGTCAACGGCGTCTCCTCTCGATTAGATTTATGAGAATGCTTACAGAGAAGACGATGAGAAGGAGGATCGTCGAGAGGGCTATGGCAAGTGCGAGATTGCCTCGCCCGGTTTCCAACGCTATGGTGGTTGTGAGAACTCTTGTCCAGCCAACGATGTTGCCGCCGAGCATCAACGCTATTCCCAATTCAGCTATGGCTCTGTTGAAACCAGCAACAATGGCCAAGAAGACGGGTTCTCTGGACTCTCTCAAAACAGCGACTGAGGCTTCTGTTTCTGAGGCACCCAAGGTTTTCGCCAAGTCTATTACCTGCGGGTCTACAGCCTCCACAGCACTAGCAACGAAACTGATCAATATGGGAGAGATCAAGATTGCTTGGCCCAGCATGATTGCCAGAGGAGAGTAGAGCCAACTCAAAAAGCCAAGAGGCCCATGCTTGGAAAGAATCAGATAGAGTATCAGTCCCAATGCAACTGTCGGCACGCCAAGCAACGCATTGAATACGCTTTTCACTAAGCTCTTTCCCAGAAACTCCTTCATTCCAATCATGATTCCCAATGGAAGGCTCCACAAAGCGGATAGGAGTGTTGCTGTCCCCGAGAGAAAAATCGATCTCAGAGTAATCTCAATAACCGTGGAATCAAATGAGACAATCAATTCCACCGCCTTCCTGAATGCCTCGATTACTTCCCAAAACATAATTGCACCCGAGAGCTTCAGCTGTAGAGTTGAAATTGTCCATTCTGATACTCTGGTGGACACTCGCAACCGTTGAGGAAAGCGAATTCTTGGATCCACTGTGCCAATGTTGAATTAGTGTTCTCCTCCAGAAGTCTAGCGGCAGGAAAAAACAGGCCCTGTCCGTAGAGGTCTTGTCCGTAATCGTTGATTACTTGTTGCCCTTCTTCCGAAACAAGGAATTTGATGAAGGCTATGGCTCCATCGAAGTTTGCGTTAGAATGGAGTGTTCTATTCACGGCTATGGCGCTGTAGACATTGAGCAGTGGCTGACCTTGGGTCACGAGCGATCTGAGGGTGATTAGGTTGTCATTGAAGTACTTTAGGTACGTTCCCATGTCGGCGAGCGTGTATGCTGAATGTTCCTCTGTGATCAGCAAGGTCTCTCCCATTCCAGCACCCGCCTCTATGTACCAGCTCTCTCCTTGTAGTGTGGTCAGGTCAAAACCTGCATTGTTCCAAAGCCCCTTCTCCTTTATGTGAGTTCCCGAGTCGTCTCCTCTTGAAACCCATGTCGTCTCGCCGCTTCTTCCAGCGTTCGCGATTCTTGTCAGCGCCTCTTCTGGTGATACATCAGCAATTTCTGCTGGATCGGCTTCCGGCCCGACTATCGTGAAGAAGTTGTAGGCTACGATCTTTCTGCAGAGACCGTATCCTCCTTCAAGAAAGGCAAACTCCTTGGTAGGCGCGTGAACGAGTATCATATCCACATCTCCTCTCTCGGCGAACTTGATCGCCAGACCCGTTCCTACCGAAAGGAAGTTGAGATCAATCGAGTGCGTATCTTCGAAATGCCGCTCGATCTTATCCAAGACGCCTGTGTCGAAGAGGCTGGTGGTGGTTGATATGATAAGCCTGTTGCTTGATAACACTTGCATGTAGTAGGCTGTTCCCCCAACTGAAACGATGGCGACCGCTGCGACTAGCGTGAAGATCTTTCCCAGAACTCCGAATCGCCCCATCCAATACCTCCGTTATGTTTGACGGTACACAACGACAAAGCGACCTAATAAAGTCTATGGTCAAACGTGACGTGAACAAATATGGAAGACCGCTGCTTGAAAGAGGAATTGCAGCCGGCCACAGCCTTCTGAGTCTAACCTGATTCTCTTCTAGAGGAAACTTTCAGAATGCTTTTTATTGGGTTCAGTCCATATACGAAGCAAAAGGAGGAAGGAAAGAAACATGGGAAATAGAAATTCAACCACATGCCACTCTGCATCTACGAGCATCATTTTGATTACTATGCTGCTTTTGCTGATGACCACTCTCTTCTCAACCGCAACGACTGTC
>CP070826.1:123690-134386 GCA_020344435.1 Candidatus Bathyarchaeota archaeon | reverse complement strand
CCCGGTATATGCATACGAGCGGTATTGCTCCACCATAATTATGCCCTTCAGAGATGTACGCTTCTTCAAAGCTTGTCAGGGGATAGGTCAGATGCTGGGAGCCGGTTCTCTTGTCTTTCGCATGCGCCATCAGCCTGTATATCACAGTTTGCTTGCCCTTATCTGTCCACACTCGAAAGCTCTGTCCACTCTCCGGGTCTTCTTGGAGTTCTTGATAGCCAACAATTAGATGGTTTGCTTCATCATATTCGAAGCCGCCGAAGACTGAATCCGCGATGCGTGCCATCCACATCCATTTACCTTCATCACCCCATCCCACATCATTGCCGTTCTCGTCGCACACCACAAACGCCAGAACGTGGGTTGCCTGATATTTCTGTAGGATCTCAACTGCCTCTGTTTCATTCGACATGAACATCCGTCCAACCTGGGCTATCTGAGTCGTATTCCATGTACCGTTGTCTGCTAGTGAGGTCTTGTTGCCGAGGTTTGTGATCCAGTAGCCATAATCCCACCAGCTAGCCACTATCTGGACACTCTCGGTGGTTCGTATCCACTCCAGCGCGTCAAACCAAGCGTTGACTGGTTCAACAGGCTTAATGGGCATGCTTCCAGCAGCGATTGTAGTGGGGGAATACGCATGCGCAAATACTCTTTGAGTGGGCAGGACGAAGGTGAATGCCAGCAGGAGAAACATCATTATCAAGAAGACGCCGCTGAACTCCTTCCCCACGTGAGCCTCGAAGCCTGTTCTCCGCCGTGAGATTACGGGAGTCGCCCTCATGACAGTGATGAAGGGCCGGGTCAGTCGAACTATAGCCAGCGCCCAGAGGAGGCTGATGGCGGGCGCCAGAAGCAGGGTTAACCGCACCATTGAACCTGCGAAGTAAATCGCCGTCAACCCGAAGATCGTCAAGAAGAGGTTTCGGTTTGTGGGATTCCTCAAGGCAAAGTATAGGCCTACAGGTACAAAGAAGGCTCCTACCCCAAAATCATAATAGAAAGATCCCCAAGCGGCAGGCCTGTGCTCTTGAACCGACTGTGTTAGGGGATTTTCGAAGCGTTGAAGTGGGTTCAGGGCATACCAGAACTTCGCTCCCATAGGCAAGACATACCCATACGATGAGAGCACAAGGAACACACCAACACAAAGGCTTGAAAAAGCGAATACAAAGAGGGCCTTGTTCCTGAGGGTATTGATGTGGCGAGTAACCTCATAGATTGCCAACACCAGGAACATCCCAGTCACAGGCAGAACCTCCGTGCGAGTTAGAAAATCGAACCCTAACTTCGGAACGTTCACGGCGATGAAGAGGGCGATCCCAAACACTATGCTGTAAGAGAAGAACAGCCGAGACGAGTATCTGCGCAACAAGAGCAGAACAAGAACGAAGACCGCGGCCACTGCAGCGGGGTATCTTGCAGCTCCCCATGAGGAGAAGAGCCAACCAAGAGAAAGCCCGGCAGCAACAGCATAGACAAGACTGTTCTTCAACGGTCTTTCACTCTCGATGGACCTCAAGAAGAAGAAGATGAACAAAAGCAGGCCACAGATTCCTACCGTTTCATCATCGAAGAATCCAAGCGAGGTGCGGCTGATATGGGCGGAGCTCAGGGCTAGAAAGAGTGCAGAGAGAATACCCACGTGCTTGCCACCGACGTCCCTCCCCAAGAAGTACATGACCAGACACGTCAGCGTTCCCATCAGGGCAGGGAAGAGGACACAGAACTCAAACACGTTCAGTGACAATCCAAGCGCACGGACTACTAGATAAGATGACGCAGCGCTTATCGGCAATCCTGGATAAGTAGTCGAGATCTTCCGTCCATAAGGATACCAGCTCATCAGATCACGTGAAGGATCAATATCTGACCAGCCCGTCGCCCAGTTATGCAGTCCATACTCAACGGCGTGCTCTGTTACGCGATATTGATAGTAGGGATCAAACTCCGAGAGGAAAAGGCCCCAACGGATAGGAAGAATCCTAACAACGAAGGCAAGGAAGAGAATGAGGAGAATCAGAGACACTTGCAGGAGCAGGGAATGAGAGATTCTGAAACGGATGGCTGTGAATCTCCTCAAAACATCAGAGACTTTCTCCCTGTTCAGCAGCTTTCTGATTCTCATCATAGACCATCTTTTCTGCGACACAATGCGCTCAACCATTTATATTTCTCTTACGGTCAGCCGTATGGATGCATGCATGTGCTCCAACAACTTGTTGAACATTGGTTATCTGAATGAACATTTTTAAAGGTTGTCAATAGAAAGAGGTATAATCTGATGGCGCCCGTAAAGTCCTAGGCAGAAAGATCGGTGCACACATTGATGATACTGCTAATCTCTATTCTGATATCTTTCGCTGTCACCCTCTTCGTCACCCCGCATTTCAGAAGATTCCTATACGTCGCCGGAATAGTAGGCCTAGACCTCCACAAGAAGGATAAGCCGAAGCTAGCTAGTTCCGGAGGAATCTGCGTTGCCTCCGGCGTCCTGGCAGGACTACTGAGCTACATTGGCTTGCAGACATTTCTCTCCAGTTCAGAAGGGGAATTGGAGCTGGTTCTAGCGGTCACCTCGTCTGTTCTCATCGTCATGTTCGTGGGTCTGTTAGATGATTTGAACGTGAAATCTAGAAAGGTTAAGACGAAAGAGGGGTATGACGTCAGAGTTGGATTCCCGCAGTGGCTAAAGCCCTTACTCACTCTGCCAGCTGCAGTCCCCTTGATGGCGATAAGCGCTGGCGTAACCCACATGTCAATCCCCTTCGTGGGACGCATCGAATTCGGGATTCTCTATCCTCTCCTGCTCGTGCCCGTGGGAATGGTGGGAGCCTCCAACGTTGTGAATATGCTAGCTGGATTCAACGGATTGGAAGCGGGAATGGGAATCGTCTATCTCCTGGCTCTAGGAATATTCGGGCTACTACATGAAAGCATCGGATCAACAATATTCCTGATAACGCTCGGCGCTCTAGTAGGGTTCATCAGGTTCAATTGGATTCCCGCCAAGATCCTGCCCGGGGACTCGCTGACCTACCTGCTTGGCTCAATGGTCGCAGCCGGGGTGATAGTTGGAAACATGGAGAAGAGCGGGATTCTCATAATGTTACCATTCATCATTGAGTTCTTCCTGAAACTGAGATCAAAGTTCAAGGCGAGCTGTCTAGGAAGACTGAGGGAGAACGGAAAACTTGCGCCCCCCTACGGGAGAAGAGTGTATAGTTGGACTCACATTCTAATGAACATAATGCCAATGACGGAGAGACAGGTTACAATCAGTCTAATACTCATCCAAATCTGCTTTTCAGCATTGCTCTTTCTCCAAATCTAGATAAATCCTTGCAGCAGGCGTGAAAAGGACAACTATATAACCCCAATACGAGAAACTGCTGAGGGGAAACGAAGTGCACGGGCGAGTGCTGATTTTAGCTGGAGGCGGGGGACACACCGGAATAGCCTTTGCATTGGCCCAATCACTCCACAGAAAGGTGTCACTCTCATTCATCGTACCAAAAGGCGACATATTGAGCCGAAGAAGATTGAGCAGGTTCGGCGAGGTCCAGTCTCTAGTAAAACCTAGGGGTCCAAAAACCCACATGATCCTCTTCGCCGTCCGTCTCGCTAAAGCTCTTCTAGATTCCTGCAGAATAGACTTCCACGAGTTCGACATCGTGGTGAGCACAGGAAGCAACTTCTGCGGTCCACCAGCACTTCTAGCTTGGATGAGAGGAGTTCCAGTCATCAACATCGAGAGCCTAGTCCGCTTCACAAAACCATCAAGAACCGCTCGAATACTACAGCCTATATCACGGCTGACCGTTCTGCATTGGCAGGAGCAGAGGAGATTCCTGAGGGGCGTCGTTGTTGGCCCGACGCTTCGCAAGCCAGAGATTGAGCCCTGGAACGGCGGATACATTCTGGTTTCAGGCGGAACCTATGGCCACAGACTTCTGTTCGACGCCCTGTCAGAGAGCAAGCTGGACAATGTGATTCTACAGACTGGGAGAGTAGACCCCACACGCTATATGAAGCGACATCCAGAGTGGAAAATAACAGCATGGACAGAACGCTTTCATGAACTTCTGGCAGGCGCCGAGCTGGTAGTTTCACATTTCGGCGGAACCATCTTAGACGCAGCAATCTACGGAAAACCTGTTGTTTTGGTTCTGAATCCCGAGTGGACAAGAACTGTCGGAATCGAAGATGCGGAAATCCTAGCCAAGAAAGTAAATGCTGTACTCGTCTCTAAAATAGAGCTAGCGAATCTCCTAAATGCCATAGACGAAGCAAGAAAGAGAAGAGTTCCCATCTTTCCAGATGGGGCGGGAAAACTTGCGGACATAATAACTAAGCTATTGTGTGACGGACACAATTAGCTACTTCAGAGGAGCTTCTCCAAGGCCCTCACAATAGCTGATTTAAAGGAGAAAGACCGTATACAATCGAGAAGAGGGTCCAACATGATACGCGTGGCCGTGATTGGATGCGGGAAGATTGGAACGAGGCATCTCGACGCTTACAGAAGCATTGAAGACGCGACCATAGCAGCAGTATGCGACACAGATGAAAAACTTGCCAAAGAAGCAGCCAAATACCATAACGCAACAAGCTACACCAATCTCAAAGACGTCCTTGACGATGAAACTATAGATGCGGTGGATGTTTGTGTTCCAACAGCAATCCATCATACGGTCATTCTGGAAGCGTTAGATAGGGGAAAAGCGATCTTCTGTGAAAAACCGCTCTCTCACAGACTTGAACTCGCCAAGCAAATCGAAAAGAAGCGGAAAGAGACTGGAAACCTGGTCATGGTGGGGTATCTCTACCGTTTTCATCCATCTTTTCAACGTCTCAAAAGGGTTCTGCAAGGCAACATCATTGGCGATCCCTATTTCGCCATATTCCGAATAGGAGGAAGAGGAGGCTGGCGAGAATGGAAACACCAAATGGGGAAGGGGGGCGGAGCAATGCTGGAGATGCTGGTCCACATGCTGGATCTAGCTAACCACTGCTTCGGAGAGATTCTTGAGGTTGAAAGCCTCTTCTCTGACACTATCCTGAAAAAAAGAGTAATCGAGAGGAATGAGGTGGAAGTGGACGCTGAAGATTGTGTCTTGATAAGACTGAGAGCTGAGAATGATGTCCACCTATTCTGCGAGGCCGATCTAATAACACCCTCATACATGAACACTGTGGAAGTCCACGGAGACAACGGGTCATTCTTTGGAAGCATCCTCGACAATATCCCTACAATCATCTATTGCAAGGAGACTCGAGGAATGTACGATCGTGGGAAGAACATCTTCAGAAACCCATACGTCAATCTGGTGGAAAAGGAGCTTGATTTCTTCATTCACTGTTTATCCAGAGAGGTGAAGCCCATGAATTCGGTTGAGGAGTCGATAAAGATCTTGGGAATAGTTGAGCAGGTGAGGAGGCAATCTAGACGAAGAAGCTAGCAATAAATGGTGGAGCCCCAACCTCAAACAAGATGATACCAATAGCGAAGCCGATGCTCACAGAGGAAGAGATGAGAGACGTCACTGACGTTTTGAAGTCAGGATATCTGAGACAGGGTGCGAAGACCGAAGAGTTTGAAAAAGAGTTCTGCCGAAGAGTAGGGTCTAGATATGCCATTGCAGTCAACTCAGGAACAGCAGCCTTGCACATTTCATACCTATCCCTCCTGAAGCCGGGAGATGAAGCGATTGTCCCCGCCTTCACTCACATATCCACAGCCAGCACCGTCGTCTACTCAAATGCGAGACCGATCTTCGCGGATATAGGCGAAGAGACCTTCACAATGGACCCTCAAGACGTGAATGATAAGATCTCATCAAAGACGAAGGTGATTGCACCTGTGCACCTGTTCGGTCACGCCGCCGATATGAAAACGTTAGGAGAGATTGCTGATGACAATGACCTTCACTTAGTGAACGATGCTGCCCAAGCTCATGGTACCAGAATCGATGGAAGAGACGTAGGGGCTCTCGATGATTTGAACTGTTACAGTTTCTATCCCTCAAAGAACATGACCACGGGAGAGGGAGGTATGGTGACGACGAAGGAAAGAAAACTCTACGAACAAGGCAGGTTGATCCGGAGTCACGGGCAGAAACGCAAGTACTACCACACAACCTTCGGCCTGAATTATCGTATGACTGAGATAGCAGCCGTCATAGGGCTCAACCAGCTGGAAAGGTTGCATGCGTTCGTGGAGAAGAGGAGGCACAACGCGGAGGTGCTCACCAAAGCCATCGAGAAGATCGGGGGCATTCGCCCACCAGTCGTGAAGAGTAACGTTGATCATTCCTTCAACGTTTACTCCGCCTTGATGGATTTGTCTCAGTTCAAATGTGGGAGAAACGAGTTTGTCAAAGCCTTGCAAGCAGAAAACATAGGATGTAGAGTTCATTACCCTATTCCCCTCACGAAGCAGCCTGCCTTTGTGGAAGACTTCAAAGTTGATGAATGCCCACGTGCTGAATCCATCTCCAAGAAGATACTCTCGTTACCTGTTCATCCTCTCTTGAAGAAGACGGACCTGGAGAAGATCATAGAAGCTGTAGAACTCGTGGTGGACTACTACCGCAAATAAGACTTCAGCTGGCTTCTAGAATTCCTGTCTTTGCGATTTGGGTCTTATCTCTATTTTCTTGCCGCATTTCTCGCAGGTAGCTGCCATGGGAGGTTCCTTTCCTTGCAGGTCAATCAAGATTTCTCCGCAGAAACATACGTAGCCATGTACTTTCGCTGGATTTCCATATACAAGCGCGTGGTCTGGAACATTCTGGGTCACTGTGGACCCCGCGCCCACAAAACAGTATCGACCCAAGGTGATACCGCAAAGAATGACTGAGCCGGCGCCTATTGACGTCCCCTTCCTCACAACGGTCTCTGCCACCTTCCATTTCTCGAACCGTTCGATCCTAGGATGCAGATCGTTGGTGAAAGTCACATGGGGGCCGACAAACACGCTATTCTCTATGGTGACGCCCTTGTAGACAGAAACGTAGTTTTCGATTTTCACGTTGTCTCCGATTCTCACTCCTTCACCTATGTAAACGCCTTTTCCAAGCACACAATTCCTTCCCAATCTAGCGCCGCGTCTGACGTGGGCATGGTGCCAGATCCTACTTCCGTCTCCGATTTTAGCTCCATCCTCAACGATGGCTGTCTGATGAACAAGAGTCTCCTTCTTTGGCAAGGACTTGCCTCCCATCTGCGTGAATGACTAGTATACATGATTATTAAAGCCTAATTATTCCGATTCAAGTTTCATTCTGAAGACAGATTGTGGAGATTCAAGCTGAGAGGTTTGCTTGGGATCGGAGGGCGCCATTCAACCGCGCGTGAACTTGGTCACTCTGCCCTCGCCTTCAACGCGTAGTCAAACAATTCAGAGATGCCCTGTGAGACTCCCCGCTCAGGCTCATACCCTATCTTCATGGAAGCCCTTCCGTAATCATACTTGAATTCGGATGTGTAGACCTCGCCGAGCTTCAAAGACGTGTAAACCTTCGAGACTTCTTTATTGAGCTTCTGCTGGCCCTCTTGAACCACGATGTTGGCGATCTGGTTGACACTCAGTGCATGTCCGCCTATGTTGAGGGTTTCGCCTGCAACCGCTTGCCTGGGAGCTTTGAGGCATTGGATCATGGCGTTTATGACATCTTGTACGTGTACGAAGTTGCGTTTCTGTTTTCCGTCTGCCCTGATGGTGAGAGGCTCATTATTCACTGCTTGCCAGACAAACCGGGGGATAACGTTTTTCCATTTGGCGTATGCGCTTAGACCGTAGAGATTCGGTAGGCGAAGTGTTGTTGTGCTTAAGCCGCAGGTGAGGTAGCATGCTTTTGCTAGTTGTTCTGCGCTCAGCTTGGTGATTCCATAAAGGTTGATGGGCTTCAATGGATGCTCCTCAGTGATGGGCTGCTCTTGTGGCGTTCCATAAACCGCTGCTGAAGAGATTAGGATGAATCTTTCGACGCTGTGTTTGACTGCTTCTTCGAGGAGGAGGTGGGTGCCATAAATGTTGGTGATTATTGCTTTCTTGGGTTTCTCGTTGCATAATTTTATTCCGGGCACAGCCGCCAAGTGTGCGACCATTTCTGTATCAGGAGCGAGGGCTTTCTTCAGATCTGCTCTTTTCGTTATGTCGCCTTGGAGGAGGCGATAGCGCTTATCCTCTTTGAGGTATTCAATGAAGCGATAGTTACCCGTGGTTAGGTTGTCCAGGGAAGTTATCGTTGCCTCTGGGAACTCTTTGCCCAGCCTAGGGATGAATCCACTTCCTATGTAGCCTCCTCCACCAGTCACCAGTATGTTCATCTGCAATCACTGGTTTTTTCTGTGACTATTCCCTATTCCATTCTATCGTTTATTAATGTCGGGTCACTCTGACTATGACCTCAGATTTGTCGCATGCAGTGGATTTGCTGTCACTTTCTCCAATAGATTGTTGGCATGATATGCTCTTTCTTCGCGATTATCCTTTCTTTGAACCCTTCAAGGTCTTTGAGCATTCTTTCAAGCACTTCTTCCAATGGATGAATGGGCTTGAATCCGAGCTTGTAGAGTTTCTCGTGATCGGGATTGTAATAGTGTTCTTCTGCTTCCACTCTTGGGTTTTCTGGATTCCTGATTTGCACGTCGTATCCGAGTTTCTTGCCGATCTTCTGGACTTTCTTGGCCAGCTCATTCACTGAATAGGTTTCATCGAATTGGTTGAAGACTCTGTACTCGCCTTTTTCGGGTGGGTTCTCAGTGGCGAGGGTTAGACATTGCATGCTGTCTCTCAAAGCGATGAATGCCCTTGTCTGTCCTCCTCGGCCATAGGGTGTTAATGGATGGCCAATTATCGCTTGAGCGCAGAAGCGGTTTAAGGCGGTTCCCCAAACCTCATCGAAGTCAAATCTTGTGAGCAAGCGGTTATCAGTCATGTCATCTGTTCTTGTTCCATAAACTACTCCTTGCATGATATCGGTGCTTCTTACGCCCCAGATCTTGCATGCAAACATGATGTTGTGGCTATCGTGCACCTTGCTTTGATGGTACCAAGATCCGGCTTGGCGGGGGAAGGGAAGCGTATCTTTTCTTCCTCTGTATTCGATCTCGAAGAAGCCCTCTGGAATGTCAATGTTGGGCGTCCCATATTCGCCCATGGTTCCCAACTTAAGCATGTGTGTGTGGGGGCTGGTCTCGTGCATTGCGAAGAGAAGATTCAAGGTTCCAATGATGTTATTGTTTTGAGTAAACACAGCATGCTCGACATCTATCATAGAATAGGGAGCGCAGGGTTGTTCTCCGAGATGGACAATGGTGTCGGGCTTTTGCTTTCTGACAATTTCCTTCACGAATGGGTATTCCCTTAAATCTCCTTCGTGGAATCCGATCTCTTTGCCGTGGACCTCCTTGAAGGCTCTCAGTCTTTCATTCATCGGTTGTATGGGGGTTGCAGACCAGGATCCGACTTCCTCCACGTTCTTTCGCCGGGAGAAGTTGTCCACGCCGACTACTGTGTGTCCCCTGTTTGTTAGGTGCATGCCTAGGGTCCAGCCGAGATATCCGTCCATCCCAGCGATCAAAACTTTCATGTCAACACCTATTTTACTACTTAATAGGAGTCAATTATTCCTCGACTTATTAATGTTTTTATGAGTAAATCCACCTCCAGCAGATGCGCCTGAGTCATGCGATGCAAAGGATTTAAAGCAAGTCATCAAGTTATCTATTGGAGAGTAGTGAACTTTGGCCTTTGGAAAAGACATCAGCCAGACCAAGTTTCTACTCATGAACATGGGTTTAAACGAGTACCAAGCATCCGCGCTTGCATATCTTCTTCTTCTCGGCGAGACAAAAGCAACAACCTTGAGCAAGACAAGCAAAGTGCCCAGTGCACGTATCTACGGCGTCTTGGATGAACTTGCCAGAATGGGCTTAGTGAGCATAAGACCTGGAAGACCTGCACTATATAGTCCGCGTCCTCCAGAAGACATCGCGGGTTACTTGGTATCCTTGAGCATCAACGAACTCAAACAGAAAGTCAGAGTCCTTGAGGACTACGCCGAAAACCTTGTGAAGACGAGCAAGGAACTCTATCTGAAGGGTGAGAAGGGAGTCCCAAGAGTTCCCCTCCTACGAATTGTCAGCGTTGGTGAAGTGTCATTGGACGAAACAAGAAAGCTTTACGCCACTGCAAAAGAGGAGATTCAGATTCTTTCAAGGGCTATGGAATACTTTCTTGAGGTTCACGAAGATATTGGAACTGCATTGAATAGAGGAGTCTCTTTGAAGATTATCCTAATGGATCCTCGTCTACTGGAGCCTGAAGATAGAAAGAAGCAAGTTGGAATCCTGGAGAGAATCAATAAGATTCGGGGGAACAAGGTTGAAGTTCGCTTCACTGATGAAATCCCAATTAGAGGGTGCATTATTGACCCCCAAATTGGAGGAAAGGCGTTGTTTCTCGTTGAGGACCCTGGGGTGCCTTTCTTCTTGCGTGAGGCGGCCATCACGTCCCATCAGAGTGTAGTTAGGGGATTGGCCCTGATGTACAGTCTGATGTGGGAACACAAAGCAAGAACGCACTGAGGAGTTTTCAATTCATGCGGATGCATGCATGAGGGATTACTTACTATCCCCCTGTAGTTATCTAATGGAAACACTTAAAAGCCCTAACGCGTTATTTACC
>CP070826.1:112867-123590 GCA_020344435.1 Candidatus Bathyarchaeota archaeon | reverse complement strand
AATGTAGATCTCTGATCATTCTGTTGCTCCCAGAATAAGTGCCAGCAGCGCCATCCTCATTACGATACCATTCCAGACCTGCTGGAAATATCGGGCGTGTGGTGTTTCGTCCACCTCATCAGCTATTTCATCCACCCTCGGAAGTGGATGCATAATAACTAGATCTCTCTTCGCCTCCTTCAGCGATTCAAGATCTATTCTATAGGCTCCCTTGACTTTTGCGTACTCAGCCAAATCTGGGAATCGTTCCTTTTGGATTCGCGTCATGTAAAGCACATCTGTTTCAGGCAAAACCTCATCGATGCTGGCGCTCTCCAGCACTTCTATCTTTTCCGTTATGACATCCAGTACTTCTCTCCGCATCCGAAGAAGCTCCGGTGAGATCAAAAATAACCGAATATCATAAAGGGATAGCGCATATGCTAAAGAGTGGACGGTTCGTCCATAGCGCAAGTCACCCACCAAGGTGATGTTCAGACCGTTGATCCGACCCCTCTCCTTTAAGATCGTGTAAAGATCCAGCATTGCCTGTGTTGGATGCTCCTCGGCGCCTGAACCCGCGTTGATTATTGGTATGTGAGCGAATTCGCCAGCAAGTCTGGCCGCTCCTTCCAGTGGATGCCTCAGCGCTATGATATCTGCGTAGTTTTCAATCACGCGTATTGTGTCTGCGAGGTTTTCTCCCTTCTTGACCGAGGTCATATCTGCCTCGGCAAACCCTATAGAGTTTCCTCCAAGCTTGTGCATAGCAGCCTCGAAGCTCAGTCTAGTTCGTGTGCTGGGTTCGAAGAATAATGTCGCCAATATTTTCCCCCGAAGCATATCAGACGTGCTTTTTGCGATAGGCTCAATCGCCTCGGCCGTCTCTAAGATATAGTCAATCTCCGCTCGTGTAAAATCCTTGATTGAGATTATGTCTCTTTCCCTAAACTCCAACAGCGACACCAGACAAAAGTTGGTGGGCTACAAATAAGCTTTTACTCGGTAAATCCTAATAGTCTCGGAAGGCGGTTGGGTATGACGAGAACGACTCTGCGTGTGTCCAAGATAAGGAAAGGCACCGTCATCGACCACATAACTGGTGGTCATGCTCTGGATGTGATAAAGATCTTGGGAATCACAGGCCGCGCAGGAGGAGAAGTGACGGTTGCCATGAACGTTCCTAGCAAGAGACTCAGGATGAAGGACATAGTCAAGGTTGAGGGGAGAGAGTTAAACCCGAAAGAAGTGGATAAAATCGCCCTGTTGGCGCCTCACGCCACAATAAACATTATAAGAGACTACAAGCTAGCCGAGAAGAAGCGGGTCAAACTTCCCAAAGTCATACGTGGAATATTGAAATGTGCAAATCCCGCCTGTATCTCAAACAGCAAGGAACCAGTACAGCCCACCTTTTATGTGGATATAGAGGATCCCCTGCGGTTGAGATGCCACTACTGCGGGTACATCATGGAGAAACAAGACGTGCTTAAGCAGTTCTAGCGTGTTGCCAATTTGCATGCTAGCCCGCTAGGCGCCCCCTGCTGGCTCCAGTCTTCCTATTCACAAGTTCTATTGATTGATATATTGGAAAGAGAGATCCTTTAACCTTCTGATTGGAGAAGGAGTATGGCTTTGGCGAGGTCGCCTCCAGTCTCTTCAAGGGCTCTTTGTGCCGCTTCTATACTTTTGCCAGTCTGGTCTGCAACCAATCTTATATCCTCCTCAGGAATGGTCGCTCTAGTTTCTGGTTGAGCGCGCGCAAGTTCTTTCTCGGTAATTCTCTCTCCGGTCACCTGAAAGATTTTCTGTCCCTGCATGTCAAGAACTGCAACGTCTGGATTCTCAACTACAATCTCTTTTCTGCTAGTTCTCAAGATGACCTCTTGAACATCTGGCATCGGATTCATGCTCATGCCCATGCGCTGCATCATTCTCTTGGCTTGTCTCGGACTCACTCTACGCCTCAACTTTCCTTCCTACCTACAATAGTCTGACTGCTCTCTTAACTCTCTTCCGCCACACCTTTTCGCACCTTAACCGCTACTCCCCTCTTGAAAGCCTTCATCTCACTTCCCGTGAGTATAGCCCTTCCAACAGCCAACACGCCTCCCTCTTCATTAATGACAATCACCTCCTCCTGAGGGCGTATCTCCTCATCAGCATCTATCACATGCTTTGCGAAGACGCTTCTACCTTCTATGATGAATGGCGTTGCCTCCTTGTGAACCTTAACCCACATTCGCGGAGGCTTCACACCATCAATTATCCTCTTGCCTCCTTCAATGCTCAGAGAAAACAAGCCATCAGTTGGACGCAGAGTTGCCAGTCGCCTATCATCCAAGTAAATATACCTTATCCTCCCAGTCCTCTTTGAGCAAGCGATTTCAACCCTCTCTGAGAAGAGAATCTTTCCAATGTTCTTCCCAAACTGGTAGTCAGCAATGCTCCTGATCTTCTGCAGAGCAGCATTCTTCACCATGTATCCACCATCAGATTCGACAAGTATAAAGAACAGCTTGTGATAAAAACAGTTTAGGGTAAGGGCTATGGTGACGTGCGAGGTCTGCGGTCGTGAAATCTTCGGCAAACCCTTTAAGGCCATGATTGGAAGAGCCAAATTGGTTGTCTGCAGGGAATGCGCTGAGCTGGGCTCTGTCTCATGGGAGGTTCAGTCCAAACGTCAACGTAGCGTCAGGAAAACCGTCAGATCGCCCCCTAAAGTCTCAATAACAAAACCGTCTGCGCTGCCTTTATCCGAAGGCTTAGAGCTCGTCGAGGATTTTGGTCCACGAATAAGAGAGTCGAGACGGGAGGCAAGGTTGAGCCATGAGGACTTGGGAAGGAAAGTTGGAGAGAAGATTTCAGTTCTTAGGAAGATTGAGACAGGAAGAATGACTCCCAATCACTTGCTGGCGCAGAAGTTGGAACATGTGCTCAAGGTAAGATTGTTAGTCCCCCCCTCTGAGCCAAAGGTTTCGCGAAGCCACCTATCCACTCCTCCTAAGGTGACTTTAGGTGACATCGTCCGTCTGAAGAAGGGAAAATCGGAGGATGCTGAGAGACGAGAGCAGTCATAGTTCAACGCAGACTGCAGTCTCAACTCTCCAGCTTGGATGAGCTTCGAAGTCTGGCTGAATCTGCAGGTTACACCGTTGTAGAGTCTCTTGAGCAGATTAGAGAACCTGATCCGCGATACCAGATTGGTAGCGGCAAAGCAGCCGAATTGGCTGAGTTGATCGTTGGAAAAAGTGTGGAGACTGCGATATTCGACAACGAGCTGAAGCCTGCTCAAGCTTATAACCTCGCCAAAGCTACTGGCGTGGAACCCATAGACCGCTTTCAGCTCATCCTCCAGATTTTCGCGAGGAGAGCCTCAACATCCGAAGCCAAGCTCCAGATTCAGTTGGCCCAGCTGCAGTACGAACTGCCCCGTGCGAAAGAGAAGGTGAAGTTGGCTAGGATGAGTGAGCAGCCAGGTTTCAAGGGACTGGGAAAATACGAGGTTGACCTCTACTATGAGAACGTGAAGCAGCGAATCCATAGCATACGGGAGAAACTGAAAAAGAAGAGGAAGAAGAGACATCAACATCGTACGCGCAGAGTTGAGCTGGGCTTCCCCACTATCTCTCTGGCAGGATACACCAACGCCGGCAAAAGTTCACTCTTTAATGCTCTCGTGAAGGAGAACGCTCCGGCTGACCCCGGCCTGTTTACCACGCTCTCCACGACAACCCGCATGGTCAATCTCTCTGGAAGGAAGGCTCTCTTGACAGACACTGTCGGATTCATTGACCGTTTGCCCCTAAAGCTCATCGAAGCTTTCCACTCAACCTTGGAGGAGACGATCTTCTCGGATTTGATCCTGTTGGTTGTGGATATCAGTGAATCTCAGGAGGAGATTGAGAAGAAGCTGTACTGCTGTCTCGACACAATCAGAAAGATAGGCGCTAGTGGCATTCCTATTGTAACCGCTCTCAACAAGACCGATCTCCTCTCGGAAAGCGAGCTGCAATCTAAGAGCGATATTCTCGCAGGCGCGATAACCGATTCTGTGCCCATCTCTGCTCTGCATGAAACAAACATCAATATGCTTGAGCACGTCATAACCGATCATCTAGAGAGCCATATTCAGGTGTCATTCTCAATCCCTCTAGCTGATGATTCGATGTCCTTTCTGTCATGGCTCTTTGAACACGCTGATGTGCTTCAGGTGAAGTATGAGGGTGAGAACGCGAATATAGTCTTCAAGGCAGTGCCTTGGTTTGCAGACAAGATTAGGGGACGCGCAGAAAAGCTTGGAGGCGTCTTCAATGATTGAGCGAAAGAGAATCAGCTACACATACGTAAGGCACAGTGCCGCGGACACCATTGACTCGTTATGCGCAAAGTCTGGACCTTATTTTCTCTTCACCAGTTGAGTTAGGACATTGTCAAATTTACACTGGTTGCACAGACCATCTGAGTCTATTGCTGGTCTCATACCACATCTATCACATTTCGTCTGTGACCCTTCACTTTCCAACGCGTCCTTCTCTTTTGGCGATTTCAGCAAGCGCGTAAATCTGGACACCAAAATCCCCCATTTGTAAGAGTACCAACAGGATATTTCAAAATTGTGAAGGAAAGTTCCATACTTCAGATTCGCGCCCTGAGCCTGTCATGTCTCATTTGTCGATAGAGATAAGATAAATAAGCGTCTGCCTAGCCTATTTAGTCTCTCTTACAATCCTTCAGATGAGGAAACTCAGATGCCCCTTAAACTGCTGAAAACCAACATGGACAAGGAACAGACGATAGAGAGAGTCCTACATGCTAAACGGTATGCTCTGACTCTGGACAAAGAGCTCTGTACGGGGTGTGGGATATGTGCGGCGATCTGCCCAAGAGAAGCGATCGAGATCAAGAAGTCTCCCAAGGTTGAAGGGGAAAGGGTTGAGCCTCCCACCATAAACATCGACGAGCAGAAGTGCCATTATTGTGGGATGTGTGGCCCGATCTGCCCCTTTGGAGCCATTGAGGTTAAAGTTGATGGCGAACATTTAATCTCAGTCCTCGAGTCGGAGAGTTTTCCTCAGTTCATCCGCGAGATAGATGTGGACACGACTAAATGTGATCTGGACTGTGTGGATTGTGAAGAAGCCTGTCCATTAGAGTTGATCAAGGTTAGGGTGACGAGTCCAGATGGGGAAGAAGTGAGGGACATCAAATCGTGGCCTGGCAAGGAGAATCTAAAAGTCGTAGTGGACATCGATAAGAATCTCTGCCCTTGCTGTCGCCTTTGCGAATTGAAATGCCCCGACGACGCCATCCGCGTGCGGAAGATGATTCAAGGCTTCATCAAGATAACTCCTGAAAGATGTCCGGAAAACTGCCAAGACTGCCTCGATGTGTGTCCAATAACTGGAGCTTTATATCTTTCTGAAGATGAGAAAGTACATGTCAACGAGTTATTTTGTATCTACTGTGGCGCATGTAAGATGGTTTGCCCCGAGGAAGACGCTCTTGAGCTCCAAAGAACCTCCATACGGCACACGCCGATCCGCTCTGGAGCTTGGAACAAGGCTCTGGAGAAGCTGACATCAACCAAAGAGATGACCAAAGAGCTACAGGCCAAGAGCGTCAAGAAGGTTAAGGAAACCGTAGAGAAACGCCTTGCATGGAGGGGCTAGAATGTCTGAAGAACCACGAATCGGAGTCTTCGTCTGCCACTGTGGTCTCAACATCGCCGGCGTAATCGACGTGGAAGAGCTCACAGAGTACGCTCGGACACTCCCCAATGTGGTCTTCGCGAAACGTAACCGCTACACATGTGCGGATCCAGGACAGGACGAGATTAGAAAGGCGATAAAGGAACACAACCTAAACCGCGTTGTTGTCGCCGCGTGTTCTCCACGCATGCATGAACCTACCTTCCGAAGATGCGTGGCTGAAGCAGGATTGAATCCTTACCTTTTCGAGATGGCGAACATAAGGGAATTCTCCTCTTGGTGCCATCCAAACACGCCGAAGGAAGCCACCGAGAAGGCCAAAGAAATCGTGAAGATGGCTGTGGCGAAGGCAAGACTGCTGAGAGAACTCAAGACGATGGAGGTTCCCGTGACAAATAGGGCTCTGATCGTGGGAGGCGGAATAGCTGGCATAAGCGCGGCGCTAGATCTCGCTGACATGGGATTCAAAGTATATCTTCTTGAGAGAGGCGAGAGCATCGGAGGACACATGGCACAGCTGGATAAGACTTTTCCAACCTTGGACTGCAGCATATGCATCGAAGGTCCAAAGATGGTTGACGTCTCTCGCCATCCCAACATAGAAATAATCTCATTTGCTGACCTCCTCAGCGTAGAAGGCTTCGTGGGCAACTTCAAGGTCCGGATTCGGAAGAACCCACGATACATTATTGCGGACGATTGCACTGGTTGTGGCGAGTGTCGAGATGTCTGTCCCATAGAGATTCCCAATGAATGGGACATGAATATGGGTGTTAGAAAGGCGATTTCAGTTCCCTTCGATCAAGCGGTTCCGCTTGTCTACACAATTCTTAAAGATTACTGCATCGAGTGCTACAAGTGTGTAGACGCTTGTGGCGCTCGTCAAGCCATCAACTTCGAGCAGGAGGCTGAAGAGATAGAACTCGAAGTTGGAGCGATCATAGTCTCAACTGGATACAACATTTATGAACCCTACGATGACAGCCTGTATGGATACGGCAAGTATGACAACGTCATCACGGCGCTGGAGCTTGAGAGACTCATTCTGGCAGCTGGTCCAACAGGCGGAAAGGTTGTGCGCGCCTCCGACGGGAAGAAGCCGCATAGAGTTGCCATAATCCAATGCGTAGGTTCGCGAGACGTAAACAAGTATGAGTATTGCTCAGGCTACTGCTGCATGTACTCAGTGAAACACGCAGTTCAGCTCAAGGAGAAGTATGGAGATGACGTGGAAATATACCTCCTCTACATGGACATGCGCACAAACTTCAAAGGCTACGAAGAATTCTATCAGAGAGCCCGCAAAGCAGGCGTCACTTTCATCCGCGGAAGAGTCTCCAAGATAATCGAAGACCCCGAAACAAAGAATCTTATCATACGCGCCGAGGACATGACCCTCGGCGAGCCAATCGAGCTAGAGGCCGATATGGTGGTGTTGTCCACGGCATCTATCCCCAACGAGGGAACCGATGAGATGTCAAGAGTCCTGAACGTCTCTCGTGGGGCCGACGGCTTCTTCATGGAAAGCCACCCAAAACTCAAACCTCTCGACACACCCACAGACGGCATTTTCCTCGCTGGAGCCTGTCAAGGACCCAAAGACATACCATACAGCGTCTCCCAGGGAAGTGGAGCCGCATCAAGAGCAGCCACCATCCTCTCCAAGAAGACTTGGGAGATAGAACCCATCATAGCAGTCGTCGACCCAGACGCCTGCAGAAACACGAGGGTGAAATGCGGCATCTGCGCCAGAGGATGCCCTTATGGAGCCATCAGCGCTCCTGAGGGAGAACCCGCCGTGGTGACCGCGGCCATGTGCCATGGATGCGGCACCTGCGTCGCCGAGTGCCCAGCTGACGCCATTGCCCAGATGCATTTCACCGATGCCCAGATTATCGCACAGATTCGAGCTGCCCTAGCAGAGAATCCTCAGAGTAAGATACTCGCCTTTCTCTGCAACTGGTGTAGCTACGCAGGAGCAGATCTCGCCGGAACCAGCCGTTTCGAATATCCACCCACCATTAGAGCCATCCGGGTGATGTGCTCAGGGCGCGTAGACAGAGACTTCGTCCTTGAGGCTTTCAGATTAGGCGCTGGCATGGTGCTGGTTGGCGCTTGCCACCTGCCCTATGACTGCCACTACATCTCCGGCAATGTGAAGATGAAAGCAAGAATGGAAGCTCTGGCCAAGATATTCGAGAAGCTAGGGCTGAGCCCAGAAAGGTTCAGGGTTGAATACGTATCCGCAGCGGAAGGAGTGAAATTCGCCGAGGTCATCAAGGAGATGACTGAACACATGGAAACCCTCGGAGAGAAAAGAATCAAAGCGGAAAACGAGAAGCTGCAACCAACCCTTGAAAGAATGCTCTCACGAAAGAAGAAATAGCATAGCGCCTATATGCAACTTGGAAGACCCTGTCACTCAGCTATGTCCTCGTGGTCATATGGAATTACTAGATTTCATCGCAACCGTTGTGTTAGTCACCGCCTCTGGAGCCTTGGCGCCTGGCCCCCTGTTTTTCGCCGCCATCTCCCATGGAACCAAATCAGGAGCCAGAGGGGGCTTGGCCTTTTCAATCGGCCATACCCTAGTTGAGCTTCCGCTCGTTCTTCTCCTAGCCTTTGTCTTCGGCGAGGTAGCAAGCCAAGTCGCAGGCGAACCAGCTGTGAAGATATCAACTGGAATTGCGGGCGGTCTGGTTCTCTTAGTCTTCGGCGCACTACAGATCCGTCATTTCCTAACATCCAAATCTGACGCTCCAGACTACAATGGAATTGTGCCTCGCAACCCGCTGCTCTTGGGCTTGGTCTTCACGGGTCTGAATCCATACTTTATCGTCTGGTGGCTAGCGGTCGGGAGTAAGCTTGTTGTGGACGCGCTGGTCTTCGGCGCGCTTTTTGGCGTCTTGTTGATGTATGTCAGCCACGTGTGGATGGACTATGCTTGGCTAACAATAGTGGCTCACTTCGCACATGCAGGAACAAAGATCATGGATTCCAGGTGGTACAGGATATTAATGATGGTGTTTGGAGCATTCTTGGTCTACTTCGGACTCACGTTTCTAGCATCGGCTCTTCAGGTGCTAGTTTAGAATAACCGTCAGGCTTTAAATCGGAGCTACACTCCTAATCGATGAGACAAGTCTGACTAGAGAGTATTCTGGATGGGGAAAAATGGGCGCTTGGAGAATGCTTAGATTAGAGATTAGAAAGGCCTTCATGAATATGGCTATCGACGAGGCTGTTTTGAAGGCTAGAATAGCTGGGATGGTACCGAATACCCTACGCTTCTACAGATGGAAGCCCTCAGCCGTTTCTTTAGGGCGGTTTCAGAGAGCTTCAGATGAGGTTCATGTTGAAGACTGCAGAAGACGTGGGATAGACATCGTGAGGCGGATCACAGGCGGCGGAGCTGTCTATCATGATTACGAAGGCGAAATAACCTATAGTGTGATTGTGAGCGAGGAGGATGTAGGATCAAAAGACGTTGTCTCCGCCTACAACATAATCTGCAGGGGGCTTGTTGAAGCTGCTAAGATTCTGGGAGTGACCGCGGATTTCAATCTGGGAGATCCAGAGCAGTGTCCCAACATCACAGTAGACCGAAGAAAGTTCTCTGGAAGCGCACAGCTCCATAGAAGAGGCGTACTCCTCCAGCATGGAACTTTCTTGGTGCAGACAGACCTGAAGAAGATGTTTACATTCCTTAAGGTTCCATGGGCAAAGTCCTTGGAAGATGTGTTGAGAGTCGCGCAGAAAAGGCTGACATCAATCGAAAGCGAGCTTCAATCAAGCATATCCAACGAAGAGGCACACGAAGCGTTGACCCGAGGTTTTCAGAAGGCGTTTGACACAGAGCTTGTCGAAGGAAACCTTACAGATTATGAAGAGGGTCTCGCTGAAGAACTGTGCAAGGAGAAGTATGCAACTGACGCTTGGAACTTCAAAGGAGACAACGCAAGATAGAAAGCTGCGTGAATCACCGAGCCCAAGACTTATAAAAGAAGTCTACATGTTATGACCGCTAAGAGTTCGCAAGGGATGAAAAAATGGATGTACTGATTATCGCTCCGATTTCCGGAATCGCTTCAATCATCGTTGCTTTATATCTGTATTTTCATGTCAGGAGGCAAGATGTAGGCACTCCCAAGATGAAGGAGATCTCAGACGCTATTAGAGAAGGTGCCGTCGCCTACCTGAAAAGGCAATACATCACACTCGCGGTCTTCAGTGCTATAGTCGCAGTGTTGATAGCTATCCTCCTCGACTATCATAAAGCCATAGCATACATCATCGGGTCCATCTGCTCAGCTTTAGCAGGCTTTCTCGGAATGGATGTGGCGCTACATGCAAATGTTCGAACTGCACAGGCTGCTAGGAAAGGTCTGAACAAAGCCTTTTCAATCGGATTCTATGGCGGCGCAGTGATGGGTTTGGCGGTTGTAGGATTGGCCTTGATAGGGGTCAGCGCGCTCTACTACATCTACTACAATCCTCTTGATGTTTCCTACGCTCCAGATGTGATCCTCGGTTTCAGCTTCGGTGCAAGTACAATCGCACTCTTTGCCAAGGCTGGTGGCGGCATATACACAAAGACAGCTGACATAGGCGCTGATCTCGTTGGAAAGGTTGAAATGAACATCCCCGAGGATGATCCTCGAAACCCCGCGGTGATTGCTGATAACGTTGGTGACAATGTTGGCGATGTGGCTGGTATGGGAGCTGACCTGTATGACTCGTATGTTGCTGGCGTACTAGCAGCGATGATAATAGGGGGGCTCACTCTGGGAGTGACAGGTGTAATCTTACCTCTACTGGTGAAGGCCCTTGGAATCTTCGCATCCATCATTGGCTTGCTCTTCGTAAGAGTTAGAGGAAGTGGTAGCCCGGGCTCCGCCCTCAATAGAGGAACATACATAACCTGTGTCATATTTGCCATTCTTGCGATTCTGCTGCTATATTATCTGGGGATTGACATGAACATTCTCTATGCCACTCTGGCTGGATTGATTGTTGGGATCGTTCTTGGTCTC
>CP070826.1:102000-112767 GCA_020344435.1 Candidatus Bathyarchaeota archaeon | reverse complement strand
GCAGTGGCGATAATGTTGACTCCGAGTTCAAGTGCTTCTTTAGCCCGCTCTACACTGGGCCGATTCTCAGGTGTTGCCTCCTCTGTCCAGACTCTTCCAGCCCCTCCTCCGCAGCAGAAACTATTTTCTCTTGATCTTTTCATCTCAACCAGTTCCAAACCGGGTATTGCCTTCAGAATCTCTCTTGGCTCGTCATAGACGTCACTTCGCCTGCCTAGGAAGCAAGGGTCATGGTAGGTAGCTTTCGCCCTAATTGCCTTGGAAGGCTTGAGTGTTCCATCTCCAATGGCTTCTGCAAGGAGCTGAGTATGGTGTTGCGTTTTGATTCTGGCGTCCACATATGGTTTTTCGTTTCTGAAGACGTAATAACAATGAGGCGATAGAGTTACGGCCTTGTTGAACGCGTATTCTTTGAACATGGAGATGTTATGCTCTGCAAGTTCTTCAAAGAGTCCTTTCTCGCCGAGTCTTAGTACGTGATCCCCACAGCACCACTCCTTGTCCCCCAGAATGGCAAATTCATGTTTCATTTTTCTAAGTAGTTGAGCCATAGACCGAGCTATCTCCTGATTCCGCTCGTCATAGGCGGGCAAGCAACCCACAAAGTATAGGATATCCGTCTTCCTAACGGTTGGAAGCTCCTTGATCTCCAAACCTGCACTCCATTCCGCCCTCTTCCTTGGAGCCATGCGCACAGGGTTGTGATACTTAAGCACACTGCTCAAGACGTCTTTAGCGATTCGGGGTACAAGCATTCCATCTTCCACAATGAGTCCACGTTCATCATCAAGTGCGCCTGCACAGTCGATCTCCTTGGGGCAGTTTAGTGTACAGGAAGCACATGAGGTGCACAGCCATATGGTTTCTGATGCATCTTTCAATCGTTGGCTGAGACCTTCATCGCGCGTGTCCATGATGAATCTGTAATTGGAGGCTAGGCTAGCGGGTCCGAGGAATCTGGCATCAATTTCGATCGGACAAGACGCGTAGCAAAGAGAACACTTCGTACAGATTGATTTGTCCCAGTACTTCTTAAGATCATCCGGAGTCTGGATGAATTCGGTGGTCTTCCTGAGTTCCTCTGAAGCTTTTATCAGAAGCGGATTAACCTTTAAGAACTTCGTGAAGAAGGAATCGAAATCTACCACCAAGTCCTTTATTATTGGCAGGTTGGAGAGAGGTTCAATCTCTAGGCGGTCAACTCCGAGTTGCAGCACCTGCGTGTAGCATGCCAACATTGCCTTACCGTTGACCATAACTCCACAACTTCCACATTGCCCCATCCTGCATTGGTGTCTGAAAGTGAGCGTTCCATCCAGATTATCTTTAATGTAGTGGAAAGCATCAAGTATGGTCATTCCCGTGCGGGCAGGTACAGGGTATTGAGAGAGGTAGTGTTTGCTCTTTTCAGGATCGAATCGGTGTATCTGGAATTCGACAACTTTCTCTATTTCTGGAGACATATCAAGCCCTCTAGTAGGCCCTCATTGTGGGAGGCCATTTGGTTATTGTGACAGGTATATACTCGAGTCTTGGTCCTTGCTTCGTGTAGTAGGCTAGAATGTGTTTTAGCCAGTTCTTGTCCTCACGTTTTGGATAATCCCGTCGGGTGTGGGCGCCTCTTGACTCTGTTCTGGCAAGAGCGCAAGCAACTGTGATTTCGGCAAGGTCCAACGTGAAGTCGAGCTGTATTGCTTCGACTAGTCCAGTGTTGAAGCCTCTGCCTTTGTCTTCAATTCTCACATCCCTGAACCGTCTCTTGAGTTCTAATAATTCTTTCAGGGCTTTCTCAAGGTCATCACCGCTCCTAAAGACCCACACCTTCTCGCTCATGATGCGCCTCATCTCATCTCGGATGAGGGGAACTCTTTCGTCGCCCTCACCACCAAGGATCTTGTCAAAGACTCTTGTCTCCTCTGCTAGGATTTTGTCATTTGAGACTTCTCTGAAACTGCTAGATAGGGCGTGTTTTGCGGCTTCTTCTCCAGCAACAAAGCCGAAGACTAGGCAACCACTCGTCGAGTTTGTGCCGAGTCTGTTCGCTCCATGGGCGCTCAAGCATGAGCATTCACCTGCAGCGTAGAGTCCCGAAACTAGGGTCTCGGTTTTTATGTTGGCGTGAATTCCTCCCATGGAGTAATGAGCTGCTGGCTTGATTGGTATTGGGTCCTCGACCGGATCTACTCCACCGAGCTTGATGGCGACATCGCGTATGAGTGGCAACCTCTCGTTTATTTTATCTTCACCGAGGTGTCTGAGATCTAGTGCTATGTAGGGCCCGTAGGGACCTTCGATGCCCCGTCCTTCCTGAATCTCAGTTGTCTCCGCTCTGGCAACTATGTCGCGTGGAGCCAACTCCATTTTTTCGGGGGCGTAACGTTTCATAAAACGCTCGCCTTCTGCGTTGATTAGGTATCCTCCTTCGCCACGGGCTCCTCCGGTTATCAGTACTCCCTGCGGGATCATGCCAGTAGGGTGGAATTGAACGAATTCCATGTCCTTTAGAGGTACGCCTGCTCTGTAGACAATGGTCATTCCATCGCCAGTTGAAGTGTGTGAGAATGTTGTGAACTCATAGATCCTAGCATACCCGCCAGTCGCCATTATGATGGCTTTTGCGTGTAATGCCTGCATCTCGCCAGTTCTCATTTCTATGGCTGTTAAGCCTTTGGCAATATTATCCTCGACGACGATAGAGGTGACGAACCATTCGTCATAGAATTTTATGTTCTCTTGCGTAATGGCTCTTCCATATAGCGTGTGCATTTCGACGAGTCCCGTCATGTCAGCTGCAAAGCAGGCTCTCGGGAAGCTGTGTCCGCCGAAGGGGCGTTGACTTATTTTTCCTTCGGGAGTTCTGCTCCAAGGGCATCCCAAATGTTCTAGCCTGACAAGCTCTTTAGGCGCGTGTTCTACGAAAAATTCCACAACATCCTGATCTGCTAGGAAATCCGCTCCCTTAACCGTGTCCCAAGCGTGGAGGTCGTACGAATCCTCTTTCCTCATCACCGCAGCCGATCCGCCTTGTGCACAAACAGAATGTGAGCGTACAGGGTAAACCTTTGAGACGACTGCAACGTCAAGTGCTTTGCTAGTCTCAGCAGCGGAGATGGCAGCTCTCAGGCCAGCTATACCAGCTCCAACAATAATTACATCATGACTTACTTTTTCCGTCTGTTAGGCCTCCAGTATCATGAATAAAGGAGAACTCGTTATACACTCAGTTTTTCATAAATCTTCTGTCTGATTTCTTCCACGCTCTTTTGGACGTCCTCAAAAAGGTTATTTCCGTAGGTGTCAATGGCAACGGTCAATGGTCCGAAGTCTTCAACATTCAGAACCCACATCGCCTCGGGCATTCCTAGGTCATGCCACTCCACGCTTTTCACGTTTTTTACGGCCTTCGCCGCGAGAACGGCAGCGCCTCCAGTGAAAGCGCCGTAGACTGCGCCGTACTTTTTCATGGCATCCGTAGTCTTCTTGCCCATTCCACCCTTGCCTATAACAACTCGCACCTTGAAGTTCTTGATGAACTCGTCTTCGAATAGATCCATTCGTGTGCTCGTGGTCGGACCGGCCGCGACTATGATCCACTTTTCATCTTTCTTCTTCACTATAGGACCGCAGTGAAAGACTGCGAGTCCTTGCAGATCAAGGGGAATATCTTTTCCTTCTTTGTAGAATTCTAGTGCTCTGTGGTGGGCTTCGTCACGTGCGGTAAAGATTGTGCCTGTGACGTAGATTGTGTCGTTCACTTTTAGTTTCCGTACGTCTTCCTCCGAAATCGGTGTTCTGAGCTTGTAGACTGTCAATTCTTACACCACCTTATGAGTTAAGTACTCAACCTTTCCATCTTTGTGGATTCGCGCTGAAGCTCTCCTAGCAGCCCAGCACTGAAATGCAACAGCCACCGGGTAGGAGGCGGGGTGTCTGTGGGCATAATCGATGTTCACACCGAGCACTGTGGAAGTGCCGCCCAATCCCATAGGTCCAATTCCAGTCATGTTTGCAGCCTCAAACAACTCGCGCTCAAGCTTCTCCAGCTCTGGGTCGGGATTTGGCGCATCAAGCGGCTTCAACAGCGCCTTCTTTGCCAGTTTCATTGCGATGTCCGCGCCCCCTCCGACAGCGACGCCCAAGATGTTCGGGGGGCATGGTTTGGCCCCTGATTTTATCAGTGTGTCAACAACAAACTTCTTCAATCCTTTAACGCCGTCTCCTGGGCGTAGCATGCCTAGTGCGCAGACGTTTTCAGAACCGCCACCCTTCGGAAATACGGTTAGTTCTAGGGTGTCTCCAGACGTGACTTCCCAATTTATGAATGGTAAGAATCTACCGGTGTTGTCCCCTGAATTCTTTTGGGTGAGCGGGTTGACGGCGTTTGGGCGTAGGGGGACCTCTCTGGTAGCTCTTATCGTAGCTCTGTGTAGAGCGTTCTCTATCTTGCCGAGATTCTCAACTTGGGTGCCAGCCTTGACGTAGAAGATGATTACTCCAGTGTCTTGGCACATGGGTGTGCGCGTCTTTTCAGCCAAGTTTACGTTGTCCAGTATGGCTTTCAGCTGGGTTTTCCCAGCATCGCTCTTCTCTTCACAATAAGCTCTCTGAAGAGCAGCTTTCACATCTTTGGGCAGTTCTGTGACAGCCAGTTGCAGCAGCTTGACCGTGAAGTCTTCAATTGCTTTCTCATCTACCATTACTCTGTTCTCCAAGAGGAGGATAGGAGTGAAGGATTCTCTCTTATACTTTTTGTGGGAGGAAGGGGGGTTCAGCGCTTCCCCCCGTCAAAGTATAAATCTGTAAGCAGTTGATTCCGACATGACCACCTTTGCAGGCTTATGATGTGAATCGTACCTGCGTCTGGGGCGTTGGCTCTTGGGAGTGGAGCGAGAATGGAGCTTGATTCTAGAGGAAAGTTCTATTTCTCTTGTCTAAGCTTAAATACGCGCTGCGATAACCTTCTCTCAATTCTCTGGCGAGGTTGTAGAATGACCGAAGAAGGTATCGCGGAAGAGACGAAATACGAATATGTCAAGGATCTTCCGGGTATCGGACCAGCAACCATCCAGAAACTGCGAGAACTAGGTTTTAACACTATAGAATCCTTGGCCACCGCCACAATGCGTGAATTGGAGCCAGTGGGCATTAGCGAAAAAAAAGCTGTAGAGATTATCCGACTAGCACGATCTTCTATCGCTCTCTCTTTCATCCGAGCTGACGAGCTGCTGAAGATGCGCCAAAATATACTGCGCTTGACTGCGGGGAGTAGAGAGTTGGACGAACTCCTTGGAGGAGGACTCGAAACCCAGACTATAACCGAGTTGTATGGAGAATATGGAAGCGGCAAGAGTCAGGTCTGCCACCAGCTCTGTGTGAACGTTCAGCTACCGCCTGATCGTGGAGGATTGGATGGAGGAGCGCTGTACATCGACACAGAGAATACTTTCCGAACGGAGCGTATTGTTCAGATGGCTGAAGGCTTGAATCTGAACAAGGAGGAAGTTGTCAAGAACATTATTTTTGCTGAGGCGTACACCTCGGACCACCAGACGTTCCTTGTTGAGAACGCTGATAAGGTGATTAAGGAAAATAATATTCGATTGATCATTGTGGATTCCTTAACCTCCCATTTCAGAAGCGAGTATCTAGGTAGGGAGATGCTCTCAGAGAGACAACAGAAGCTAAACAAACACATGCACAAACTCATCCGCCTGGCGCGTGCTTTCAACGTGGTCGCGGTTGTGACAAACCAGGTGATGGCCAAGCCCAATGTCTTCTTCGGTGATGCTGTTCATCCAGTTGGTGGACACATCGTTGCACATACAAGTCACACCCGCATCTTTCTAAGGAAATCTGCTCGCGGACCTATGAGAATTGCACGCCTCGTTTCGAGCCCATATTTGCCAGAGGGGGAGAGAACTTTCAAGATCACCGAAGATGGAATAGAAGATATAGAGACGGATAAGCCGAGGCAGGGCAGGAGATGACATGCCGGTCTCTCGAGTTTTCATCACGCGTTTCTTCCAGCTTGTGAAAGAGAGGCGTTTTGCGGAGGCTGAGCGGATGCTTGAACGCTCAAGAAAAAGAGCACGGAAGAATGAGTGGAACAGAGGGTATTTTGAGGCACTCTTGGGTATACTTCTAGCGCAAAAGTCAAGTGTTGACAGATACCTGTTCCTTCCCCAAGTAGATCCCTCTGATGAGCAGGAGCTGAAGAACTACCGGCGTGACTTCCAAGAACACACAAGAAATGCGATTCACGCTGACTACGATCGTGGCTTCTTCTCAGCATGGACCGATTACATGGGAGTTCTCCTGAAACTCAGCCATGGCAAGAAACGAGAGAAGAGGGAGTCGGTTCGTGAAAAACAACCCGTGCAAGCCATATCTAGTGTACAGATTAAGCCTAGAACGACTGTGCAAACAAGGCTGTGATCAAGGATATTTTCTGATGAACGACCTTATGTAGCCTTGCCAAATAGGAGCGTATAGAAGAGTACCCATCCGACAATCCACGAAAGGAAGTAAGCGCCTATTCCCATCTTGAACAATTCTGAGGGCTTCGCCACCTTTGCAACGAATTGCCTCTTCAGCAGGTAATAGGTAATTATATAGAATAGAATTCCAAACGATAGCCCAGTCGGAAAAGAGTTTTGCGCCAGAGGCGCACACAAGAGAGCGGCTAAGACGCCTAAGCCGACTCTACTCCAATAGACAATCGCCAGAGGTTTCATAAGACTTCACCTTCTCAATGCTTCGACTCCTTACTTAGAGGTATCAGGCTATAAGGTTGCCTCCTTAAACCCCTGAAACACTTTCTTTCATTTATCAATTTCTCACTGGCCCATTCAATGAATACGCTTAAAGGCTCTAGTCTAATATTTTTGGAGGAGGCGTGTTGAAGGAAGAAATAACGAGTTTTGATCTTGCCTTGGTCATCTCAGAGCTCATCCCTAGAATACAAGGAGCTCGCATCACTAACATTTACCAGATCACCCAGAAGACCCTGCTCCTGAGACTTCGCAAGCCAAGCCAACCACGCATCCACCTGCTTATAGAAGCTGGAAAACGCCTCAATACAACTGCCTATACACATGAAAAGCCGAAAAGACCTCCAGCCTTTTGCATGGCTCTCAGAAAGCACCTGCGAAATGGATCCATCGAAAAAATCGAGCAACGCGAATTCGAAAGAATCGTAACAGTAGTGGTGAATGCAAGAGAAGGTGAGTTCCAGCTCACATCCGAACTGTTTGGCAACGGAAACATAATCCTAGCGAATGAAGAAAACAAAATCTTGCAGGCCCTAACATATCGGAGAATGCGAGATAGAAACGTTCTTCGCGGCGAGACCTTTCAACATGCCCCACCAATCGGAAGGAATCCTCTAAAGCTGGCTCGTCAGGATCTTGACGACCTAAGAGACTTGGGACAACTGGAAGTAGTGAAGGGTTTAGCGAGATTTCTGAGCGTCGGAGGCCTATATTCTGAAGAAATCCTCCTTCGTGCGGAAATTGATAAGAACAAACACAGTAGAGACCTTACGAAACAAGAGATTAGCAGTATCTTCGATAATCTTCAAGGGATTCTCTCCGCGATCAAGACGGGAAATGTGAAGCCGCGTATCGTAGTTGATGATAGGGGTGAGTCGATTGATGTAACACCGATTCCGTTGAGGAAGCATGCATCCTTCAGGTGCGAAAACTATGAAACACTCAACCAAGCACTTGACGATTATTACGCGAGGAAAGCAGTGGGGAAGAGAACAGCTGAAGTCTCCGAGGAAGTCGAAAGACATGTGGAGAAGCAGGAGAGAGTTCTTCAACTCCAGGAGAAAACCCTGAAAAACTCGGAGGAAGAGATTGAACGAAACAGAAAGATCGGTGACGCAATCTACACACGCCTTAACGATCTGCAATTTCTACTCAGAAGGATCATGAGTGAGAGAAGACAAGCGAAACCTTGGAAACAGATAATCTCAGACATCGAAAAGGAGAAGGAAGCAAGACTTGCTCCCGCTATCCACTTCGATTCTCTACAATCTAAAGGTCTAATTCTTAAAGTCACAGTAGAAAACATCACGTTCCCGCTCAATCTTCGCCGCTCCATACAGGAAAACGCGGCACACTATTACACAAAAGCGAAAAGAGCGGAGAAGAAACTTAAGGGCGCAGAAAAGGCGATAACAGAAACAAAAAGAAAGATAGAACAACTAAGAGAACGGCAAATCGAGCAGCCAAGGGAAGAACAGAGACGAGCGCCCGAGAAAAGAAGAAAGGCATGGTACGAGAAGTTCCGCTGGTTCCACTCTTCAGAGGGCTTTCTCGTGATAGCTGGTCGAGACGCCACATCCAACGAGATCATCATCAAAAGACATACGGATCCCCACGACATAGTCTTCCACGCAGATATCCACGGCGCACCATTCGTATTAATCAAGACAGAAGGAAAGAAGCCTTCTGAACAAACGATGAAAGAATCTGCTCAGCAGGCAGCCTCCTATTCAAAAGCGTGGAGAGACCTACTGAGCTCGGTCAGCGTCTACTGGATTCGGCCCGAACAAGTAAGCAAAACGCCCCCAACAGGTCAATATCTGAAAAAGGGCGCGTTTTCGATCAGGGGTCCAAAGAACTATGTTCGAAACGTACCACTACAGGTCGCCATCGGAACAAAGACAGAGAATGAACACATAATAATCATTGGAGGCCCAGTAGAAGCCATCGCAAAGCAAACAGAGATCTACATCGAGCTAGTTCCAGGGAGGGAAAAGAGCGGCGCGCTCGCCAGACGCATAAGTGATATATTGGCCAGAAAGGTTTCACAAGAGGAACGGAAACAAATTCTCGACATACCTCTAGAGGGGATACAACAGTTCATTCCTTTAGGCAGAGGCGCCTTGAAAAGAAAATCATAAGATATAAGACTTCTAAGCAGATTTGGAACGACAATTATTAATAAACCCTCCAATTTATTCTGCATACAGAGGAGAAGACTATGGCTGAGATAGGCATCAGAACACGGATGCTAGTCAAGGACATCATGAGTAGCCCTGTATTCACAATAGACGGAGACGCAACCGTCAATGAGGCAGCTCAGCTAATGAAGGAGCACGAACTGGGATGCATCATTGTAGTTAGCAAGGAAGGAAAACCTGCAGGCATAATAACTGAGAGAGACCTTGTTAAGCGAGTTCTGGCGAAGAATGCCAAAGCGAGCAAGTTGTCTGCAAAAGAAGTGATGACATCTCCCCTCAGCACAGTGGATCCAGACGAAACCCTAAGTGACGCTGCCAAGAGAATGAGCGATCTCAAAATCAGAAGACTGGGAGTCATGTATAAAGGAAATCTTGTTGGGATAATCTCAAGTAAAGATATTCTAGCGGTTACACCTGAACTAATTGAGATAATACAGGAAAAGGCCAAACTTGAGGGCAGACCGCCTATCGAAGAAGTTGCAGAGTACGCTCCGATGGCGGGATATTGTGACCACTGTGGACTTTGGTCCGACGACCTTAAAGAGGTCGAGGGTAGTTTTCTCTGCGAAGAATGCAAAGCCGAGTTTGAGGCTTAATCTGGAAAGCTGATTCTCGCAATTCGAAATATGACACATGCGTCCGCTACGCGTGGACGTAAGATGCCTCGAGTCTGATTGTTTCTCAAATCTATCATGAGTTTCTCTGAGAAAGCCTCTTCAGAAACTAATGGGGGACGACCGGTATTGACCAACGGTCAACAACTAGCTGTTGACCGTGAATCCTTTTGAGCGGGGAGGAATGGGCTACCCATCCAATGATTGCGCATGCATGCACATTCGTCATCTAAATCACGAAATACATGCAGCGCACCCAACATTGCAGGATTTGCGGTCTAATCCAGAAGTGCGTGTGCATGGATAGGAAAGAAATTTAACGATTTATCCACTGTTGGATATTTGAAATAGGAGGACCGGAGCATCTCGCCTGTCGACCTAATTCTCAGCAACGCCAAAATCTACAGCCGGAAAAGGATCATTGAAGCGGGTATAGCTATAGATGAGAGGCGGATATTCAAGATAGCCAAGGAGACAAATCTTCCATCAGCCTCGAAAAGGCTCGATCTGAAAGGACTCTTGTTGCTTCCTGGTCTGATAGATTCACATGTTCACCTTAGAGATCAAGGATTGACGCACAAAGAGAGCTTCTTCAGTGGGACAGCCGCAGCTGCAGCGGGTGGTGTGACAACGGTTATCGATATGCCAAATAACAAGCCTGTGACTATGAGTTCAAAGGCTCTTCAGGAGCGAATGGAGATTGCGCAAAGCCAATCTGTTGTGAATGTCGCCTTCTATTCGGCGTTCCCACGGAACTCTGACGAAATCTATTTGATAGTTGAAGAAGGTGCTGTGGCGTTTAAGTTATATCTGTCGCAGAAAATCGGAGGAGTGAACATCGAAGACGATGAAGCGTTGCTACAAGCGTTCGATAAGATTAGAGAAACGAAAGTTCCTATAGCGGTGCACGCAGAAGATAGAGAAACAATTGAAAGAGGCAAGAGAAAGCTACAGGAGGCTGGACGCATAGATGTGGAGGCACATCTTGAGGCGCGTTCTCCCGAAGCAGAAATGAGAGCGATTCAACACACTATCAATCTTGCAGAACAAACTCGTGCCTACGTCCATCTCTGCCATCTAAGCACAGCGGCCGGATTGAATGCTATCATGGATGCAAAGAAAGATGGCTTTCCGATCACTTCCGAGGTTACGCCTCATCATCTCTTCCTCTCACCGAAGCAC
>CP070826.1:90106-101900 GCA_020344435.1 Candidatus Bathyarchaeota archaeon | reverse complement strand
CGTGAAGATTGACATGTAAACGATGCCTATGATGGCTGTTAGGTAGTCGCCAGTGAAGGCCACATTTGATGCTAGCATGGGATGCGTGAAGGGTATCGCAAGTAGGACAACCATCAGAGGAAGCGGCAAAGAGTAGATGTCAGTGAGCATCGTGAATAACATTGGAAACACAAACAACATAGTCAAAGGTCCCACCAAGGATTGGGCTCCCCTTACGTCTTCAGCGAAGACAGAGATGGAGACTGCCAGCGCTAATGCTGAAAGCAATGACATGAAAAGGGAAATTCCAAGGAGTAGGAATACTATCGGTGTTGGCGCCAAACCTATTGCTGCAAGGTCTATGCCGATTTCTGTGGGTATCATCCCTACAAAGGACCCCGTATAATATATGGCACCTAGTAGGTAGGCCACCGCACCTACAACCGCAACGATGATGGCACCCGTCATCTTTCCAGCTAGAATTGTGAACCTGTTGATGGGTAGGGTCAACAAGGTTTCTAACGTCTTCTCCTCCTTTTCCGACGCGACCGATGTGGCTGCAAGCTGCATCGCGAAGATGAGCAACATCATTATGCCTATGGGCATCCCCATGGATTGGGATACCATCGCACCGTAAAGTGCGCCAGGGCTTATCGGAACAGCTTTTCCCTTGACAATAGATTTTTGGTGTGCCAGAAAAGGGTCTGGAGCCAAGCGTCTTTTGAAGCCCTCCACCAGAGCAACTACCACCTCAGAACTGGCGGATTCAGCGATGCCCCCACCTCTGAAGACTCCGTAAACTTCTAATGTAGCATTCAGATGATTAGTGATGTTGTGGCTGAAGCCCTTAGGAATCATTACGAGAGCTGTCGCATTCGACTCTTGAACATACTTCAAAGCTTCGTCAAAGTCTGAAATACCGATGTCATCAATCCTTACGCCCTGATTTTCCAAGAATTCTTTAAGGCGGTGAGTAACATTACCTCCGTCGAAATCCATAAATGCTATCGAAATGTCCTGCATCCGCTCGACAGTAGCTGTCATCGAGGTCTGAACGGCTAATCCCATGATTGGAAACATCAATGCTGGAACGAGGATCACTCCCAGAAGAATTTTGGGATCTCTGATTAGCTCCTTAACCTCTTTAATGATAACATTGCCTAGCGCTCTAAGCAAGACCAACCACCTCAGCAAACACTTCTTCAAGATTTGATGCGCCCGCCTTTTTCTTGAGGTCTGAAGGCGAGCCCTCAGCGATTATCCTGCCCTTGTTTATCAGGGCAACTCGGTCACAGAGGTGCTCCACCTCAAGCATGTTGTGACTTGAAAGGAGCACGGTTACTCCCTGCCGTTCCACATATCGCTTTATGACCCTCCTGACATGAACTGAGTGAAGAACATCCAACCCGCTGGTCGGCTCATCCAAAACCGCAAGTTTGGGAGTGGTCATAAGAGCTCTCGCGACGAGGAGACGTCTCTTCATACCTTTGCTGTAAGTCTTCACCTTATCCTTTAGTCGCTGCTCTAATCCAGAGATCTCTTCCGCCGCCCCAACAGTTTCTTTAACCGCTTCTTCGGTTTTTGCGGTAAACTTGGCCATGAATTCCAGATACTCATGTCCTGACAAGTTCTTGTAGGCTCCAGCCTCTTCTGGAAGATAGCTGATGAGTCTACGAACCTCCAAGGCAGCATCAATCACATCGCGACCAAAAACCGTTACGTTGCCTGAAGTCGGTAGCAACAATGTTGAGACAATCCTGAGCGCTGTTGTCTTACCAGCACCGTTTGGACCAATGAGACCATAAATCTCTCCCTCATTGACAGAAAAGCTCAAACCATCGAGAGCCCGGATCTCCCCGAAATCCCTCACCACCTCTTCAACTTCTGCAGCGAATCTCATCCCTGAACCCCTACTCACGAAGAGAACGCCGCAAAGGCATTTATTAGCATGCCGCTGGACATCCTTCAGACGAAGGATTGATAGAGAATAATCGCTGCTCCAACAAACCAGCAGTAATAGGCGAAGAGATGAAACCTTTCCCTCATGACTAGCCTCTGCAACAACTTCAGAGAAACGTAGCCTACTATCATCGATACAACAACTCCGAAGAGTACAGTAGCCATGCCCAAGCCAGTAATCACCAACTCATTAGACGCATGGAGATGCAGGGACTCGGAGAGGGCGGCTCCAGCAACCGCGGGCACGGAGAGCAAGAAAGAATACGTGAAGGCTGTCTTCTTCTCCACCTGTCTCAACAACCCTGTAGCTATCGTGAGCCCACTTCTCGAGATACCTGGGGTGATTGCGATACCCTGTGCAATTCCCACCAACAGAGAATCCAAATAATCCAACCTTTTGCTGTCTCTTCTACACTTGGAGATGAATAGAAGAACGCCATTAACGACCAGGGCCACGCCCACCACGAGCATATTGTAGAAGAATGATTTGAAAATGTCATAGAAGACGTAGCCAATGAGTGCTGTTGGAACGCTCCCTACAGCGATGAATAGGCCCAGTCTTCCCTCTTCTGACTTGAAATCCAGTCTGAATGAAGCCTTCAGAATCCTCGCGATTTCTCTCCGGAACACAATCAGAACCACACAAAGGGTTCCGATATGTAAGGCAACATCGAAGAGTATAGGAGGTTGCTCGCGTAGAAGATATTCTTGTGCAATGACCAAGTGGCCAGAACTTGAGACTGGCAACCATTCAGTGATGCCCTGAATTATGGCTTGAATGAGAGTCTCAATTAGAGATGACATTATCCCACGCCCCCATCGAGTTAGCTGGCCATGATTCAATATTCATAGGAAGATTTGGATCTGATGCAGTCCTCAGAGAGTTTCTAACGTCGTCAACGGCACATGTTACTTCGGGATTTTGAAGTGTGACTCTCTGCCTGCGCTGATGTATTCTCCCCCGGACTCTCGGATTATGGTTGCAATCTTGGCAAAGTGTTGGGTTCCCAAGAATTGAACCGGCCGCACTATGAAATGCTCTGCAGAGTCCTCAAACTCTAGCAGCTCCTCAAGGTCTTTGGGAAACAGCATTTTTAGATCTTCCAGGGTCATTGTCGGGGCCGGCGCTCTCTTGACATCTACGAACAGACTTGCACCACATTTAGGACAATTAAACTCGCTCATGATGTTTCAACCTTTTCTTTCAAGCTTTCGATCATCTATTACTATAATGAAACCTTTCTGTGAATAGGTTAGAATGTAACGACCTAAATCTGTTATGCATGCATTCCCTGCCTGTTCACACTTCAGAACGTTTTGTTCTAAACTTTAGTAATAAATCCAGGAATAGCCACAATATCATTGGGGGTTGATGACCAGCAACTCTTCTGAAGGATTCTCCTTTCTCTTTCGGCGAAACGAAACCCCCCTTTTCGCTAGAAGCCTCGCGGGCGTTCACAGGGAGGCATAGCTCAACCAACAAGCCCCGGGCGGGATTTGAACCCGCGACCCACGGCTCTCTCTGCAAGTATACGAGGCCGTTGCTCTAGCCACTGAGCCACCGGGGCACTTTTAGACAACTGAGGGAGACACACATTTTTAAGATGTTCGGGCACTCCATTACCTAGAGGTTCTAACCTTGAGCCGAGTGGAGATGCTCGGAGAGAGAAGAGTCATAGACATCATTCTGGAATGTTTAGACAGGATGCCTGATATGCCAGTGCCCTTCGGGGATGATGTCTCAGCCATAGACATCGGAAACAACCAACTAGCCGTTCTAAAGACCGACATGCTCGTGGGAAAGACTGACGTCCCACCAGGCATGAGCCTCCGGCAAGCCGCTCGCAAGGCAGTGGTTATGAACGTGAGCGATCTGGCAGCCAAAGGGGTGAACCCAACAGCTGCACTTGCGTCCATCGGCATACCACGAGGCACTACAGAAGGAGACATACAGCAGATTGGCAGAGGCTTAAACGCTGGAGCCCGCGAATATGATGCCTACGTTTTGGGCGGCGACACAAATGAGGCTTCAGACCTTGTGATCAGCTGTTCTATACTCGGGTTCTGTGAAAAGCAGTACTTGATTAGGAGAAGTGGCGCCAAGCCAGGGGACATAGTAGCAGTCACTGGACTCTTCGGCAAAACAGCCGCTGGCTTAAGAATCCTGCTGGGAGACCTCTCAGCCCCGCCGAAGATGAGGAAGGAATTCGTAGACACCGTTCTAGCGCCTCAAGCAAGACTGGAAGAAGGCTTGGCTCTCGCCAAGACGGAGGCTGTGACGGCTTCCATAGACTCGAGCGATGGACTCGCCTGGAGCCTACACGAAATCTCTAAGGCAAGCAACGTGGGCTTCATGATTGATAATCCGCCAATCGCCCCAGAAGTGAAAGGGTTCGCGGAGATGCATAATCTTGAGCCACTCAAACTCAGCCTCTATGGCGGTGAGGAATACGAGCTTGTCGTAACCATTAAGAAACAGCTTTGGGAAAAGGCGGAGAGAGCGGTTGAGCGGTGCGGTGGGGCTCTGATAGAGATTGGGCAGGTCACAGAAGAGAAGAGCCTCTTGCTCAAAGGTGAGGAAGGCACAATCCCCATAGATGCCAGAGGATGGGAACACTTCGGAAAGCCCTGAAGCTACCAGAAGCTCTAGTGGAATTCTGCCATGATTGAATCCTGTGATTCGGGAAGCCTGCCATTGATTGGCAACGAGAGAACGTTCTTAGAGGGTGCAGCCTCCCCACGCATTTCTGGAGAGGAATCGACCATATATTTTCGTAGAAGGGTTGTTGAATCCTTTCTCGACAAGGTTGAAGCTGGAATCGACGTCCCAAGCTATCCTCAATTCAGAGATATGAACCAGATGTTTCTCAAGATGATTGATGGGGTCGAGAAATCCAGGGATGGATACGTTGAAACGGGAGTCTTCTCGCTGAAGGCAGGGAACAGACGCATACCGGAAGTATTGGCAATAGAAGAGTCTTCCCATGAAATCCATGAGAGGCTGAATGAAGTATTCAGATTGAGGGTCTGTGTCACAGGCCCCTATACGCTATCCGCCCTCTTTCCCTACAGAGACACTATGATATTCGCGAGGTTGGGCGATATCATTTCTCGGATTGTGGAAAACAACATCTTCAACGGAAAGTACGGAAGTGTGGCTCTCGTTGCAGTCGACGAGCCAACCTTCGGCCTAGTGGACGACCATCTGATTGATCACGGCTCTGAAGGAAGAAAGAATCTGCGAAAGGCATGGGACTCCATCTTCCGAAAAGCCAGCTCTAAAGACCTGCATACGTGCCTTCACCTCCACAACACTGCGGACAGACTTTTCTGGGACGTACCATCACTGAACATAATCGAATCTCACGTTGACGACTCTCTTTACCATGCGAGGAGAACCGGCGAATTGCTCGAGTCAACCGATAAATTCCTGAAAGCAAGCCTGTGCATCACGGATTTCGACAAGCTTATCAGAAGCAGAATCGTCGCTGACTCCAAACAGGAGCTGAGCGAATCGCTGGTGAACCAGAGAGTCGCCAAAGCATGGAAGGACATCGCCCACGAGAGACTCGACATCAGAATCTTTCTTGAAGACGAAGGGATCATGGAGAAGAGGTTGAACAGAGTCATTAAGAGATTTGGAGAAGAGAGAATTTCATATGCGGGACCAGAATGTGGACTGAAGAGCTTCCCCTCCTACGAGTCCGCTCTCGAGGTCCTGAGGCGGGTCTCCAAGGCGACCAAGAAGCTGCAAGACAAGTGACCCCGAGACGGGGAAGTTGAAAGCAAGGAGTCCCACAAAGATTGGCATATCTACGCGTGGTTGGCTGAAGAGCCGCAAACAAACTAATAAAGCCAAAACCCCAAGAATCCTCTGAGGAGACATCTTGGCAGAAGATTTTGAAGAGAGATTCATAAAGCCAATCGTTCACGCCTCGTATCCAGGAACGCTTGCTGCGTTGAACCTAACAGCCTTGCAAGTTTTGCAAGTTGCTGAAGAGCCTGTACCTTGGGAAGTCAGGTTCTTGCTATCTTTCGGATCAATAGTGTTTCTATTATCGGCGTTCTCTATCTTCTTCTACACCATTTACCCGACGAAGAAGAAGCTTTGGACGGTCACTGCCATATCGTTTCTTTTAGGGTTGATTTCTTCATTTATGGCGGTCATAGCGGTTTCTCTTTTCTAGAGTAGATGCAAGCGCCTCTTATTGGATTGCAGCGCCGCTTCATGGAACAGGTTGTCTTTCAGTCAACAGCTTCTCTATTCTATCAAGCCTCTTCTCAATGTTGTCAAGCCTATCCAAGATCTGCTTGAGAATCCGATTGGTGTCTTCAGCGGGAACCATAGGCATTGGGGTCGGTGAAGGCCATCTCTGCTCCTCAGGTCTCTCAGGACGCCTGGGCGAAAAAGGCCTGTAAGCTGTTGCCTTCTTCTCTTCCTCGTCAGCTTCTCGCATACTTACAAATAGGCAAGGCATACTATAAAAAACTCGCATGCTCAAGAAGCAACAGATATAAGTAGGCCTTTCTGCTCAGTTTTAATCTCGGACGATGCAATCCATTTTAGGGCGAAGCATACCTTCTAAGCCTTGATCTAACACTTTTCGAGTAGCTACCCAATCTTTCCTCGGGTCTCAGATTTCTCCTCCCCAGATTCTTCCCCGTCCTCATCAACCACTCTAATCAACGGTTTCTTCTCCAAACCCTCAATCTTAGCCCCAGGATATCTCTGCTCAACATCGCTACGAAGTTTCGCTGCATCGACGGCCCCGCGTGTCTTGCCTCTCACCACCGGCTGACCACCCTCATGCGAGGTCACAGATATCGAATATCCAGAACCGCCTTCGACGGGTTCACGTCCGAAGAGAAGGTCCTCCTCACTGAAGCCGAATAGGTCGAAGATTCCCCTCTTCTTCCTTTTTCGTTCGGGCATCTTCCAAACCATTGAAGAAATCGCAAACTCGAATTAAAGTGTTATCACGTATGGTTTCTCAAGAAGACCATGCAGCATTCATCGTTGTGAGCCCACCGAAGTTTCTGGGCAATGATTTTATCGCTTTGACAGTTTCGTCATTCTTAGCGCTTCCTGAATGATGACTTTGCCCAAGGATCTGGCTTCTCCATCTGTAGCTAGAAGCGTGAGAAGGTAGATGGCGCCTCCTAGCAGGGTGACTGCTAGGGTATAGAGTATTCTCGCGCGCTGGGGAATGAAGAAAAGCACCACGCCCATTATTGTGGACGCCACCACGTACTTGGCTATATTCTTCCAGGGCATTCTGAAGTCTACACATCTCTTTGCAATGGCATAGGTGGCGAATAATAGGGGTATGTCTGTCAAAAGGATTATTGCAGCGACAAAGGTGGCTGCGCCAATTGTCGTCTCGGTCATGGTAGTCAAGAAGAAGTACGTCAGGGGCAGCAAGACGCCGGCTTTAATGTAAGGCAGCGTATAGATTAGAAACAGCCTGGTTTTGACAAGTTTTCTGAAGGGGATTTTGGCCTTTTCGTCTACTTTCTCGGTTCCAGAGATGATGAAGCCAAACACCGTTAACATGCTCAAGCACAGGGCATTCAATGCCAGTATCATGAGCACTGGTCCCGCCAGGCCAAACTCTGGTCTCATTATCGTTACGTAAGAGTCAGATAATACTATGGCTCCGACAGTCATGGGTATGGCAAACATCAAGACCAATTTCAGGCTCGCCGATACGTCTTTTGGGTCAGTTTTGGACAGCAATTTAGGGTATAAAGCAAACGCTAGAAATGAAGAGTAAACTATGATATTAGCGATGATCTGACCTGCCCGGAAATCCCCTCTGGCTTCGCCTTCAAAGATGAAAAGAAGTATTAGTACAAAAACTGCTAATCTTTGACCTCCTATGTTGTAAAGATTGACCGGTGAAGCTTTAAACCATTCCTTAAGGTAACCCCATTTGACCTTTCCTCGGAGTTCGTGTGCGGTCAGTCTCAAATAGAAAATGAACTGCAGAGTGTAAGCAATTATGATACTCGTAACCGCGGCGAGCAGAGCAGCCGGACCGGTTAGTCCTTGGTGTACGATTAATGCGTAGCCCAGAATTACTTTGCACACTTCGAAGATTAAGAATCCATACGCGATTTTTTGCGGTTGCTTTGCGTGCAGAATTGCTTCAAAGCCATGTAGAGTGAAAAGCTCCAGTATCTGGAACACCACAACAATGTACAGGATCGCATAAGCTTCACCAATCTGAAATGCCGATGTGATCGCTGGCAGCAGGAGCAAATAGATTGCTGCGAATATCGCCGATAACACGAGATTTGCTGTCAACCCTGTTTTTGGTGCTCCAGCGTGGTTTCTTGCGGTGAATCTTGTTGTCCAGAATGGTATGATTGTGGCAGGTAAGACAAAGTAGCCGAGCGTATCGTTCAAATTGCTATATATGCCCAGTTCAAGTCTTGGATCTATCAAACTTCTTGTAACCATTAGTGAAAAGACTAGACCTGTTCCCACACTGAGTATCTTAGACACGAATAGAATGACGCCGGAGTATGCTAATCGAACCTCATTTTCAGCCATCAACACTCACAACTGTTATGGGCACATGTGTTCTTTGGCTTTTCTCTGCCGTATGAGTATATAAGGAATATGAACGAGAAAGTGGACCTTGGCTCAGCAACTCTTATATGTGTCAACCAATATCTCCCCTACGCGGGTGGCAGGATGAGAGGTGGCCGCCAAATTCAAGGCTTATTCTAGGCGTTTGATTACGCCACGCTATACCTGCCCAGAAATCGCAAAAGACTCCACTGTTTGTGAAATAGGGATAAGTCTCGCTGATATGAGTTTTGACAAGATTGAGGGATGAGGAAAAATGTTCAAAGATGTAGAGCCTGTGGTTGACTTTCCGAAGCTTGAACGTCGCATCTTGAAGTTTTGGAAGGAGACTGATGCATTCAAAAAGCGTGTAGCCATGAACCGAAGTAATGAGCACTGGTCATTCATAGATGGACCCATAACGGCGAACAATCCGATGGGCGTTCACCATGCTTGGGGGCGTACATACAAAGATCTGTTCCAGCGCTACAGGGCCATGAGAGGTTTTGATCTTCGCTACCAGAACGGCTTCGACTGTCAGGGACTCTGGGTTGAGGTTGAGGTCGAGCGAGAACTCGGCTTCAAGTCAAAACGTGACATCGAAGCCTACGGAATCAGCAATTTTGTAAAGAAGTGCAAGGAGAGGGCCCTCCGCTACGCTGCTATGCAGGTCGAGCAGTCCATTCGCTTGGGGTACTGGATGGACTGGGATGACCCTCAGCTCCTACGTCGGCTGGCAGATCATCTAGAGAATGAAGGAGAGGTTTTGACAGTTAAGGGGACGAGGGGGTCAGTATCCGATACGGTGGAGAGTCTCATAAGTGTGCTTGGAACTCCACAACTGGGCGGTTCATACTTCACGTTCTCCGATGAGAATAACTATACAATCTGGTCCGTCCTCAAGAAGTGTCACAAGCGCGGGTGGATATACAAGGGTAGAGATGTGATGCCTTGGTGTCCCCGTTGCTCCACTGCCCTCTCCCAACATGAGATAGTCACGGAGGGCTACCGAGAGATGATGCATCCTGCCCTCACGCTCAGGTTTCCCCTCCGCGGACGAACTGGGGAGTCCCTCCTGGTCTGGACGACGACCCCTTGGACTCTCACCTCCAACGTGGCAGCCGCGGTTCATCCTGAGATGTCCTACGCGAAGGTTCGCAACAAGGGTGAAATCCTGTATCTAGCTAAGGCTGCTCTAGAGCGGGTTTTTCCAAGAGGAGGCTACCAGGTGATTGAGGAGCTGGCTGGAGCGGATATGGTAGGCTGGACATACGATGGACCATTCGACGAGCTCCTGGCTGAACAGAAGCAAGGGGCTGTTAACGCGCACCAAGTCATACCTTGGGAGGAGGTAAGCGAGGTTGAGGGCACAGGGATTGTGCACATAGCACCAGGCTGCGGTAAAGAAGACTTTGAACTGGGTGAGCAATATGAATTGCCAGCGGTCGCCCCTTTGAATGAATTCGGTATCTTCATTGAGGGTTTCAGCTGGCTTAGGGACACTCATGTCTACGATTCGGCTGAGCCGATCATCGAGAATCTTAGGGCGAAAGGTTTGCTCTTCAAGGTAGAGGATTACACCCACCGCTACCCAGTCTGCTGGCGATGCGACAGCGAACTCGTCTTCCGCCTGGTTGATGAGTGGTTCATCTTCATGGGAGAGAAGTTTGACAAGCCACCTGAACAGGTTAATGAACAAGAGAAAGAAAAGAGCCTCCGCTATCAAATCATGGAGGTTACCAAACAGATTCGCTGGATCCCCGAATACGGCCTGCGGCATGAGCTGGACTGGCTCAGGAACATGCAAGATTGGATGATTTCCAAGAAGAGGTATTGGGGCCTGGCACTGCCGATCTGGGAGTGTAAGGAATGCGGAAACTTCGATGTAATAGGCAGCAAGGAAGAGCTTGAGTCGCGTGCAGTTGAGGGCTGGGAGAGCTTTCAGGGGCACACGCCACATCGACCATGGATAGACGCGGTCAATATCAAATGCTCCAACTGCGGAGCAGTCATTTCCCGCATCGAGGATGTGGGTAACCCATGGTTGGACGCTGGAATAGTTGCTTATTCGACACTCAACTACCGCCACGACAGAGACTACTGGGAAAAATGGTTCCCAGCCAGTCTAATCTGCGAGTCATTACCAGGGCAGTTCCGAAACTGGTTCTACTCCATGCTTGCCATGAGCACTATTGTGGAGCGCCGCCCACCGTTCCGCACGTGCCTAGGTCACGGCTCCGTGCTAGACGAAAACGGAGAGGAAATGCACAGACATCTGGGCAACGTAATCTGGTTTGATGAGGCGGTCGAAGCCATGGGCGCAGATGTTATGCGGTGGATGTACTGCACGAGCAAGCCTGAAAGCAACATACTCTTCGGCTACTCCTTAGCAGATGAAGTTGAGCGGCGATTCCTAATTCCCCTGTGGAACGTCTATGGCTTCTTTGTAACGTACGCTACTCTGGATGAGTGGACTCCCCAAGATGCTACAACCGAATATTCAGTATTAGACCGCTGGATACTTTCGAAGCTTCAGATTCTCATCCAGGAGGTCACGGAGAATCTGGAAGAATACGATCCTTATAGCGCCACTTCAAACCTGGAACAGTTCGTTGATAAACTCTCCAGATGGTATGTCCGTCGTTCACGGAGGAGATTCTGGAAAAGCGAGGCAGATATGGACAAGAAAGCTGGCTACACAACCCTGTACACCTGCCTCACAACACTTGTCAAACTCTTGGCACCCTTCCTTCCCTTCATCACCGAAGAGATGTATCAGAACCTAATCCGAAGTGTGAGGCCTAGCGCGAGGGAGAGTGTGCACCACAGCGACTGGCCAGCGGCAGATACGTCTCTGATCGACAAGGAACTGATGAAGGATATGGAGTTGACCATTGAAACCTGTGGTCTAGGACGCTCGGCGCGCAACAAAGCTGGAATAAGGCTGCGACAGCCTCTGCGCATGGCTACGGTGGTGGCAGAGGAGAAAGCGTTGAAGAGCCTAAGCAAGCTCTCAGACTTGATTAAGGATGAGCTCAATGTAAAAGAGTTAGCCTTGACCACACAGAAGGGGAAGGTGCTGAAGCATGAAATACAATTGTCGCCAGAAATACTCGGAAAGAAACATGGAAAACTCTTTCCAAAACTACGTGAAGCAGTAGCCAACATGGATCCTGACGTTCTCCTTCGGACCCTTACGGAAGATCAGAGAGCTGAGGTGAAAGTGGATAGTCAAACCGTCAGCTTGCATCCGGAGGAAACGAAGGTGATCACCTTGCCGAG
>CP070826.1:76191-90006 GCA_020344435.1 Candidatus Bathyarchaeota archaeon | reverse complement strand
ATAATGTAGAGAGATCATGTGCATGCGCGCTTCTAACTATAATGAAAAACAGCCAATCCTTCAGAAGCCCCAACGTATGCTGTGGAGGTTATGAGAGCGTTTCTTTCTTGACCCAGTCTGGGAACCATTGATAGTATTCGAGTGGCTTCGCTTTTTTCAATCCTTTATATGTGGCTCTTGCTAACGTTATTCCTCCCCGCCGATCCCGGTGGAGTCTTGCGAGACCCTCTTTCTCCAATGATTCCAGAAGCTTGCTCAATTCTTCGTTTGTTGTTGACATCCATCTCTTCATGTCGTCGTGGTTCATGTAGAGGCCGGGGTTTACCCTGTAATTTCGTGCAAGCAGCTCAAGCACTGAAGTCTCACTTACTTGTGTGGTCATTGATGGGTCCATTGTGGATATGGGAAATCCGAGTTTCTTGTGTACTTGTCTCGGGGGCATCTTCAGATCTTCAGCCATGGCTTTTGTTCCCCATCTGAAGAGCACCATCCGCATGACCTCGCTTGTTCCAGCTCCTATCTCGTTGCCCTTGGAGTCTCTGGCGAAGCCTTCAACCGGGTAGAATCTTGTCCATCCGTCTCCTCCCATGACCTGGATGGCCTCAGGCATCAGTTCTCCATAGGCTTCTGAGGTGTAGAGCTTGGCTATGGTTGCTTCGAGAACAGGGTCTCTCTTCATGTCCATGAGGTGGGCCGCGTGATACGTGAGCAACCGGGCTGTCTGCAGCTTCGAGATCATATCAGCGATTTTGAACTGGTTCACCTGATAGTCGATCGTGCGCTTTCCAAACTGTACTCTTCTCTCTGCATGGCTGACCGCGTAGCGGATGGCTTCACGCATGGGACCAAGCATCCCAGCGGCGAAGAGGTTCCTCTCAAAGTTCAATCCATCTACGAGAATCTCCCATCCGTCACCCTCATTGCCCAGCCTATTTTCTTCAGGCACTCCTGCCTCGTCAAAATCCAAGTACCCATTTGGCAGGCCTATCCACCCGCCCAGCTCGTTTATTCTCTCCACAGAGAATCCGGGAGTGCCCTTCTCCACTATGAAAGCGCTCAGGTGCCGGTACTTGGCCTTGTCCTCGGGCTTGTCGCTTGTCTTGGCGTAGAGGCAGTAGATGTCTGCGATGCCAGCGTTGGTTGTGAATCTCTTCTTCCCATTCAGCATGTACGCGCCCTTCTCATGTCTTGCGGTGGTCTCTATCCCCGCGGCGTCAGAGCCAGCGTACGGTTCTGTGATGCAAATTCCCCCGATGATCTGCCCTTTAGCGATTTCTGGCAGCCATCTCTTCTTCTGTTCTTCATTCCCGAACTTCAGGAGTTGCTCTACTCCTCCGAACATGGTTACGCTGTAGGAGCAGGTCAGAGCTGAGCAGACTCGGCTGAGCTCCTCCGCTACAATGCAGCAGCCAGTCACGCCGATGCCTATGCCACCATAATCTTCTGGAATTGCGGCTCCAAACCAACCCCTCTCTCCCACCTCTTTCAGAGGAACTGACGGGAATTCCTTGGTCAACATGACCTCTTCTCCCATCGGCAAGTTCGCATCGGCAAACTTCTTCGCTTCCCGGGCAATGTCCTTCTGTTTCTGGCTCCACCAATGATATGATTCCATAATCATCCACCCATCCAGTTAGGGAACCTACCGTCGTCAAGTATATAATTTTTTGCGGAATTCATACATGAGCCTACAAATGAGCGAACTACAGATCTTCACAGGAAAGCAAGTCGGCATGTATTCGACAAAAGATTAATTGCATCGTTTCTGGTTATGCTTCCGAAAGGTAATCGAATTGGCAGAAGCAATGTATCATGAACTAGCGAAAGCCTATGGCAGCCCCAACTCCAAATATCTGCCAAGAATCTTCGAGATTTGCCTCTCCAAGACGGACGCTGCAGTTCTTCTTTCGTTACCTGGAACTCCTGATGAAATAGCCCCGAAGGTGAGTGTCGAGGCTGTGAAGGTCGCTGAAATCCTCAAAGACCTATTCAACAAAGGCTTTGTCCTCTACAAACCGGTGGATGATAAACTCAGATATGGCTTGAATGGTGACCTATGGGATTCCATTCTTCCCGACAGAAGGGACTTCGAAAAGTTCGGTGAGGAATTTCTTGACCTGTGGCGCAGCTATCATGAAGAGAAGATGATGGTCAGCCCAGATGAGCAATACTCAGAGAACTATACTCGTGTCATACCTGTGGAAAAGACGATTCCGATGAAATGGGGGGAGATTCTGCCTTATGAAAGAATCTCAGAAGTCTTCGAAGACGCGAAGACAATTGCAGTTACAGAGTGCGCATGTAGAACGATGAGTAGACGATGTGACTACCCCACTGACGTTTGTCTACTCTTCAACGAATTCGCAGACATCTTCATTGAAAGAGGCATTGCCAGAAGAATACCAAAAGAAGAAGCGCTTTCAATCGTGAAACGGTGTGAAGATCTTGGGCTCATACATCAATTGAACAACACAGAACCCGAAGGCTACCAGTTTCTCTGCAACTGCTGCAGCTGCTGTTGCTCAATCCTAAGAGGCATGATATCCTTCGGCAAGGAAGGAATCACAGCAAAAAGCCGCTACATATCATCCATAGACAGTGAACTCTGCGACGGATGTGGACTCTGCACTACACGGTGTCAGTTCGGGGCAGCCACGACTGTTGATTCCAAGGCTATAGTGGACAAAGACAAATGCTTCGGATGCGGCTTATGTGCACCCGCTTGTCCCACCAACGCTATCCAACTAGTTCCAGTCAGAGGCCCAGAACACGTGATAGACAATCTGGAGAAGGCACCAGCCCAGCTTGTTGACACTCTCATAATTGAATAATGAAACTTGCGTTGCAGGTCGAGTCTCCTCATAATCAAGCCATTCCCTATTTGCTGACCTCAAATACATGCGTATGTTGCCGATTCAGCGAGTTTTATATGTCGACCCAACAGAATCTGCTGATAGAGTTGGTGAACTCAAGTGATAAAAGAACTATCTCATATCGGCATCGCAGTAAAGGATCTGGACGAAGCACTTGAAATCTATGAAGGAGTCTTTGGTCTAGAAGTTGAAAAGATACAAATCGTTGAAGAACAGAAAGTCAAGATAGCTTTTCTCCATGCAGGAGAGACCCAAATCGAACTGCTTGAACCGACAGAAGAGGAAGGAGCAGTCGCAAGGTTCATTGAGAAGAGGGGAGAAGGCGTGCATCACCTGGCCTTTGCTGTTGACGACATTGAAGCTGCCCTCCAGAAGATAAGAGACCAAGGAATAGCAGTTGTGAATGAGAAGCCGAGAATCGGCGCTGAAGGGTTCAAGATAGCATTTCTCCACCCCAAGAGCACAAAGAACGTTCTAGTCGAATTGTGCGAGAAATAGCAGACCTCGCTAGGAGCTAGACCTGGTGCCTAGAAGGTCATGGATTCACCCCGAGAAGATCAAGAAGGGACTGAAGACGGATCTCATAGGCCAGAGAATCCAGCATTTCACCGAGGCGACATCAACCAACGACATAGCAAAGAAACTGGCGAGTAAGGGAGCCGAAGAGGGAACGGTTGTGATTTCTGAGACGCAGACTCTCGGAAGAGGACGACTCAGCAGAAGATGGGCATCGCCACGAGGAGGAATCTGGCTCTCAACAGTCCTACGACCCCAAATCAAACCCAAAGAAGCGCCCAAACTGACGCTTGTCGCGGCAGTGGTCGTAGCCCAGACAATCAAAGAAATCTTCGGATTGAACGCTGAGATCAAATGGCCCAACGACGTTCTGATCAAGGGAAGGAAAGTCTGCGGCATCCTGACGGAGACGAGCATAAAAGGTGAAACGATTGATTTCGCAGTTGTGGGAATTGGCATAAACGCGAATACCAGCCTAGATTCATTCCCTGAACGTTTGAGAGGCACCCTCACATCCTTGAAGAAGGAGCTCGGTGAAGAGATTGATCGAGAAGACTTCTTGCGGGCCCTATTCGAGAAGCTGGAGCATTACTACCGCCTCTTAGAGGAGGAGAAGTTTGATCTGATACTTCAGGAGTGGAGAAGCTTGGGTGGCTTCCTTGGTCAACACGTGGAAGTCATAAGCCTCGATGAAAAGATCGTGGGCCAGGCAGTTGATGTCAATCAGAATGGAAAATTGGTCATCAAACTAGAAGATGGAAGCGAGAGAAAGGTGACGGTAGGCGACGTAATCATCCGAACTCGCCTTTATGAGCGAGAGACTGACTAAATTTAATATCCCAGTAAGACCATGCTTTTGGAATCAGGAAGCGATTGAATGCCATCAAAAGAGCCGTCAGCCGAGGAGAAGATAGAGAATCTCACCAAGCTCAAAGAAGAAGCGAAGCTTGGCGGTGGAAAAGAGAGGATAGAAGCACAGCATAAAAGGGGAAAACTGACTGCACGCGAAAGAATAGAGCTGCTCCTGGACCCTGGAAGCTTCGTGGAGCTCGACCCCTTCGCAATTCACCGATGCACAGATTTTGGCATGGACAAGAAGAAGATTCTGGGAGACGGCGTGGTAACTGGCTACGGAACAATAGACGGCCGACTCATCTTCATCTTCTCTCAAGACTTTACAGTATTCGGCGGGTCCCTCGGCGAGATATTCGCAGAGAAAGTCTGTAAGATGATGGACCTAGCCATGAAATCAGGCGCCCCAGTCATCGGGTTGAATGACTCTGGCGGAGCCAGGATTCAGGAAGGAGTCGCAAGCCTGGCAGGCTACGGCGACATATTCTTCAGGAACGTCATGGCTTCAGGAGTCGTCCCCCAGATCTCAGCCATCATGGGCCCATGCGCCGGCGGCGCTGTCTACTCCCCAGCGCTCACGGATTTCATAGTGATGGTACAGGGGACCAGCCACATGTTCATAACAGGCCCACAGGTCATCAAGGCAGTGATTGGGCAAGAGGTCTCCTTTGAAGATTTAGGAGGCGCCCTGGTCCACAGCCGGACCAGCGGAGTTGCACATTTCATAGCTGACAACGAAGAGGAATGCCTTGAGATCATCAAGAAGCTACTAGGCTACTTGCCCTCAAACAACATGGAAGACCCCCCAATAGTTGATACCGGAGATGACCCGAACAGAATCGACGAACACATAATTGAGATAATGCCCACGGACCCTGACAAGCCATACAACATAAAAGAGATTATCGCAAGCGTGGTGGACAACGGTGACTTCCTCGAGGTCCATCCACTATGGGCCCCAAACATCGTAATAGGCTTTGCAAGATTGAACGGGCGCGCCATAGGCATAGTCGCAAACCAGCCGAAGTTCTACGCCGGCGCCCTGGACATAAACTCCTCAACCAAGGCAGGCCGGTTTGTCCGGTTCTGCGACTCATTCAACATTCCAATCGTCACCTTCGTCGACGTTCCCGGATTCCTACCTGGAATCGATCAAGAACACGGTGGAATAATACGACATGGCTCCAAACTCCTATACGCATATTGTGAAGCAACAGTGCCCAAGATAACACTCATAGTCCGAAAAGCGTATGGAGGCGCATACGACGTCATGGGCAGCAAACACTCGGGAGGAGACATAAACTATGCATGGCCAACCGCTGAAATCGCAGTCATGGGACCTCAAGGAGCAATAAACATAATCTTCAGGAGAGAAATCGCCAAGGCAAGAGACCCTGACAAAAAGAGAAAGGAGTTGATCGCAGACTATCGCAGCAAATTCGCCAGTCCCTACGTCGCTGCCCAGAAGGGATACATCGACGATGTCATCAAGCCCACGGAGACACGACCCAAACTAATCACCGCCCTAGAGATGCTCGTCACGAAGAGAGAGACACGCCCCCCCAAAAAGCACGCAAACGTGCCCCTATGATAGAGGCATACATGCTTCACAGTTTCAGACAACATAGAATAATGGTCTTTCGCCAGGTTTTGCGAAGATGTTTTAAGCGCGTGGGCAAGATTAGGATAAAAGAATTGGTTGAATGTGATCCAAATGTCAGAAGCAGTAAGAACAGGTGTAGAAGAAGGTCGCTACTACGGTACTGTAGAAATGCCTCACCTAGGCCATAGCAAACATCTGTGTAATCTTGTTGAAGTCCTAGGAATTCCCATCAACGAATACAAGCAATTGGTGAAGAATGCCAAGTACCTTTGCAAACGGTGTGGTCGTGTAGCGGCTAAAGAGGAAAATCTCTGCGAACCAATCAAACTCTAGAAAAACAGTCTGCCACGCCCAAGCTCCACTTGATCACCCTTCCTTTTTTTCTGCGCAAGCGCATTTCCGATCATTCCCGCGCGTCTAAGTTCTCTCATTCAGGCGGGGCCACTATGATGGATTTTGATTCTCTCGCTAGCAGAGCCGCCACCATGACCACGCCAATAACCGCAGCCGCTACAACTACAACGGCCATCCAGTTGTTGTTGGTGACCACGAGCGTACATACGTTGCTCTCTGCACTAGCGTATTCTGAATCTCCAGACCAGCTTGCCATGATCTGGTATACTCCAGCTGAACTCGGCTCCCAAGTGGACGAGTACATTCCGTTCTCATCAGTCACCAAAACCTTCAGTAGGCTCCATGATGAATCGGACCTAACGTAAACCGTGATGTTCCTGTGTGAGCGTGGAGGAGAAAGCGACCCGCTGATCAGAACCCTGCTGCCACGGACGACATACATTGAGGACAGCACCAACGATATGGATGAGGATGTTGGTGAATCGTAGCTGGATGAGACCTGCCCCGGAGACCCCTGTTCACAGCCCTCAAGCGTGACGACAGCTGCGGAAGCGCTCTCAAACTCTGGCGGGCACTCGCCAACTCTCCACCCATCCTGCCAGTTCCCACCTGTGCATTCAGCCACGTAGTAATTCTTCCCTTCAAAGCTGAAATAATGAGCTGCGGACCTTGCGTCCTGTGGTGATTGCAGAAGACTGACACCCACGTTCATGTGTCTCTCATCCTCGTAATACAACAAAACCACATCCAACCCACCAGCCAACATAATCGACGCAGCCACGTAGGAGAATGTGTCACAGTCACCTTGATTCTCCACAATCGTCTCCACAGGAAATCTCCTATCGCTCTCGTTATACGGAATCTGATGGAGAACCATCAGTACACCATTGGCAAAGTCCTCCTCATCCCCGTAAATGTTCCAGAGATCCTCAGCGATTGGCTCCAGAGCGTCTGGAGTCACGAACGCTGCAAAATCATATGGGGGAAGATTGTGATTCCTACTAGAATAATGCTCGTGGAGGGAAGGCGCCACCGAGATCGTTAAGCGATATCGGGTAGAACCTTCTGGATGATCCAGAAGCCAGTAAGAGTGAACAAAACTGGCTGCTGAACAAAGGCAAGGCATAAAGCAAATAATCATCAACAGCACAGCGGCGGCAGTAGCTATTGAACGACTTGAACTCAAACTGACTCCTCAACACTCTCATCTCAGCGTAAGAATTTACTGTTTATGAATCTCGGATTCTTAGCGCCCACACTAAAAGCAAATTGTGATTGTCAGTCGTGGTTTGAAGATGCACATGAAGCCGTGAGAGTAGAGGGGTACACTAAAAAATGAAGAAGTCCAAATATATCGCTTCACGTCATCCGGTTGATGGATAGAAGCGTGCCATGTTCGATAAGATCTTGATAGCCAACCGAGGGGAAATCGCGATAAGGGTTATCCGAGCCTGCAAAGAGCTCGGAATCAAATCCGTGGCCGTCTACTCCGAGGCTGACCGACAATCCCTGCATGTGCGATACGCAGATGAACACTACTGCATAGGCCCTGCAAAGCCTGCTGAGAGCTACTTGGATATCAATAAGATAGTAGAAGCCGCCAAGAAGTCAGGGTCAGAAGCCATCCACCCCGGATATGGCTTTCTAGCGGAGACTCCAGCCTTCGCTGCAGAATGCGAATCCAACCGCATCGAGTTCATAGGCCCACCAAGCAAAGCCATGAGGAAAATGGGCAGCAAGATCACAGCCCGCAAGAACATGGCCAACGCAGACATTCCGGTGATTCCAGGAAGCATGCACGCTCTGAAGGATGAGGGTGAAGTTGCAGAAGTGGCGGAGACCATAGGCTACCCAATCCTCATCAAAGCCGTCTATGGCGGGGGCGGCAAGGGCATGCGCATCATTAACAACGACGCCGAAATAGAGAAGGCGATGGAATTAGCCCAGTCAGAAGCTCAATCATCATTTGGAAGCTCCGAGGTCTACGTTGAGAAGCTCCTCACCAGCCCAAGACATATCGAACTCCAGATATTGGCTGACAGGAAAGGTAACATCATTAATTTAGGCGAGAGGGAATGCTCCATACAGAGAAGATATCAGAAGCTCATCGAAGAGACGCCATCGCCAATGATGACCAAGAAGCTTAGAGAAGCAGTAGCTGAAAAAGCGATGGAGGGCGTCAGCGCCATCAACTACGAGAATGCGGGTACGATGGAGTTTCTCATCGACGCAGAAGCAAACTTTCACTTCTTGGAGATGAACACGCGATTACAGGTAGAGCATATAATCACAGAACTAGTCACTGGAGTTGACATAGTCAAGGAGCAGATGAGAATAGCATCTGGAGAAGGATTATCGTACAGGCAAGACGACATATCAATGAAGGGCCACGCTTTGAATTGCAGAATCAACTCGGAAGACCCCTACAGCGATTTTGTGCCTTGCCCAGGCACGGTAACTGAATATCATCCTCCGGGCGGCCCAGGCGTAAGAGTGGACAGCGCCTTGTACGCAGGATACACCATCCCGATCTTCTATGATTCCCTCGTTGCCAAGCTTGCTGTCTGGGGCACAAACCGTGACGAAACCATATCGCGCATGAAGAACGCGTTGAACGAGTATGTTGTAGAGGGAATCAGAACCACGATGCCCCTTCACAAGGCGATATTGAATGACGAGCGTTTCAGAAGAGGAAAGATACACACCAACTTCATCCAGGAGAGAATGAGCAGTCTCATGGCAGAAGATGAGTTTGAAGGAGAGAAGATTGCTGCCCTGTCAGCAGTCCTAGCAGCCTATCTGAGCGACAGGCAGGAGGGATTGGCTCTTGTTCCACAGAGAAGTGCAAAAGGAGTGTCGGCGTGGAAGATGGCAGCAAGGCGAGCCCTGATGAACCCCTAAACCGATTGATGGTGAAGAAGCTGAAGGAGTACAACATCCTCGTCGATGGCAGAATCCACAGAGTCAAGCTGACCAGAGGGGATAAGGAATCCCCGCTTCTAGTGGAGGTAGATGAGAAGACCTGCGATGTCAGGGTTCTAGGCGAGTTTAACTATGGCAGACCAGCCTCCATAAAGGTCAGCGGCAAAACCTACAGGATCGAGTTAGAGGAAACAAATAGAAACAAGCCATTCCAAGTTAAGGTCAATGGTAGATTGTATAGAGTTGAATATGGACCCTCACGCAGAACCCGCCAAGAAATCCTCGAGACGACGCTGCCAACAACCTCTCGCAGACCCACTTCGAAACTGATTGAGGACAAAGGCGTCGTCACCGCTTTGATGCCTGGACGAGTCGTCACGTTAAAGGTTGATGTAGGGGACGCAGTCAATGATGGGGATGCTCTCTGTGTTCTAGAAGCGATGAAGATGGAGAATGAGATCGTGGCCCCGACAGCCGGAATCATCAAGGAAGTTATAGTCACAGAGGGCGCCAGCGTAAGCAGGGGAGACCCCCTCTTAATTATCGAGGAGCAAGTATGACCCGAACGGTCACCGGTTAGAGCCGGAAAGCAGATTAAAATATCGCCTTGGATTTCTCTTTGTTATCTATAACAACAGTCGGTCGTGTTTCATTGACAAAGCCCGTCAAGATCACGGACACCACCTTTCGAGATGCTCATCAGTCTCTGATGGCCACGAGGATGAGAACAGATTCTATGCTTCCGATAGCCGAGAAGATCGATAAAGTCGGATTCTTCTCCCTTGAGGTCTGGGGTGGAGCAACATTCGACGTGTGTATACGATATTTGGCTGAAGACCCATGGGACAGAGTACGCGCCTTGAAGGAGCACGTGAGAAAGACTCCTTTACAGATGTTGCTGAGAGGACAGAACATTGTTGGCTACAAGAACTATCCAGACGACGTCCTCATAAGATTCATTGAAAACGCGGCTCGGGCGGGAATAGACATATTCCGAATCTTCGACGCCGTCAACGACACCCGAAACTTGGAGAAATCAATCAAGACCGTTAAGGAAGCTGGCGCTCACGCTCAGGGATCGGTCTGCTACACAATCAGTCCAGTGCACACGACAGAATACTATGTGAAGACCGCCAACCGCTTGGCAGAATTGGATTGCGACTCGATCTGCATCAAGGACATGGCGGGTATGCTCGCGCCAAAAGAAGCCTACGAGCTAGTGTCTGCTTTCAAAGAGCAGGTTGGCTTACCCATACATCTACACTGCCACTCAACGAGCGGTATGGCTCTCATGACATATCAAAGAGCATGTGACGCTGGCGTGGATATGCTAGATACAGCCTTCTCGTCCTTGGCCGGCGGCACCTCTCAACCACCTGTTGAAACGATTGTGGCAGCCTTCAAAGACACCCCTTACGATCCAGGGTTCGATGTGGATCTGCTCATCGAAATATCAGAGTATTTTGGGGACCTGCGTGAGAAGTACTTCGACCCGATCCATCTCATAGATCCTATGTCAGAGAGAATTGACACCTCCATCCTAATCCACCAGATACCGGGCGGGATGTTCTCGAATCTAATCTCTCAACTGAAAGAGCAGAAAGCGATGGACAGGCTCCAAGAAGTTCTGGAGGAGGTGCCCGAGGTCAGGAGAGACCTAGGTTATCCACCCCTCGTCACCCCCACCAGTCAGCTGGTGGGCACACAAGCCGTCTTCAACGTGCTCACTGGCAAAAGGTACAGCATAGTCCCCAAAGAGATCAAGGACTACATCAAAGGATTCTACGGCAGACCCCCCGCTCCAATAAGCAAGAGAATAGCGAAGAAGATCATCGGAGACGATCAGGCCATAACAGGCCGCCCAGCAGACCTGCTTGAGCCTCAACTCAAGAATATTCCCGAAGAAGCGAAACAACTCTTCGAGAAGGAAGAAGACGCCATAACATATGCCCTATTCCCCAACACAGCCATGGACTTCTTCAGGAGGAGAGCAAAGAAACGCAAGGAAAGAACAACTGAAATAAGCAGAGAAGAAAAGCAGAGGTTAGAGGAGATAGCAGCCTTATCCACCGCCATGATAACACATCTTGAAAGCGTAAGCAAAGTGGGAGCAGTAATTCCCGAGAGGAAACCTGGAAGGCTTTCGCCCTGGAGCCTTGCCGGCAGAAGGGAATTGACAAAATCCAAAGGGTTCAAATGGGGTGCATAGGCTGAAAGAATACCACATCATCATCGACGGCAAACCATACAAGGTGAAACTCATAACGCACGTACGGGACACCCCCTTCTCTGCAGAGGTCAACGAAAAACCCTACCTAGCAGAGTTCACTGGCAAATCTCAGTCGGCAGCTCCATTCTCGATTGAGATCCGCGGAGAAACTTACGAGGTTGAACTGAGCAGGCCAAGCCGAGAAGGACCATTTCAAGTTAAGGTCAACAATACACCCTTCAAGGCAGAGCTGAAACCTGCAAAGAGGAAGCTGGTCTCGAAGACTCTGGAATCAGAGGCCTTAATGCCTCTTGCGAAGCCTTCAAGAAAAGCGGAGGAAGGAGCTGCAATAGCACCAATGGCGGGCAAGATCGTTTCTGTCCTAGTCAAGGAAGGTGACTCTGTCAAGACTGGTGATGTCCTATGCAGTCTCGAGGCCATGAAGATGGAGAATGAAATAACCGCAACAAAGACCGGAACCGTTGAAGAAGTCAAGATCTCAGAAGGCATGGTAGTGAACGAAGGAGAAGTACTGGTCGTAATAAAATAGGTGCTGCAGCTTTCAACCAATCCTCTAATTGATTTGGCAAGATTATGCGTACTTTGGCCCTTTATATAGAGGAGGTCGTTCTACTCTTCTGTGATTTCAAAGATGATTGAAGGCAAGAGAGTTCGTCTACGGGGTGTTGAGCTCTCAGATCTCGACGAGATTATGAAGTATTGGAATAGTATGGAATTGAGAAATCTCGTTGGAAGCGCGGATGCTGGTCCTGCCTCTCGCAGCGAGGAAGAGGAATGGATCAGAAACACGTGGAAACAGCGTCAAGAAAGAAAAGCATACCATTTCGCGATTGAAACCATTAAAGACAACAAGCTCATCGGTGGAACAGGCCTATTCAGCGTTGACTGGACCAGCAGATCCGCAATGATGGGAATAAGCATATACAACCCAGAATGCTGGGGCAAGGGATATGGACGGGAATCCATCGATCTAGTCCTCAGCTTCGCCTTCCAAAACCTCAACCTCAACAGGGTGGAACTCGATACATTTGAGTTCAACGAACGAGCGCGGAGATGCTATTTGAAGGCTGGCTTCAAAGAAGTGGGAAGAAGAAGGAAAGCCCGTTTTGTAGACGGTCAATATCACGATGCCATAATCATGGATATTCTGAAAGACGAGTGGTCAACTAAATCCTGAAAGTGAGGAAAGATGGAAGGGAACTAGATCAGCCCGAGTTTTTTGCCGCCTTCCTCGAACGCAGCAACTGCCTTGTCCAACTGTTCCATAGTATGTTCAGTGCATAGCTGAGCTCTTATCCTTGCCTTGTCACGAGCGACCATGGGATATACTATAGGAAGCGCAAAGACCCCGCTCTTCCATATGAAGTTTGCGAGATCTTTTGCCTTTTTGCTCTCACCACACATGACTGGCACAATTGGAGTTTCACTGTTTCCCGTGTCAAAGCCAAGGTCATTCATGGCTTTCATGAAGTACTCGCGGTTCTTCCAAACCCTCTTCACATGCTGAGGCTCAGACTCCAGGATCTCTATGGCTGCGGTGCATGCGGCGGCTACTCCAGGAGGCATTCCACCACTGAGCAGCCATGTTCTGGACTTGTTGTAGGCGAAGTTGCGCAGGTTCTCGCCGCCAGTGATGTGGCCGCCTATTACTCCAAAGGCTTTTGAGAAGGTTCCCATCTCGATGTGTACTTCGTCTCGGCTGAGATTGAAATGGCTGACGATGCCGCGTCCGCCGTCTCCAAGAACGCCTTCACCGTGGGCGTCATCCACGTAGACCCCTGCCCCGTGCTCTTCCGCGATCTTGGCTATCTCAGATAGCGGGGCTAGGTCGCCGTCCATGCTAAATACTCCGTCCGTGAGGATCCAGATGTGCTTGTAAGGGGGCTTGTGCTTCTCCGCCTCATCCATAACGCGTGCCAAATCCGCGGTGTCCTTGTGTTTGAATATGGCTCTATCCGCGTGGGTTAGGCGCACGCCATCAATTATGGACCCGTGATTCAACTCGTCTGAGACGAAGAGATCTCCTCTGCCGCAGAGCTGAGGGATCAGACCTTCGTTGGCCATGAAGCCGGTCTGGTAAGTCAGCGATGATGGGGCCTTCTTGAAATTTGCAAGGCGCCTATCCAGTTCTTCGTGAACAGTCATATTTCCAGAAATGGATCGGTCGCTGCCAGCGCCAGCTCCGTACTTTCTGGTCGTCTCAATCATAGCTTCCACAACTCTTGGGTGCGTGGCTAGGTTGAGGTAGTTGTTGGCGCAAAGCATGATTACCTGTTTACCATCAACGGTGCATACGGGTTCGTTGGCCGATTGAAGCTCCTTGAGTTCCCAGTTAAGGTTTTCGCGTACGAGACGTTCATATTCCTCGCCTAAATATCTTGTTGGATGTCTCTTAGCCATCAAACTGATCACCTTTCTGTAGAGTTCATCTGGCTCTAGGTAGACTAGAAATCGCCTTTTATGGT
>CP070826.1:61293-76091 GCA_020344435.1 Candidatus Bathyarchaeota archaeon | reverse complement strand
GTCGGCCTCACTCACAGAAATTAACCGCCTAAGAATCGCGAGAATTCATGAGATCAGAGGAGAGAGTCCCAGCGTCAAGACATTCGTCTTCCACGACCGACTCTGTTCCAAGGCTAAGGCTGGACAGTTCATTATGGTGTGGATTCCACGAGTTGATGAAGTCCCAATGAGCCTATCAACTATCAGTTCAGATGGGCAGTCTTCAATAACTGTGGCCAACGTCGGCGAAGCAACAAACGCACTTCACCAGAAGAAGATAGGCGACCTCATAGGGATAAGAGGTCCCTATGGCAGCTGCTTCACTCTGGCAAAAGGCAACATTATGATCGCTGGTGGCGGAACCGGACTGTCTCCTCTTGCGTCTCTAACCGAAGAACTCGCGAGATACCCGGCGCGAATAACTTTTGTAGCTGGGGCGAAAACGCAGAATGAGCTCATACTCTTGGATCGATTGAAGGCTATCCTAGCGAAGATTGATGGTAATCTCATCACTTGTACTGAGGATGGAAGCCATGGAATGAAGGGACTTGCCACCGATGCTTCACAGCAACTGTTGGAGGAGAGCCAGTTTGATATGATATACACATGCGGTCCAGAGGAGATGATGTATAAGATGTTCCTTCTAGCGGAAAGGCACGAAGCCCCCCTTCAAGCCAGCTTGGAGAGGCTGATGCGATGCGCCATCGGCATCTGCGGAAGCTGTTTAATAGGCGGATTCAGAGTGTGCAAGGAGGGGCCTGTCTTCTCCAGCAAACAGCTGAGAGACGTCAAAGAAGAGTTTGGGAGTTATGGAAGAGGAGGTCCCGAAAAGACGGGTTCTCTCTAACCTTGGATTGAACTGATGCGGAATCTGCCTTGGTCACGCGTGCTGATGATGGGTGAAACTGAGCCACAAGATGCATAGTCATGAATAATGAAGGAGGGCATAAATCGTGTCGCGGAACACGGGTGTCTCAAAAGCGTCTGGAACCAAGACAAAGCTTGAGAAGTTGACAAGAGCTGTCACATCTGCCATGAAGTACCTAGAGATCTCTATAAGAGTCGCCTCGAAAGGTGATGATGTGCGCGACCTCGTTTGGAACGCTGCTGCCAACCTAGAATATGCACTTTTTCTCTTCTCAATCATGCATCAAGACGTTCCTAAGAGTTCTTCGTGGAGGCTTACCTCAGCTTCTAAAGAAGTAGAAGTGGAATCCATCCTAGCTTCCACGAGAGATCTGGTCGCGAAGGCAGAGAACGAAATCAAGGCTGGAGCGCTTCACGAAGCTCGCAAAATAACCTGGATGGCACGAGGCCACCTGCTGAGACTTCAAGAATTCTTTGAAAAGCAGAGGAAGCTTGAAAGAGCCGCCAAGAAATCATCTCAATAACTCGTCAGCTCTTCATAAATACGCATACTATCCACCATCGCTCATTCGAGCGACTTCAGAAACATCTAGCATATAGGATTGCACAGGTTTATGATGCATCAGTCGGATCCTGTGTTACCTTGGTGAATCTCTGATGTCCACCATCTCTAGTGCGCCTGGTCCTGTTCCTACCAATGTGACGGGAACTTCTATTCTCTCTTCGATTTCTTGGATGAAGGCTCTCGCTTCTTTTGTGAGTTCATCATAGGAGTCGACTCCCTTGCACTCTGGGAAGAGTATGTCAACCTTGGTCACTGCGGCTTGTGTTGCTCCGTTCAGCATAACCGCCCTCTTTGCGAGCTTGTAGTTGAAGGGGGCTGACCTCCGTCTTCTCCCGGTCACTGTGGCAACCTCTGCCCAGCCCTTCTTCTCCGCTTCTTTCCATGAGAGCTCGTTTGGAAGCGGGCCAGCTCCCACACGCGTGGTGAAGGCCTTCAACACAAGGATAACCTCATCGACCTTCGTGGGTCCAACTCCAACGTCTGAGCAGGCGGCGGAAGCTGTGACGTCCTTTGATGTGCAGTAGGGGTAGGTTCCGTGGAAAAGGGAAAGGTAGGTTCCCTGAGTTCCCTCGATCAACACGTTCTCTCCCCCTTTTATTGCCTCATTCACCTCGAGCGGAACATCAGTCAAAAACTCCTTCAGTTCAGGTATATCGCGTGCTAGCTTTGCAGTTCTTAATGCTCTATCAGCATTGCAGGGGCCAGTGCCTGTTCCAGTTGTCTTTATTTTCTCTGCGAGGCTGCCTTTCTTATCCGCTTCGATGTGTTCGGACTCGATGATTGCGCATTGTCGATCCACGCCTACTCGATCTTTGGATTCTGTTACTTGAATCTCTTGAAGTAGAATCTCTGGGTTGATCAGGACTCCCGGGCCCATCAGCAGGCGGCATCCATCATAAACAAAGGCGCTCGGCAGCATTCTCAACTTATAATACTTGTCTCTGTAGATCACGGTGTGTCCAGCGTTTGGACCCACGCCTGCCCTCGCCGTTACGGCAATCTCATCCTTCAAAGAGAGATGTGAGATGACCTTCCCCTTCCCCGTGTCCCCGAAGAAGCCGCAAACCACCACGGTACATGTCAAGTTCTACACTTCCTTCCCCTTGCATTATTACACTTTTTCTTTTAAAATTTTCGCTTACGACACACTTATTTTTCAATCTTTTTGTTAAAGAAAGCGTGTCACATGCCTACTTCCGTCTTTGCCATTTCATGTAATAACAGTAATATTGCAGGAAGCAAGAGTCACAGGATCAACTCAGTAATGAAATGGTGAGGAATGATCTCTTGGACGTGTTTGAGGCGATAGAAAGCAGAAGAAGCGTTAGATCCTACACAAGCGATGCTGTTTCAGCCAAAGAGATTAAGGCGCTGATAGATGCTGCAAGACAAGCTCCTTCAGCCGGAAACATTCAACCTTGGGAATTCATTATAGTAACAGATTCCGAAACAAAAGAGAAACTATCTGCAGCCGCACTAGATCAAAGCTTCATTGAAGCAGCTCCAGTTGTGATAGTAGTCTGCGCCGATGAGAATCGATCCGCTCAGAGATATGGCAGTCGGGGAGCAAACCTCTACTGCCTACAAGACACAGCTGCAGCTGTGCAGAACATGCTATTGGCCGCCTGCGGTATGGGACTCGGAGCATGCTGGATAGGCGCTTTCAATGAAGAGATGGCTAGGAAAATAATGAAAACGCCCAACGGTGTGAGACCAGTTGCCATAATCCCAGTGGGTCATCCCGCAGGAACACAGGGGGCTCCACCGAAGAGACCAATAGCCAAAATGGTACACTATGAATCCTTCTGAAAGGAAAGACGCCCACATCAGGCTACGGACATGATTCGCCTATCCCACACATTCTCGAGCATGCGCACATTTATCTTTAATATTTCCTCATGCCCTATTTACGTGGAAGAATTTTACTTTGAGATACTCCGTCATCGCAGAATCATACGAAGAAATCGAAGCCACCACAAAACGGCTGAAGATGACGGATCACCTAGTCAAGCTACTCTCAGAAACTCCCTACGAGGTAATCGACAAAGTAGTCTATCTGACTCAGGGGAAACTGTATCCCGATTTTGTTGGAATTGAGATAGGAATCGCGGAGAAACTAGCGATACGAGCGGCTGCCAAAGCAACCGGCTACACAGAAGGGATGATTGAAGGAGACCTCAAACAAACTGGCGATTTAGGCATAACAACCCAGAGTTTCCTAGAAAAGAAGACCCAAGTCATTCTCTTCCGAGAGCCACTGACCGTCCAGAAAGTATACGATCAACTGGACAAGATGGCAAAGGCATCTGGCTCCGGATCCCTGGATCAGAAGATAAATCTCCTAGCTGGACTCTTGGCCAACGCTTCACCCCAGGAAGCAAAGTATATCATCCGAACGGTAACCGGCAGCTTGAGACTGGGAATAGCCGACATGACAGTTCTCGATGCACTGGCCATTGCATATGGCGGTGGAAAAGAGGCTCGGAATCGTCTGGAACGAGCCTACAATGTCTCCTCAGACCTCGGCGAGGTGGCGAAGACTGTTGTGAAGAAGGGGATGACCGGCATCGAAAAGTTCGAAGTCTCGATTGGAAGGCCAATCAAGCCCATGTTGGCCGAGCGCTTAAGCTCACCAGAAGAGATACTAGAGAAACTTGGAGGCGAGTGCATAGCTGAGTTCAAATATGATGGCGAAAGAGTGCAAGCACACAAACAAGCTGACAATCTCATCCTCTTCTCTCGCCGACTCGAGAGCATAACAGCGCAATATCCAGACGCAGTTGACCTGTTCCGCAAACATACCAAGGTGAAAGACGCCATCGTCGAAGCGGAGATCGTAGCCATCGATCCAGACACCAACGAGATGAAGCCTTTCCAAGAGCTGATGCATAGAAGAAGAAAACACGGCATAGAAGCGGCTATGGAGAAGTATCCAGTATCCCTCTTCATCTTCGACGTTCTCTATCTCAATAAAGCAGACCTAACGCTGAAACCATACACCACCAGACACAAACAACTCAGGAAGATGATCGAGGAGAGCGACCGTGTCAAGATAGCGGATTACCTGTTCACTAATGATCCCGGTGAGTTGGAGGAGTTCTTTGAGAAAGCTGTGGAAAATGGCTGTGAAGGTCTAATTTGCAAATCATTGAGTGAAGACGCCGTCTATCAGGCAGGAGCAAGAGGATGGCTCTGGATAAAGTACAAGCGGGACTACAAGAGTGAGATGACCGACACGGTTGACCTGGTAATTGTAGGGGCATTCTACGGAAGAGGTAAACGAGCAGGAACCTACGGCGCCCTCCTATTAGCAGCGTATGATCCTGATGAGGATATGTTCAAGACAGTGACCAGATGCGGAACCGGCTTTTCTGACGAGGACCTTGCAAAAATCTTGGAAATGATGGAGAAACATCGAATATCCCATCGACACCCGAGAGTCCAATCAACCATTGAGGCAGATGTTTGGTTTGAACCAAAAGCAGTGATTGAGATAATAGGCGCCGAAATGACACTCAGCCCAATCCACGTATGCGCTATGGACGCTATCAGAAAAGGAAGTGGACTGGCCATACGGTTCCCTCGTTTCACAGGAAACTATCGCTTAGACAAATTGGCTGAAGACGCCACATCTGTCAAGGAAATCATCCGGATGTATAAGAATCAGCTGAGAAAGGTAGATGGGTAGCCCAGCCATCAAGGGTAAACGATATCGCGGTGAGTTGAGGGTCACCTGCTCATTAATAGAAATAAATACATTGACGATTCTAACTTTATGTAGGGACTTGCGAAGTGAAGACTCAATGGGTTGGAAAGAGCGTTGATCTGAGCATGCTAACTGAACGCATAAACTCATTCTTTTCCGAGTCAGACTTTGAAACCACAACTGAAAAGGGCAGAAAAGGACATGTGATTCAGGCGACCAGCAAGATCCCGAATTTCAAACTGAAAATCAACGTGGAGATCCATGGCCGACCAAACGATTTTACAGTAGACTTCTTGACCGGTAAAAAAGGAGGATATTTCTCGCTCTCGATGATAATAGGTTACCTGACAGCGATGTTCGGAGGCGGATATCTCGTGCATAGAGGAGCCCGAGAGCAAGACACCCTAGAGAGATTTGAAAACGACTTCTGGAGATACACCGACATGCAAGTGGCAAATCTAGGGGGTTCTGCAAGTCACTTGAATAGCAAGAGCAAAACTTCAGAGGCATGAATCCCCTGGGTATTCTACGATTTCTCAATTGTGCACTCTTGCCATATCTCTTAGCATTGCAGAAGCGTGTGTGAATGCTGCAGACTATATCCAAAGATTTTGGTAGCAGATTAGGCAATAGTATTCTGTGTATGAAGCGCGTTTCCTCGGGCACATGTGTGCCCAAGCCGCTTTTCCAGCATTTAACATCTGTCCACAGCATTTACACTTTGGTGGACCATCTAAGCGACTGACAAGATTATCCATTACGGTTATCTTCTTCCAAGCCGCCATAGGACGGGCACTCCACTCCTATGCTTTGTCCTTTCTCTATCTAGCTAATTCAGCAAGAGGTCTTTATATTTTGTCATTGATTCATCATTTCGCCCACAGCTCAGACATATATATGATTTGTGCCAACGCTCAGTCTGTTTATGTGTGGGCTATTGGCGTTACATGGGAGCGAATCCTACAGGTTATGTCGTTCGCAGGAAATTCCTAGTTGATCAAATTGATTCCACGTGGATTGGCTATTGTGAAGACAAAAGAGCTAATTAAGATGAAACGTGAAAATGGAGACAGCAATAGATAGGTGTGGAGTAACCTGGGGTGACGCTGTGAGATTTAGGAGTAAACGGTTCTTTTATGTGTTCTTACTTCCCATTCTGATTTTTGCAGTTGCTTTCGGCGTAACTATCATCCAAGGCGTAATATTGTATATGTGGTTGGGGTTCTTTGTGGCTTGGGGTGCACATTTCTACGCCAAGTTCTATTATTCTCGCAAGATCGTGGAGGAATGATTGCCTTCACACTAGGCCTCGCTTGAGAAGGACCGCTTTTGCTCGGCGCTGAAACAAGCATATGAAGCAGCAAGTAATGTATAAGTATAAATCCAAGCATTTGAAGTATCCAATCAAGATCGATGAGGGAAAACCGAGTGAGCAAACGAACAATCGCTATCGTTTCAGGTCTCATACTCTTCCTCGCTGGAATAATCCTGATAGGAATATCCAATGTCACGATGAGAGGGCTTATTGAAAGCAGGGAAGCCGTTGGGAATCCGCTTGAAGGAAGCGGAATCATCGATATGGCGATGAATCTGCCCTATGCTGGGAAGTATGGCCTCAACTTCACTGGATCCTTTCAGGGCCATGAAGGCGAACCAATCTTCTATGTCCGGGACTATCAGAATCAGCTAATCTTTGCAGGTCCCGAATTCGGTCCGGGTACGACGTTCCCCATCATCGTAGACTTCCAGATCGCCGAACCCGGATTATACAGCATAGATTTCCACATAGTTGCCAGCAATGATTCTCGGGTTGAACTGTATCGATATGGATACGAGGCGGCAGACGTCCGCCCCTATGTATATTTGTTTTATGTTGGAATCCCCCTGGCAATCGCGGGCATAATTGCCAACGTGGTCGGTCTCTTTGTGCTCTCTGAGCCAAAAGAGTGAGCCCCGGAAGCTTGTAGCCATCTTCTCCTTTGGCAGTGCTTCGCTCAGTCGTGCTCACTCTGAGTGAACGAAGCTTTCCTCCTTCTTATCATGTATGCTACAATCACGAATATTCCTATTAAGCCCCCTATTATCAATATGCTATCGTTCATGTCGTCGGCGCTTTCCACAGTAACCGTAATTGAATCGGTGGCGCTGTTTCCTGCTGCGTCTTTCACCGTCAATTCAACGGTGTAAGCTCCTATTTCCGTATACGTATGATTCGCAGTAATGCCGGTTCCGTCATAACCATCTCCGAAGTCCCATTCAAAACTAGCAATGCCCACGTTGTCGCTGGAACCCCCCGCGTTGAAGACTACCTCAGTGTCGACCCTAATCGTTCTGTCTGAACCTGCATTCGCCACTGGATTTGTCACGTCGAGAACAGTGATTTCAATCATGTCCGTTGCATGGTGTCCAGCTCCATCGGACACGTTCAGGAGGATTATGTAACTACTTGGGTTGGTGAAGGTGTAAGTCGGGCTTACACCCAGCAACACTTGCTGCGTCTCATCCGTGAAACTCCAAGTATAGCTTGTGATGCCAATGTTGTCGTGTGAGCCTGAACCGTCTAGCGTCACTGACGCGTCTTCGTCAACAATCCGGTCCTCTCCTGCATCTGCCACTGGAGGGCTAATGTCTGACACTTCAGAGCCAATAATTCTCACCCTATGTGTGCTGAAGTCATAACTGAGGTAGAAGAACGTGTGGGCGTCCGTTTCAGTGATTATGGTGCTCGCGGTTGAATCCGCCCCGTCCACAAGAATGAGCCACGAGTCCCTCAGAAGGCTTTTTGGAACGGTGACATTACAGAATCCCCTTGCACCAGATGGACCCGTGACGTTGAAGCTTACTTGCTTTGCTGATGAGCTGAAGTTGAAGCCTGCGATGGTCGAGTTGCTGAGTGTAGTGACGTGATATGTTTCTTCATTTATGATGACGCTGAAGACTCTCATTTTGCTCCAGGGCTCCATGAGCGGGTGCCAATCCAAGCCCTGATGAGGAAGATCGGTGTCTCCCACTCCGTCTCCATCCAAGTCTTCACCATTATAGCTGCTCCAGTGATTCCCTTCATGACCGTTGTCCCAGAAGTCAACGTATGATTCGTTGAAGGATGCCTGTTTTATGACGTTACTGATGAAGTTGTTGTGATAAATGATGTTACCGCCAGAGTGTAAAGAATAGATCCCGAAGAGATTATCTACCACGGTGTTTTCGCGAATGCTGTTGAGGGATGATGATAGGTAGATGCCATCATCATTATCTGTTATCGTGTTATTTTCAACAACATTACTATTAGCGGTCTTTGCCAAGTAGATGCCTTTCCAATTCTCCACTATGAAGTTATGGCTGATGTAATTGTTCTCGGAAGACCGTTCCAGCCACACACCATATTCATTGTTCCTTATTGTGTTGCGGCTAATATCGTTGCCAGTAGAGTTTCCTAAGTAGAGGGCGCCAAGCGTGTTATTCTCTATCGCGTTTCCACCAATCAAGGCGTCTACAGCGTTCTCCAGCCATATACCCCAAGCGTTATCTGCTATTATGTTTCCAACGATTATCGCGTTAATAGAATGGTCTAGGCTGACTCCTTGGTCATTGAAGTCTGGACCACTGTTCCGCAGCGTGAGTCCGCTGACACTGACGTTGCTGGCCAATATGTTGATGACAGTTCCTGATCCGCCGCCGTCTATAATGCTGGTGCTTCTCTCTTCACCGATCAGCTTTAACGATTTATCCACGGTCAAATGCTCATAGTATACTTCGGCATCAATCTGGATTGTATGTCCATCCAGGGTTTCTGGGGCATCTATTGCATCTTGAATCGCTTCATAATACAGATTCGTGTCTACGTTGTGGACTGCCTGTTCATCTGCTGTATCGGCAACGTTCAAGACCATGGCGGATATGCTACTTATGACTAGTAACACGAGTGCTATTCTTGGGGCCGCCTCTAACTTCATTCTCTTTTGTCTTCCGCCTAAGTAATGATGGTGGCGTCTAGATTTATTCATTCTGGAGAGCTAAGAGTCTGATTCTTGAATTGACTCGTTCGAATCCTTTCATGGATCTAGGAGACTGTGAGACTTCATATTTCGTTGACGCGTATGCAGGCCACCAGATGCTCCGGTTCTGTCTCAATCATTTCGGGCACTTCTGTGCTGCAGGAAGGTTTTGCATGTGCGCATCTCGGGTGGAATTTGCATCCGGGTACTGGATAACGGGGGTCTGGGTGGTCTCCTGGGATCCCCTCGAATTTGAAGAGTCCTTTCTTCATGTGGATGCTTGGAACCGCTGCCAGTAGCCCTCTCGTGTATGGATGCTTGGGGTCTTTGAAGATGGTTACGACATCGCCGTATTCCACGATTTTCCCAGCGTACATAACTGCTACATGATCGGCCATCTCGGCTACAATGCCAAGGTTGTGTGTGATTAGAAGCATGGAAAGGTTGAATTCTCTTTTCATCGCTTTCAGCAGTTCCAGGACTTGCCTTTGCACGGTCACGTCTAATGAGTAGGTTGGTTCATCCGCTATGAGTAATGATGGATTCCGTATTAATGACATCGCGATGAGGATGCGCTGCCCCTCGCCGCCGCTGAATTGATCTCGAAAATCATAGTAGCGTTTCTCAGCATCTGCTATTTCCACCTGTCCCAGATGCTCTACAACAAGGTTCATTATTCTTTGGGTCTCAATGTCCTGGTGAAATTCGACTGCTTCGCCGGTCTGGTGCCCAATCATTTCTATCGGATGGAGTGAGGGTATTGGGTTTTGGGGAATCCAAGCCATCTCCATTCCCCTAACCTTCCTCATCTCATCCTTAGATAATGCCCTCAGATCTTTGTCTTTGAACAGAACCTCACCTTCAACCTTCCAGAGCGGCTTTCCTTCTCCCAAAGGCTGAAGTATTCCTAGAATCGCAAGCGCCGTTACGGTCTTTCCTGCTCCAGTCTCCCCCACTAGACCAAGTGTCTCCCCCTTGAATACCTTCAGATCCACGCCATCTACTATTCGTATCAGACCTTCTTTGCCGTGCAAGGATGCCTTCAGATTCTTAACGTGCAGTATATTCTGTTTCTCCATGATTGGCCAGCCATTCCATCATGAGATTGTTTTGATTTCAGGGTTTATGCAAACATGCGCCTGCTCAGTCTTTCAGTATTTCCGTTTTATTATGAGGTGGAAGAAGAGAAAGATGTCTGTTATGCACATGACAAATAGTATGGCTCCCATGGTCACAAAGAGTTCGTATTTGATTTCTCCCAACCCATGTCCCATCTGCCATGAGATGTAAGCGAGATATACGAAGAAGACGCCAGTAACGATTGTTAATACAGCCAGTCCAAGTAGAGATAGATAGAACTTGAGCTTACGTTTTGTTCTTCCCCTCATCATTCTACCTCGTGTATGGAAAATCCAGAGACCACAATGTGTCTTGCTGCTTTAAAAGGGAATCTATTCTAGCCGTTGTACTTGTGACACGCTAGGTATCTGTCTTGAATCTCAACAAGCTCCGGTTCTTCTTTGCTGCAGATTGGCATCACGTAGGGGCATCTCGTATGGAATCTGCATCCTGGAGGCGGGTTGATTGCGCTCGGCACCTCTCCTTTGATGACAACTTTGGTTCGTCTCGCTGTCGGGTCTGGCACTGGAACAGCTGCTATCAGCGCTTCAGTGTAGGGATGTAATGGTTCCATGATCAACTTGTCGGTGGAGCCCTTCTCCACGATCTTGCCCAGATACATGACGCCTATGCGGTTGCACATGTGTCTCGCCAATGCTATATCATGTGTTATGTAAAGGAATGAGGAGTTGTATCTTTCTATTAGGCTCATTAGCAGCCTTAGGACTTCACTTCGAATAGAGACATCAAGCATTGAGACTGGCTCATCTGCCACAAGAAATTCGGGTCTGAGGACAAAGGCTCTTCCAATGGCCACTCTCTGTCTCTGCCCTCCACTGAGTTCATGTGGGAATCTGTACATGAACTCATCAGGCGGGTTCAGGTCGAGGTCCTCAAGGGCTTGGGCCACCCTATCTCTCAACTCATCCTCGCTCTCTGTGACGTTCTGGATTCGCAGCGGTTCAGCTACTATATCAAAGACACTCATCCTCGGATTCAGCGACTCATACGGATCCTGAAATATAATTTGCATCCTGCGCCGTAGCTTCCTCATCTCACGTTCAAGGTCGATAGCGGTCACTTCCACATCCTTGAAGAAGACTTCGCCGGCGGTGGGCTCTACCAGTCTCAGCAGTAATCTTCCTGTCGTCGTTTTTCCGCAGCCACTTTCGCCCACGAGGCCGAAAATCTCCTGTCTGCGTATCTTGAAACTCACGCCATCAACAGCGTGAACGTACGGGATATCTTTTGAAAGCATGGTCTTTAGGAAGCCCAGATGTAGAGGGAAATGTTTGACGAGGTTGCGGGCCTCCATGCTAACATCTTTTGTCAAGTCTTCTCACCTACGTGTATAAGTGGCATATTACTTCATGGTCTTTCTTAGCTTTCACGGGCACGGGTTCTTTTTTTCTGCAGATGTCCATGGCCTTTGGACATCTTGGGTGGAATCTGCATCCTGGAGGCGGAACCAGAAGGTCCGGTGGAAATCCGGGTATGGATGATAGTTCACTCTTTGGTCCTACTATACTTGGGAATGCACTCAGCAGCCTTTCTGTGTAGGGATGTAGCGGTTCTTTGTATATGGCTGCCAAGTCCCCGTATTCCGCGACTTTTCCAGCATACATAATGGCAAGCCTGTTACAGGTTTCAGTGATCATAGAAAGGTCGTGTGTTATCAAGATCCAGGAGAGTTTCAGCTTGCTCTGTAGTTCTTTCATCACTTTCAGCACTTGGGCCTGTACAATGACATCTAGCGCTGTTGTTGGCTCGTCTGCAATGACAATGTCGGGGTTGCAGGCTAAGGCCATTGCAGTCACCACGCGTTGTTTCATGCCGCCGCTTAGCTCGTGGGGAAATCGGTTGATCTTCTCCGCTTCAATTCCCACAAGTTCGAGTAGCTTCTCCGTTCTTTCTACTGCTTCTTTGCTGTCAACGTCTTCGTGCAGGAGTATGGCTTCGGTGATCTGTTTTCCAACGCTGTAGGTGGGGTGGAGGGCGTTCATGGCTCCTTGGAACACCATCGAGATTCTCTTCCATCTGATTTTCTTGCGTATATCCTTGTCCCGCATCTTGACCAGGTCTTCGCCGTCCAGTGTGATGCTTCCGTCTATGATTCTAGCGTTCCATGGTAAGAGCCTCAGAATGGTGAGTGCAGAGCTTGTCTTTCCGCAGCCAGACTCTCCTGCCAGCCCCAGGGCATCTTCTTTGCCCACTTTGAAGCTTACATCGTCGACGGCCCTGACGTATCCTCTTATCGTTTGATAGTACATCCTCAGGTGTTCAACTGTGAGTAAATCCGTTATCTTCTCCTCCGTAATCTTGGGTTCACGATTTCGTCCACTGCATGCCCCATGAATACGAAGCATAGAGTGAGGATCGTGATTGCCAGTCCAGGTGGAATTATCCACCACCATGCCAGTTTCATGAAGCCACCCAACGTGTGCGCGTAGTGGAGCATTCTGCCCCATGTGGGCGCGGAGGGGTCGCCTAGTCCTATGAAGCTTATTGCGGCTTCTGTGAGGATGGCTGCCGGTACGCTGAGAATCATGGAGGCAAGAGCTACTGGGAGAACATTTGGCACCATGTGTCTGAGCATTATGTAGAATTTGCTGCCGCCAGCTGCTCTTGCGCACTCGACGAATGGCATCTCCTTCAGGGAGAGGACCCGAGATCTTATTATCCTCGACAAGCCCTGCCAGCCGAAGACGGCGATGAGCATAACGAGGTACCATACGCTCGCTCCATAGATCACCATCAAACCCAACAGCAGCGGCAACACGGGCAAACAGAGTAAGATATCCACGACTCGCATCAGGGACTCGTCAACGACGCCGCCGAAATATCCAGAAACGATTCCGACAAAGATTCCCAAAGATGTTGAGAGAACAGCGGCGAACAATCCGACTGCCAGCGAGATTTGAGCCCCGTAGACTAACTGTGCGAAGATGTCCCTTCCAATGCTGTCAGTGCCCAATATTCCATGTACGAGGCCGAAGATCATAAATTCAGAGTTTTCAATCCGCATCTGCATTGACCCTGTCTCAGCTTCAGGTCTGAAGCGTATATGCATCTGCGTTTTGTACTCACCCTGCTCCAGGAAGATCTCCTCAGCGATGTTTGTCCCCTTATCAAGCCCAAGCCTCTCGTACATGTACTCAGGCATCGTTATTGAATAGAGTGTTCTAGAAAGCGATTGCTTGGACTCCGACGTGAACGGTGCCGAGGGAAGATGCTGATAGCTTGCCCAGAAGATGTACATGTTACCTGCTGGATTGATCACGTACAATTCAGCGGAATACTCCGCGTCCGTGATGTTCAGACACGACCAAACGAACCCGACACGAAATTTCTTGGGCGGATCGTATGGGTAGAGGAAGGTTGAAGTCAGGTTTACTGACTGCGTTTCTGTACCATTATATAATATGGTGAAAGAGTCACCGTCTATCGCCACGTCAAGGAGATCAGACTTCGCCTTGACACTCCAATCCATCTGCATATCCATTGTTCGCGGCAGATACATATTCACGGGATTGAGAGTTGTCCATTCTGGCATTGCAAAGCCTTGGGCTACTGCCTCCGGGGCTAGGGGGTCATAGGGGGTCAGCCAGGGGGCGAAGACGGCCACGAACGCGTACAGTAGTATGATTACGAGGCCGACAACTCCAACTTTGTTATGCCTGTATTCAGTCCAGAAACCTTTGATCCTTCTTGACCATATTTCTCTACGTTGTTTGCTGAACAAGGACGACATTTAAACCGTCACCTTCTAACGCCTACACGTATGCGCGGATCGAGAACTCCATAGAGCACGTCTGCGACGATGTTCGCTATCACCATCAACACAGCGTATATGAAGACTACTGCTTGCACCACGGGGTAGTCCCCTTGGAACAAGGATTCTATGTACCATTGTCCGATCCCCGGCCACGTGAATATGTGTTCAGTTATCATGGCCCCAGTCACTATGCCCGGTACAGATAGAGTGACCATCGTGACAATCGGTGGAAGCGAGCTCCTAAAGGCATGTCGGTACAGCACAGCCCTTTCAGAGAGGCCTTTAGCACGCGCTGTTACAACATAATCTTGCGTGAGAGCATCAAGCAAGATGTTTCTTGTGTATAATGCCCATGAGCCGAATCCAGCGATCACCAGGGTTATCAGGGGAGCAAGCAGATGCCACCCCACATCAACTATAAACGCGAAAGGATTGGTGGGTGGGGGCACAGTGTGCATCTTTCCATACGGGAAGAGTGGAAAGCCCAAAGCTAAGTATGCGTAGTAGGAGAAGAAGAGCAGGAATAACAGTTGAATGAAGAAGGTTGGTACACCCCATGCGAAGATGCCGGATCCTATAACCGCAACGTCTGCCTTACCTCCTCTCTTCGAGGCGGCCAAGACACCTAGCGGAACCCCAACCATTATGGTGCATACTAGCACGGATCCCAGAAGCAACACTGTGTTGACGAGTCGCCACGACATCTCTTCTGCCACGGGCTGCATCGACTTGAATGAGACGCCGAATTGCCACGTGAACATGTTTCTGATATACTTGAGGTAACGAATATGC
>CP070826.1:42897-61193 GCA_020344435.1 Candidatus Bathyarchaeota archaeon | reverse complement strand
TTAACGAGGGGAAGGTTGTCACTGTTCCTGGCTCCGCCTTTGGAAGGTACGGCGAGGGATACATAAGAATCTCCTATGCCACCGCTTATGAGAAGGTGGAAGAGGCGTTGGATCGGATTGAAAGGATTGCTGATGATCTCATTTAAGAGTCGATTTCTAAAGGTTAGACGTGTCTTTAGTTTCTGCTTCTTGCGCGAATCATAGATTCTTTGCGGTCATAATCCGAGTGAGGTTCCAGTAGCAGTTCCTCATAGAACCTCAGAATGTTTCTTCATATGATCGAAAAATGTGGGTCTCAAGTCGCGGAGGATTGGGAGAAATGCTTCCATTCGTTCCAAGTCGGCATAGTCAATTTTTCCTGTCACCAGGTCTTCCACGTCATATTTCGCGCGAGCGATGATGTAACCGCTTGGTGCTATTATCCTGCTACCCCCCCAGAACTGCAGCCCATCTTCCAAGCCGACAAGGTTGGTATAAGCCAAAAAGACAGTGTTTTCCATAGCTCTGGCAGTTGTGAACACCTCAAAGAACCTGCGTCGCACGGCTGGGGAGGCTGATATACAGACTATGAGCTGGACGCCTTTCAAGCGTAATAGACGGGATATTTCTGGGAAGAACATGTCGTAACAAATTGTGAGACCGAGCTTTCCGATGTCAGTTTCAAAGACAGGTAGCTGATATCCCGGTCGGAAGTATCTCTTCTCTTCGAAGACGCTGTGAGTTGGCAGCTGCATCTTTCTATATTTGCCAATAAGCCCTTTTGGGCCCAGTAGAACCGCAGTGTTGTATATGACTCCTCGAGCTTTGCCGCTGCGCTCTGGCATCCCGAAAACCATATGCAACTTTTCGCCTTTCACAATCTTCTCCAATAAGCTAATAGATGGTCCTGGAATTGTTTCTGCCAAACTGTAGGTAAGATCACGAGTTAGATACCCTGTTAGAGAAAGTTCTGGAAAGACTACAAGATCAGCGCCCTCCTCTTTTGCTTGCCTGATTCTTTTCTTCATCAATCCGATGTTGTATTTCTTATCTCCAACCTTACACTCGATTTGCGCTGATGCCACATTGATCATGTTCGACATCTGCGATTTCCTCGCAGTTGTATAAAGCGCTTCATGGGGAAAAGGTTTATTGCATGGTATAGGGAAGCCTGAAGTCTGCTCCAACAGTCCTAAATGCGAGCTTTGTCGTCAGAGGCGCACGCCTTTTATGCTCGCTGGCTAACCATCGCCTTCGAATCTCCTCAATACGCTTTAGGGGCAGCATCAGCTGTCTGGCTATCTCTTGGGGCATCATGAAACGCTCCAAGCCGAACAGGATCAGGTCCAAAATTTCATATTTGATTCCTAACTCGTCTTCCGCCAGTTGACCTGGCCATAGTCTTGGGGTCGATGGTTTCTGGGCTATCTCTGCAGGGATGTCTATATATAGGGCTAGTTGCCGAACCTGCGTCTTGTAGAGATCCATAAGTGGGGATATATCCGCAGCAACATCTCCCCATTTCGTGAAGTATCCCATCATCGTCTCAGATTTGTCCGAGCTGCCACAGACGATTCTTTTAAGTCTGTTGCCATAATAGTAGAGAAAGAGCATCCTCATTCTGGCTTTCAGATTTCCCTTACTAACCTTATCTGCTTCCTCATATATGTGAAGCGCTTTGAAGCAGGCTCTAAGCGTGGATGAGATATCAATAATCTCCAGATTGAAATCAAACTTCTCAGCGACGGTCTTAGCATGCTCAATGTCAATCGCGTTGTACGTCTCCTCTTCATGCAGCATAATTCCCAATACTCTGTTGCCCCCCAGAGCTAGCGAAGAGAGAGCCGCAGTTGTACAGCTGTCGACACCCCCCGACACCCCCAAAACAACCCCGCTTAATCCACACTTGTCGACATAATCTGCTATAAAACGCCTGATTCTAGTCTCAACTGATGGCAAATCGGATTTCAAAACAGCGCTTGTCAACTTCAATGCAGACACGACTATGGTGTATCTTTTTGTTCCTATTAACTGATTTTATCCATTCAGGAAGTGACGGGCTAGAAAAAATCCTTTTACATATGCTTTGGGAAGAGTCTTAATACAAGCATTTAACAATTGATCTAGTGGATACTCATAGGAAGGGCAATACTCGGCTGGTTATGCCATTGAGCGGCAGGAGACTCCAAGATGGGTAGAAGACGAAGAAGGGTGATTCGTGTTCCGAAAAGGCAACTGCCAAAGGTCTACTTGTGCCCTAGATGTGGGAGGGAAGCGATTAGAGTCGAGATATTGAGGGCGCGAGAGTGTGCAATGGTGCGCTGTGGGAGTTGCGGTTTGACTGAAGAGCTTCCAATCAAATCAACCTTTCAGGATATCGATATTTATTGCCATTTCACTGACAGATTCTATTCAGGAGAAATCGGTGCGTAGCAGATGCATTTGAAAGAGACGATCAGAATCGCTCGATGCCACTTAACATTTGGGTGGGAATCACATATATCTTGAAAGACGAAGTCAGGATGGATCAACCTTGATTGGTCGTGTGGAGCGCTACCTGCTGGATAAGGTCCGGAAAGATGGGGCAATCCACATCACCCTCATAGATCCAGAGAAAGTATCTACTAAAGCTGCATCCCACACAGCTCAAGAAGCTGAAACCTCTGAGACATCTGCCATTATGGTTGGAGGATCCACAATTGTTTCTGCCTATAATCTGGACAAGACCGTAAAGGCAATAAAGAAAGCAGTGAAAATCCCTGTGATCCTCTTCCCAAATAACATAACTGGCATCAGCAAGCACGCCGATGCCATATGGTTCATGTCCCTCCTGAATTCACTAGACCCGTACTTTCTCATCGGGGCGCAGGTTCTAGGAGCCCCTCTCATAAAAAAGTATGATTTGGAAGCGATTCCACTCGGTTACATAGTTGTTGGAGAGGGCGCAGCTGCGGGCGTTATTGGGCGAGCTACACCAATTCCGTACGGGAAGCCCAAACTCGCGGCTGCACACGCATTAGCGGCCCGTTATCTCGGGATGCGATTCGTCTATTTGGAAGCAGGGTCCGGCGCTAGACACCGAGTGCCAGATGATATGATAAGCATGGTCAAGTCCACGGATGAGGGCCCATTGATTGTGGGTGGAGGAATCAGGACTGGTGAACAGGTGAAGCAAGTTGTGGATGCTGGAGCAGACATCATTGTCACTGGAACTGTCACGGAAGAATCTGTTGTGAAAGACAAAGTTGATGAGCTAGTGAAGAGCATCAAACGTTGACCTGAACATTATGAGGCTTGAGAATGCTTTGCCAACCACAGTCTCCCTTTTGATTTGTTCGTGTCGGAAAAGCTGAAAACTCACTTCATAGACTGGTACATGAGAAGAACATTTTGGGCGTCAGGATGAGTGAAGAGTACAGGAGCTACCTTCTCGATCTAGAGGGTAAGTTAGCAGAGATATACGGAGTCGCGAGCAAGGCTAGGAAGAAGGGATTGGATCCAGATTCTGGTCCAGAGCCTAAGGTGGCGAAGGACTTGGCTGAACTCGTACAAGGATTAGTTGGGCCTCCACATGTTGCCGAGGCCATAAGAGCGCTGAGCCAGAAGCTACCGAGAGAGGAACTTGCATTCAAGATAGCAGAAGATATTGTTTACGGGAAATTCGAGCATATGGAGGCTCCTGAAGCCGCTGAGCAGGCGATTAGAACCGCCTTGGCTATACTAACGGAAGGGATTACCGCCGCCCCCCTACAGGGCGTAGCTAGAGTAGCCATAAAGAATAACATTGATCGAACTAGGTATTTGGCAATATATTATGCTGGTCCGATACGCGCAGCAGGCGGTACAGAACAAGCCCTAACCTTGGTAATCGGTGATTCTGTCCGTCGGTTGTTGGCGCTGAATCGTTACAAGCCAACACCAGAGGAGATCGGAAGATTTGTTGAAGAGGTGCGGCTTTATGAAAGAACAGTATCACGGTTTCAGTATCATATCTCTGACGAAGAACTGAGAAAGGCTATTCAGTCTATTCCAGTGGAAGTCACTGGCGTTCAGTCAAATCCAGTTGAAGTCTCATCGTTCCGCAATCTACCACGCGTCGAAACAAACAGAGTGAGAGGTGGCGCCCTTCTCGTCGTGAACGATGGTGTTATCGGGCGTTCCGCGAAGGTCTGGACGATAATAGAGAAGCTAGGAATCGAAGGATGGGACTGGCTGAAGAATGTGAGGGAAATTAAAGAAAAGAAGACTGTAGGGTTCATGGAGGATGTCATCGCGGGTCGTCCAATCTTCTCATTCCCTTCAAGGCGTGGTGGCTTCAGGCTTCGCTACGGAAGAGCTCGCAACACAGGTCTCGCCGCAGTAGGTCTACACCCAGCGACCATGATGATTCTTCAGGGCTTCTTGGCTGCGGGCACCCAGTTGCGCCTTGAAGGTCCTGGAAAGGCGGGGGTAGCACTCCCCGTGGACACCATAGAGCCACCCATAGTCCGTCTAAGGGACGGATCAGTTGTACGTGCTTCGGCGCAGAACTTGGAGGAGATAAAAAACGTGGTTGATAGAATTCTGTTTCTGGGTGATATTCTGATAGGCTTCGGCGACTTTTTGTACAACAACAAAGCCCTCCTCCAATCAGGGTTGACGGAGGAGTGGTGGTGCGAAGAGCTTCGCGCAGCAATAAGAAACAGATTTAATGGCGATTTGGAGAAGGTCGCCGCTGCCGCGAAGATGTCTGAAAGATCTCTGGAGGAGATTCTGAGGAATCCCTATGAAAAGAGACCGACTGCTGAAGAGGCGATTTCACTAGCCTTAACTCTCAACGTGCCTCTGCACCCATTCTTCAACTACTTCTGGTCCGCCATTTCTCCTGAGGAGTTACGGGAGTTGAGAGATTGGGTATTGAACTCTGAAACCCAGATTGAGAACAGAGAATCCACTGATATCTCTGGCATAGTGGAAGAATCGACTAAGCGAGTACTTGAGAGAGTCTGCATACCACACAGAATAGTGAAAAACAACATTAGAATCGAGGATGGCGATGCACATGTCTTCAAATCGTGCTTGGGACTGAAGGCTTCTGAGCAAGAAATCGATGAAGAAGAGTCAGTGCTTCAAAATATCAAACGGATATCAGGCATATCAGTTAGAGAGAAAGCTCCCACGTTTGTAGGCGCTCGGATGGGGCGCCCTGAAAAAGCTAAGCGACGAGAGATGAGACCAATGGTTCACGCTCTCTTTCCAACTGGTATGGCCGGCGGTTCTAGGCGTGATCTTGTAAAAGCAGCTAAAGAGGGCGTGATTGATATTGAACTTGTGAGGCGGCGATGCCCAGAATGCCTCGAGGTAACGTCCAAGATCTGGTGTCAGAGATGTAAGACGGAGACTGTTCTTGAGAGATCTTGCCCTAAGTGTGGAAGAATCTCAGAGCAGAGTTTCTGTCCAGTCTGCAGAATTGCTGCCAGAAGCTACAATAAAAGATCGGTGAATCTTAAGGCATCTGTGGATGAAGCGTGCTCGCATCTGAACTTCACTGCTCCTGACTTTGTGAAGGGCGTAAGGGGTTTGATGAACGAAACGAAGACCCCTGAGATCATTGAGAAAGGGATACTTCGAGCAAGATATGATCTATCCGTCTTCAAGGATGGAACGATTCGATTTGACACCACAAACGCTCCGTTGACACATTTCAAGGCGAAGGAAATCGATGTTTCTGTGGAGAAGCTCAAGCGACTGGGCTATTCTCATGATTGTGACGGAGATACACTTACCACTTCTGATCAGATATGTGAGCTGAAAGTGCAGGACGTTATTATCCCAACAGAATGTGCTGGATATTTCATTCGCGTTGCGACTTTCCTGGATGAGCTTCTCAGGAAGGTGTACGAGCTTCCTCCACTCTATAATGTTAATGGCGTTGAAGATTTGGCTGGACACCTCGTTGTGGGTTTGGCGCCCCATACCTCTGTCGGTATCGTAGGTCGAATTATAGGCTTTACACCTATGAATGTTTGTTATGCTCATCCCTTGTGGCATTCGGCGAAACGCAGGGATTGCGATGGCGATGAGGACGCCTTGATGCTTGCTTTAGACACAGTGTTGAACTTCTCTAGGGCCTATCTACCAGCTCAAACCGGTGGGATAATGGATGCACCGCTTTTCATTATTCCTATTGTTAATCCCCGTGAGGTACAGCGGCAGGCTCACGAGGTTGATGTTGCCTCAGCCTATCCTGTGGAGTTCTACGAGAAGGCCAAGCAGGGGGTGTCATCACGGAGTGTCAGAGAGCTCATAGACTTGGTCGAACATAGACTGAACACTGAAGCACAATTTGAAGGCTTCAACTACACAGTTCCTGTCTCAGATGTGAATATGGGTAATCGTGAAAGCACGTACAAGAAATTGCGGCGGATGACCGAGAAGTTGAATAGCCAACTCACATTGTCAGAGAAGATCGACGCCGTCGATGCAAACACAGTTGCTCTAAAGGTTCTCACTACTCACTTCATCCGAGACATAATGGGCAATCTGCGAGCGTTTGCAACCCAAAACTTCCGATGCAAAAACTGCAACAGACGGTTCAGGAGACTCCCCCTGCAGGGAAAGTGTCCAAGATGCGATGGAGCCTTGCTTTTCACAGTGCATCGCGGTGGAATCGAGAAGTATTTGGATGTAGCCCGTAAGCTTGTGAGGAGGTATGAGCTTCCTAGTTACTATGCTCAACGGCTTCTGCTGGTGGAAGATGAGATTCGTTCGCTCTTTGAAGGAGACAAACCGAAGCAGATAAGCCTAGGAGATTTCATGGCCTGACATGCGCTTTTATAGACGAATTTCGAATTATCTCTGGGGACTCCGTTGAGAAGAGCCTACCATCCAAAGGCCTTCTTGTCGCTGAAAAGAAACATTCGACCAGGTCTAATCGCCAGAACCCAGATCATTCTGCAGCTTGAAAAGAATACACCAAGCGCCAGAGCCATTGCACAAGATGCTAAGTTAAGCTACGCAGCAACTCTACACCACATTCGTCTTCTCGAAGCTGAGAATATACTCGTACGCAGAGGAAAGAAGCCTTTTCGTTGGGAACTGACTGGTGTAGGACAGCAGAGATTGACATAACTCCACCTGCGAAATCGCTTTATACCTCAAAGATGTGAGTAATACTCCAGAGGTGCCATGATTGCCGTACTGCAGGAATTGCGGAGCTGAATTGAAAGTTGAAGATGTGTTCTGTCCGAAATGCGGGGTTCCCAAAACTGAAAGGGCGAAGAGAAAGACGAAGCCTGAGAGAGCACCTGAAAAATGGTGGGGCTGACGTTTCCATCCACCAAAAACCTTAAAAACATTCCTCACAAAACGATTTGAGGCACAGGGGATACTAAAATGGTTTATTGCACAAAATGCGGAGCGAAAAACGCAGATGACAGTAAGATCTGCACTCAATGCGGGGCGTCCCTGTATGCTGAAACTCTTCCAACTGAGAGACGCGAGCGTCGCAGACATGAAGAAGAGTGTTTTGGGATTCCTAGAGGAGGCACTATTGTAGGTCTTGCCATTGGCGTAATAATCATTCTTTGGGGCGGAGTATGGGTTCTTCAGCAAGCAGACATAATCCCTAAAGAGATTTCAGTTTGGCCTTTTGCGATAATCATGTTTGGAATATTGATCATCATTGGCGCTGTCTATGGGTTGAGCCGTAGATACTGACCTATTCTTTTCTCACGGATTTCGCAAGGGCTTCTACACGTGTAGCAGATATTCCAGTGATCCCACTCCGACAATAATATCCGCGTGAAGAGCCAAAAAATAATCATAACCACCAGAAACAGATCAATAGATAGACTCTGAGTTAGCGCGTCTATCCCAATGAGGATTGAAAAGCTGCTCAAAACGAACAATATGTTCAACAGGAGACGGAGAAAACTTCTGAATTTAAGCTGGAACAGGCCCAATCCAACCCCCACAGTTCCAACGAAGACTGCTAGAGAGCTGTTCTGAGCTATATTCAAATCACCGTAGAAATAGAGAACCGTCCCAGCCAAGGTCATAATTGCTCCTAGAAGCAAGCCTGTGCACGCCGCACACAATATTTTGTCGCCTATCTGAATCACGTGAGCGGAAAATCCTATACAGTCAGGGTGATGTCCCTGCAGAGCTGGATAATCTCCGTGAGAATTACGATCTCCGATGCTCAAATCCCTGCCTCCATCACCACTCGCTAACCGAAGCATAGCAGAAGACTTCTTTGGGAAGAAGACCGCGGCGACTCCCAGCAAACAGATGAGCCCGAAGATTGCGCCAATCATCGGTTTTCGCCACAAATGGCCCTCTTGTCTGAGTGGGGGATTGAATGTGAGCATCACAGCAATGAAGAGGCTGAAGTATGAGACACCTATCATGAACATCAGAAGAGGACTGCGAAGCAGAGTCTGAGGCATGAAACCACTACTCAATAGAGGCTTCTGAACTGCTCCACGATGCCTTGAGTAGCCATGTACCTGTAGACTCTTCTCTTTATTTCGTTCACGGAGAAAATTCCTTTCAGCCTTCTGCTCCAAGAGCCGAAGAAGCTTCGGTAGCACCTATAGAGTTCCTTCTGCACTTCTTCCCTTGAAAGCGTCTCTGTTGGCATTATGGCATGGACCATATCGTAGTGCGACCAGTTGAAGTCCATTATCCAACCATTCCGCTTGGCCTCCTCAAAGATTTTTGTGCCTGGAAACGGTGTGAGGATAGCGAAGATAGCGAAGGCTGGGTCAAGATCATTCACAAATTCTCTCAGACTCGCTATCGACTCGGCTGTGTCTTTGCGCTCTCCGATGATGAACATCGCGTGGGCAAATATATCGTTCTCCTGCAAGAGCTTCACAGCCTCTCTAGAATCGTCGGGTGTTATGTCTTTCTTGAATGTTGCGAGTGTGGCATGACTTGGGCTCTCAACTCCTAGAAGAACCCAGCGGAGGCCTGACTTCCGCATCTTGGGTAGGAGGTGGCGGTTTTTCACGATGTCGTCGCATCTGGCCTGCATGAACCACATAATCTCCTCTGAAATCCCTCTTTGAATAATCTCCTCCGCGAGGAGGCTCGCATACTTGCCGAGGCCGAAGTTGTCATCAGTTAGCCAGATGAATCTACTCCCATACTCTTCAAAGCAAAACGCCATTTCGTCTGCTATTCTCTTGGGTGATTTTCTTCTCCATTTTCCCTGCCAGTGTCTCCATTGAGTGCAGAATGTGCAGCTATGTGGGCAACCTCTTGAGCCCTCGACTAGAGCGTAAGGGGTCTTTGGACCCGCCATCGCTGTGAAGTGGTATCTGTGAACTATGTCCTCTACAAAGTGATACCCTGGATACGGAAGGGCGTCTATATTCTCAAGTAGAGGATGGTCTGGATTATGATGCACTTCTTCATTATGTTTACAGGATATACCTCTTATCTGTGAAAAAGACGTTTTCTCTTGCACCTTTCTGACTATCTCTACGAATGCTTGCTCTCCTTCTCCTCGAACGATTATGTCGATTTCAGGATATGACTGTAAGCTCTCTTGGGCTGTCGCTGTGAAGTGTTGGCCCCCAGCGACTGTTATGACCTTCGGATTTACTCTTTTGGCTGTTTCCAAGGTTCTGACGGCGACATATGTGTTGCAGGTTGCCAAGGCACTCGAGGCCACGATATCTGGGTTGAATGATTCCATATGTTTCTCCAGTCCTCTCCAATTCATCTGCTCTGCGTTACAATCAAGCACTCCAATTTCTACATCTTTTGTGTTGTTCTCTACATACGCCGCAAGTTGAAGGATTCCATAGGGTGGGGGTAGGTATTCCCCCATGACAAACCAGTAGTCCTTAGGCGGTTCCACGAAAAGAATTCTCATGCTATCTTCTGCCTCAGCTACTTAGTGCACGCGCGCCTCTTAAGAGTGCTGATGATGGTGTAGCAAATCTTTTAAGATAGCCTCGTTAACCTCGTATTCTGTTGGCGCGTCACTCATGACTCAAACTGGAGAACGACATTTGGAGAGTAGGGATTGGCTTGCCATAGTCTCCCTTGGCTTCTTCTTAGTGCTTGTGGGCGTCATCTGGATAATTACTCCAGACCTCTGGAACGAAGTCATCGACTTCTTCAAGAGCTTTCATCTCGCAAATGTCACCGAGCACATAATTCTGCCTGCTCCAGCGCATACTCACCCCGTGGTCTACACTGCGGCTTCACAGTTCTGTCTGACCTTCGGCATTTTTCACATTGTAATCTTGGCCTTGAGATTTGTCCTAGGAGAGTCGTTGGACAGAAAGAGTGGAACGCTTTCAGGAATAGTCTTCTGGCTCGGCTCTGGCCTCTTCCTAACCATGTTGGCGGCAGGAGAAATTCGCTGGTTCGATTTCCTAGCGGGGCTTGTTGCTTGTATTGGCTTGATGATAATTGTCAGCAGTCTTGTGAAGTTATTGTTCAGATGATTATAATAAGAGGCGCAGAGGAGGCGCGATATTGGCCTTTTGTGGAAAGTGTGGGAAAGAGCTGCCCGAGTCCGCGAGGTACTGTCCATCATGCGGAACTCAGGCGGGCGAGGTTTTGAGGGAAGAGTTCTCTGTCTCAGCTGACAACCTTGTGAAGAGCGTGAAGGAGCTGCTCCATGAGGGGAACGTAAGGAGGATAATCATAACGGATGAGGCGGGAAAGACACTCTTGGAAATGCCTGTGACTGTTGGTGTTGTGGGAGTAATCTTGGCTCCATGGTTAGCGGCTCTTGGGGCAATCGCTGCCCTTGCCACCCGATGTACAATAACCGTCGAGAGACGAGAATAGATCCTCCAATTTTCTAATGGTATGTACACGGAGTTGTCTGACATTCTGGGCTTTCTGCATGCGCGTTTCTGTCTTTCTCTTCTCTAGATTCTCTCCGTTTTCCCTCCAGATTCTGTCCAAATTCTCTCTGAATTCCGATTCTCCTTGCAGTGAGGAGGATGACACTCTAATCATCGTTTTTGTCGGAGTTCTCCCTCTAGCTCCTAGAGGGACTGCAAAAGGACAGAGAAGAGACCTGAAAGAGCGGGGTTAGAGAGAGAAAAAGGAAACTTCTTCAGAGAGAATCCAGAGGGAACCTACAGCCGATGGAACAAGAAGCCTTGAATGCTCAATGAGCGCAAAGGATTAGAGACCTCGGTAAATCTGCAAAACGACCAGAAGGCTTTCCCTCAGATTCTTACACTGCTTTTCTTCAAATCATACTAAGAAACGCTTTCTTGCCACTTCTTGAATGCATCAACGGAGTATGGATTCACTCGAGTCATTGACTCGAGTCAGATGACGTTGGAATTAGTTTTCTATTTCTTTCTAGTCTCATCCACCAATCAGGAATCTTCGCATTCTCAGCCACATCCCAAGAATCAAATGGTTTGATATCCAAGATAGGTGTGCCGTTAACAGCGTCTAGACCACGAACGGTAACAATATTGTCTTCAACTCCCAGTACCTCAACTAGCGTAAGCCCTATAGGATTTGGACGATATGGCGTACGGGTTGCAAATACGCCTAGCAAAGGCATGTCCTTTCTGCCTCTGGGACGAACTTTCAGTTTTCTACTATCTTCTTCTGGAATTTTATGCATCCAGAATACGACAAATAGATGTGAAAACTCTTCGATTCCATGTAGCGCTTCAGCCAGACTCCGATGAAGAACTATTTGTGAAATGTTACTCCTATCTCTCACCCCTTTGCCAACTGCCTTCGTTTTCACAAAGCCGATAGACTCCAGCTCCATTTTCTCCAACATTCGCCATCCATCACTTAATCAGTCCTAATAAGCTGACTAGATATAATAAATGAAAACAGACTTGTAGAACTCGATAGTTCAATCAAGCATGTCATGCATGTGTCTCTCACTCCATTCTTCAGTATATACCGTCGCTGCAGTGGCACCTGAGTGTATGGAAAAAGAGCCTAATCGAGGCGGCATTCGCCTTGGCTTTCGGACTCTGCACTCATGTTAATCCTGTGCTAACCGTAACAGGAGCACCGAATCTAGTCAAACTGTTGACAAAAGATTGCAAGCAGGTAACTGGGGGTTCTTGAACGCAGAAAGGGGCCCGATTAATGCAGTAGATGGAATCTTAACCTACATAGAAGAGAAAGGACGAAAAATTGGCGTCTAAACCGACAAGCTTGTGTACGACAGAGGGACATATGCATGGAACTCCTAACATAATGGCTAACTCTCAAGGTCTAGCTATATTATCCTTCTTTCCAGTTCCTACCTTATCTTGATGTATTCGTAGGCTTCAGCGGCATCCTCGAAACAGTAATGAACCTTCTGATAGTCCTTCCTGAACTCTGCGACATCATCCTTAACCTTATCCACATCTTCTTTGTCGATAATAACTCTCTTCATAAACTCTGCGACTTCAGCCATCTGGCTCTCACGCATCCCCAACCTTGTGACCTCGCTAGTTCCCATCCTAATCCCACCTGGATGCATGAAATGCCTGCCTTCTTTGATGTCCCAAGGCAGCAGGTTCCTGTTCAGAATTATGTTTGCATTCTCCAATTGACCTTCAATAGTGCCGCCATCTCCGTGCTTCGTAATATCCGCCAATAGAACGTGAGATTCCGTGAAGCCCTTATGCTCGGCCAAAACATTAAAACCACGCTCATACAGCGCCTGACCCAACGCTTTAGAATTCTTGATGACCTGCCTGCCGTACTCCTTCCCAAACTCCAGCATCTCGGCAGAAGCTATAGCCACGCCAGCCACAGCATGCAGATGATGGTTACTCACCATTCCAGGAAAGGTCGCACGCCTAATCTTATCAGCATGCTTCTCCCATGAAAGCACACCACCATGTTGTGGACCAAACAATGTCTTATGAGTGCTGAGTGTGACAACATCGGCGCCTTCTCTCAGCGGATCCTGAAAACAGCCGCAGGCGATTAGACCCGCCACGTGGGCGGCATCATAGGCCACTGTAGCGCCAACCTTCTTGAAGAAATCGGCCAATTCCTCTATAGGATGGGGAAAAGGGAGAACGCTACCACCGAAGACCACGAGCTTCGGAGGCGTTCCTTTATCAAGCAGCCTTTCAACTCTCTTCTTGGTCTTCTCAACATCGAGATTCAATTCATCATAATCTAAAGCAAGATACTCCACAGCCAGATCATGAACCGCCCCGGCAGTACCACCCAACTTCTTCTTCCCCATGCTGATGTGCCCGCCACAAGGAATAGACAACGCCATCATAACATCGCCTGGATTCGTGAACGCCGTATATAACACAAGGTTCGCAACAACCCCAGATATAGGTCGAACATCGACAAACTCAGCTTGAAAAAGCTTCTTCATCAACTCAATGCATACAAGCTCAACTTCATCGATGTAAGTACATCCAGCATAAACGCGCTCTCCAGGCCATCCCTCAGCGTATCTGTTTCCAAAATCGCTTACCAGAGCTTCACGCACGCCTGAACTCGGAACATTCTCGCTGGCAATCAGCGGAATTGCCTTTCGGAACCATTCATGATGCTGCCGAAGAAGGTCTAGGGTTCTGTTATAGTATTCACGACCACTCACTGAGAACACCTCGACACATTAATGATATCAGCAAAATAAAACTTTGCGCAAGGAGTGGTAATCCTATCGTCAACTCCCAACTCTTGTGTGCTTATGTATGCATACACTGCTCTTGTTGGAACATTGCGAAATCGGGCGAGGGCGCACAACTTTAATTAAAGAGCCGTACCGTCTAGAAGATTAGGGGCTACGCTATGAGCAAGAGAGAGAAGAAGCGTCAAAAGAGATCTCCCATGCCCGCCCAGGGCGCAGGTCTGCTACGATTCTTTGAGGAGGAGACTCGTGGCATAAAGGTAAGACCCGAACTGGTTGTAATCTTAGCGGTGGCACTAATACTGGCATGCATACTACTGCAGATAGGTTTTCCGTTGGAATGAGCATAAGATAGGGAATTCAGCACACTCTCAAATGGCTGATGGTCAGGTCAAGATTCCCTTTTGTGCAAGACTTCAATACGCCGAACAGAGTTCAGATTGATGAATATCTCACTTCTCTTCTCTCTGCTCACAATCTGAGGTATCGGCTGTGCAATCGTGGCCCGCAATGTCACAACCTCGGCGTCAGAAAGCCAGATTCCAGGAGGCTCTCGCGTAACCGCTGCTAATAATCCTTCAAAGCCATACGAAGGATCAACAATTACTGCTACCCGTCGTCCTACATTCCTTTCAAGTATGTGGAAAACGGTTGGTGACAATCCAGTGTCGGACATCGCCATCTATAGAAGGTTTGTGCAGATAGAATAATAAAACTTTATCCCTGTCTCAACCAGCTAACTAGGCATTCCAACGAAGCTTTGATTAAGTTGCTGAAATCTTGGATACCTGAAGGTTAGGGCCTTTCTCATAAGATGATTCGTGTGATATATCCTGCGTAGATGTTGAAGGTCAGAACGCCATATACTGAACGAGACCGGATCCCAGTCAAATCGCTGATTTCTCTGACGGTTAGGGCTTTATCAGTCCTGTGTAATAGTCGGAAAATCTTCTCGGTGTATCCTTTATATATCTGGGTTTCTTGGAGATAGAATTCATCGTTGACGCATCTCCTTTGCCCGTCTCTGGTTAAAGTATACTTATACTTTAACACCATTGTTAAAGTAACACCCTCGAATAGATTTGCGCTTTCCCCTTACACATAAACATAGCGGTTGAATTTATTTAAAGGTTATGAAAGATAATGCTAGTGGAATGATCTTGATGCAATTCAGCATTTCAAGATTGCATTTGACACATCTAAGGAATGAGAGCTTGTTCGAGGATGGGTTCAACAAATTCATTGAATACATATATGGGTAGAATGGTGAAGCGTTACTCTTCGCTATTCACGCTTCCATCTGAAAAGGAAATCATTCTATATCTCTGCGTGTCATATGTAGTTTGGGGCGTTCTAGCGATTCTGCCCTTTCAGCCTTCTCTTGGCGGTTTTGCCTTAGGTTTGGTTCTCGGGGGTTCCCTTTTTCTGATAAATCTCTCCTCCAACTTCGTGATTAGTCGCCATCTAATGGAGGGTGACCCGATTTTTGACTACCGACGTTGCTCCGCTCTCTCCTTCTTCTCCATTTTGATATGGCTTGGAATCACTACTCTCGGCAGCATCCTTAGCCTTCTTCTTGAGAATCCTATTGTCTGGACAAAATTGTTCTTGCTAGGTTCTTGTGTAGTTCTCACACTTCGATGGACGGTTTTGTCTACGACATCCTTCGCAGACAGCGGAAGAGCTTCTCTCTCCGCTGTTTTGCCGCCTGCCCTTTCCGTTATCTTCATGCTTCTAATGTCTTCAGCTATAGGCTTCAGTGTGACCCCCATTCTTTTTCTCTTCACACCCTTTTCTGTAATTGTGATTGGATTGACAATTCATCTTTTCATATTCCTCATAGATCGTACTGGCGAGAAAATGATTGGTATACCCTCCCTATCTCTCTTCAAGGCGTTTGTGGCAAGTTGGACTGAGGATTTGAATGCGCCACTTGAAAAGTTCTTTGAGAGTATCGGTGACAAAAGAGATGTGGAACTATCACTGCTGGCATTCATGGGAGACAAAGCTATGAAGGCGATGATAGTGGTTCCAGCTTTCCATCCTGGGCCCTTCAGAAATGTTGGAAGCAGCCTCTTCCCATCAATGATTCAGGAAGCTCTTGAAAGGAAACTGGGGTGTGCAGTCTCTGTTCCTCATAGTTTGCATGGGCATGATCTCGATTTGTCTTCTCAAGCTCAGAGTCGGAAGGTTATCGCTAGTGTTCTTGATTCTATAGAATTCCTCTCGTTTGAGAGTAAGGCTACTCCTTTTGTGCGAGTCGAGAGAAGTAAGGCGAGCGCAAGTTGTCAAATATTCGGAGATTACACCTTTGTCACGTTAACTCTCGCACCTGAAATGATGGAAGACCTGCCTGAAGAGCTAAACTCAGCTATCGTCAGTGAGGCAAAGAAACGAGGTCTGTCTCCGGCGATTATTATCGACGCCCATAACAGCATTGATGGAAAGTTTAACCTTGAGAAGGTGGTTGATCCTCTGAGGATGGCGGCGGTGGCAAGTCTGGAGGCGGCATTGAGCTGTAAGCGCTATCTGTTCTTAGTGGGAGCCTCAAGAGTAGTCCCCAAAGAATTTGGGATTGGGGAAGGTATGGGACCTGGGGGTATAAGTGTTGTCGTTTTAGAGGTGGACGCCCAGAAAACGGCATATGTGACTATCGACGGAAACAACATGATAACTGGATTGCGAGAGAAAATTCTGTCGTCGCTTGGGGCGCTAGGCATCGACGAGGGAGAAATTCTTACGACGGATACTCATGCAGTAACCGGTATTGTGCTGACACCTCGGGGGTATCATCCCATAGGCGAAGCTATGGACCAAGCAAGACTTGTTATGTATGCTACAGAGGCCACGAAAAAGGCGCTAAACAGTCTGGAACCTGCAAGAGTTTCGTGGCACACGAAAATTATCCCAGACATCAAAGTCATTGGAGAGAAGCAGATAGAGGCGTTATGTGCTCTCACAGAGAAGGCTGCAGAGCAGGCTAAAAGATTGGCTATGACTCTGTTTCCAGTGACAGGGGCCCTTCTTACCATTATATTAGCATTCGTCTAGTTTTGGTTTCCCAATCGATGAATCTTTATAGGTGTAGTTTTCTCTCGCAAAAGAAAAGCTAGGTCATGCTGCTTTCTCGAGTAGTAGCTTCCAACGCCTGTTGACAATGTCTTGAATCTCGTCGATGACTTGTTCAAACTCGGGCTTGAAGAGATGTCTGAAGCGCCCCTGAGTTTTCAAATAGTCCTTGATTGGTTTCTGGCGCTCTGGCTTCAGGGCGATGGCCTTGCTAGGAGGTGACAGTGTGCATTCTCCTTCGATAGCCTCCCACAGGGGAAAGACACAGGTCTCAACTGCTAGCTTTGCGATCTCAATTGTCTTGCTTGTGTCATAACGCCAGCCACGTGGACATGGTGCAAGGACGTGCAGGAAGGCTGGGCCATCAACCTCTAGGCCTCTACGAGTCTTCGTGATCAGGTCTCGCCAGTAGGCTGGTGAGGCCGTGGCTAAATAGGGGATTCCATGAGCCAATATTATGTCGGCGATGGGTTTTTTATACTCGGGCTTACCTGGTATCACGCGACCTGCAGGAGAAGTTGTGGTCCAAGCTCCGTGGGGGGTGCCCCCGCTTCGCTGGATGCCAGTGTTCATATACGCTTCATTATCATACAGGACGTAGAGGAAGTCGTGACCTCGCTCAACGGCGCCAGACAATGCTTGTATGCCGATGTCGTAGGTTCCACCATCTCCAGCGAAGGCTACTACATCAATATGATCCTTCTTGATTCTGCCCTTCCTTCCCATAACCTTTAGAGCTGCTTCGATTCCAGAAGCGTTAGCGGCTACATTCTCAAATGCTGTATGAATCCATGGAATCTTCCAGGAGGTGTATGGATAGATGGTCGAGACAACCTCCATACATCCGGTTGCGTTTGTCGCTATCGTTGGTCCTCTCGCGGCTTTCAGTATCTGTCGATACGCAATTGCAGGTCCACATCCAGCGCAGGCTCGATGTCCAGGCATTAATAGTTCAGGCTTTTCTGCTATGTCTTTGGTTGTGAACTTCCACTCTGGCACTCTTCTTCACTCCCTACTCCCTTACTCCTATGAATTGGACTGGATCTCTGACTCGTTTTGTACTGACTATTTCTTCTAGGTCTTTGTAGATCTGGTGTATGAGATGTGGTGGCATGTCTCTTCCTCCCAGACCATATATGTAATCGACAACTTGCGGACGCGTTTTGGAATCGTAGAGGATATGACGTATCTCGTGGAACACGGGTCCTCCATGTGCTCCGAAGCTGTGGCTTCGATCCATGACCGCTACGGCTTCCACGCTCTTTAGCGCCCTTATTATGTCCTGCTTCGGAGAAGGGCGATAAGTACGCAAGCGAAGTAGCCCAGCCTTTACACCATCCGCTCGAAGCTCGTCTACAATCGTCTTCGTTGTTCCCGCAGTTGATCCTACGCATATTGCTGCTATTTCAGCATCTTCCATACAGTAAGGATCGATGAGACCGTTTCCATATCTGCGTCCACTCATTTCCGCGTATTCGTCGTGTACCCTTTTGATTAGTTTCAGAGCTCTTTTCATTGCTTCTTCTTGCTGTCTTTTGAGTTCGAAGTAGTAGTCGTAGAGCGCAAGCGGACCCATTGTTAGAGGGTTTTCTGGGTCTAGCTTGAACGGCACCAACGCCTCTTTATGATCTTTCACTAGAGCAATCTCCCGTATCCCGACAAA
>CP070826.1:22071-42797 GCA_020344435.1 Candidatus Bathyarchaeota archaeon | reverse complement strand
TATCATACTGGTATATACCGGAATATAGACGATCTTTGAAACCATACCGTTACTACCCGATAAAGAGCGTGGCGAGACATCAGATGGATGAAATCTCAGTACTGGACAATGTTTTCGAGCAGTTTCTGAAAGGGCCTAAGCTTTTTCGCGATAGAGAAGTGCTACGGCACGACTACATACCCGACGAACTCCCCCACCGCCAAAACCAGATTCGCTACTTGGGTGAGATAGTTGCACCAGTCCTTCGACCCTCTCGGTGTTCAAATGTCTTCATTTATGGAAAGACGGGCACTGGGAAAACAGCCGTGATAAAATATGTTCTGGCCAAGTTGAGCATAAAAGCTGAGGAACTTGGTGTGCCATTGAAGACATGCTACATAAATTGTAGGTTAGCTGGGACAGAATACCGAGTTCTCTCCGGCCTATGTAACGCTATCGGTGTGGGAGTTCCTTTCACTGGTTTGGCCGTCGGAGAGGTTTTCGACAGGTTTAGATGCGGTCTGAATTCAGCAAGGATCCTCTTCCTACCAGTGCTAGACGAGATCGATGCTCTTGTTAAGACACGAGGAGATATCCTACTCTATGAGTTAACCAGAATTAACGAAGCTCTCCACTCAAGCAAGACATCAATCATCGGAATCTCAAACGACCTTCGATTCAAGGAGTTTCTTGACCCCAGGGTCTTGAGCTCTCTCAGTGAGGAAGAGATAGTTTTCAGTCCCTATGATGCAGCTGAACTACGTGACATTCTTCGGGAGCGTGCCCAGTCCGCTTTCTTTGATGACATGGTACTAGATGGAGCAATCAGTTTATGCGCGGCCTTGGCGGCGGCGGAGCACGGAGATGCACGAAGAGCTCTAGATCTCCTCCGTGTCGCTGGAGAGATTGCGGAGCGTGAGGGTGTAGGAGCTGTGGCGGAGGTTCATGTACGGAGGGCTGAGAAAAGAATTGAACATGACCGAGTTATGGAGGTCGTTGAAAACCTTCCATCCCACTCCAAACTTGTGTTATGCAGTGTTTTCCTCTTGAACAGAGCAAAAATCAGCTTGGCTATTACAGGTGACATCTACGAAATCTACTGTGAACTCTGTGGAGAATCTGGGTTTGCACCACTGACTCAGAGACGTGTGAGTAGTCTGGTTAATGAATTAGACGTGATAGGGCTGTTGAATGCAAGGGTGGTTAGCATGGGACGATATGGACGCACGAAGAAGATTCGTCTAGGCGTGTCACGTGGTCTTCTTGAAGAAGCCTTCGTCGCTGATGGTCGACTGAGACCTTTGGTCCGTTATAGCCCTAAATGCTTGACGGAAATAAGGAGAGGGTAGTCGTCAATGGCAATCTTTTCTCCTGAGAACCTGCTCCGAAGAAGCTTCGCTCATGGTCACTTGATGATGCATTGTTGATTGGAGTTATCGAGAAACTGGTCCCGCGCAAAAGGTTGTCTTCAAGCCAATTGAACTAGCCACATGGCATCAAAATGATTGGAGCCACCGGAAGAGCGAGAGCATAACAAGACCTGCTGCACTAACGTTGACGCCTAGGGCGTGAAGTTGATAGGGATAACCTCTAGCGTTTGTAGGTTAACGATAGGTACAATTCCTGGCGTGGGAAACAGCCCCATTTCTTCTTGATATTTGGTCTGCTCTTGCCAAGCACCCGAATTGACGATGAGGGTTCCTCGGTACGACTCGTATTTCAGGACATGTACATGTCCACAGTGCAGGATATCTGGTGGTCTTTCTATGACCATGAAATCTCTCTTTTCGGGGGCTATTGGGGTCTTCCCTCCATAGACTGGTGCCATGTGTCTACTTTGCAGGAGGAGTTTCATGGCCTTTTCAGGCGCGTCAAAGCTTACACCTGAAGCGACGGAGACGATGTCATCCAAGCTGCGTCCGTGACACAGAAGCAGTTCGACGCCATGGAGGCTCACAGTACACGGGTTTCCTAGGGAGTACACTTTTCTAGCTTCATTAAGGGACTCCGCGTAACTCTGGGGAATGGCTGGTTGGGGAAGCGCCTTTCGAGAGGCATCATGGTTTCCAGGTATGATTATTAGGTCTATATAATCTGGGATTTCTTCGATGAATTTTGATGCCATACGATATTGCTCGTGGATGTCTTCTATAACCAACTCTTCCCTTTGCTTCGGGTAGATACCAATTCCATCCACTATATCCCCCGCTATGATTAGATATTTTACATGACTTGCTATGGCCTTCGATTTGGCATCTCCTAGCTTTCCGTTCAACCAGAGCAGAAAGAGTGTGAAGGCTTCTTTCATGAACATTCTGCTTCCGATGTGCAGGTCTGATAGGAGGGCGGCGTAGACTGGCACAGGGGCGCTGTTTGGCTTTCTTTGTGGTATATCAGGCCAGATGATGTCCTCTGCGATGAATAGGCTGTCTCGCCCCTTTACGGCGGCTATGCAGATAACTTGATCCAACAGCAGGTCTCGTGCTTTCTTCATAATCTTCTGATTCCTGTTCGGCGATACAAGTACGGTGGCACTCGCCTCTAGATCTTCAACACTTAGAAGCAACTGTTGTTTGGCTTCTCTCTTCTCGGTTATCATCCCAATGATCTTGACCTTCGAATTTGTTGGAGCCTCGAGCGCGTCTGATATGGATGAGGCGTCTTTGACATCCATTCTTCGTCTAAGAATCTTCTTCATTCTCTTGAAGCGATCTTGAAAGTATTCAAGGTACTCTTCAAGCGTTCCGCTTTCGCATATGTTATCTGAAGGATCTTGCACTATCTCTATGTCTGAGTCAACGTCCTTTGCGTACGCACGAAAGACCTTCTTTGCTTGAAGAGGATGTGGCGTAGATGGTGCTAATCGTGGTTGGTCCTCTACAACTTTTGGGAAAGCTTCTTGTGCCACTTCTTCTAGGAGATTCTTGTCAATGAAAAAGGCCTTTTCAGTTGTGGCCTCCAGTTTCTTGATCGTTTCCTCCATCAACCTAATTGGGTCTTCTGTTTTTGAGAGGCTATTTAGAAAAATGAAAGCGTCTTTATCGAGTTGATATCCCGCTTCTATCGTGAATGATACTGCCCTTTGTAGCCTCTCGCTCACAGCTCAGTTTTCTCCGTCGATCTTGCTCTCTCAGAACAACGATCTAGTTATTTGAGTTCTGTCTTTTCTCTTTTCCTGTGATGCAGAAGCTTGGAATGATTAATACAGCGTCTGTATATGTAGTGAAATATACGCCGCTATTCCCATATCCATTATCAGCTTTTGATAGTATATTCTTATTTGGCTTTGTTCATACCTTATATGAGGGGTCTATTGTGGAGCTTCGTAAGGTTCAAAGAACGAGTAGTGGGACTTTCTTCGTTTGTTTGCCTAAGGATTGGGCTGAGAGCGTAGGACTTGATCGCGGATCCCTTGTGTCCGTCTCTAGATTAGCGGATGGTCGGCTGGCGGTTGATGCGAAGTACGATGTTGAGCATAGGTCGCGGGTGGCGGTGATCAGGCCTTCTACTTATCTCAACCGTGAGATCACTGGCAAATATCTATTGGGCTATGATGTCATCCAAGTTGTGGCTGAGGATAGGATTAGCGCGGATGATCGTGAGAGTGTTAAGACGGCTTCAAGCGGTTTGGTTGGCTTGGAGATCGTTGAAGAGGATTATTCTAGGATCGTCTTGCAATGTCTATTGGAGCCTTCCACCTTTCCTCCAGAGAAGATTCTGAGGCGCGAATATTCAATTGCTGCGGATATGCATAGGGATGCTGTTAGGGCTTTTGTTGGTGGTGATTCACATCTGGCTAGAAATGTGGTTGCTAGAGATGTTGAGGTTGACCGGCTGTATTTCTTATTGGTTAGGCTTTTGAGGACTATCGTTCAGAGTCCTAGTTTAGGTGAGAGATTAGGCGTTAGGACTATCGAGTGTTTAGATTATAGGCTGATGGCGAGTTTGGTTGAATCCGTTGGGGACTTGAGTGTGGAGGTAGCTGAGAAGGCCGTTGAGCTGGGCGAAGGGGTAGATAAAGGATTATGTGAGCCTTTGTTGAGGCTGCACGAGTTTGTTTTGGGGAGTCACGAGAGGGCCTTGGAGGCTGCATTCGGTAGGGATGTCGGAGTTGCTGAGGGTGTGAGGCATGAGCGGGGGCGGATTGAAGAGTTGCTTGGAAATGTTGAGGTGGTCGTTGGTGGGGCTGGGGTTGTAGGTGCATGCGTGCTAGCTGTAGCTGGGTTGGTCGGACGGATTTTTGATTGTGCTGTGGATGTGGCTGACTTGGTTATGCGCAAGGAGGAGTGAGATGCACAGAGGGCCCCTGAAGAACAGACTCACGCCGTGACCTAGGTCCACGTTACAAACCGAATAGTTTCCAGATATGTTTGTGGCGACAGAAGGTTATTTTAGGAGTGCCATGGGTTTTCTGGTGTGCCGGGGTGGCAGAGCGGTAATGCGCTGGCCTCGAGATCTCTCTATAGTAGGGGCTTTGACGTGGCAGCCAGTGGGTCTTTGGCCCTCATGGGTTCAAATCCCATCCCCGGCGCCAGAAACTAGACAAACTACGTTAGATCTTTGCGCGTGCCTCGGGTAGAAGGCGCCCTCTTCTCAACCTTATCAACACGCGCGCACGTCATTATTGGTTATCTCGAATCTCCAAAAAGCCTTTAATTCACTGACGTAGCAATGACGTAAAGGCTAAGGAACATGAAAATGACGGCATTTGTAAGAAGGTACTCCCAGTTTTCTGAAGGAAAAAACAGCATTGTATGTGTGGGTTTGGACCCAGCTTTGCCTAGACAAAGAAGCCAAAACACAATGTCTAGGAAATATCTGGAAAAAGCAGATGAGAACGCGGCGAGACTCGTATTCTGTCTGGACATAATAGAACAGACAGGGGATTTCTGCTGCGCCTACAAGCCAAACCAACAATACGTGTGGGGCTTCACCAAGAACCAGCACAAAACCCTCACAACTGCCATCCATAACACAGGCGCCCTCTCCATCCTTGACTATAAGCTAAGCGATATAGGCGCCTCGATTGACTCCGCCCTCTTCCACATACACGAGTGCGGCTACGATGCCATAACCTTCAATCCACTCCTAGGAAACCTCCAAGCCACCGTCAACACAGCCCACAATTGCGAACCTCCACTCGGTGTAATCGCTCTAACCCTAACCTCAAACCCAGAAGCCCTCAAATACCAAACGCAAGCGACAATCATGGGCAGACCCCTCTTCATCGCCATCGCAGAGGACGTAAAAGGATGCGCGGCTGACGGCTGCGTCATAGGAGCCACGGGACACGTGACAGAAGTGGACATAAGAACCATAAGAGCTCGAGCCGGAGAAGACAAGCTCTTCCTAATCCCTGGCATAGGCACGCAGAAAGGTGATGAAGAGATGGTGATCAAAACAGCTGGAAGAAACGTTCTCATAAATGTGGGAAGAGCCATAATATACTCTGAAAACCCAGCAGAAAAGACGGAGGAGTATAATAGACTCTTCAATAGACTGAGAGAAGCACAATCCTAGATTCTATACAAGCTCTCAGCCAAAGCCTCAGGAAAACACTACTCGCTCTTTCTTACCACTCTTTTTCCCAAAGGCTTCCTTTTGAGCTTCGTGCCGCAGATCTCACAAGACTTGAGACCATAGTCTGAAGGGTATTTGTGATGACAGGCTGGGCAATAAATCACCCATTCCAAGCGAAACCTTATCCCAAAAGTCAGGAGAGAAGCAAACGCTATCCCTAGCTGATCTGCCACGTTCTGGATTGAATAATCATCTGTCACAATCTGTGGATCATATCCTTCACGCCTCAGCTCTAGGGCAAGAGCCAACACATGCGAATCAGCATCAGAAAGAAAAAGAACATCCCCCACCTTTCTGGAAGCTTCCTTCACTCTCTCAAGAGAATCCTCAGCGGGGATCTTAATCTTCAATCTTCCACTGTCTACTGCAGTAGTGAATCTCAGCCGAGGCAGCGAATTCAAGAGAAGTTCACGCCCAACCTCAGGGACCGTATACTGCGCCTCACCGACTGACAATGAATCAAAACCGGCGATGAACGCCGATGTGTCCAGAACTAGAACCTTCTGAAGCGTCAATACTCTAGCTCCTAGCAAAGAGGAGCCTACTCTTCAAACGACGGTAAAAGCCATCGTCAAAGCGAACGAACGAAGATTCATGCTCTGATTTCGAAACACTGATTCGAGGATTCTTCGGCTCTATCTCAGCTCGATGGTGGCCGTCCAAAACGACAGCCGCCGTCTTCGGCTTGAGAAGCTGTATGACGATTGTATCTTTCGCTGAGAAGACCACAGGATGAAAGACAGTCAAAGGACAGATGGGAGTGAATGCAAACGCGTCAACGTCAGGATCTAAAACGGGTCCCCCTGCAGACAGCGAATAGCCCGTGGATCCCACCTGGGACGCAACGATCATACCATCCGCCCGACACTCAGCCACCGCTGTCTCATTCTTTCTGATCCTGACGTGCAATAGCTTAGATGGCGCCTGAGAGGTTATTAGAACTTCGTTCAAAGCGTCGGGCAATCTTTTGGTTTCAATTGAAGAAGATAGTTTCATACATTTTTCCAGATGAAAATTTCCACTAAGACACCTGTTCACAGCATCTAGTCCCTTTTCAGGCGGCACTTCCGCGAGAAAGCCACGTACACCCATATTGATAGCGAGGATTGGAGGTTCAGGCTTTGGAAGCAAGAGGCACGTTCTGAGTATAGTGCCGTCGCCCCCAACGGTTATGATCAGGTCGGTCTTCATCTCTTTCAGCTCCATCGCAGCCTCTTTCCTTTTGGCATGCTTTGCAAGCCTCGGCTCAAGGGAGACAACTAGCCCCCTAGCTTCCAGATGTCCGATAAGGCTTGTCGCAAAATCCAATGCCTTTCTCTGATCGATTCTCGCGATTATGCTGACAGCGTTGAACACTGTCCTTCCCTCAGACTGATAATTGTACTCACTATTTAAACTGATATCGGAAGACACCAAATGCTGCATGCAACAGTATGGACTGCGTAGCGATACCTTAATGTATCTACTTGCTGAATGAAAACTGCAGTATATGAGGTGAAGACAATGAGCAAACCGATGGACTTGGGAGCCTTAAGGGTTGGTAGCTACGTGATGATAGAAGATGAACCCTGTCGTATAGCTGACTATTCGAAGTCGAAGCCAGGGAAGCATGGCTCCGCAAAGGCAAGAATAGTTGCCATAGGAGTCTTTGACGGGACGAAGAGGACCCTCGTCAAACCTGTCAGCGCCCAAGTTGAGGTTCCAATTATCGAGAAGAGGGGCGCACAAGTTATAGCATTGCTACCCTCGGCGGTGCAGCTGATGGACCTCGAAACATACGATGTTTTTGAAGCCCCGACGCCAGAGGACAAAACGTTGGCATCTGGACTCGCCTCCGGCGTCGAGGTTGAGTACTGGCGCATCCTAGGCAGAACAAAAATAATGAGAACAAAGAATTAGTACAGAAGCACAGCTGAGACCATTCTTAGATTAAACAACCCTCATTAAGGGGATTAAACAACTTCTATTGAAGCCGATGATGCAAGAAGAGCCGTCGGACGTGTGAAGACACTAGTCGGGGCTGAGGCTTCAAGGCTTTTGCAGGACTTCCGCGTTTATATATTATAGAATGAACTACATCTCTTATTGCTCTTGCCAGTTTGCTTTGTCAGATCATGGGCGGCAACTCTAAGATTGCTATGTATCTTGATTCTTGGCTCTTCTTCTACCAACTAAGACTGTTCCAACTCCCACCACTAGAAAAGCCCAACCAGCAATCGCAGAAACCCCTGCCCCGACCCCATCTTCGGCGACAAAGGCAGCAAGTAGGATGATGAAGGATATGAAGAGACATATGGCACCGACAGTTTCCATTCTACTAGCTTCTTCCTTTGACTTGAAGCCAGCTATAGCTAGATATGAGCCAAGGAGGATGAGGAAGATCCCACCTGCTAAAGCTGTTGCAGCAAATTCGGGAAACGATTCGTAGAACCAGCCGTCAAATGGGAGTGGAGCAGTTGTGAGAACCCCAATCATTAGAAGAAAGATGCCACCAATAACCTCTGTTGCGTCCATTCTTATCTTACCTCTTCGCTCCACACCGAGGGCATTCATCTAAGATCTCGTTGTACAAACGTTGACAATGAGAACACTTAACCTTAACAATTACCTCCTTCTCTTTTATTATCTCCTTTTCCTTGACTTGATGGATGCTAATGGTTGGTGGCTGCTGCACTTGTTGATACACAAAAGCCTCACCACGTTCCACGGATCCCGAGCCTAGCATCTGGAGGATTCCTTAAAGGCTAATACGCGTGCGCGAGAGTAACTCCGCCTTGTTTCTTTATCATCGTTTCACCGAGTATTAATAGTTCTTTAATCTTGACCATGTATGATCGCTCTCGCTGATTTACAGACTAGAGCCCATTTCGGTTATAAAGAATTTGCCAGAGTAGAATCCTTAGCTTGTAATTAATCGATCTGAATCTTCTCAAACTTTCACGCTAGTCTTCTCTAATGCTTTGATGGAAGTATCGGCTGATCACTGGGCTGGGCCGCTGGTCTTTCTCGATACTCTTCTGCTCTTTCAAGACCATTTGGATATCGCCAGTAGGTCCAAGGCAGCGTACTGCAGAAGCCAGCAGCAAGACCTGACAAACCATACCTCCGAATCCACTCTCTTGGATGCAAATCTGACCAAATCTTGGAGAACTTTTCTAAACGAGCACGTAGATTTTCCGAGATTTCCGATGCCTTCCCAGTTGTCACCATCCCCATCAGGCTTCTATTTGTCTCACCGAAGACATGGGAGATGGATTCAACTTCGGCTTGTTCTATTACGGGTATGGGCGTGTGAAAGTTTATCAAAAAGTCCACATAGAGCTTGGAAAGAGAGCCTTCAACTTTGTACCATAATTCTCTGTAGTGGTAATCGCTTACCACCCATTTTACTGCTCCTGTCTGCGCGTTCACCCATACTTCAACTCGTTCCCAGTCAGAGTGTGGGACCTTTGCAACCTCATAACGCCAAAAGTACATGAACCTGAGAACCCAATATTTCTTTCCTTTGTCTTCCTTCAGCCAAAAGGGCGCGTCATGAGTCTCCCTGAAAGGGGAAACTTGGGAAGCGCTAGACTTGGACGGGTCATCATTGTAAAAGTAAGTATTGACAACTTCACTTTCTCGATGTATACAAATATATCCGAAGCTCAGGAAAAGAGTGAGAGTCAGAAAGCTCGCAGTCCATACAGACCACGCAACTATCCAGCGTTCTGGAATGAAAGGAAAGCCTATGTATATATCTGGTGGATTTGTTATCGCGAGGAAGAAGAAACCGTAGAGAAGAGCTAGGATTACATATACAGAAAATATTAGAATTCGCTCATCGGGGCGTCTTTCAAACAACTCTCTTGACGCATTTCTCCAGCGCCAAACGAAGCCAAGTAATGGAATAGAAGTCGTTATTGCTGCCACCACAACCGAGTATTCAACTCCTACAAAGAACACGTGGGTGAGTGCATAAAGGTAGACAGAGCAGATTAACAATCCTGATAGAGAGAAATAGACTAGCCAGACCAAGCGTGAAGGCATAAACCATCCAAGAAATCGCGCTATGAGATTCTCAAATGCTATCCTTCTAACCCCGGTTGAACTCGACGATACTTCTGTTGCCTTGAGAACAAAAGGTCTGTACTTAGATATCAGATCTAAGGGGTCAACAAGGTCTTGGCCAACCATTCGACCAGAGGATAGATCAAACAAGTCTCCTCTGCCAGATTCACTCGCATCTTTCTTACTCCGGCGTGAGAAGACGAGGTCAGATTGAGGCTCTGTTATCTTCTCCACAAGACTCTTCCACCACCTCCTCCTTCGAAAGCTCCAACTGCTTAAGCGTCTGTCGAGTGTGCCATACTCCCTCTTTGTACTCTTCCCGAGAAGATGGATGTTTGACCAGTAGTCTCTGAATACGTGTAGCTGTGTTACAGAATCTCTCAGTGATATATGTTCAAATACATATCCGAGCGTACCGAAGAACAAACCAACCGAAGCTATTGCAAGAATCGCTGAGAGAAGACCCCATTTAATATGTTCGAAGAGACCAAAACCTAGCATATACTGCAAGAAATTGAGAGGGCTCTCCCAAATGCAGCCCATGAGAAAGAAACCCAATATGAAGACACTTGAGGTGAATACTCCCAGAACTAAGCCACCGAGTGGGCTTCGGTTCATGTAGCTGACACCTACTGTCAGCAAAACGATTATTAGAAGTGAAATGAAGGCAGTCACAAATGTGTAGAATGCTACAAAACCTAGGAAGAAGATGAGAAACCCGCAGAGAGTCACAACGGCATATCTCGGGTACTTTCCCAGATCCGTGCGCAGAAACCCCCAAGCTTCCGATTATTCCTCTTCACGATTGAACATATCAAATGTGAGAGAAGCGCCATGTACGCAGTTGATCGCGAATATTCGATTCTTGGGCGCGCCCTTTGATTCTTTTGACTTGCAATAGCCGTTACTCACTCTATTCTTATCCTATGCCCCTTCTTTCTGGGCAGATGGACTTCCAGAATCCCTCGTTTGAAACGTATTTTCATCCGATCGGTCTCAACAGGTACAGGGATGCGAGCGCGTGATCGGAATGATGAGAATTCCCCTTCTCGGTGGGTTATCCCGAGATCACCAAATCCAACTTTTCGCTTTATCTTCGCTGAAATCTCGATTAGGTCATGTCCCACCGCCTCCACCTCAATGGTTTCAGGCTGCGCATAAGGAAGGTCCGCGGTAACAACAACCTCGTCGGCTGTAATTGAGATGTCACATAAGGGTTCAAGGCAACAAGATTGAATATCCCAGCTAGGGCGTCCAGGTGATTCAAGTAACTCGTCAGCCCAAGCATCAAGAAGTTCCATATATTCCCTCATTATCTCAAAAGCTGACCGCTTCCTTCTCTCTTCATACATTCCCCTTTCCTCCTCAAACATATAATGGAAGGTCGTACTCCTGCGACTTCTTCATTTGGCTCAACTCGCTTTGGGTTCTCCGCATAATGTCCCTAGCTCTCAGCCGGATTTCTTCGCCCTTCTCAAGAAGATCTGCGACATCCACTTTCTTGCCCGTGATCTGAGCGAACTTCTTTATCGCCACCGCCGAAGCCTCAGGATCAGGATAGTTGAAGAATGACTGGGCCAGAAGCGCTACAGCTGTAAGCTTTCTTTCGACGCAGTATCGCATGGTCAGCGCCTGAGGGCCAACTATGAAGCCTTCATTCAGTATTTCTAGTCCCTTTTCACGCAACAACTTGAGCGAGTCATCACTAGAACCTGCCGCAAAGACTTTCGGCTCCTTGATATCCTGTCTGTTCTGAACCGGCAACCCCCCCATAGAAAGAATCATCTTGACGTTTTTTGATTCAGCCCAGTCCACGAGTTTCCTCATTATTCGGTGTAGTGCCTTCACAGGAACTGCTATTTCAGAGATCGCCGCGATTAGATCCTTGTTACCGTAGATTCTAAGTGGTGCATGTGGGAGTCCCTTGTGCAGGACTACTATTGGCGGCAGGAGGTCTGAGTCAACATAGGCGATCTCGTCTAAGTTGAGTTCGGAGATTATGTATGAGGTTGCTATCAAGCCAACTAAACCGACATCAGGAAGACCTTGGAGCATTATAGCCTCTGAAGGTATACGCTTCTTCTCAACAATTCTGACGGCTTCAGACAAAAGACATCCCTCGCTTCTAAATTGCTGATGGAGAGAAAAAAGAGTTTTGGTGGATAGACACTGGCCTCGCAGTAAATGTATTTAAAAGCGTGAATCTAGGTTTAGAATTGGAGAAGGCAAGATGGTTCTGGAGCGTCTCGGCTCTTCGCTGTATGATGCACTCAAGAAGGTTTTCCGAGCCCCAGTTGTAGACGAAGCACTGGTCAAAGAGCTTGTTCACGACATCCAACGCTCTCTGCTACAAGCAGACGTTAATGTAAAACTTGTTCTAGAAATCTCTAGACGGATAGAAGAAAGAATCCTCAAGGAGAAGCTTCCACCCGGTGTATCCAGAAGAGAACACTTGGTAAAGGTTGTCTATGAGGAGTTGACACGCTTTCTCGGTGAGAAATCTGCCTTACTGAAAATAGAGTCGGGAAAGAATAACATCCTCATGCTCGTTGGAATCCAAGGATCAGGAAAGACGACAACATCGGCGAAACTCGCCAGATACTTCCAGAAGAGGGGACTGAACACCGCGCTGGTCTGCACAGACACCTATAGGCCGGGCGCCTTGGCTCAGCTGGAACAGCTTGGAAGACTGGCGAACGTTCCAGTATACGGAGATCCGAAAACAAAGAACTCCATCCAAATAGCCTTGGATGGACTGAAGAAGTTCGATAAATATGACATAATTATCCTCGACACAGCAGGGCGACACAAGGACGAGAAAGGTCTGATCAAAGAGATGAGGAAGATGGAGAAAAGGGTCAAACCCAGAGAGGTCATCTTGGTCATCGATGGTACAATCGGCCAGCAAGCTGCCACACAAGCGAAAGCCTTTCACGAAGCTACACCGATAGGCTCCATCTTTGTGGCAAAGCTCGATGGCTCCGCACGGGGTGGAGGTGCGTTATCCGCCGTGGCCGCCATAGGCGCACCGATAAGATTCATAGGTATAGGTGAGAAAGTCGGTGATGTGGAGGCGTTTGTTCCATCCCGATTCGTGGGTAGACTGCTAGGAATGGGAGACCTACACAGTCTCATCGAGAAGGTGCGTGAGGCAGAGGTGGAGGTACCCGAGAAGAAACTCCAAGCCTTTCTGAGTGGGAGATTCACCCTCACGGACATGTACGAACAGGTCAAATCTATGAGAAGCCTAGGACCTCTAAGGCATTTACTTAAGATGGTCCCAGGACTAACCTACAAAATACCTAACGATATGATGGAGATAGCTGAGGACCACATGGAGAAATGGCGAATCATCATCGAGTCGATGACCCCCGAAGAGAGGGAGAACCCTAAAGTATTCAATTCTTCAAGGGTACGGCGCGTGGCTCGCGGCTCAGGTACAAGCGAGAAAGAGGTCAAGGAACTCCTTAAACAGTACAAGACGATGAAGAAGATGATGAAAACCTTCAGAAGAAAGGGGCTTCCTCTTCTTGGAAAGAAGTTTCCAACGAGGTAGAGACGAGAATCTGAGATTATATTTATACAGAATGAGTCGGCTTCTGATGGAAATACTTGAAAAGGCACGGAGTATGCTTGGGAAATATCCCATCTGCGATCATTGCCTAGGAAGGCAATTTGCCCTCCTAGGATATGGACTGGACGATAAGAAGCGGGGCGATGTGATGAAGACGTTGCTAACGATGGAGGCTAACAAACTAGCGCTTGTCGGCGAAAAAGATGGCTCCTTATTGTTGGAGACTCTGGCGACGAATGGGTCTTTTGATATGGCAGCCAAAGTGCTAGCGAAGATGGGGAGAATGGTCGGGAAGAAACGAAGGTGCCATCTTTGTGAGGGGCGCTTTGACCAATTGCCAGCATTGGTAAGCAGATCGGTAGAGAAACTGGAGGACTACGACTATGCCACATTTCTTGTGGGCATAAATCTACCGAATAGAGTGGAGGAGAAGGAAGACGAATTCAAATCTGAGTTCGAAGTGGAACATAGCGAGGGCATGCGGAACGGGTTTAGTCGTGAAATCGGAAAGGAGATTTCTAGGATCACAGAGAAGATGGTAGAGTATAAGACACCCGACATGGTTGTCATAGTAATCCCCTTCAGTGATGAAGTTGCACTTCAAGCGAACCCGCTCTACGTAGCAGGAAGATACAGAAAACTCGTCCGTGGGATTCCGCAATCCAGATGGTTTTGTCCAAAATGCAGGAGCAAAGGCTGCGTCGAGTGCAACTGGACTGGTAAGATGTATCCAGAATCGGTTGAAGAACTCATTTCAGCTCCACTCTTGGAGGAAACTGGCGGAGAAGAGACGACACTTCACGCTGCAGGGCGAGAGGACGTAGACGCTCGTATGCTTGGGCGTGGGAGGCCATTCGTTATTGAGATTAAGAAACCGAGAAAGCGATTAGTGGACCTGAAAGCCCTCACGAAGGCTATAAATAAGCAGGCGGAGAAGAAGGTGAAGGTTTTGAGTCTACATTTTGCTGATAAGGACACGGTTAGAAGACTGAAGAAGGGGGAGGGGGCATCGAAGATATACCGAGTAATCGTCGAGTTTAACAGAGTAGTCCCAGACGAGAAGTTGAGAATCTTGGAGCAAACTCTCACCAACGCAATCATCCGCCAGCAAACGCCTCTACGCGTCTTGCACCGAAGAGCGAATCGTATTCGGGAAAAGTACATATATGAGGCGAAAATAGAAAGGTTGAAGCCAAACCGTATGGAAATGAGAATACATTGTCAAGGAGGTCTCTATATCAAGGAGCTGATAACAGGTGACAAGGGACGAACAGATCCAAATGTGGCTGCACTCATTGGCGCAAAGGCTCAGCCTATGAATCTTGACGTGTTAAACATAATCCCGAGAGAAGGTTAGGATGGGAAGAAAATCAAAAGGATATCGGGCAAGAACGCGTTCACTGCTGAGGAGAAAGCCTAGAGAACGGGGAAAAGTGGGATTGAGCAAGATACTCCATGAATACACGCCTGGAGAGAGAGTGGTAATCACGGTAAATCCGAGCGTCCTCAAGGGGATGCCACACCGAAGATATCACGGAAGGACGGGCGTAGTAATCGATAAGCGGGGCAGAGCTTACGTTGTAGAGGTCGCGCAAGGAGATGCAATCAAGGAGATAATTGCACGACCGGAGCATCTGAAACCAATGCCTAGGTGATGAGAATGTCCAAGAAGACCACAAAAGAACGTGTTGTCGCAATCCCAGAGGTGAAGAAGATACTCGAATCGATAGGCGAGGAGCATCTTGATCAGTTTCAGAGGCGATCCTTAGACTACGCGGCAAAGTTTTCCAAGGTAGACTATCGCGCTGGAAAGGAATTGGCAAAACGTCTAGTAGATGAGTTTGAGTTGGAAGAGGAAGAAGCTGTCCAGATAGTAAACTGCATTCCCGAAAGTATAGAAGAGATTCGGGCCTTTCTGGGTGGTGGACGTAGAATCGTGGAAACTTCTAAGCTTGAGGGAATCTTGGCTTTATTAGCCGAATATAGAGAAGAAGAATAGAGCCCTTCAGAAAGTATCCTAACCCAGAACAGGTTTGTGCAAAGAAGGCTGCTATTTTAGCATGATAACTTAGCTTAAAAATTTAAAGGCTACCATATATACAATATACCTCAGCTCAGACTCCAATCAAAATGGTGCGAACTCATGAGTCTCCAGGCTCGTATTAGCTTGTATTCTTCAAATAGTGGATAGCATCAACCGGCAAGTGATAGAGGTTTTTCTGTATGGCAAATGAAGAAATACCTGAAAGAGGACAGAAATATGAAGAGTACGCGTATGTTCTTGACTATCTTCCCCACGGAAGACCCGTGGTCAACCGAATGTATCGGGCAGGTGCTCTTGTTCAGGTTTTAGGTGAAGGATATTTCACGCTTCTCGAGGCGATTGTGAAAGAGACAGTCACTGTCAGGTCTTCTGACAGGGTTTATGTTGGAAGGGAGGCTCGAGAAGAGATTGCTTACATCATCGGACGGATAGGCTACGAGGAGTTAACCTCCACCGCGAAGATGGAGCTTCCAAGTGTGGTAGAGAAAGTAGTGTTGAACCGTGAGAACTGGTTTGTCGGCTTCTTCAACAACACTCAAGCGATAACGCCGAGAATGCATTCGTTGGAACTCCTTCCGGGCGTCGGAAAGAAGTATATGTGGCAGATTATCAATGAGCGAGAAAGAGAACACTTCAAGAGCTTTGAAGACCTACAGCAACGTGCTAACATACCTAACCCAGCCAAACTCATCGCGAAGAGGATTGTAGAGGAGCTCTCTGGCGAGAGTAAGTATCGTCTGTTTACCCGAGCCCTATAGTGATAATGGAATGGATCTCCTCCAGAGAACGAAAAGCCTTCTCCGACGTTATAATGTGCATCCTAGAAAGCGCTTTGGGCAAAATTTCTCGGTTGAAATCGCGCTTTTGCAAGATCTGGTGTCTTACGCATCTCTTAGTAAGGGAGATGTTGTACTAGAAGTTGGGGCAGGATTGGGGTCTCTCACGAAACTTCTCTCTCCAGAATGTAAGAGAGTTCTCGCCGTGGAAGTAGATGCCACGTTGATAAGGATACTACGGAAGGAATTGAAGGATTTCGACAATGTGGCTCTGATTGAGGGCGACATTATGAACACTCCTTTACCCTCTTTCAACAAGGTGGTCTCCACCCCCCCATACTCCATATCCTCCCCTCTCCTCTTCTGGCTCCTAGAGAAGAATCCTGAATGCGCGGTGTTGACTCTCCAGGAAGAACTCGCAGGTAGGCTGGTGGCACCAGTAGGCAGTAGTGACTACGGTAGACTGACTGTCATCACCTATTATCACGCCGAGGTGGAGGTACTGGACCATGTGCCCAGAGAAATGTTCTATCCAAAGCCAGACGTAGATTCTAGAATCATATGTCTTAAGCCTAGAAAGCCTCCATTTCCAGTAGTGGATGAAACGCTCTTCTTCGATCTTGTGCGAACGCTATTCACCCAAAGAAACAAGAAGACAAGAAACGCAGTCGGTCCTTTCCTACAGAAAATACATGTATGTATGAAGGGAAAGGAACTGAAGCAGTTAGCGGATTCCTTGCCATTCCATGATAGAAGGGTACGAAGGCTTGCGCCGGAAGACTTCGGGCTTCTGGCAAACGAGATTGTGCAGAACAACGAGAAGATATTCTTTGACGGTTATACCTTTGTCGTCTCGAACAGCGTCTACAAACCGGCTGAGGATACATACCTAGTTGCGGATAATCTAATAGTGGAAACGGGTGAGACCGTACTCGACATGGGCGCTGGTTGCGGAATTTTAGGTATCCTCGCGGCAGAAAAAGCGAGGAAAGTTGTTGCCGTAGACATAAACCCCTGCGCAGTCCGGTGCACAAGTATCAACGCAAAGCTCAATCACGTGGCGTCGAAGCTGGATATACGGCAAGGGGATCTCTTTGAACCCCTGCGAGAAGACGAAATTTTCGATCTGATCCTTGTCAATCCCCCGTACCTCCCATCAAAAGTTACCAATCAGAAAGAATGGATTGAAAGAGCATGGTCGGGAGGAACAACTGGAAGAAACCTCATTGATAGGTTCATATCCGAGGCGCCAAATCACCTGAAGAAAGGCGGTCGAATCCTCCTTGTTCAGTCTTCCCTCTCTGAGATAGATGAGACTGTCCAGAAACTTGAGAAAGGAGAATTTCGAGTGATCATTATCGCTGAGAGGAAGGTTGCTTTTGAGAAGATCGTCCTGATAATGGCCAAGAGATGCCCAACGACTACTAGAAAAGAGGTATAAGCATGAAGGCGCATTACCTCATGCCAAGGGTGAAAATGTGTGTGCATTCTCGGTAAGGACAAGTTGATTGATTTGATTGAAGAGTACAAGTGCATCTATCCCTTCGACTACAATCTCCTAGATGGCGACAGCTATGTCCTAACGGTTAAGAAGGAGACCACGCTGCATTATCTTGAGCACAGAAACATCATCTCCTACGAAATAGTGTTCACGCCACCCGAATATATTGCCCACCTCACAGCGAAGAGCAAGTACGGGCGGATGGGATTGTCCTTTCTGAACGCCGCTAAGGTCCACAGCGGCTTTGTTGGAAGACTAGCGCTAGAAATCGTCAACTTGAGCAATGACAGAAAACCCATTACAATAAAGAGGGGAGACCCCTTCATGCACATCGAATTCCTCACAAGAATAGGCAAATCTTCACCGTACATGGGCACCTATCAGTTTCAGTACGTAACCGAAGACGAGAAGAAAATTTACACTCCGATCTTGAGGAAGGTTTTTCCAGATTTCGACGAACTGGCTGAAATATGGTTTGAGAAAAAACATCATAGACGCGATGAAGCATCGCTATTATGATGACTGAATAGCAACCTCCATCAAGTACGAGCATCCAGTAGCCTCTTTTCTCCATGGATTCCACTAGAAACGTTCGGGTTTTGGAATACACCAGAATAATATGCGTATGTGATACTGGACACAAAAACGTGGAGACCAGAATAGTCTAGCGGGGATCCAAAGTCTTGATGAAGAATGACCGTAACAGATAGTTTAAATACTACGACTTTTGCACGTTTGAGGGAAGAGCTGTGAAGGCAAAAAACTATCGAAAGATGAAGAGGCAACCCTATACACGGAAGAAATACATTCGAGGCTCTCCTTCACCGAGAATAACAAAATTCACTATGGGAGATTCAACTGGTAATTTTCAGTATCAAGCTCTCTTGATTGCCCAGGAGGCGGCTCAAGTCCGGCATGTCGCATTAGAAGCAGCGCGCATAGCCACGAACCGATTACTCTCCACAAAGCTAGGAGAGAACTACTTCTTACAAATCAACCCCTATCCCCACAACGTGCTCCGAGAGAACAAAATGATCTTTGGAGCACACGCCGATCGCCTGCAAGACGGGATGAAGAAATCCTTTGGCAAATCCATCGGAACTGCCGCTAGGGTAAAACGAGATCAGACAGTAATGACAGCTAGGGTAGATAAGGAAGGCGTTGAAGTTGCAAAGGAAGCGCTCAGGCGCGGAGGCGCCAAACTTCCGATGTCCTGCCAAGTGGTTATCGAGGAAATATCAGCAGAACAATAGAAGCAGACATTACGGTAAGCTTCCAGGAAGGTGAGAGCACACCTAGAGAAAGTCTGTTATGTGATTCGGAGAATTGAGAAGACGGGCAGTATCCTATAACGAAGAAAAGCCGATCTCAAAAGTAAGATCATAATCGTCAGTCCTCCTCTTAGATTTGGAAGCACCTTTATTGGGGTCCCAAGAAATTCGGAGTATTCTGATATAGCATTTAAATTACTCCGCTCAGTTATAGAACTGGAAAATGAACTACGTTGTAGACATCAGTGATTCATCTGCCGCTGATGGAAGGATAACGGGTGGAAAAGGATCCAATCTAGCTAAGCTAGTGAAGATTGTAGGTGAGGAAAACGTACCTCACGCAATCATGGTTACTACAGAATTCGCCAAGATCTTGTTGAAGAACAAAGTAGTAGTTGAATTAGTTGAAGCATTAGACAAGAAACTTGCAGAAGACGATGAAAAGGCTGCAGAGAAGATCGCGACCAGATTAAGAAGCGAGATCGAAAACACGGAAGTACCTAAAGGATTATCCGATGCTCTCAGTGCTGAAGTTGATCATATGAAAAGGAATTCAAAGAGACACAGAGTTGCTGTTAGAAGTTCTGGTGTTACTGAAGATCTACCTACTGCTGCATTTGCGGGTCAATTCGAAACCTATCTAAATGTCCCGCTCGACTCCCAAGTAATCAAATATGTACTGAAATGTATTGCATCTGCTTATGGCTGGAGGGTTGTGGACTACAGAAATGATTTGAGAAAGAAACAACTTCTAAACATTTCTGAAGTCGAGCTTGTCAGAGAAGGAATTCTATCTGTTATAATCCAAATCATGATCGATTCTGAAAAGGCGGGTGTGGCCTTTTCCATAGATCCTGATACAGGTAATAGAAATGTCGGCGTCATTCAAGCAGTTTATGGCTTGGGAGAGATGATAGTTCAAGGGAAAGAGAATGCTTCTTGGACAGCATTTATTAAGAAACCCGAAGTGAAATTGCTGGGTACTATTGCCCCCCTAAAACCGCAGAAAAAGATGCTTGTTTACGATTCTAAGACAAGAAAGAACATAGAAGTCTCTGTCAAAGTCGATGATCCAAGAGTTCTAGCACTAGATGAAGCAAGACAAGTCGCAGGGTTCACAACAAGGATTGAGCAGGCATACCGCAAACCGATGGATGTTGAGTTCGCTGTCGAGAATGGTAAAGTGTATGTTACCCAAGCTCGACCTGAAACGGTTCACGCCACGAGAACGACTCTGACCATGTATAAACTTAGACGAACACCGACGATGAAACCAACCCATGTTGGTATAGCCGTAGGTACGAAAATTGCAACAGGCCAGATTGTCAAAGCATTAGACCATATTGAAGCAAGAAGGCAAGTCGAGGCTCAGAATGAAAAAGGAAGAAAGCCTATACTGGTTACTTCCATGACTACGCCTGATTGGGAAATTGTGATGAATCTGAAAAAAGTCTCTGGAATAATATGCGAGAGAGGGAATAGAACTTCACATGCAGCCATAGTTTCGAGAGAACGAGGAATACCCTGCGCTGTGAGCGTATCTAATGCCCTCGAATTAGAAGATGGAGAGGAGGTCACCCTTGATTGCTCTTCGGGAGAGGCCAGAATCTATAACAGTATCCTGCAATTCGAGGTGCACGAAGTAGAATTGAAAAATATTCCCAAGACTATTACAAAAGTCTTGGTGAATATAGGATCTCCACTTGAGGCCTTGAAAGTAAGTCAATTACCTTCAGAAGGGAGTTCTTTGGTCAGAGTAGAATTCATAGTCGCTGGGGCAGATATGCATCCTGTTTTTGCTTTGAAGGCTGACACAATTGGTTACGATAGATGGACTGAAGATATAAAACAGAAATATCCAAGTATAAAATCCCTTTCCCAAGAATATGTTGAAAGACTCAAAACTGGAATCTCGATAATCGCTTCTGCATTTCATCCAAGAGATATAATC
>CP070826.1:0-21971 GCA_020344435.1 Candidatus Bathyarchaeota archaeon | reverse complement strand
GATTGAAGATTGCTGAAATCTCCGCAAAGCCATTCATTGAGAGGAATCCTCAGAAGAGACCTTTCTTTCACCCTTCAGCTCTCTTGGCCAGAACCGCCAGATGCATGGTCAATCTAGCTCAGCCCAAGGCTGGTGATCTGGTTCTCGACCCTTTCTGCGGAACCGCAAGTATACTTTTAGAGGCTGGGCTCATTGGGTGTCGAGTGATTGGTTTCGACGTGCAACATCAAATGGTCGCAGGAAGCCTGCAAAACCTCCATTACTACGGACTTGAGTCTGAAGGTATGGTTGCTGCAGACGCCCGTCGTCCTCCCATCACAAAGACGGACTGTGTTGTCACCGATCCCCCCTATGGTAGATCTGCAACAACATTGGGATTGAACCTGCAAGACCTAGTTGAAGAAGCCCTATTGGCAATGGAAACAATGCTTCCGAGGGGGCGACGAGTATGTATAGCCTCCCCAGAGTCGATAGGGATAGGCGAAATCGGTAAGGATATAGGCCTTAAACATATAGAGTCCCATCTTGTTTATGTACACAGAAGCCTAACAAGGGAGATAGCGGTTTTCGAGAGGGCTTGAAGTGAGCTTGAGCGTCATCTTCTTGGGGACAGCAGCGAGCACTCCAACACTTCAGCGAGGCTTACCATCAATTGCTATTCAACGGAAAGGTGAGCTCCTCCTATTCGACTGCGGTGAGGGAACACAACGCCAGATGATCCACGCTGGTGTCGGCTTCCACAGGAAGACGAAGGTCTTCATAACACATATGCATGGAGACCACCTCTTTGGCCTGCCTGGTCTCTTCCAAACGATGTCCCTCCTAGACAGAGAGAGGCAACTTGAAATTTATGGACCTCCAAGAATTGGGGCCTTCATTGAGGCTGTCAGACAGACGGCTCAATTCAAGCTAACCTTCCCGCTAGAAGTCTGCGAAGTAGAGGAGACAGGCTTGGTGTGCAAGGAAAAGGAGTACGAGGTACACGCTGCTTGGGCAAATCATAATATTCCAAGCCTCGCCTATTCACTGGTGGAAAAGCTCAGACCAGGAAGATTCCATCCTGAGAAGGCAAAAGCACTCGGAGTGCCTGAAGGCCCACTATGGTCAAGACTGCAAGGTGGCTCAAAGGCAAAGCTACCGAACGGGCGAGTTGTCACACCAAAGGATGTTATGGGACCCTCTCGCCCTGGAAGAAAGATTGTCTATACAGGGGACACAAGACCTTCGCAAAGTCTGTTGAAGTTTGCCAAGAATGCCAATCTCCTGATCCACGACTCAACATTTGACGATAAACTTTCAGATAAGGCCCGTGAGGATGGCCACTCAACAGCAAGCCAAGCAGCAGAAACAGCAAGGAGAGCCAAGGCAAAAAGTCTTATCTTAGTTCACTTGAGTGCGAGATATCGGAAGCCCAATCTTCTGCTTCAACAGGCCAGAAAGATCTTTCCCCATGTGAATGCGGCTAAGGATTTCATGAGAATAGATCTGCCACTACTGGATGCTTAAGCGAAGAGCTTCCGCAGCTTTTGAAGACTTTCCTCCACGTGATCCATAGACTCCAGTACAATTATGTTATTGTAGCTAACTTCCTTAATCGTCTCTGCAACAGTCTTCCAATCTATTTTCCCATATCCTATTCCAAGGTGAGCGTCGCTGATTCCATCGTTGTCGCTCACATGCACATGAATGATTCTATCAGAGAGATGCATAACGAAGTCTGGAATCTGATTGTCCAAGTTAGCATGGGCAACATCAAACGTCAATCCAATATCTTCACCCAATTCATTGTAGAAACGGGAAAAGTCCTCTACATTCCTCATCAAGAATGGGAGGGGCGATGGACCATTTTCAATAGCTATATTCACCCCATATTCTCCAGCCACCTTCAATAGGGTTCTAACCGATTCCAGATTATGTTGCCAATCTCTCTCAGGGTAGAAGTAGCTGACACCCGTTCTTAGACCAGGATGAAAAACCCATACTTGACAATCAAGGTGATAAGCATGAATAAGGGATTCCTTCTGTATCTTTAGAACGGTCTTCCGTAAGATTGAGTTGGAGGAGGCTATGTTGATATCTGCAAACGGGGAGTGAAGCATTAAGTCAAGGTCTTTTGATTGGGCAATTACTTTCAAAACCTTTATTCTCTTCTTATCGAGCCTGTGCAATCCCTCATCAACAAGCTCCACGTAACTCACATCGACTTCGTATAATCTTTTCACAAGAGCGTTGAATGGCTCACCAAGGCAGAACAGCGTGGATAGACCTATCTTTGGTTTTGACATGATGCTACCATTCATTTTGTTCTAGGGGTCAGCCACTCGATGAGCCCTTGTGGGTTGTCGCAGCTGATATTGACCTTTATGGGTCCAAGTGGTGATTCGCCCGTAGGCTTTGAAAATGAGATGTGCCCACTATATGCGACCTGCTTGTTCAGATAGAAAGTTATTGATCTTCTACTTGATCCATCAAACAGCACACCTCTGGCGGCGGCGCGAATTCTCTCTCTGTGGAGCAGATTGTAAAACTTGGCAATGCCGTTTCTGCTTTCAGCTTGGGCGATCAGCAGGCTTCCTCGTCCTTGTGGTCTGACCTCGAATTCCACTCTTCCAAAGATGTTTTCTATTGCGCGTTTCACCTTCTCCAAATCCTCAGTAGGGTTGACAATAGCCTCTATGCTAATGTCTACCTCATTCATTCTTTATCACATCCTTCAAAACCTCGCTCACCTTCCTCCTCAGTTGAGATATCGTACCGTCGTTTACGATTATGTAGTCAGCAGATGCTATTACACTTCCCAATCCAACATCAAGCTCCCGTGAATCACGCTGGATGAAGGTGTGCCAGTTTTTTGGGTCGTCGCTTCGCCGCCTTCGAAATAGGCGTTTGAATCTTTTTTTGGGTGAGGTGTGAATGGCGATAAGGAAAAAATTCGGGAAGCATCTCTTAAACAGCTCTACCTCACTCAGACTTCGAACTCCATCCACAACGATAACCTCCGCCTTTGCTTTCTTAACCTCGGGAATGCAGCGCTCAGCCACAACGGCAGGTCCTTTATCTTCTCGTAGTTTGAGCATGATCATACCCAGGTTTTCTGGAGTAGGTTTCAATCCTCTTCGCCTAGCCTCCTTTCTGATTTCATTCCCCATGATGACCGCGGCATATCCCATTTCTTTGATCATACTTCTGATTGCCGCTTTTCCAGCCCCAGGCATGCCAGCCACACCAAGAACAATCTTTTCCTTCAAGGAGTAGACTCTCCAGTTGTAAACAGGTGCATTGACACGACTAATGCTTTAGATAGTAACTGGAGTGTCAATGCGTCTTTACATTTAGCACGTGTATGCTTTTAGCCTTAATTGAAGCTTACTCGCTATTCTGCCCCAAGTATCTTTTTGTCTGCCAAGCACGCACCAAAGGAAGCAAAGAGAGAAGCAAATGGGTTCAATGAATACTAAAAAGCCTGCAAAGTATGGAATAATCGACGCCCTAGCCCTGTTGGATATTACTCATGTTCAAATAGTCCGCCTCAATAAATAGGACCAGCGGACAATAGTTGAGATATAGAGGGGTATATGTTGGAGAGAATTCGAAGCTTCATAGCCTTTGATATTAATTGCAAATCATTACTTGGAAAATTGGCAGAAGTCCAAAGCAAATTAGCTAACACCGGTGCGAACCTGAAGCTGGTGAAACCGCAAAACATTCACATAACCATAAGATTTCTGGGAGACATACACCCAAATATGGTCGACGCAGTTCATAAAGAAATGGAAAAAGCCTCCTTTGCCCCATTCGATGTGGAACTCAAAGGCGTAGGTGTCTTCCCAAATGCGAAGTATCTCAGGATTGTCTGGGCGGGAATTCACAAGGGCTCAAGGGAGCTAGGGAATCTCTTTGATCAACTTGAACCCCGCCTTCTAAAGCTAGGCTTCAAACCGGAAGCAAAGGGGTTTAGCCCCCATCTGACCATCGCTCGAGTCAGAACGGCGCGCAACAAACGCGAACTCATCCGATATGTCGAAGAACTGGGAGACCACGAGTTTGGAGTCCTCAAAGCCGATTGCCTAAGGCTGAAGAAAAGTGTTTTGACACCGAAGGGCCCAATCTATTCAACGCTGAAAGAGGTATGCCATTAGAGAGCCTTTGTAGAGTGAGAATCTCGGTGGCGCCTATGTCCGCAATCATCGAAAAGATATGCGCAGAGGTTTCGAAGAGAGTCACCCCAAGCAATAATGAAAGAAGGCGTATTCTTGAGTTGGCTCACAATATGAAGAGGAAGGTGACGGAGGCAGCAGAGGCTGAGGGGGTTAAGGTAACGGTTAGAGTAGAAGGCTCGGTCGCGAAAGATACCTGGCTTAGCGAGGAACCAGATATTGATATCTTTATGCGTGTGCCACCCATCGTTCCTCGTGAAGAGTTCGGAAAAACATTGCTCAAGATTGCTAGGAAAGCCACCAAAGGATTAATACAAATAGAGAGATTTGCGGAGCACGCGTACCTTGAGGCAGTAACTGACAACATCAGAGTAAACATCGTTCCATGCTATCAGGTTGAGCAGGGTGAGTGGATAAGCGCTACAGATAGGACACCCTTTCACACTGACTACGTGAAAGCTCGCTTGAAAGAGAAATCATGCATAGAGATCAGGATCTTGAAGAAGTTTATGAAGAAGGTGGGTGTTTACGGGGCTGAGATAAAGGTTGGGGGCTTCAGCGGATACCTTTGCGAGCTTCTCGTTCTGAACTATGGCTCATTCGCTGAAGTGTTGGAATCTTTTGCAGGCTGGAAAGGGAGACATATCATTGATTATGAGGGCTTGTATGGCGGAACGGAGGAAAACATTGGAGAAGTCTTTGAAGAACCTTTGGTCGTCGTTGACCCTGTTGACAAGAGGAGAAACGCGGCAGCGGCTGTAAGAGTGGATAGACTGAACGAGTTCGTTGCAGCAGCCAGAGAGTTTCTGAACAGACCACATCTCGGATTCTTCTACCCAACGGAGATGACTGCTCTCAGCGATAAGAAACTTCTCAGGAATATTGAGATCCGCGGTTCAACTCTGGTTTTCGTGAACTTTAGGAAGGTGGAGACTGTCCCGGACGTTTTATGGGGCCAGCTCTACAAGTCACAAAGATCGATCCGAGAGATGCTTGAAAAGCACGGCTTCAATGTCATTCGCGATGTTGTTTGGAGTGATGAAGAAAATCTCAATGCATTCATCTTTGAACTTGAAGAGAAATTCTTGCCGCTAATGAAGAAACATTTGGGACCACCCATCAGGAAAAGAACGGAATGCGAAAGATTCTTGCAGAAGCACCTAGACGCACCACATACGGTCTCTGGACCGCGAGTTGAAGGAGAACGCTGGGTGGTGGAGATTAAGCGGAAGCATCGAGACGTTGTGGATCTTCTGAATAGTAAGTTGAGAGGTGGCGGGAGAAATATTGGTGTAGCGGGTCTAATCTCTCACGTGCTCTCCGAGGGGTTTGAAATTCTAGTCAATGAAGAGATTCTAGAAACGTACGCATCGAACCTCCGCTTCGCAAAATTCCTTATGGAATATCTCAAGGGAAAGCCGGGATGGCTGCAGTAAACTCTCCTCCTATTTGCGACAATAGTCTACCCAAGCGCCCTCTCGAGTTGCAGAGAGGAAGTCAAGAAACCATGCCGTCTGTACAGGTCGATTGCACGTTCATTCTCGAATTCAGTTACCACATGAATCTCTAAGACTCCCTTGGTCTCTGCTCTTCTTATGATTTCCTCTAGAAGTTTACTCCCAACACCTTTCATTCTATGCTTGGAGGCAACATAGAAATTCTGTATGCAACTAAGTTTCGCTCCATGGATGAAATCACTAATAATCCATTGATCAATGAACCCGGCTGGCTCCTCCTTAATTTCAGCCACCAATAGCTCATACGCTGGGTTCTTCAGAGCTTGTCTTAGGGCGTCTGCACGTTTCTCTCTGACGGCTTCTTGGGGCATAAACTCCTCAGCAAGCACCAACAACTCAGGTATGTCGCTTTCTTTGGCTTGTCTTACTCTCAATTTGATCAAGCAAGATTCCCCTTTGATGGCCTCCATCCTTTCTCATCAAGCATTTTAGTTTTCTCATTCAGCATCAGGTAGTAACCTTCAGTTTCCGTTCAGAAAGCAGGAATAGGCTGGGATAAGGAACAACTAAGGGAGGAATAGCATTTTCTCGAATAATGTTAGAATCTACGGGAGGGATATTACTTGCTTAATGGCTTTTCTTTCCCTTCTTTAATATCGCATCTACAACAGTGTTAGAACCCTTCAGGTGCCTCAAAAACCACATCTTCTCTCTATCGTAATACACCGCCAATACAAAGCCAGCTGAAGCTAACCCAAAACCGAGAAGTGTCAAAGTAATAGCTAACAAACTAGAAGGACTGGAAGTTACTTCGTAAGGGAGAATAAAAAACCAACTTATCTCCCTTCCAAGGATAGTCGTCATAGTGAGGCCACCCATCAATGATATCAAGCCCATAATCATTATTAAGAACGCTAGAATCTCTCTGTGCCTCAGCTCCTGCACGCTTTCTCGCATATAGTCTGTGTACGTTGAGGGTGTCCCTCCAATCGATTACATTAAGATTTCCTTACAAAAACCTTGTGAACTGAGACTCAACATTTGAAAGACAGAATAGATTGCATATATAACAGCGATTATGGAATATCATCCATTTCTTGATGATAAGGAACTTTCTGCTGTCTTCCACAGGTGTTGGAAGTAATCTTTGGCAAATTTTACCAAGCCTACATGATTCGACCATATCACTAGAGTTGGTTTCTCCTCTCCGAGAAGCAGCAGAGCCTCCCTCCCATCCACTATTACGCCTCCTCCAAACATACTCTTCCTAAACCTAGCCTCGCCTACACCTTGTACTTTCTCTATATTCCAATCTCCTGCAGCAATAACTTGGATACGAATCCTGCTATCTTGCAGTCGCCTCAACATCAGCATGCCAGCCTCTGCATAAACTCTGGCAAACTCTGGAGCCGCGATCATCAGTTCCTTCTTGGCCCCGTTCATCATCTCTTGTAGCTTTGCCAGAACACTGGACTCCCCCCGCAGAATCCAGATGTCGGGTTTCTCGTGGAACTCTCTGTGCTCATATAGGGGCTGCAGTTCTCTCATAACCGCGCGCTTCCATAGCCTCGCCTTTTCCTCTAGACGCAACCTCGTAGCCCTGAAGGCCTCAGAGGGAGACTTCGGATAGTACTTGATGGGTCTTCCCTGCGCGGTTTCGATCCAACCCTTTCTCTGAAGGGAATTCAGTGTTTCATAGATTTTTGAGTAGGGAACGCTGGATCGTTCGCTAACTTGACTCGCAATCATCACCCCGCTTTCAACCAAAGCTAAATACGCTCGAGTCTCGTAACTGGTTAGACCTATTTCTCTCAGGACCCTTCTCACGTCACCGCTCACAGACAAACCCCTTTCACCTTCTGGAACCTCGGGAAATCTTCTTATATTCTGTTAGGGGGGTCTATGGCATATAAGTTACAACTCTCAGTGGTGTCAAAATGCGGTTTATTAGGGAGACTAAGAGCATATGTCCAGAATGTTCTAAGGTCTTAGACGCCGAAATATTTGAAGAGAACAACAAGGTCTACATTAAGAAACAGTGCCGTGAGCATGGCGAATTCAAAGATATATACTGGTCGGACCACGAGCAGTATCAGAGAGCCGGAAAGTTCTCCTATGAGGGAGAAGGTCTCAGAAACTCACGCAGAGAAACAGAGAAGGGGTGCCCGCTCGACTGTGGAATCTGTTCCCAACACAAGTCACATACGGCGCTGGCGATAATCGACGTGACAAACAGGTGCAACATGAGATGCCCAGTCTGCTTCGCCAATGCTGCTGCAGCAGGATATGTTTACGAGCCATCTAAGCAACAGATCACAGCCATGTTGGAGAACTTGAGACGCAACAAGCCTGTACCAGCGACGGCATTACAATACTCTGGAGGAGAACCTACGATACGTGAAGATCTTTTTGAGTTGATAAGGGCTGCCAAGGAACGGGGCTTCCGCCATGTAGAGGTCAACACAAACGGCATCCGGCTAGCCCACAGCGTAGAGTATTGTCGCGGATTGCTAGAGGCGGGAATGAGCACACTTTACTTGCAATTTGATGGCCTAACCCCTGAGGTCTACAAGTTCACTCGAGGAAAAAATCTGCTAGAAACTAAGATGAAGGCGATAGAGAATTGCCGTGAAGCGGGACTACAGAGTGTGGTGCTGGTTGTTACACTAGTAAGAGGAGTTAACGACCATCAGCTTGGAGACATAATTCGATTTGCAGTGGAGAACTTCGATGTTATTCGATGTGTTAACGTTCAGCCCGTGTCTCTCTGTGGTAGGCTGCCGGAGGAGGAGAGAAAAGAAATGAGGATTACAATCCCTGACTTCATGAATGCCGTTGAGGAGCAGATGGATGGAAAAATAAAGGTTGCAGACTTCTATCCAGTTCCGACGGTTGTGCCAATCTCCAAGGCCATTGGCGCCTTGAAGGATAAGAGATATGTGGAGTTCACGGCGCATCCACACTGTGGGATGGCTACTTACATCTTCATCGAAGATGGAGAGATCGTCCCCATAACGAGGTACGGCGACGTCAAGAAATTCATAAAATCAATGAATAAGGTCTATGAAGAAGCCTTAAAGGGTCACAAGACAAGAGCCAAGATGTGGCTGATGGGCGCGCTCCGTCACATCAAGTTCAGCCTCCTAAGAAAGTATCTCTGGCCAGTCTTGACGACGGGAAACTATGAGTCTTTGGGTAAGCTGCACAGGAAGATGTTGTTAATATCATCTATGCATTTCATGGATCCATACAACTTCGACCTTGAGAGAGTACAGAGGTGCTGTATACACTATGCTGTACCGGATGGCAGAATAATCCCATTCTGCACCATGAACTCCATTCACAGAGCGAAGATCGAAGAAGAACTCTCCATTCCTCTAGACCAGTGGCGGAAAGAACACAAAGCAGAAATCAGCGTCGTAGCGTGATCCTGCTAGATCTTGACATAGGAAGCCCTATAAGCGACAATGCTCCCCCAGATTTTAGGTGTGAACGGATGGGTGGCGGAAAGAAGAAGCAGACACTCAGAAAGACGGAAAGGACTCAGAGTAGGACGGGAACGCCAAAAGCAAGTGGCGCTCTCAGATTCTCTAGCGAGAAACGAGTCGGCGGAATAGTTCCGCCAAGCAACGAGAGCGTTCTCAGCCAAATAAAGAAGATGAGGGCAATCACACCCTATGCGGTAGCTTCACGTCTCGATCTACGCATGAGTGTAGCAAAAGATCTGCTCCGGCAGCTTGAAAGAAATGGAAAGATCGAGTTCATATCAGGAAGCAAAAATATCAGAATATACAAACTTGTAGGCTGACGAGGCAAGCCCCAAAATCGCTAGACCCTCAAGTTATAATTTCGTTCATAGATTATCCAGACTTGGGTGTAGATTTGTAATCACTATAGCCATAATTGAGTGTAAGCTTGCTCCTATTTCAGATATGAATGAACCCCCAGCGAAATAGTACACAAAGAGATTTTAGGATAGAGCAGCAGAGAGTTTGATGCCGGGATGGCAGAGTGGATAATGCGCAGGCCTTGAGAGCCTGTGGTCCTGTTGGACCGCGTGGGTTCGAATCCCACTCCCGGCGCCACGGGCGTGGATGCGCGCGCGGAAGGGTGGAAACAGTCTTTGTCATTATTCTTGTCCGTTTAGCTCAGAAATTTAGACTCGCGAATATTCACTCCACTAAATCTTTATGTCTACTACCCTCAAGATATCCCAGTTCAACAAGAATAGCGCGAGAGGTATCTTGATGGTTAGGACATGTATCAGCAAGAGAGAGTACGAAAGCAGAATTGACAAGGTTAAGGGTGAGCTGGGCAAGAAGAAGCTAGACGCTTTGTATCTAACCAGCGGAGCGAGCTTTCTCTATCTCACAGGCTACTCATATATCCTGACAGAGAGACCAGCCGCACTCGTCATCCCCCTGGAAGGGGAAATAACCTTCATGGGACCATATCTGGAGAAAGATCATGTTCCATTGAAAACGACCCTGATAAAGGACATCATGACTTATCCAGATTATCCTGGAGAAAAGCATCCAATCGATCACTTCGCAACTTTCTTGAAAGAATTGAGACTAGAAAGAAAGAAGATTGGCATTGACACTCTAGCAGGAGCAGCGGGAACATGGGGTTATAGAGGTCCATCGATAGCAGAAACGCTTCCAGAAGCTGAGTTCGTAGAAGCAAAAGACATAGTTGAAAAGATGCGGATGATTAAATCAGAAGAGGAGATTCAACTACTGAAGGAAAGCGGCAAGTGGACAAACCTTGCACACGCGCTGCTTCAAGAATACACAGAGCCGGGCTTGTGGGACGTCTACGTCGCGCTGAGGGCCTCCTATCAAGCCTCAATGATCATGAAGAAAACATTGGGACCCGAGTATGAGCCATGCCGGATGGGATTGTCCCCTGCTAGCGCTGGCTTTAGGGGACAGGTTGGTCCAATGTCAGCTATCCCCCATGCCATCAGCACCAGAAGGATGATTCGAAAAGGCGATGTGGTCATAACTGGAGTTGGAGCAGATATTGGTGGATACAGCAGCGAATTGGAACGAACAATGATCATCGGGGAGCCAACTGAAAAGCAGAGAAGATACTTTGAAGTTATGCTCAAGGCTCAGGACGCAGGTCTAGAAGTCTTCAGACCTGGAGCAAGGTGCAGTGATGTTGATAGGGCATCTAAGAAGATCATCAGGAAAGCTGGCTATGAAGAACTTGTAAGACATCATACGGGTCACGGGTTGGGTCTTGAGGGCCACGAACCACCGTGGCTGGACTTGGGCGACGACACTGTCATGAAGCCAGGCATGATCTTCAGCTGCGAACCAGGCATCTATGAACCAGGATACGCAGGATTCAGACACTCGGACACAGTTGTCATAACCCATGATGGAGCGGAGGTCATAACATACTATCCGCGTGATCTTGAATCTCTGATAATAGCCAGAAAGTAGCCCACAAAATACCACCAAAGTCTAGGCACTATCAGACTCTCGGTATCATTCTGGTGACTGTGAAGCTTAAAACTCCATTCTTGAAATCTAAATCTTGAACTTGAGGAGATATAGTGAAGGGCAATACAACCTGCTTATAGTACGCTGTCTCTCCACGCTCAGCAGAGATTACCAACTCCCAGCCAGATACCCTGATTTGGATATCCGTTTCATCAACGCCTGGCAACTCAGCCACAACCCGAACTCTGTCGCCTTCTACGATTGCGTCCACGAAAGGAGCCTTATACTTCGGGCCCACGTAAGTGGGTTTGACTTGACTTCTATCGGCAATGACATCAAGTCTCGTTCTAGTCCGTATTCCAAACGCCTTCACCCCAATTACTCCAGCCACAAAACCACCTATGTGAGCCCAGAAAGCCACCCCTGAGAGCAACCCACCCAAGGAGAAGAAACCCATCATCAGCTGATAGAAAAACCAAAAACCAAGATAGTATAATGCAGGCACCGTTATTATTTGAATGAAAAAGTAAAACACTAGGGTTCGTATTCTCGCCCTAGGGTAAAGAAGCATGTAAGCACCCAGAACAGCTGAGATAGCCCCAGAAGCCCCCACAGACGGGATTTGGGCAGGGTACCACCCATAAGGTACACGCGTCAAGGAGGGCAAAGCCACATACACCGAAGCTATATGAACGAAACTAGCCGCAAATCCTCCAAGAATATAGAAGCCAATATATCTCATATGACCGAGGGCATCCTCAATGTTATCGCCAAAAACCCATAGATATATCATGTTTCCAAACAGGTGCATCATATCGGCATGCATGAACATGCTAGTGATGAGAGTCCAGAGGTTCTCTCCCTGTATGATGTCGCGTGGAATGGCGCCATACTCCCAAATTCGACTCTCCAGCACTAACATTCGGATGGGATCTTGCAGATAAAAGAAGAAGAAGATGGCAACATTGACTGCTAAGAGAACGTAATTAACGTAAGGCTTGATTGTGGGCCGATTCTCATCGTGAATAGGAAACAAGAGTTATACTTTCCCTACACAAGTCCATATTGCACCACACAGTGTTCCCACTGTGCGTAGACATTCAGTCTCTTTGAGAACAAATTCATGGGCCCTCCTTATCTTTCTTACTCAAATTATGAACAGTATCTTCTAGCTGAGAGCAAACGATGTTGGGCAAAGGAAGGTTTAAATAAAGTCCGATTCATTCCGTAGTCTAGTTTCAGAAAGAGCTAGTTGAAAGAAAAATGCCTAGAGAATTCCAACACATCATTCGAATTGCAGATACGGACTTGGACGGCACAATCACGGTAGACTATGCACTTACCAAAATTAAGGGCGTCGGAATCAGATTGGCCAAGGTCATCGCCGAAAAAGCTAAGATCAATCCTGAAAGCCGTCTTGGCTATCTTTCTGACGTTGAGGTAAGCAAGATCGAAGATGTCATAGAGAACCCTCCTAAATACGATGTGCCAGAATGGCTACTCAACCGCTCAAAGGACAGTGAAACCGGGAAGGCGCTTCACTTAGTGGGTTCAGATCTGATTTTTCAGACAAAAGCCAACATCGATCAGATGAAAAAGATGAAGTCGTGGAAGGGCATTCGTCATGCTTATGGTTTGAAAGTGCGAGGACAAAGAACAAGAACCACAGGAAGAAAAGGAAAGGCAATAGGCGTCAAGAAAAAGCGTGTCATACAGAAGTAGTGGGGATTGGTTTGATATGGGAGATCCAAAGAAACCTCGGAAGAAATATGAAACACCAAAGTTTCCTTGGCAAGTGGATACTCTTCAAATGGAACTTAGGTTAATCGGCGAGTATGGGCTTCGGAACAAGAAGGAACTTTGGCGCCACAGAACCATGATCTCAAAGTTCAGAGAAGTAGCCAGATCGCTTTTGGGAATGCCAACTGGAGAGAGAAAGAAACGGGAGAAAGAGCTCCTCGACAGGCTGTATCGCCTCGGAATCTTAGCTGAGGACGCTGAGTTGGATGATGTTCTGGACCTCTCCATAGAGAACATCCTTGAAAGGAGGTTTCAGTCATTAGTCTTTAGAAAGGGGTTTGCCAAGTCTATGCATCAAGCTCGACAATTCATTGCTCATGGACATATCGGCATCGATAAAAGGCGGGTTTCGTCTCCAGGGTATCTGGTTTTGAGGGACGAAGAAGCGAAAATAGGTTTTGCTCCTGCGAGCCTCCTGTCAGAGTCCAATCATATCACGCGAATGTCAATCGCATCAAGGGCTGAGAAGACTTGAGTAGGAAATCTGAGAGATGGGCTGTCGTCCACATTTACAGCTCCTATAATAATACCTTTGTGCACGTCACGGATCTATCGGGGGCTGAAACCATCGCTAGGACTTCGGGCGGGATGTTTGTGAAGGCTGATCGGCTAGAATCCTCACCCTACGCCGCGATGAGGGCCGCGGCTCACGCAGCCACGATTGCAAGGGATAGAGGAATAAGCGCAATACACATTAAGGTTCGTGCTCCTGGGGGGTCTGGCGCTAGGACTCCAGGCTCTGGTGCCCAAGCAGCCATAAGAGCCTTGGCTAGAGCTGGCTTCCGTATTGGCCGTATTGAAGAAGTCACTCCAGTTCCACATGATGGAACACGAAGAAAGGGAGGAAGAAGAGGACGCAGAATCTAGAGTTGTGGATTCTAATCGACGTGAATGTTTGCTCAAGTCTTGCGTCTAGCAAAGTCGGATATGCGTGTAAACAAGCAGAGGTAGAGAGACGCGCTGCATACTGAAGGAAACATTGAAATAATGCCTTTCTTTCCTTATGGGAAGCACCCACAATTCATATCACAACCATATTAGGGCGATCGGTAACATGGACGTTCGTATCCTCAGAAAGACCGACTTGGACACTCGGCTGATAATTGAAGGAGTAGACACTCCATACATTAACGCCCTACGTAGAATCATACTTTCTGAAGTCCCTTCTATGGCCATTGATGAAGTCATCATAATTGAAAACTCGTCTGTGCTCCACGACGAGATTCTCGCTCACAGACTTGGCCTCATCCCACTTAAGACAGACCTAGACACCTATAATCTGCCAGAGGAGTGCCCCTGCGGAAGTGAGTTCGGATGCAACCTTTGTCAGGTATCACTGACAATTGAAGCTGAAGCAAAAGAAAACACCACTACAGTCCACTCAAGAACCCTAAACTCGGAGAACCCAGACATAGTACCGGTAAGCGACAAGATTCCGATAGCAAAGCTTGCACTAGGTCAACGAATAAAACTGGAAGCATACGCAAGGCTCGGAAAAGGAGAAGAACATGCGAAATGGCAACCAGTCTCCGCCTGCACCTACAGATATATGGCAAAAATCGAGATGGACAAGAAGAAATGCGATGCATGTGGAGACTGTGTGGACGTTTGCCCAAAGGGGATACTCGTAAAAGACAGAGAAGAAGTTGAAGCAAAAAATATCATCGAGTGCACACTATGCCAAGATTGCGTTGACACTTGTCCAATAGATCCAGCCGCCATTAAGATAGAAGGAGATGAAAATACCTTCATCATTGAGATAGAATCCACAGGAGCTCTTCCAGTTGAAAGAACCATACTAGAAGCCACCAGCATAATCGATAGAAAATCTCAAGAATTCATCAAGCAACTGAAGGCGGCGAAATGACTTGAGAAAGATTGGAGCGACAAACCTAGAACTGACAGAAATCATCCGAGCCCTAAGAAAGAAGTCCCGAGAAAACGAGGTAAGAGTATGGCGTTCAATAGCAGATCGCTTGGCACGCTCAAGACAGAGACGAGCAAGCGTGAATCTGAGTCATCTAAGGCGCCACACAAAGAAGGGAGATATTGTAGCAATTCCAGGAAAAGTGCTAGGCTCAGGGAAGATCAACCATTCCTTACATGTGGCAGCCTTCGCCTTCTCTAAAAAGGCGAAGCTGAAAATTCTAGAAGCCAAGGGGAAATGCCTCTCAATACAAGAGTTAGCGGAGAAAAATCCAAAAGGCACAAACGTGAGAATCCTCGAGTGAAAACTATGACCACAGAGCCAGCTGTAGTAATCGATGCAGACGGACTCATTCTCGGCAGAATGGCAAGCACAGTAGCCAAGCGCCTCCTCCAAGGAGAAAGCATCACAATCGTGAACGCAAGAAAAGCGGTGATATCGGGGAAGAGATTGAGCGCGGTCAAGGAAGCCAAAAGAAAACTTGAGATCGGACACCCCAGGAAGGGTCCCTTCCACCCCCGAATACCAGAACAGATCATCCGTAGAACTATAAGGGGAATGCTGCCAAGGAAGAAACCAAAGGGACAGCTAGCCTACAGAAAGCTCAGGGTTTTTGCTGACGTGCCCGAAGAGCTTAAAGACATAGAGACGCAAAGAATAGCATGCGCTGAATCAGAGAAATTGAAATGCCCGTATGTCACGGTTGGAAAATTGGCGAAGGAGATCGGATGGACTTCATCTGGTGACTAGTATGCCTGGTCGAGAGAGGATTTTATTAACGAGTGGAAAGCGGAAGACCGCCATTGCCAGAGCAACCGTGAGAAAAGGAAAGGGAAGAATTCGCATAAATAAGATCCCCCTCGAGATCTTTGATCCCATTATTGCCAGAGACAAGATCATCGAACCCATCCTCCAAGCAGATAAGGAAACCTTGAGGCAGATCGATATCGATGTTAAGGTGTCTGGCGGAGGCTTCATGGGGCAGGCTGAGGCCTCTAGGATGGCTATCGCAAGGGCTTTATTAGATTGGACTAAAAGCGCCAAGCTCAAGACCGCATTCATGAATTACGACCGGTCTATGATCGCTGGAGATCCAAGGCGGAAAGAGTCCAAGAAGTTTGGGGGACCCAGCGCGAGAGCTAGAGATCAAAAAAGTTACAGATAGGGTAAAAATCAGATGACACTGTTTTGTTGTGAAGAAAAGCCCACGATAGAAAGCACATTTTCACAAATCCACGCCCTGACCCCTTTGTGAATGATTAAGGGAGGACGACAAGGATGATCATACCCGTGCGCTGTTTCTCCTGCGGCAAGTCAATTGGCGACAAATGGGAAGAATTCGCCAGAGGGGTAAAAAGAGGAGAAGACCCAAGAAAGGTCCTAGATAGTCTTGGAGTTACTCGGTATTGCTGTCGTCGCATGCTCCTCTCCCACGTGGAAACCATAGATCAAGTTCTAAAATTCAGTGAGTTCGGAAGAAGGAGACAAGCATAAGATCGAGAGGATGGACGTGTCAACGGTCATTGAGGATATCACAGCACGAAAGATTTTCAACAGCCGAGGGGAAGAGACCCTTGAGGTTGACGTGACGACCCTAGCAGGATTCGGAAGAGCTTCTGCACCAGCTGGCGCCAGCAAGGGAAAGGCGGAAGTAATCTCCTATCCACAAGGCATAGTAGATCGAGCCATAGAGAACGTGGCTAATCTAGTCGCCCCGGAACTGATAGGCAGAAATGCAGACGAACAAGAGGAAATCGACCTTCTTCTCCACGAGATAGATGGAACAGCAGATTTCAGGAATCTCGGTGGAAACGCAGCTTATGCTGTGTCTCTAGGAACCGCTGATGCCGCAGCCGCATCACATGGCATGTCATTGTTTGAGTATCTTGCAGGTTATTTTGCAAATGAAATCCCAAATCCCTTGGGAAATGTCATAGGCGGGGGAAAACATGCACACGGAAAGACACCAGACATACAAGAGTTTCTAGTACTACCGCTCAAAGCAAACTCCTTTTCTGAGGCAGCAAAAGCAAATGCGTCATTTCACAGGAAAGTAGGTTCTTTCCTAAGAAAAGCAGACAAAAGCTTCACCAATGGAAGAGGAGATGAGGGAGCTTGGGCTCCCAACATAGGAAATGAAGAGGCCTTGGAAATCATGTCAAAGGCATGCGAAGTCGTTTCAAAGGAAACGGGAGTTGATTGCAGAGTTGGATTGGACATAGCAGCTTCAAGTTTGTGGAGCTCAAAAGAGAAATGCTATGTCTACCCTCGAGACAGAGTCAAGAGAGATTCGGAGGATCAAATAGACTTTATCTCGCAGCTTGTCGAGCGCTATAACCTCGCTTACATTGAAGACCCATTTCATGAACAAGATTTCAGGAGTTTTGCCCAACTCACAAAGATGACCGGAAAATGTCTTGTATGCGGCGACGATCTTTTTGCGACAAATATGGAGAGACTAGGTCATGGAATAGAACTCGGTGCTGCTAATGCGGCAATCATCAAAACCAATCAGGTTGGAACACTTACTGATGCTTGGAAGACCACTAAACTGGCTCAGAAAGCAGGATACACTACTATCATGTCTCACCGATCTGGAGAAACGACCGATACGCATATAGCTCACCTATCGATAGCGTTGCACTGTCCCATCATCAAAACGGGCGTAATCGGGGGAACGCGCATATCAAAGATCAACGAGCTCATCCGAACAGAGGAAATGCTTGGCGAAAGAGCCAAGATGGCCACCCTTCGGTTGTGAAGAAGAACATGTCGAAGGAAGAAAGTGAAGAAATCGAAATCGCGAGTGAGGAGCTCTTGTTGCCTCAAGATACCCTCCTGTCAGCAGGGATCCACATAGGGACCAGAATGAAAACAAAGGATGTCGAGCCGTTCATATATCGTGTCAGACCAGATGGACTGTTCGTTCTAGACATTCAGAAGACGAATGAACGAATCCGGGTTGCCGCTAAGTTCCTGGCCAGGTTTGAGCCGTCTAAGATCGCAGCGGTGGCAGCAAGATTATACGCGCGAACTCCAGTGGAGAGATTCTGTGATGCGACTCGGGCAACTCCTATTATTGGACGTTTTATTCCTGGGGTGCTGTCCAACCCCCTTTATCCTAATCGCATCGAACCCAGTGTTGTTATTGTTTCTGATCCGAGAGCCGATGGTCAAGCTGTGAGAGAGTCCGCAACAGTGGGTGTTCCTGTTGTGGCTCTTTGCAGCACCGACAACGAGTCTCGCAACCTAGACATAGTTATCCCCACTAACAACAAGGGGAGGAGAGCCTTGGCGGTAATCTATTGGCTTCTTGCGAGACAGATATTGCGAGAGAGAGGAGAGATCCCTCCTGACGGAGACCTAGGCCTTTCAATCGATGATTTCGAGGTAAAACTGGCAAAGACGGAAGAGGGAGAAGGCTGAAGGTTAGGCGTCCCGCAGTGGCAGGTTCGTGGTACGCTGACAACTCACAATCTTTGCGAGCACAGATAGAAAACTGCTTCGTGCACAAAATCGGACCAGGAAGACTTCCAGAGATCAAGGAAAGGGGTCCGCGAGATATAGTCGGGCTAGCCTGTCCTCATGCAGGATATATGTTTTCTGGACCAGTGGCTGCAAACGCGTATTACAGTCTTGCATTTGATGGTCGACCAGACACTGTTGTTCTTTTTGGCCCTAATCATTACGGGTTTGGCAGTGCGCTGGCCATCATGAATGAGGGGGTTTGGCGAACCCCTTTGGGAGACGTAGAGATTGACAGCCAAACGGCTAACCAGATTCTGCGCGAATCTCAAATCATCGATGTGGACGACACAGCCCATGCACGCGAACACTCTATTGAGCTTCAGCTCCCTTTCCTTCAATACCTCTGCGGTTCAAGCTTCAAGCTTGTCCCCATCTCATTTCTTATGCAGGATCTGGAATCGAGTCGCGAGGTAGGGCGGGCTGCTGCAAGAGCACTGTGTGGGAAAAACGGCTTGGTGATAGCCTCAACAGATCTGACTCACTACGAGCCTCATGAAAGAGCAGACCAGAAGGATAGATTGGCCATCGATGCCGCCATAAAGATGGACGAGGAACTCTATTACTCTACTGTTGAGTCTCAGAGGATTTCCACGTGCGGTTACGGTCCAGTGGTTGCAGCGATTACGGCAGCAAAGTTGTTGAACGCAAAGAGGGCGCGGCTACTTTGCTATAAGACCAGCGGCGACATCACCAAGGACTTCTCTTCAGTTGTAGGCTACGCATCCATCTCGTTCATGAAAGGCTAGATGACGTGTGCATGTTCTATTTTTGATGTATGCATAATAGTGCTAGACATACGCTACCTTTGAAACACCCTTTCAGGAGTATTCTCATCCTAGCTATCGACCTTTTTGCAAACAGCCATAACCCTCTTAATTCCTGCAACTTCGGGGCTCTATTGTCCATATTGCTTAAATCTCAAGAACTAATTGTCTTTCTTATGTGGTCTCGATGGGAAGAGGTTCTGGTTTCGGAAAAGCCATTTTGTTTGGTGAACATTTCGTGGTTTACGGTCTGCCGGGAATTGTTTCTGCAATCGATTTGATAGCCGAGGCAGAAGTGAAGTCAATTGGAGATGGAATCACAATAAGCGACGAAAGAAAAGGCGCAAAAGGCTATACTGAAAAGAAGAGAACCCAGCAAAAAGAGGCCATTGAGAGAATGCTTGAAAATATGGGAATCAATTCTGAAAAGAGGGCTTTGGAGATCTGGTTGGGAGGAAACCTCCCTGGTTTCAGCGGAATTGGTGCTTCTGCTGCAAGCAGCGTTGCAATCGCAAAGGCTATAGCAGAGGAGTTTAGAATGAATCTGTCAATTGAAAGAATTAACGAGATTGCTTATGAAGCTGAGAAAGCTTACGCTGGAACACCCTCGGGGATCGACAACACTGCAGCAACCTACGGAGGATTGATCTGGTTTATCAGGAATCTGAGCGGAGGTCCAAGCAAAATCGAAAGACTGAGCATAAAGAAACCCGTTCGAATTGTCATAGGCAACACAGGAATTGTCGCCAACACGAAGGGAATGATTGCAGCCGTCGCAAAAAGAAAGAAAGCAAATCCAGAAAAGTATGACCTAGTGTTCAATCAAGCAAAATCGCTAATATTCGAGGCGAGAAGAGCATTAGAAGATTTTGATTTGGTAAGAGTTGGGAGGTTGATGAACGAAAATCATGGTCTACTGCAAGAAATCGAAGTTTCCTGCAAAGAATTGGATTATCTTGTCAATCGAGCTCGAGAACGGGGAGCCATCGGAGCAAAACTAACTGGTGGTGGCGGTGGTGGATGCATGGTAGCATTGACGCCGGGAAGAGAACTTCAAGAAGCAGTTGCAACAGCAATGGAAGGAGAGGGATTTAGAGTGTTGAGAACGAAAACTGGGATAAATAGAAGGTATGAAGAAAATGACCAAATTAGAAACCGGATATCACGTTTGTAGAGGGGAATATATTGGGTTTTAGAGATTTTCTAGGACAGCTTGACGCAGAGGGGGAATTGATAAGGATAAGAAAAGAAGTGTCGACAGAGTATGAGATGGCGGGAATTATTGATGCTCTCGGCGAGAAACCTATGTTTTTTGAGAGAGTGAAAGAATCCACCATTCCTGTTGTAGCTGGCCTAGTCTCTTCCAAGGGACTAATTGCCAGAGCTCTAAACATAGAGAAGGAACAATTGTTGCACAAATTATCTGATTCCATAGAAAATCCTGTACCTCCAATTGTTGTGGAGAAGGGAGAATGCCAAGAAGTAGTTGAGAAAGACGTTGATCTAACAAGGCTACCAATTATGAGGTACATAGAAAAGGACGGAGGAAGTTACATTGCGTCCGCGATAGCCATAATAAAAGACCCAGAGTTGGGCAGAAACACATGTTTCCACAGGTTGATGTTGCTAGATAAGAACAAGCTTGTAGCTAGAATCGTTGAAGAGAGGGGAACAGATGCCGCCCTCAAGAAATCTGGTGGCGAACTCGATATAGCAATTTGCATAGGCAACTCAACTGCTACTCTTCTTGCCGCTGCCACATCTCTGCCAAAAGGGGTTGACGAACTAGGAATGGCCAACGCGCTTGAAAAGACGGAGCTGGTGAAGTGTAAGACCGTCGATCTTGAGGCTCCAAGAGATTGTGAGATTGTGTTAGAGGGAAGGATAACAAGAGAAATGGCTTCAGAAGGACCTTTCTTAGATGCAACAGGTATTCTTGACAGAGTACGACATCAACCAGTTGTAGAAGTCAACTGTATGACCCGTAGAGAAAAATCAATCTATCAAACAATACTTCCTGGAAGAAACGAACACAAGTTTCTGATGGGAATGCCCAGAGAACCCACAATTTTCAACGAAGTGAACAAGGTCTGCGAATGTAAGGATGTCTACATAACTCCTGGTGGTTGCAGCTGGCTCCACGCAGTGGTGCGAATAAAGAAACAGAAGTCAGATGATGGAAAGAAAGCGATTGAGGCAGCCTTCAAAGGACACAAGTCATTGAAGCACTGCGTTATTGTAGATAATGACATAAACATTTATGACCAAAACGAAGTTGAATGGTCCATTGCAACTAGATTCCAAGCAGATAAAGACGCTGTTACCGTACCAAACCAGAGAGGGTCTTCGCTTGATCCATCTGGAGATTTGACACAAGGAAAAAAGGCGAGAACGTGTAAGATGGGACTAGATGCAACGATTCCTTCTATGGGAACAGGTAAGGGATTCAAAAGAGAAGAATACAGAAGAGTTGATTTGAGCAGATTCTTGTGATTTCATGCACCTAACAAAAGAAGAGGAAAGAATGCTGAATGGAGAAGAGGGTTACGCAGTACGGAAATCCATGGAGATACTCGTTGCCTTAGGAAATATCTACGGAGCTGAAAAACTCATAAGAATAGGTTCTGTTCAGGTGGCAGGTGTATCCTACCATAACCTCGGAGACGCAGGTCTGGAATTCTTGAATGAATTGGCAAAAGACGGGAGAGTCAAAGTGCTCACAACTTTGAACCCAGCGGGAATGGATTTGGAAGATTGGAAAAATCTGGGGATCTCTGAAGAATTCGCAAACAAACAAAACCTAGTCATAGACGCATTCGGAAAAATGGGGATAATAATCTCTTGTACATGCACACCCTACTTAATAGGCAACCTACCAAGATATG